>NZ_JAMLFW010000001.1:4800000-5527300 GCF_024256385.1 Anatilimnocola floriformis
AGCAATTCATTGTCTGGAATCAGGTTGCGACCGGTGCTGCGGCTGGATTACGATACGTTGATGCATCCGGCCCCCGCAGATGCTCCCACCTTCCTCCCCCACCAAGGCCTGCATGATGCGATTGCTTGCATTTCAGCTCTGGCCAGTTTGCCTCCTTTCTTTCGCTGCCTGTCTGGCGCGAGGGGAAGAGACTGCTATCAAGGAACTGCGCGCTGATCGGCCACAAGTTGTTCTGCAAGGTGCGGAAGCCAACTGGCAATTGTTGGTCGAAGGGATCGGCGCAGATAAGTTGATGCGCGATGCGACGCACGGCGTGGAATATCTCGCTGCCGATCCGCACGTTGCGACTGTTAGCGCGACAGGCATGATCACCGCCAAGCGAGACGGCACGACCACGATCGAAATCAGTGCGGGTGGCGTGAAGACTTCGGTCGCAGTTACTGTGAGCGGCACGCAAGAGCCGCGGCAGTTGAACTTCGAAAACGACATCGTGCCGATTCTGGGCAAGTTTGCTTGCAACGCCTCGGGCTGCCACGGCAAAGCCGAAGGGCAGAACGGCTTTAAGTTGTCGGTGTTTGGTTTTGATCCACCAGCCGATTATCGCGCGCTGACGCAGGAATCGCGCGGCCGCCGAGTCTTTCCCGCTGCTCCCGAACGGAGCTTGCTCCTTCGCAAAGCGAGCGGCAGCGCTCCTCACGGCGGCGGCGTGCGGATCACAACCGATCGGCCTGAATACGAAACGCTCCGCCGCTGGATCGGCGAAGGTCTGCCGCTCGGTTCCAAGGACGATCCGACAGTCGCGAAAATCGAACTCACGCCCCACGAGCGAACCTTCGGCCTAGGCCAGACGCAACAACTGCGTGTCGTTGCCACCATGAGCGACGACCGGCAGATCGACGTTACTCGGCTGGCCCGATTTCAATCCAATCACGACGCACTCGCCGCAGTCACCGAAGAGGGCCTGGTCACTGCCGGTCAAACGCCGGGCGTGGTCGCGGTCATGGCGAGCTACATGGGCCAGGTCGACGTGCTGCACGTGATCGTGCCTCGGCCAGAGGCGATCGCCGATTATCCGGAGATCGCCGAGCACAACTTTATCGATGGCCCGGTCTATCGTCGGTTGAAGCAACTCAACATTATTCCTGCAGATCTTTGCAGCGATGCTGACTTTCTCCGCCGCGCGCAGATCGACCTCATCGGGACATTGCCAACCGCGGAAGAAGCCCGCCGCTTTTTGAATGACGCTCGGCCGAACAAACGAGAAGCCCTCGTCGATGAATTGCTGCAGCGGCCCGAGTTCGCTACTTATTGGGCGCTGAAGTGGGCCGATTTGCTACGCGTCGATCGGCAGGCGCTTGGCCACAAAGCGGCCTACGACGAGTATCGCTGGATTCGCACCGCCCTCGCGGCCAGCATGCCGCTCGATCAATTCGCCCGCGCGGTCGTTACCGCCGAAGGGCCATTGAGCGAAAACCCACAGGGCTATCTCTTCAAAGCCGTACCGCAGCCAGGGCCAGCCGCGAGCGCAGTGTCGCAAGTGTTTCTCGGCGTGCGGATCGAATGTGCCCAGTGCCACCATCATCCGTACGATCGCTGGAGCCAGACCGATTACTTCGGCATGACGGCCTACTTTGCGCAGTTGCAGAATAAAAAGAGTCCCTTCGGCGAAATCCTCGTGGCCGCGGGCGATCCGCAAACGAAGCATCCTCGCACCGGCGAGGTGGTCACCGCTCATCCGCTCGGCCAGCCGATGCCCGAAAAGAATGTCGCCGGCGATCGGCGCGTCGAACTCGCGGCCTGGATGACCTCGCCCGACAATCCGTTCTTCGCGCGCAACCTGGCCAACCGCCTGTGGGCTCACATGCTCGGCCGCGGCTTGGTCGAGCCTGTTGATGATGTGCGAGCAACAAACCCGCCAAGCAATCCAGAACTCCTCACCGCGCTCGCAAAGCACTTGACCGAACAGAAATATGATCTGCGAGCGGCGCTAAAATCGATCGCCATGTCGCGCACTTATCAACAGTCGACCGCGACGAATCCGACGAACCTCCGCGATGAGCAAAATTACTCGCGAGCTTTGCTCAAGCGAATGGATGCGGAAGTTCTGCTTGATGCCCTCTGTCAAGCGACGGGCGTGGCCGAGCGCTACGAGGGAACGCCGCCGAACACCCGCGCCATCGAACTATGGGACAGTCAGGTAGATCACTACTTTTTGAAACTCTTCGGCCGACCGGTGCGGGTCACGGCCTGCGAATGCGAACGCGTGAGCGAGCCCAGCGTTTCGCAGGTGCTCCATTTGCTCAACTCGCAGCGAGTGCAAGAAAAGCTCGCGCACGAAGGGGGTTTGATCGCCCGCCTGGCTCAGCAGCAACCAGCCGACGACCGCCTGACGGAAGAGTTGTATCTGACGATCTTCTGCCGCCTGCCAACCAACACCGAAACCCAAACTGCCGTCGAATACCTTCGTTCCGCCAGACCTGTGCCCGGCAAGACTCCGCTCGATGCTCGCCGCACTGCAGCCGAAGACCTGGCGTGGACGATGTTAAATTCGCTGGAGTTTGTATTTAATCACTAGGATTAAATTCCTCGCACTGCCCGAGAACTTCTCATGACCAACCGCACCTTTTGTGATGGATTGCCCCGGCGCGACTTGCTCAAGATCGGCCTGACCGGGCTATTCGGCAGTTCACTCTCGATCGGGAACATGCTGCAGGCGGAGAACATCGCCAAGGCCGCGAACGATCGCGGCTTGAGCGTGATCTATGTCTTTCTCAAGGGTGGTTTGAGCACAATCGATACGTTCGACATGAAGCCGAACGCACCGGCGGAGTTTCGCGGCGAGTTCAACCCGCGGTCGACGAATGTTCCTGGCCTGCAAATCGCCGATCTGCTGCCGAAGATGGCCCAGCAGATGGACAAGGTCGCGCTGCTGCGCGGCTTCGGTCATAAGAACAGCGACCACGGGCCGGCTGACCATTACATGCTGACTGGTTACTTTCCGCAGGCAGGTTTTAATCCGAGTTTGCTGCCGAACAACCAACGACCATCGCTCGGTTCGATCATGGCGAAGACGCTCGGCCCGCAAAAGGCATCGGCCCGCGCGGCGAGCCCGGTGCCGACGTATGTTTGCTTGCCGCAAATGCATAATAGCGCCGGCGCGGCCTATCTCGGCGCAACGTGCGCTCCGCTCAGCGTCGATGCCGATCCGGCTGCTCCGGATTTTGCGGTTCCTGATCTCGCGCCGCCGCTGACGTTGTCGGCTGATCGTTTGAACGCGCGGCAGCAACTCCTATCTAAGGTCGATCAGTTTCAGCAGCGAGCCGAGCTCGAAGCTAATAGCCGGGCGAAGACCGTCGATGTCTTTCGGCAAAAGGCGTTCGATCTCATCGTCAGTCCGCAGGCCAAGCAGGCTTTCAATCTGCATGCGGAGAACGACAAGCTCCGCGATGAATACGGCCGCAATACGCTCGGCCAATCCTGCCTCATGGCCCGCCGCCTCGTTGAAGCCGGCGTTCGCTGCGTGACGATCGAGCACAGCAACTGGGATACACACGACGGTAACTTCAAAACGCTGCAGCGCGACCTGCTGCCGCAATTTGATCCCGCTGTCGCAACTCTGTTTCGCGATCTAACCGATCGCCGAATGCTCGAGAAAACGCTGGTGATCGTGACCGGCGAATTTGGCCGCACGCCGCGCATCAACAAGAACGCCGGCCGCGATCACTGGGGCCCCAGCTTCACCGTGCTGCTCGGTGGCGGCGGCGTGAAAGGCGGTCGAGTGATCGGCGCCAGCGACGACCGCGCCGAGCGCCCCGCCGATCAATCACACGGCCCGGAAGATCTCTTCGCCACCATCTCGCATCTCTGCGGCATCGATCCCGAGCAAGAGTTCCTCACACCCGAAGGCCGGCCGATCAAGATCGTGAACAGCGGCAAAGTGATTCGGTCGATCTTGTAGGATTTTCGATCAAGGGACGTCAAATGGTAGAGGCTTACATGATGGCCCAACGCGCCATCGCCGATCTAAAAGCAGCGGTTTACTTGCTTATGAAGAACGGCCCCGAGTCCGGCCTTCGCAACTCGGATATCGGTCGAGCCCTGGGAATCTACACAGGGCATGTGGAGCATGAAGGACACATTTCGCGCACGCTGCTAGCGATTATGGAGAAGGAAGGCGTGGTACTCCAAAACCCTGATACCAAGCTTTGGACGTTGAAGCCACATGTTGCGGCAGAATCGGAGTCGCCTCGAGGATAAGGCTTATTTCCCGCAGCTGGCATCACCGTTGAACCGGCAAAGGCGGTACAAGCTGGTCAGCGGCAAACGTAGCCATCAGCGTCCCATCAAGAGACAATTGCACCGTTTCAGAGCCGCGAATAATCCGCTTCGCGCCGTAAACCATCTGGCCCGCGGCATCTCGCTGCAACTGGTCGTAGATCTCAACGCACTGGTCAACTGCACTGATGATCCAATATTGAGGCACGCCTGCATCCGCGTAGATCTCTGCCTTTTGCCGATCCAACTTCAGCGTTGAATCGGAAATCTCGATGACGAGGCCTGTGTCACGACTGGTGGGACGCTGCACTAGGTAATCGTCGTGCGTACCACGCACCAAGGCAATGTCTGGTTCAGGAACGCCTCGATTCGTAACCATTGCCGACTGATTTCTGGCTTGCCAGGGCTTGCTGAGGAGAGCAGTGACAAGCAGTAAATGAACTCGTCCGAGCGTCGCATCGTGCCAGGAATTTCGCGTGATCTTTGGAACAACGATTCCGTCTAGGAGTTCGACGTCTGCGTGGGCGAGCAAGCCAGAATCGGCCATTTGCAGGTACTCGGCAATCGAGAACCGATAGACCGGATACGCGGGTGCCGGAAATTGCCCTTCGGTAGGCGAGAAGTTCGAAGTGGTGAGGTCGGTTGACATTAAGATGAATTTTACTCTACCCCCACCCATGAGTCACGCTGGCTGTTAACAGCCGCTCGAATTCGCGGTTGCCTTGATGTTGCTCTCGGATAGGATGAGGGTATTGTTCCTTCTCGGCGTCGGTAATTTCATGCACAACCGCATTCTCATGCTGCCTGCGAGCGTTATCGCCGTTTGCATCTTGATCGCCGGGAATTCAGCTGCCAAAGAACCGCAAACGGCTGCTGAGCGTGGTTACCAATTTCTGACGCAGAAGGTTTATCTGCCTGCGGACTTTACGCAGGAAGTTTTCGATGCCGCTTGGACGCAATGGCCCGAGCCGTTGCGGAGCGAGGCGGAAAAGGCCACGCCGGAAGAGCGGCGGAAGATGGCGTTCAGCCGCTATGGTCTCACGCCGCGGCCCGATGATCCGACGAAGCCGTTGCAGTATGTCGTGGATGCGAATGGCGTGTGGACCATGAACTGCTTTGCCTGTCACGGCGGGCAGGTGGAAGGAAAGGTCATTCCCGGACTGCCGAACTCGCGGTTCGCGCTGCAAACGCTGACCGACGATACACGGGCCGTGAAACTGCTGAATAACAAACCGCTCGGCCGGATGGATGTCGGCAGCCTGATCGTGCCACTGGGGAGTTCGAATGGCACGACGAACGCGGTGATGTTTGGCGTGGCGCTGATGAACTTTCGCGATGTGGAGCTGAACGTTCACAAGGACCGCCTGCCACCGAAAATGACGCATCATGATATGGACGCGCCGCCGTGGTGGCATTTCAAGAAAAAGGAGTTTCTCTACGCCGATGCCTTCGCAGCCAAGGGGCATCGCGGGCTGATGCAGTTCATGCTCGTGCCGCAAAATGGCCCGGAGAAGTTCAAAGAATGGGAAGCCGATTTCCGTGATGTGTTTGCCTACATCGAATCGGTCCAGGCGCCGAAGTATCCGCATGCAATCGACCAAAAATTGGCCGCGCAAGGACGCATCGCATTCAACCGCGTTTGTGCTGACTGCCACGGCAAGTATGGCGATGATGTTGCCGCCGCCGATCGCTGGCCGGCCCGCGTCGTGCCGCTGGATGAAGTGAAGACCGATCCGGTTCGCTTGAATGCGCTCAACGCTCAGAACCGCAATTCCTACGGCGGCAGTTGGTTCACCGACTTCGGCAAGTTACCGACCGTCGCCGAACCGAAGGGTTACCTCGCGCAGCCACTCGACGGCATCTGGGCCAGCGCGCCGTACCTGCACAACGGCAGCGTCCCCACACTCTGGCATTTGCTGCATCCGAGCCAGCGCCCCGTTGTCTGGAAGCGGAGCGAAACGGGCTATGATCAAAAACAAGTTGGCCTGGAGATTAAGACGTTCAAGAGCCTGCCGCGAGATTTGCCCGGTTGGGAACGGCGAGAGTATTTCAACTCACTGGAGTTCGGCAAGAGTCGCACGGGACATGATTTTCCCGACGAGCTGACCGAAGAAGAGAAGACCGCCGTGCTCGAATATCTGAAAACTCTGTAGTCGTCTTAGCCGCGTCGTCTTAACTGGCTTTCGTCGACTTTTCGCGTTCACGCTTGAGAGTCGGATTGCTGTTCGCGCCGGCCTGATCGATTTCTTCGAGCAAGCGGCCAGCCAATCGCTGCGAGTTTTGATCGTGCGAGGCTTCGGCATCGATCAGCTGAAAAAGGACGATCGCAATCTTTCCTTCGACGTTATCCTGACCGAAGACGCGAAGTGCCATATACATGGCGACCCGCGACGGCAGCTTCTTAATGGCAGTGACTTGTTCGACACCGTCGAATTTGAATTTCAGTTGATCTCCTTCGCGCGAGATGATTTCTAGATTGTGCCGTTTGAAGGAAATCGCTTGCCCTTTGGGGATCTTCTTATCGGCGCCTTCGCGAACCGCTTGCCAGAAATTGTTCAACTGCTTTTCGAGCTCGCGGAGGTGTGTTTCGTCAGCTTTCAGAGTTTCAACGTCGCGGGGCTTGTGCTTAGCAAGCAGAAACTCGGTTTGACTGATGTGCAGTCGAAAGCTGCCGTCGTCGCGCTGTTCGAGCGCATGGCGGGCGTTGGCGAGCTCGCGATGGGGATCTTGTTGCGCGGTGGTTGCCACATGTTGCGGCGATGGCTCCGGCGCTGGCGACGGTTTCTGCGAGTTAGTGACCGGCAGATTGGGCGTCCCTGGCTTCTTGGGCGTGGGCTTTTCAGCTGGCTTGGCGCCGGGCTTGTCCTTGTCGACCGGTTTGGGTGTCGTTTTTTCGGCGGGAGTCGTTGGTTTGGTCGGCGTCTTCAGCGCGGGTTCATTTTTCGAAATGAACATGCCCACTGCGACCGCCAGGCCAACGAGGACTACAAAGCCCAAGCCGAGAAGAACCGGCATCGCCGAACTCGGCTTGCGAGCGCGACCAGCCGTGGCGCCATAAGGGCCACGCCGGGCTTTGCCGCCCACTGGCGCGGTCGTGATTGGAGTCACGCCCGACGGCATGGGAATGGGAACTGGCGCTGGCCCCGGCCCGGGAAATTCGAACGCACCGTCGTCGTTGCTGGTTCGCCAACGCCCCTCCGAACGATACTCGGCGGGTGGCGGCTCAATTTCTTCCTGCTCATCAACGGCGGGTTCGAGGATGCCCGACGACGACAACTTGCCCGAGGCGATCATGTCGGCGCGCAAAGCAATATCGTAGGTCGCTTTTTTGGCCGGTTGCAGCAAGCACAATTTGGCCGCGGTCAACTCATTCAAAATGCGCTGAGAAAGCGCGCCGTTTTTGCCACCCTGATAGGTCCGCACGTGGGCCATCTGGCGGGTGGCAGCGTTTTCGATGACGTCGGGATCGTCTTCGAAGTGAGCGATCCCCAGCAAGCGATAATGGTTCGGCGGCTGATCCTTCGGCGGGATGCCGAGCCACTTGCGATACGGATCAAACACTTCCGCCATCGCGGTTCCGCCCTGAATGAGGGGATAGTTATACAGCTTCCTCTGGTCCGCCTGCTGCCCTCCTGAATTATCGTCCAAAATCAAAAAGGGGCTAGGGGCAGGAAGTGACGATGCGGGATTTTGCTTGAGATCAGCAAGTCTTTGCCTCACTGCCGAACGGTTATTCGGCTCGCGACGGTGCGAGGGCCAGTCGGTACCCACTGTGGGAGCCGACCAGTGGGCACCTACGGATAGTAAGACGGCGAAGTGAGCGTGGTGGATTTCTGCCTCGCGCATCCGCTAAAGTGTGGCCATGGTTCCCCGCTCTCCTCTCTGGAAAGGCTTCTCATGCTTGTCCCGTTGAACAAATTGCTGGTCTGCGGAATGATGTTTGGTTTCCTCTCTCTCCTCTCCGGTGCCGCTCGCGGCGCTGACGCCAAAGCTATGACCACGAAAAGCGAATACGGTAAGACCGCCGATGGCCAGATCGTTAATCAATATGTGCTGACGAACAAGAACGGCCTGCGCGTGAAGCTGATCACTTGGGGCGCGACGCTGACGAGTGTCGAAACGCCCGACAAGAACGGCAAGCTGGCCAACATCACGCTGGGCTTTGACAAGCTCGCGGGATACACGCAGCGGCATCCTTACTTCGGCAGCACCGTGGGCCGCTACGGCAACCGCATCGCCAAGGGTAAGTTCACGCTCGATGGCAAGGCCCACACGCTGGCCGTGAACAACGGCCCGAATCATCTGCACGGCGGCCTGGCCGGCTTTGACATGGTGAACTGGTCGGCCAAGGAAGTTGCCGTCGAAAACGGCCAAGCCGTGGAATTCTCTCGCGACAGCAAAGACGGCGAAGAAGGTTACCCCGGCAATCTGAAGACGACCGTCACGTTTACGTTGACGGACGCGAACGAACTGAAGTTCGACTACAAAGCCACGACTGACAAAGCGACCGTCATCAACATGACGAACCACACCTATTGGAACTTGGCCGGCGGGGGCAGTGGCGACATTCTGAAGCATCAGCTGATGCTGAATGCCGATCGCTGGATTCCGACCGACGACACGTCGATCCCCACTGGTGAGCTCGCACCCGTGAAGGGAACCGCGATGGACTTCACCACCATGCACGCCATCGGCGATCAGATTGCGGAACTCAAAAAGGCGCCGCACACCACCAAGGGTTATGACCATTGCTATGTGTTGCGTGGGCAGAGCGGCAAGCTGGAACTCGCTGCCAAAGTGAAGGAGCCGTCGAGCGGACGGACGATGGAGGTCTATACAACCGAGCCAGGCATTCAGCTGTACTGCGGCAACTTCCTCGACGGCAGCCCGGCTGGCAACAACCACAAACAGCACGAAGCCTTCTGCCTCGAGACTCAGCACTATCCTGACTCACCAAATCAACCGAGCTTTCCCAGCACAGTGCTCAAGCCGGGCGAGACCTACAAGTCGCAAACGGTGCATAAGTTTGGCGTGGAATAAATGCTCGCGCCGGATTTCCAACCGGGCTTTCGCATTTCTGCGTTTGATGGCGGCGTGCTCATGGCTGGAGCCGTCGCCAGTGCAATGATTTGGTCGTATTCGCCGTTGCTCGCGTTTCTGATTGCCTACGTCATCGGTCATTTCTTTTTATTCTGCAATGTACTTCGCGTGTCGCGTGCGAACGAACTGAAGTGGTCCGCACTGCTTCTGTTGTCTGGCTGCTGCTCTGCCCTGTTCGGGCTTCCCACGTGGCCAGCGACGATCAGCCTTTCGTTGGGAGCTACTGCGATCGTGATTGCAATAACGCTCGGTAAGCCGTCGTATCACGGCCTGGGTTGGCAGAGAATCAATCCGCGGTTACTGGAATGGTGGGAAAGGTCGCAAGTCAAACGCAACTAAACTTCCGGGCTCGCCGGCTTGCGATTTGTCGCCGTGGCGGGAACTTCGATTTTTCGTTCGGAGTCTTGTTTCGGTAGATCGACCTTTTCTTCAAACTCGCAGAGCAGTTGATGTCCATCGGGGCCCTGGCCGGTCACGCGGATGATGGTCGCGCCGCCGCCAACGCCTCTGCCTTCGGGCGCAGAAGTATCGTACCTGCCGTCCTTAATTGTCGCGATTCCCTGCGGGCCGGAGTTCCCCTTCGACGAATCAGGCGTAAAGATGATCTGGCCATTGGGAATCGGCTGGCCGGCAAAGGTGACTTCGCCAGAGAGCTTATAGCGCGGGGGGCCATTATTCTGGTTACAGCCGGTTACAAACAGGGCGAGCGATGCGAAAAGCGCGACGACTGCGACGTGAAGGCGGGACATTTATTCTCTCGCTTGTTTTTAGATTGCGTGCTGCGGGGTTAGTACTCGGGAATCACTTCGCCACCTAATCGGCTCGCGAGTGGTAGCAGCACTTTGTTGAGATCGATGCTTTCGGTGATAAAGCGGACGCTGCCGTCGCCAAGGGCAATGTTGCAGCCGGCCGGATGATTGCTGCCGATGCTCACGTTGTTGTAGTTGTTGCTTCCGTTGTACTTCACCAGTCGCATACCGTTCTGCAGGTTCTTGGAGCAGGTAGCGTCGTTGTTCCAGACAAAGCCGCGCACCCAGGACCGCAAGCTGTTTTCCATTCCTTGCCACCCCATTTCCATCAGCATGATCGTGTTGCTCGTGCCGTCGGTGATGTCCCCCATGCGAATTCCCTGCGGCGTTGGCACTGGGCTCGAAGTAGTCTGCACGCTTGGAATGAATGGCAAGATTCCGTCCGCCGCGAGGCCGCCTTGCGCCGCGCCCACCGTGTTCACCTGATATGCGGTTGTCGTCCCCGGCATGTTGCCCATCGGGCCGGCGTTGCCGACGTAGTGCGTGGTGTAGGCAAAACCAAAGCCCGTGATGTCGTCGATGGTGCTTGTCGAGCGATCTTTGGCAAAGCTAGGGCAAAGATACATGGGCATCTTGTACTGGCCCATCACACGATTCGCATTTTGGCCAGCGCTGTATGCACCGGCGGTCGGCAACACCTGATCACCTAGTGATCGCTGCTCGATGAACGGCAAAATCAAACACGTCCACCCAACGCTGCCGTCGGTGTACTTGGGAAAGGTGAGGTATGTGTCGTGAAAGTTGTGCAGCCCCAACGAGAGTTGCTTCAGATTATTGCCACACTTCATACGCCGCGCTGCTTCGCGAGCGGCCTGCACGGCAGGCAACAAGAGTGCGACCAGAACGCCGATGATCGCGATGACGACCAGCAACTCGACAAGTGTGAAACCAATTCGACGCCGCCGCGCAGCAACGACCATTGCGCACTTCCGATGCCAGAGAGGAGGAGAAGACTTCAGAAAAGCGAGCAGCGGCAGGCCTGTGAGAATGCTAGAAGTTTGGACCGTCAATTCAAGCTGAGTTGTACGCAAGGTTGCGCGAGATGCGGAAAACCGAATACAAGAGCGCGAGTTCTACGAAGCCAGTCAGCCAGATTGTCGCGGGCAGCGGTCGCAGCGCCTGTGACTCACCAGTCGCCCCACTTGCGGCAGGCCGTGGATACGATCATCATTCCGATCGCTTTGATAATGTCATTTCCCGCCACTTTCCTGCACGTTCTCTGTTCCTGCGTAGAGATTTCCGCCACATCGAGGTATTGAAATGAAGCGTTTTTGGACTACCGCAGCGTTGCTGCTCACTTCCACCTTGCCGGCACTCGCCGCCGACACGCCCAAGGCCATTGTCGAAGGCATGAAGATGCCTGAGTCGGTTTGCATCGGGCCGAAGGGGCTGCTGTACATCACCGAGATCGGCGAGCCCGGCAAAGATGGCGACGGCAAGGTCTCGGTCATCGAAAACGGCAAGGCGAAGACCTTTGCCGAAGGGCTTGATGATCCCAAGGGGATCGTCCTCTTCAAGGATGCGCTCTACACGACTGACAAAAACAAGATCGTGAAGATCGATGCCAACGGTAAGACTTCGGTCTATCAAGCGGCTGATAAGTTCCCGGTGAAGCCGATCTTTTTGAACGACATTTGCGTCGATCAAGGTGGCGGCATTTTCCTGGTGAGCGACAGCGGCGCCGACGGCAAGGGTGGCGCAGTTTTCCGCATCGATGTGCGACTGGACAAGATCGACCAGGTCGCCTCAGCCGACAATATCTCCGGCCTGACTAAGCCCAACGGTGTGGCCTTTGACGGCGGTTCGGCTTTCATCGTCGCCGATATGGCTCGCGGCCAGTTGTGGCGAGTGCGCTTCAGCGACAAAGTTGCGGAGATGATCGCCGAAGGAATGGAAGGGGCCGACGGCCTGGTGTGGGATTATTGGGGCCGGCTGTTCATCACGTCTTGGACGCAAGGCAAGATTTGGGCGATGCCTCGTCCGGATCAAAAGCCGATCTTGATTGGCGAAGGGCTGAAGACGGCTGCCGATTGCTGCCTCGATGCGTCGCAAAAGAAGCTCCTCATTCCGGACATGAAAGCCGGCACGCTGACGGAACTCTCGACGACGATTCCGGGCTGGGAAGTCGATACGACGGAAGTCGCGGGCGTGGAACTTGCGCCGGCCTTTCCGGGCATCAAGTGGGCCAGCTGGGATGACGGCAGCGAAAGTGGCAAGGGCGAAGCCTTCCGCGGCATTCTGCTGACGCACTTCGGCGACGGCAGCGGCCGGATCGTCGTGGGCGAACAACGTGGCACGATTCACATCGTCGATCCGAAGGACCCGAGCAAGTCGACGGTCTTCATGAACATCCGCGATCGCGTCCGCTATCTCGACAAGCAAAACGAAGAAGGTTTCCTCGGTCTCGCGTTCCATCCGAAGTTCAAGGAGAACGGCGAGTTCTTTGTGTTCTATACCGATGTCAAATCCGACATGGCCAACGTCCTGTCGCGGTTCAAGACCAAGCCCGGTAACAAGAACGAAGGTGATCCGGCCAGCGAAGAAGTGCTGATCCGTTTCGAAAAGCCGTTCTGGAATCACGACGGCGGCACGATCGCCTTCGGCAAGGATGGTTACCTCTACATCACGCACGGTGACGGTGGCAACGGCGGCGATCCCAAGGAAAACGGCCAAAAGCTGTCGACGCTGCTCGGCAAGATTCTCCGCATCGATGTGAACAAGAAGGAAGGCGGCAAGAACTACGCCATTCCTTCGGACAACCCGTTCGCGAAGAAGGAAGACGCCTCGCCGGAAATCTACGCCTACGGCATCCGCAATATTTGGCGGATGGCCTTCGATCGTCAGACCGGCGAACTGTGGGCTGGCGAAGTCGGCCAGAACATCTTCGAAGAAATCTTCATCGTCAAATCGGGCGGCAACTACGGTTGGAACCTGCGTGAAGCGATGCATCCCCACAGCCAAAAGGGCGTGGGCGTGAAGGCCGAATTGGCCGAACCGATCTGGGAATATCATCACGACATCGGCAAGAGCATCACCGGTGGCACGGTCTATCGCGGTAGCGCGGTGCCGTCGCTGGCCGGGCATTACCTGTATGCTGACTATGTGTCGAATATGTTCCGGGCTTTGAAGTACGACGAGAAGGCCGGCCGCGTGGTCGCCAATCGCGAATTGCCCAAGCCGCCGCTCGCGGTCATGTCGTTCGGCGAAGATGAAAGTGGCGAGGTCTACATCCTCGGCAGCAGCACGAACGGCCAGAGCGTGTTCAAGGTGTCGAAGAGCAAGTAGTCTTCGATCGCTGAACGGTTGTTGAAACACGAACGCCGGAACTTGCGAAAGCTCGTTCCGGCGTTTTTCGTTTCTTGCCTCTAACCAGCAAGCACTTGCTGCCGAAGCGATTCAAAATAGCTCACTGGCTGCGTAAAGAACGCTTCCGGCAACATCTGGTATTTTCTCAGCGCGGCTTCGACTCGCTCAAATCCGACGTCGGCTGCGACTTGAAAGGCCTGCAAACCGCGTTCTATTCTTTCCTCGCGGTTTGCGAAGTTGTGAAACCAGAAGGAAGTCCCTGCCGGAAAATACGCGAAGCGAATCAGCGGTTTGAGGGCGATAAATTTCACTAATGGCCATTGAAAATCATCGACTGCTTTTTGCAGCGCCGGGCCCACGACGGTTTTCTGTTCGTTGTAGAAATGCGCGCTGAAGATTGCCTGTTTCTGCGCGGTAGTCAGCTTCCTGCCGGCCCGTTCGGCAGCATGCATTGAATTCAGTTCGGCGAGCAACTCCGGCGCGACGAGTTCGGCTGCGGCTGGCTGTTCGCCGTGCTCAGCCGTGAAATGAAAATTGGCATAGGTGTCGGCACACACGCGGCGATTCACATCGCGAAAGGCATCGGCGAAACGATCGAGCGCGGCGAGTTGCTGCAGGCGATATTCGGGCTGCAGCGCGTACTGCCAGGAAAGCTTCTTGCCGAGCGCGAGCGCCCAGGTGAAATAACCGCGAGCCCACAGCGCACCATGCGCGGCGATGAGCGGAAAAATGTGATTGCCGCCCGAAGCCTGATAGATGTGCCGGTAAACCGACGCCCGCTGCGTGAGCTGCGTTAGCGAACCCGCCAGGATCTCCCCTTCGCGACGCCAATGTTCAAGCCGGGCCTGCAATGCTTCGAAAGAAAGTGGAGTAGCCATGGAACGAATCCTTGCCGCGAGTGAGAGCGTGTGGGGAACTGCCGGCTGATGGACGTCCCAGCTCTGACCGCAGGATTCAGGCGGCGTTAACTGCAGGGAAGCTAAGAAAGTTCCGCGTGGCGGAAACAGCTCGCGACGTGGTCGTTAACCATGCCGGTCGCCTGCATGAACGCGTAGCAGATGGTGCTACCAATGAACTTGAAGCCGCGTCGTTTCAGTTCCTTGCTCATCGCGTCGGACTCGGTGGTCTTGGCCGGCACGTCCTGAATCGATTTGCGGCCTGGCTGCAGCGGTTCTCCTTCGACGAATTGCCAGATGAATTTGTCGAAGGTGCCGAACTCGCTTTGCACTGCGAGAAAGGCTCGGGCGTTGATGGCAACCGAAGCGATCTTCAAACGGTTCCGCACCAGACCTTCGTTTTGCAAGCAGGCCGCTTCCTGCTTCGCCGTAAACTTGGCGCACTTCACCGGATCGAACTGTGCAAACGCCGCGCGATAGTTTTCGCGTTTGGCTAGAATCGTCGCCCAGCTCAAACCGGCCTGGGCTCCCTCGAGAATAAGAAACTCAAACAGGCCGTGCTCGTCATGCAACGGCACGCCCCATTCGGCGTCGTGATACGTCAACATCGGCTCGCAGCTGCCCCACAGGCAGCGCGAGCGTTCGTCGGGCGATGTGCTTTTCTTTTTGGCCACGCGGTTAGTTGATAAAGCCGAACAGTTTCATCGACGCGATCACCCCCAGGCCCGAGAAGTAAACGCCGGCCAGAATCAAACCGATGCGGACTAACCAGTTGGGCCGGAGTTGTTGCGGCAGCAGCGTGGTGTTAACGACCAGCGTATGCCAGGCGCTAAAGGCGAAGGCAAAGTTGTAAAACGTTGTCGACAACTGAAACACAAAGCCTGGTTTTTCGGTAGCCCACAGAATGAGTACGCCGAGGCAGGCGTAGACGCAGAGGACGATGAAGTAAACATACTTCACTGCGGTTCCAGGTAACTTGCGCAGCTGCGGACTCGCGGTCCAAAAAACATCGACCCAGCGACGGATGAAACCATCGGTCGTTGTCGTTTGGCTGGTGATCATCACCAGGAAGCCACAGAACAATGTCGCGCCCCACAGGAACGCCGCCAAACCGTGACCGCTGAGAACCGGCTTCAGGGTTGGAGTGTCGGCCAGGGTGCCAGGGATCGGTTCCATCACGCGGCCGAATACGCCGACCTTCGTCCCATCTTCCTTGATTTCGCCGGCAGTCATCGCCGCGCCGGTCCAGCCGCTGGCTTCGGTGCCGCGCGGCAAGAACTCGACCGACAAAATGCTCGGCAGCGAAACGCCGACGAGGCAGGCCACCATCCAGACCCACAACTGGTCGCGGGCGATGTGGTTGTACCAGCGTCGCCAGCGCGGCAACGTCTCTTCGTTGACGAGGAAGACGCTTCCTTCGTGCGACAAGCTGATGCCATGACCGCCGACGAGGCTCGGAATGGCTCCGACCTTGGAACCCATGCCCCAGCCTTGATCGCGGGTGAAGTTGCTGATCGGCGCGTTGGTCAAACCGCCGTTGCCGGCGATTGCGGCGAGGCTGCCGAGCGTGGCGATGAGGGCCAGATTTAGTTGCGGGAGTTTTCCTTTTTTATACAGCGAAACGAAAACGTTCTCGGTATTGTAGCCGTCGCGTTTGCCGTCGCCGTCGCGATCGACCCACTTGATCTCTTTTCCCTTGGAGTCCTTTTCCCACGCATCCGGCTTGCCGTCGCCGTTGGTGTCGATTGTCGGCGGCAGGCCTTCATCGACGTCCAAGTGGCCGTCGTTGTCGACGTCTTCACCCGGATCGAGCACACCGTTGCCGTTCTTATCTTCGCCGCACAATACCGGCACGGTGCCGATCTTGAAGAGACCGCTGACGATCTCCACCCAAGTGCTCGGCCGCGAAAAGAAGATGCCAAGGAAAAGGAGAAAGCTGATGACGACCACCAACTTCAAACTCATCACCACCTTCAGCGCGTTGTAAATCTTGCCGCCGAAAATCAGCGGCACGAGGATCATTAAATAGAGCGAGGTCGAAACAATTTTGTGGAGCAGCCAATGCTCGTTTTCAATGTCGGGAATCTTCTGCAAGAAGATCGCCTCCAGTGGCACGGCGGCGTTCACGGCCAAGTAAGGCGCGATCGAACCGAAATCGAGCAGCAAGTAAAACGCGACCCAGAACATCGGGTGCGGCCAGATGCGAAATTTGCCGCTGAAGATCGGCTCGCCACAGTAGAGCGTGTAGCGGCTAATCTCGATGTTGTAGATGACTTGAAAGATGATGCTGACCGTCGCGATCCAGAGGAGCGCGCCGCCGTACTTCGCGGTGACTTCCGGTCCCGCCAGCCATTCGCCGCCGCCGATCGCCGCGGCGCCCATGACGAGGCCGGGGCCCAGCATGCCGAGAATATTACGCCATTGAAAAACCGGCGCTTCGGTCAGTTCGTCGACATTCCACCGCGGCATTTCATGCGAGCCCGGCCAAGGGGCCAGCGGCTCGACGGCGGTGGCGGCTGTCTTCGATTTCGTTTCCAAACTCATCAGCAAACTCGGGCAAGCGGGAGAGGATTGAAGGCAGGTTGCCCATCATCGGCTGCGAGCTTACGCGGGTCAAGGAGAATGTAGTCCGATGCGCGCCGCGTGATGACGAATGCGTAATCGGGGCGAGGCGAGCGAAGCGGACTTACCGATTTTGATTGCCGTCTTTCCCTAGGCCGATGGTGGCGGCGTGCGCGGCGGCTCGGGAGTCGGCGCCACACTCGCCGAGGGAAGAACTTCCGCCAGCGGGATCGGGATGGGAATGGTCGCCGAAGGAGTTCCCTCGGGCTCGACAATGATCCGCGCGGTTCGCAGTACGGCCAGGCTGCGGGCCGGGATGTTCAGCTTGGCTTCTGTGGCCGATGCGGCGACGGCTTCGGGCGGCACGTTCGAGGTGTAGAGGATGATTTCCCACGGCGTGCTGTAGCTGGCTCGCGGCGGCAGCTGAAAACCAACCTCTTCCGAGTGGGCGTTGAAGAGGAGCAGCAGCGTATCGCCGTGAATCGGGTTTCCTTGCTCGTCGGTTTCGGGAATTGCATCGCCGGCTAGTCGCAGCGCGAGCGTACGTACGAAGCCGGCGTTCCAATCCTGATCGGACATTTCGTTGCCGAGCGTATCGAAGAAAGTGATGTCCTTGATCTCGGAACCGCGCAACGGCCGGCCGCGGAAAAAGGTTCGCCGCCGCAGCACTGGTTGCTCGGCATGCAAGCGCACCGCATGGCGCACGAGATCGAGAAACTTCTTCTTTTCGTCGTCGAGTTCCCAGTTCAGCCAGGTCAGTTCGTTGTCCTGGCAATACGTATTGTTATTGCCATTCTGCGTGTGGCTCAGTTCGTCACCGGCAAGAATCATCGGCACACCCTGCGACAGGAGCAGCGTGGCGATGAGATTTCGCTTTTGTTGCTCGCGCAGCGCAACGATATCGGCGTTGTCGGTTTCACCTTCGGCGCCGCAGTTCCAACTGTTGTTGTCGTTCGCGCCGTCGCGGCCTTCCTCGCCGTTGGCCTGGTTGTGCTTGTCGTTGTAGCTGACGAGATCGCGCAGCGTGAAACCATCGTGGCACGTGACGAAGTTAATGCTCGCGTACGGCTTGCGGCCGCTGTGACCATACAGATCGGAACTACCGGCGAGTCGCGTCGCGAACTCGTTCATCGTGCCGCCATCGCCGCGCCAAAATCGCCGCACGCAGTCGCGATATTTGCCGTTCCACTCGGTCCACAACGCCGGAAAATTGCCGACCTGATAACCGCCGTCGCCGAGATCCCACGGTTCGGCGATCAGCTTCACTTGCGACAAAATCGGGTCTTGGTGAATGATGTCGAAGAAGGCACCGAGCTTGTCGACTTCGTGCAGTTCGCGAGCGAGCGTGCTGGCGAGATCAAAACGAAAACCATCGACGTGCATCTCCAGCACCCAGTAGCGGAGGCTGTCCATGATGAGTTGCAGCACGCGTGGGTGCCGCATGTTCAGCGTGTTGCCGCAGCCGGTGTAATCCATGTAGTACCGCTGGTTGTCGGCCACCGTGCGATAGTACGCCGCGTTGTCGATGCCGCGCAGCGACAACGTCGGCCCCATCTGATTGCCTTCGGCCGTGTGGTTGTAAACCACGTCGATAATCACTTCGATGTCGGCAGCATGCAGCGCGCGAACCATCGACTTGAACTCGCGCACGGCGGATGCTCCGCGGCGCGAGGCAAACGAGGCTTCGGCGGCGAAAAAACCGAGCGTGTTGTAGCCCCAGTAATTCGACAGACCTTTCTCGAGCAAATGGCGATCTTCTAGGTGATGATGCACGGGCATCAACTCGATGGCCGTCACGCCGAGTTCTTTCAAGTGGCGAATGACGGGCTCGGTCGCCAGGCCCGCATAAGTGCCGCGGAGTTTCTCCGGCACGTGCGGATGGAGCTTGGTGAGCCCGGTCACGTGCGCTTCATAAATCACAGTTCGATGCCACGGCGTGCGCGGCGGCGCATCGGCGCCCCAGGTGAAGGCCGGATCGACAACGACCCCCAGCGGCGCATACTTCGCGTTGTCGCGGGTATCGAACGACAGGTCCGCGTCGGCGTGACCAATCTCATAGCCGAACAGCGAGTCGTGCCACTTCGTCACCCGGCCTAGCGCGCGAGCATAAGGATCGAGCACGACTTTGTTGGGATTAAAACGATGGCCATGCGCCGGATCGTACGGTCCATGCACGCGAAAGCCATAGAGTTGCCGCGGCTGAACTTCCGGCAGATAGCCATGCCAGGCCATGTCGGTCTGCTCGGGGAGCGTGATCCGGTGTGACTCCCCTTTTCCCTTGACCGACGAGAATAAACAGAGTTCCACTTTCGTGGCGTTTTCCGAAAAGATGGCGAAGTTGACTCCGCGCCCGTCCCAAGTCGCTCCCAAGGGATAAGGTTGTCCCGGCCAAACTCGCATGTTCGATCCTTGCAGTGAGCAAACTTACGTCAATGTGATTCTAAAAGGTGCTAGCGATTGTACCCGTTGCATCCCGCGAAACAGGGATGCCCCTCGCCAAAATTGCGGAAACGCCGAAAAAGAGCTCGGCCACTCACGGCAGCCAAACCGCCGCTGTATAGAATCCCTTACCTGCCTTCCGCAATCGGCACCCCACTAAGCATTTCTCATGCCCGATCGTCCGCAACCACTGCCGCTCGGTCCGCCGCAGTTCGGCTTGCGGGCCTTGCTGCTTGGCGTGAGTTGTCTCGCCGTGCTGCTGGGTTTGTGGAACTGGATGTCGCCGATCACATTCGCGGCGCTGCTGCTGTTGATTTTGTCAGTGCTTGCGCACGTTGCGGGCAACGTGATTGGCTCGCGATTGCGCGACGGCCAAGCCGGTCGGCGAGTCGAGCAAGAGAAACATGAACACATCACCGATCTGCACGAAGACCACTTCGCGCCGGTCACGAAATTGGGCCATCGTCATTCGCTGGGAATCATGCCGATCATCAGCGCGACCACCGGCGCAATCATCGGCGCTGCCGTCGGCGGCGGTTGGACCGCCGTGCTCATTCAACGATCCTTCGAATGGCTGCCGGTGATTATCGCCACGATTGCCTTCGGCGTGCTCGGCGGCCTGGGCGGTTTTCTGACCGTCGGTTTTATCAAAGCGCTGAACGACGCCTGGAGCGAAGCCGCAAACAAGGACTAACCATGACGAAACCCAAACCAGATCCCATCGATCCCGCTGCCGTTCCCGATCTCGCCCGCGCGATCGTCGCCGGAGATCGCTTTCCCATGCTCGCGACCATCGACGGCGATCAGCCGCGGCTGCGTCCTGTTTCGCCGGTGAAAACCGACGGCTTTACGATCTATGTAGCCAACCTGCGGGTCTATCACAAGACAGTCGAGATCGCAGCCAACCCGCGCGTCGAGCTCTGCTACATGAACGATGGCCACGATCAGGTTCGCATCACCGGCGTGGCCGAAGTCGTCACCGACCGCGAACAGCTCGAAGAAATCTGGTCGACAAACCCGCTGCTGCGGTTTTACCTGGGAACAATCGACAACCCCGCGCTGATCATCTATCGCATCGAGCCGGTGCAGGTGCGGTACATGCAGGAATGGGCCCTCGAATATATCCCCGTCAGTATTGGCTAAACCGAACTGAACCCACCCACAAGAGCGTCGTGCGGCGGGCATTTTGCAAACCTGCTACCAATTTTCCGCTGCTGGCGAACCACCTGCAGTCAGCCAGCGTAAACTGCTACCATAAGAACCCTTCCGGCGAAAACTGCGCGCACAGACTGTTCGCAAAATTGCCTGTTCGCAAGTCGCCCGTCTGAAAATCACCCGATCGCTAAGTCTGAGCCCGCACATGCTTTTCTCTCCCCTTCTCGCTAACTGGCTCGATTCGCTGCACGTCGAAATCTCAGACAAATTTGTCTGCGCCCTCACGCCGGTCTGGATCCTCGGGATCGGGGCGGCCGTGGGGCTAATTTTTTGTGCCGTGATTTGGGGGCTGATGTTCGGGCTGTCGCGTATTCCCGTGCTGGGGAACTTGGCTGCCAACAAGCAGAACGCCCGCGTCGTGGCTGCCGTGCTCGCGGTGCTGCTCTTCGTCGGCACGTTGGCCTGGTGGTTTCAAGCCGGTGGTCAGAAGGCTGGCTTGTCGATTTTCGACGGCATTTTGCTCCTCGGCGGTTTGGGCGTCGGCAGTTGGGTGGTCGCGATGGGCGTGGTGACGCTGCTGTCGCGCCGGGCCGCCGACGAAGCCTGGGAATCGGTCACCGAGGGTGTGCTCACACCGTTTGCGGTGGTGGTGTCGGTGGTTGCCCTGATCGGTATTTTCGGCACCCTGTTTGTCCGCAAGCCAAGCGAAATGTTCGAGAGCCTCGCCCGTTGGCCGGCGCTCGTTTCCAACGGCACGGTGACTCAGGTTCTCGACGTCGATCCACCAGCCGTTGATTTAAACTCCTCGTTCGAGCAAGCGATCAAAACCAATTTCCGCCGCGATGAAGTTCGGCAACTGCAGTTCACCGCGACTCAGCACTTGAAGGTCTCAAGCGCGCCATTCGACAAACCGGCAGCCAACTCCTTTACGCTCGATCTCACCCCCGGCGAAACAGTGACCTGGCGACGCGAAGGAACGGCGACCACGCCGTTTGCCAAACCAGTCGTTACCGAGCTGCATGTGAAGAACCTGGGGACTGGCGCTGCCAAGCTCACGATGACGCGCATCAGCACGGTGGCCAATCCCGAAATGACGGCGGCCCCGGTCGCGGCCCTTTGCGTCATCGGCGTGTTCCTGGTCTACCTGCTGCAACGAACCGCGATGCCAAAGATGACCGCCGTGACCCTCGCCACGGCTAAGACCGACTTCGCTCAGACTGTTTACTTGCTGGTGATGGCCGTCGGCGTCTTTCTGCTTCTCCTCTTCATCATCATGCCGATGAATACGTTCGGCCATGACATTAAGGGAATGAAGACGGCCGGCTTTGCGTTGATTCCGTTCCTTGGTTTGTTCGTCGCCATCTGGTCAGCGAGCACGTCGCTGTCGGAAGAGATCGATGGCAAGACTGCTCTGACCGTGCTCTCGAAACCGGTGAGCCGGCTCGATTTCATCCTCGGCAAATTCACGGGCATTGCCTGGTCGACCTTGTTCATGGTCACCGTGCTGGGCATCGTGTTGCTCGTCGGCGTGGCTTACAAGCCGGTTTACGACGAGCGAGAAGGGGCCGATTACACGCTCACGTGGCAGCTCTGCTATTTCGAAATGGCCCAGACGGTTCCTGGCCTCGTGCTCGTGTACTTGCAGGTGGTGGTGATGACTGCGATCAGCGTGGCCATCTCCACGCGGCTGCCATTCATTCCTAACTTGCTGATCTGCTTCACGATTTGGGCCCTCGGCCATCTCACGCCGCAGCTGGTTCAATCGCAAGTAGTCGCTGAGCAGTTACCGCCGATCGTGTTCTTCAGCCAGCTGATCGCAACCGTCTTTCCGGTGCTCGATCACTTCGACGTGCAAGCCAGCGTCGCCGGCAATCGCATCGTGCCGCTGGCCTACCTCGGCTGGTGCTTTGTGTATGCCACGATCTACAGCACGATTGCGATGCTGTTTGCCTTGACGATGTTCGAAGACCGCGATCTGGCGTAACAGCCGCGGTCTCCGCCTCGCCAAATAACCCGCTTGTTTGCCGCCGTCCTGCGACGTGAATATTTTACGCGCAAGCAGCCAAACCGCGCCTTTGCGAAGCTTTCCTGCTAAAACAAATCGCACGCGCAGACGATTACCTCTCCCCTGTCGAACGGTTTCTGGCTTTTCATCCGTGGGAGTTTGTATGTCGACGACTACACATGCCGGCGGCAGTGGCCGCTCGTTCTCGCTGAAGAATGTCCTGCTCGCGGGCATCCCCGCCGTGCTGATTGTGCTGGCGGTCTTTGCCTGGCAATACAACCAGGCCCAGCAATCGCCGCCGGTCGATTTTCTCGCTGGTGTGCAAAAGGCTCTGCAAACTCCCACCAAACTGGCCACGGGGTTCAACGACGCAGACGGCGATCTGGTTGCTGATCCCGCGCATGATCCAATGCAGCAGCTTCATCCGCAGACGCTGGTGTTCGAGGTCCTCGGCTCGAATCTCGAGCGCGAACAAGAACAGTGGGCCGACTTCGTCAAACATCTCGAACGCGTGACGGAGAAAAAAGTTCAACTGACGTTGCGCCCCGAGACGACGGGCATCTCACCCCAGCAAGCTGTTGCGCCAGCGGTGCAGTTGGCCCATGACATTCGCGCCGGAAAGGTCCATCTCGCCTGCATCAACACCGGCGCCGTTTCGCTGAGTGTCAAATGAAGGGGGCGCAATTCCCTTCTGCGTGATGGCGGGCGACGATGACAAGTTCGGCTATGAAATGGAGATCATCGTCCCCGCCAAAAGCAGCGTCAAACAACCGAGCGATTTGAAAGGGAGCGAGCGAGTCCTCTTCACATCTCTTTATTCACACTCCGGGTTCAAGGCGCCGCTATCGATCTTGTGGGATGAGTTCGATTTGCATCCCGAGCGCGACTACACGCCGGTCTTTACCGTCGGCCAGGAAAAGGCAATCGAAGAAATCATCGCCGGCCACGGTGACGCAGCGCCGGTGGCGAGCGACTTTCTGCAACGGACTTTGAGCCGCGCTGACGCGAACGCGAACGTGGTCCGTTCGATCTACAAATCAAAAACCTTCCCGCCCGCCTGCTTCGCCTTCGGCCATCAATTGCAGCCGGATCTCGCAGGGAAAATCAGGCAGGCCTTCTTAGAGTTCGACTGGAAAGGGAGCTCGCTGGAAAAAGCGTACGCTCCCGCGAAGCAGTCGAAGTTCGTCGCCGTGGCGTACAAAGAAACCTGGCAGCCGGTGCGCGAGGTCGAAGAGAAGATCGCGGCCTTGCTGAAGAAGTAATGTAGGCCGGAACATCGCGGATTACCGCTTGTTCCGGCCTACATCGTTACCGCATTAACCTGGCAGCGTCTGGATCCGTTTTACCGCTGCTGCCAGTCGTTCGATTTCGCCCTTCGTGTTGTAAAACGAGAACGAAGGCCGAACGGTGGTTTCGAGCCCAAAACGGCGGAGCGATGGCTGCGAGCAGTGATGGCCCGAGCGGACGGCAATCCCTTCCATATCGAGCAGCCGGCCGACTTCTTCGGTCCGCTTGTTCGGCAGAACGAATGAGAGCACGCCCACCTTTTCGCGGGCCGTGCCGACGATTCGCACGCCGTTGATCCGCGACATGCATTCGGTGGCGTATTGCAGCAGTTCGTGCTCATAAGCGCCGATGTTCGGCAAACCGAGGCGGCTGACGTAATCGAGCGCCGCGCCGAGGCCGACCGCATCGGCGATGTTTGGCGTGCCGGCTTCGAATTTGTTCGGCGCTTCGGCGTAAGTCGTTTCTTCGAAGCTGACGTTGCGAATCATGTTGCCGCCACCTTGCCAGGGCGGCATGATGTCGTGCAACTCTTCTTTGACGTAGACGGCGCCGATGCCGGTCGGACCGAAGATCTTATGCCCCGAGAAGACGAAGAAGTCGGCTCCCAGCGACTGCATGTTGACCGGAATGTGCGCGACCGACTGCGCTCCGTCGATCAGCACGCGAGCGTTGTAACGCTTGGCCATCTGCGTCATTTCGTGCACCGGCAGAATCGTGCCGAGGCTGTTCGAGGCCTGCGTCAGCGCGACGATCTTCGTGCGCGGGCCGAGCAGCCGCTGATATTCTTCCATGATCACTTCACCGTGATCATTGACCGGAATGACGCGGATATTCGCGCCCTTCTCCTTGGCGACCATCTGCCAGGGAACGATGTTGGCGTGATGTTCGAGTTGCGAGAGGACGATCTCGTCGCCCGGCTGCAGGAACTTATGTCCGAAGGTTTTGGCGATCAGGTTGATCCCTTCGGTCGTGCCGCGGACGAAGACGATTTCCTTGGGGCTCGCCGCGCCGAGGAACGACTGCACTTTCTGCCGAGCCTTTTCATAAGCATCGGTCGCGCGAGCGGCAAGCGAGTGGGCAGCGCGGTGAATGTTCGAATTGTCGTTCGCATAGAAGTGCGAGATCGCATCGATCACCGCTTGCGGCTTTTGTGTGGTCGCGGCGTTGTCGAACCACACGAGCGGCTTGCCGTGAACCTGCTGATGCAGAATTGGGAAGTCTCTGCGGACTGCGTTCACATCAAGAGGCCGAGCGCCGTGCGAGGGAATCGATTTGTTGACGTTCAGGCCTTCGCGCAAGTTCGTCGCCGGTGAACCGCCACCCGCGTGTAAACCACCGCCGACTTGCGAACCAACGCCGCCGAAATGTCCCTGACGAATCGAGCGGACAAAGGCAGACAAGCCATCGGGCGTGTTCGCTGGCGTCGCAGGAGCGCCGGCAAAAGTGGGCGTCGAAGGTGGGTCGGGCGAAAACGAATGGGGCACCGCAAACGGAAAACCGGGCGGCGTAGGTGGAGTCGGCATCGCCGGCGCAGGGGGCTTGGGCAGACCGCTTGCGAACGATGGTGCGGCAGCAACAGGCCCCTGCGGAGGCGGCAGACCAGGCTGGGCAGCGCGGGGATCGTGCTGCGGCGATACCGGAAAATGATTCGTGGGTACCGAGTGGCTGCCGTGCGAAGGTGCGCTCGGCGGATCGTGCGGCAAGTGCGACGACGTGCTGGGGCCAGGACTGCTATTCGGCTGTTGGTTGTACAGCCGCGAAGCAATCTGCGCCACGATATCGGGGGTGATCTCATCCATGACTATTTCACCTTATGCGGGCGGTGGTCGTAATCGTGATAGTAGCCGACTTCGACGTTTTCCAGCACGCCAAGCGCATCATCCGTCAGCACGGCGCACGAGGAGTAAAGCGTGAGCAAGTACGAAGCCACACCCAGGCTATCGAGCCCCATCAGCCGAGCCGACAGGCTGGGGCTGATCTCGCCGGGGATGCCGGCCTGGTGCAAGCCGACAACGCCTTGATCGGCTTCGCCGATGCGCATCAGCAGGATGCTCGTCGTGCCGTACCAACGGTTCGACAAGTAACGGCTCTTCATTTCGAGCTTATCGCACGGCACCAGCGGTACGCCGCGCCACATGATGACTGGAGTGCCGAAGAGATTCATGGTTACCGGCGGCACACCGCGCCAAGTGCATTCGCGCTCGAAGGCGGCAATCGCTTTCGGATGAGCGAGGAAGAAGGCCGGCTTCTTCCACACCAGGGCCAGCAATTCATCGAGATCGTCCGGAGTCGGCGCACCGTAGCGCGTGCTGATCCGCATCGCCGGATCGACCGAGTGCACCAAGCCGAACTTGTTGTTGTTGATCAGGTCCCATTCCTGGCGTTCTTTGATCCCTTCAATCGTCAGCCGCATTTGCTCTTCGAGCTGATCGTAAGGACCGTTGTAGAGATCGCTCACGCGGGTGTGAACGCGGACAACGGTTTGAATCGCCGACAGTGAGTATTCGCGCGGATGGGACGAGTAATCGACAAACGTTTCGGGAATCTGCACGTTCTCGGCAAAGCCCGAAACGAGGTCGATATTCCGTTCGCCGTAACGGTTGACCGTTGATTGCAGCGTCAGGTGCTCATCGATCGCGCGGCGGAAATCAGCCGTCAGATCGGGCACATCGGCGAGCGCGGCGTCGAGATCTTTGCGCGACAGCGTGAGGAGCACGCAGGGCGTGATGGTGCGCACGGTGATGTCCGAAGGTCGATCCGAAACGATGTCGGTTTCGCCGAAGAACTCACCTTCGGTCAGCAGGGCCATTCGCAGGTTGCTGCCGTGAATGCCCTTGCTGAGAACTTCAACTTGGCCTTGGCCAAGGATGAAAAACTTGCTGCGGTCTTCCCCTTCGACGATCAGCTTGTTGCCGAGCGAGACTTCTTCGGTCTTGAAGCTGTTCACCATGCGGCTGAGAACTGCTTCGGGCAATTTCGAAAACAACGGCACGCTGCGGAGACCTTCGGTGGTCAGCAGCGCCTTGCCATCGCGAACTTCCACGCCGATCCGTTCGGCTTTGCTCAGTTCTACCTTGGTGCGGTTGACGCGATAGGTGCCGCCGTCAACTTGCACCCAGGGCAACATGCTGAGCAAGTACCGCGGCGTGATCGACATCATCTTCGGTGATGTCTTGGTGGTATTCGCCAGATTGCGGGCGACCGACGTCGTCACGCTCCGTTGCAGCAAACTGTCGGACATGGTTAGTTCCCTCTAAATCAGAATCCAGGAAGAGTGCGTGTGTAGCCGCGCTCGCCAGAGCGCGGGTTTTGATCGTTACTTAAATGCCGCTGCCATCGACAAAGCCGCCCATCTCGCGGCTGGCGTAGTCGTGGTAGTAACCCACTTCGACGTTTTCCAGCACACCGAGGGCGTCGTCGGTCAGCACCGCACAAGACGAATAAAGCGTGAGCAAGTAAGAAGCAACGCCGAGGCTGTCGACGCCCATCAAGCGAGCGGACAAGCTCGGGCTCACTTCGCCGGGAATGCCGGCCTGGTGCAGACCGACAACACCCTGATCGGCTTCGCCGACGCGCATCAGCAGAATATCGGTCGTCCCGAGCCATTGATTCGATTTGTACCGGCTCTTCACTTCGAGCTTGTCGCACGGCACGATTGGCAAACCGCGCCACATGATGACCGACGTGCCGAAGAGATTCATCGTGACCGGCGGCACACCGCGCCAGGTGCATTCGCGCTCGAAGGCCGCGATCGCCTTGGGATGAGCGAGGAAATACGCCGGCTTCTTCCAAACCAGGGCCAGCAGTTCATCGAGATCATCGGGCGTCGGCGAACCATAGCGCGTGCTGATCCGCATCGAAGGATCGGCCGAGTGGAGCAACCCGAACTTCGTGTTGTTGATGAGATCCCATTCCTGGCGTTCTTTGATTCCTTCGATCGTCAGCCGCATTTGTTCTTCGAGCTGATCGTAGGGACCGTTGTAAAGATCGCTGACGCGGGTGTGTACGCGAACGATGGTTTGAATCGCCGAGAGGTTGTACTCGCGCGGATTGGCCGAGTAATCGACGAAAGTCTCGGGAATCTCGACATTTTCAGCAAAGCCCGAAACCAAGTCGATGTCGCGCTCGCCGTAGCGATTGACCATCGAAGCCCGCTCGAGGTGATCGGCCACGGCCTTGTGAAAGCCATCGCGCGAACTGCCGACGTCGTTCAGAATCGATTCAAGATCTTTGCGCGACAGCGTGAGGAGCACGCAGGGCGTGGTCGTTTGCACGGTCACATCCGACGGCTTGTCGGAAACCAGGTCTCCTTCGCCGAAGAATTCGCCTTCGGTAAGCAACGCAATCCGCAGGTCGCTGCCGTGCGCACCTTTGCTCAGCACTTCGACCTGGCCTTGCGCGATGATAAAGAACTTACTGAGTTCTTCTCCTTCGACACTCAGCTTATTACCAAGCGATACCTCTTCAGTCTTCATCCTCGCGACCATGGCCGCAAGGATCGGTTCCGGCACGCGAAAGAACAGGGGCACACTGCGCAATGCTTCAGGATGGAGCGTGGCCACGCCCCCCGACAGATCGACTTCGATCCGTTCGGCCCGGCTCAGTTCGCGCTTGGTGCGGTTGACGCGATACGTGCCACCCTCGACGTGGACCCACGGCAGCAGGTTAAGCAACCACCGCGGCGTGATCGACATCATTTTGGGTGATGTCTTGGTGGTGTTGGCCAGATTCCTGGCGACCGCGGTGGTCACGCTCCGCTGCAAGAGACCGTCAGACATGATTCCATTCCTGCTTGGTAAACGACGGAAATCGTTCGGCTGTGCGCTGTGGGGCATGCCCGGAATGAAGATTCCGCAAGGCAGTTCCGCAACACACAGGGAACGCCTCCGGTTTGTCCGGTTGGCACAATAGAGAGTCGATTGCGGTTAAAATCGACCCGCAAACCCGACCCAGTTTAGCCGTTTTCACACATTGGAAAAGTAGGCGGGATCGACGCGCGACAGATTCTTAGCAAACGGCACAATTGTCATGTCGGGATGTTCCGATATGATTGGGTAAGAGATCGACCATGGCTGCCGCGTTGAAACAACAAAAGCTCACCCCCCTTACCGCGCTGGAACAAGCGGCAGAGTGCCTGCGTGTGCTGGCCCATGCTCATCGGCTGCGGATGATTCAAATGCTGCTCCGCGGCCGATACTCTGTCGGCGAATTGGCCGACGCTTGCGAAATACCCAGCCACATGGCCTCGGAACATTTGCGATTGCTGCAGCGATGTGGTTTTCTCTCGGCGACCAAGGAAGGCCGCAGCGTTTTTTACCAGGTTACGGAAACGCATCTCGCGCAGATCATGCATTGCGTCGAGTCGCGCTTCGATAATGCGTCTTAAAAGGAGTCTGTGATGTCGACGATTACCGCCAATGAACTGCTCGCCAAACATCGCGCTGGCGAAAAGATCGAGCTCATCGATGTGCGCATGCCGACAGAATTTCGCGAGACGCATGTGACGTTTGCCCGCAATGTGCCGCTCGACAGCCTCGATCCACGGGCGCTGCAACATACCGAAGGGCCGCTGTACGTCGTTTGCCAGGGTGGCACACGCAGCAAAATGGCTTGCGATAAGTTGCGGTCGGCTGGCTTCACCAACATCGTCGATGTGCTCGGCGGCACGAAGGCCTGCGTTGCCGCAGGATTGCCGGTGGTGAAGGGCAAGAAAGCGATCTCGCTAGAACGGCAAGTTCGCATTGCCGCGGGATCGCTGGTGCTGACCGGCGTGATTTTGTCGCTCACGGTGCATCCGTGGCTGATCGGTATCTCGGCCTTCGTCGGCGCTGGTCTCGTTTTCGCCGGCATTACCGATACCTGCGGCATGGGAATGATGCTCTCCAAAATGCCTTGGAACCGCGTTGCCGACGATTCAGCTTCGTGCGCGGTCAAGCCGTCCTAATTTGCCGGCTGGTAGTTTGCTGCAGCGCAGAAACAATCTCTTTCCTTCTGCGCTCAGCCTCTTCTCCACATCCGCATTGCCCCCCTGGCGCGTTCCCTACACAATAGGGCCAGGGAATCGGTGCAGGCCCGTTTTGGCGCCTGAATCTGCGGAAAAATCTCCCACGCTGCAGGGATGACGAGCGACGATGAGCACACGCGACGACGGCAAGAAAAAAGGACCCGCCTGGCTCGGCAAACGCCAAGTCGCGGGCAAAGCCAAGACCGCTCGCGACTGGACCAAATCCCAGTCGCGCGACTCATCGGCCGCCTATCAATACAAGGTCAAACGAACGCTCCTGTGGATCGGCTGCCTGGTCCTGTTTGCGGCGTTCATTTTCTATCTCATCCCGCCGAAGAACACGCCGCTGGTCATCCTGCGGGCTTCGCGTTATCCGCTGCAAATGCCGCCGCTGGCTCTCGCTGCCGAAGATGAATACTTCTTGCAGCATGTGAGCCCGTCGAACTTGCCGCTGCGACAGAGCGCACTCTTCCGCTATCTCGGTTCGAGCGACAATCAAACCGACGAGGAAGGGACGCCGCAGCGCTTCCTCGCTCAACTAAAAACCGTCAAGCCGAGCGGCCCTGGTTGGTTCTCGCGCAACGATGCCGTCGTCATCTATATCAGTGCCCACGGTCTGGTGAACGAAGATGGCCAGGCCTGCCTCGTGCCGCCGAACGCCGATGCCTTCAATACCAGTCGTTGGTTGCCGCTGGTGAAGTTCCTCAAGGATGTGTGCGCACTGCCAAATCTAAAGCGGGCCCGCAAGCTCGTCATTCTTGATTGCAATCGCATTTCGATGAAATGGCGGAGCGGCGTGCTCGACAACCGCTTTGCCGATCAGCTGCCGTCGGTTGTCGATCAGGTCGATGATCCGAATTTGTATGTGCTCAACTCAACGAGTCCCGGTCAGACTGCCTGGGCTGCGCCGGAGATGCGCGGCTCCGTGTTCGGACACTTTGTGGGCCTCGGCCTGCGCGGCGATGCGAGTCGCGAATATCCGAAGGACTTGAGTCGCGGCACCGTTTCGCTGCTCGAGCTCCATGCCTATCTCACCGCCCGCGTCGACGACTACGTGCAACAGCGCCGCGGTGTGCGCCAAACACCGCTGCTCATCGGCGGCGCCGATGGCCAACCGGTGACGCGCGACGTGCCGATTGTTTCCGCCGATCTCTGGCGGTCGTGGCGCGGTCATGAACTGAAAAAATCGAGTTACGATGTTCTCGCTAAGGCCAAGGAGCTCATCGAACCCGCCAGCGACAAATCCTCGCCGTTGCAGCTCGCCTGGCGAGCCTATCAGCAACGAGCGACCGGCGAAGGTCTGTCGGAAAGCTTGCCGCTGCCGTGGCGGCGCGGCTTTGTGCAAGATCCAGTTCGCTGGTCGTCGCTTGAGCAGCGACTCCTCGCGCTCGAAGATCGCCTCTTCGCCGGCGAGGAATATCAGGAAGGCCTTGGCAATCAGTTCGCCGCGCTCAACGAAGAACTCGCGGCTGGCAACTGGCAGGAGTTTCCCGAAACGCAAAGCGCGACCAATCTCCGACTGAAAACGTGGCAGCAACTCGCGGTTGCTGCTCGCAACGCGCAAGCCGCCGAATCGCCAACACACTATGACGAACTCTACAACCGTTGGCTCAAAGCCATGCCGGAAGAGCAGGCCAAAATCATCGTTCCCGCCGCCGAGCGCCCGCGCGCCATCGGCGAGTTGCTCGCGCAGTTCGGCTTGAACGGTGAGCGCGGCGAAGTCGGTGAAAAGTTCGACCGCGATCGTTTGAGTTCCGTCCTCCACTTTCTCCGCCTGGCCGGCAACGCTCCCGCCGCTCCTTCTGCCGACTTGCTGCCGATCGAAGGACAATTCCTCAAGCTGCTGAACGGCAACACGAGCGCTGCTGCCGAACGCATGTTGCCCGAGATGATCCGCTCGCGCTCGCTCGCCGAGCAAGCCGCTACGCCCCTCGATGTCCGCATTCACTACGCGCTCGAAAAACTCGTCAACGTCGCCGACGCCGAACGTCGCGCCGCCGAAGACGCTTATTTCCTCGGCGATCAACTTTCGCTCGATGGCACCGGCCAGGCCGAGACCAACGAATCAGCCGTGCAAAAAAGTGCTGAGCAACGTTTGATTCGCGCCAACGGCGGCGCTGCCTCCGGCTACCTTGCCGCCCGCAAATGGGGCGAGCAACTCGAACACATGCATCTGCTCCGCGACGAAATCTGGTCGACGCTGCCGCATTTCGCCGAATGGTATTTCCGCCGCTGGCGTTTGGAACTCAATAACAGCGCCTCGCCGGCCACGACTGAATACGAAGCCAACATCACCGCGCTCAATGAGGTTCTCGACGACAACATCCGCTTCGCCGAACAGATCGATCGCGTGGTCAACCTCCGCGACAACAACACCGAGCTGCGTGAATCGCTGAAAGTTGCCAACGACACTTTCCTAGCGCTGCAGCAAAAATGGCAAGGGCTGCGGCGCCTGATCGCCACCGATGCCGAAGCTCTCGGCAATGCCGAAATCCGTTTTCAAACGGCGGACACGGTGCGCCACATCGAACAGATCATGCAATCGCCCCTCGTGAGCGAATCGCGCGTGAAGGGAATGCTCTCGAAGTATCACAACACCCTTGCCGAATGGGCCAAGCAAGAACTGCCGAAGCCAAAAACGGCAGCGACCGCGCCATCGTCGCCCAAAGCAGAAACGCCGTTCCTCACCGGCTATCGCGAGTTCCTCGTTCGCTACCACAAGGTCCTCACCCACGAATTTCGTTTGCCCTACGAACAGCACCGCGAGACGCTGAAGCTCGAACAGGAAGACGCCCTCGTCATCGATCAGCGAGTTCGCCAGGAAAAGGGAGCGAAGGATCGCACGCTGTGGCAGACACTGCAAAATGTCCTCGCCGATTACGACGTTGCCGTGCAAGGCAAGCCGATCAGCGTCGGCCCGACCACGCCGGCTGTGCGAGCTCGGCAGGAACTGGTGATTTGGGATCAGCGTGTCCGCGCGAGTGCCTTTTGGCTCGGCGGTTTTAATCAGAATCTCGTTCCCGATCCGATCGGCATTCCCACACCAACGGCTTGGCTGCGCGAAGTCGATCATTGGCATCTCTCCTGCTGGCACGGCTATCGCGCGCTGCAGGATTTTTGGGGAAACGGTTTGCCCTACGATCGCAGCGAGCAGTTTTTCGACCTCGCCACTCAGCAATGTGCGAAGGCCGCAACGGCCAAGCAGTTGCCGTGGCAGTACGACTTGCCCGGCGGTGATGTGGAGAACTTGAGCGCGCTCCGCACTGCGCGAGTTACGGCGCATCAATCGGGCCTCGATCTGGAAGTGCCGAACGTGCAACTGCCAGATTCTGCCGAAACGCTGCCGTTCACGGTGAAGACGCGGCAGCGGATCGAATCGGTCGATCATCAGCCGGCAAATTTTCCCGCGGGCGACGCGGGCTTCTTCATCAGTCGCGCCGGTGCGCTCGAACCGCTCGATGAAACGCTCATCACCTACGGCGATAGCAAATCACTGTCGCGCTTTCCCATCCAATTCGCCGAGCGCTTGCGGCAGCAGCCTGATTCTCGTTCGATCACTGCCACGATTGTGGCGGGCAAGCTCGGCAAACCGCCGGTCTCGCTCGAAGGGCGAGTCTGGTATCGCGGCCATCTCTGGTCGCAACCGTTCGAGCTCTATCACAGCGCGCCGGCGCAGGGCATTCGTTTTGTCCACCGCCGCGAACCTTACTCGGCGCCGACGGTGCAAGTCGGCGGCGACGATGCTCCCAGCGGCGCGGTGATGTTCGTCTTCGATTGCTCGTCGAGCATGACCAGTGGCGACGGCCGATTCGCCGCGGCGAAGCAAGCGTTGCAGGATATTCTCAAAGATCTCAAGACTGCGCCGGCCGGCGGTTTGCAGATCGGCCTCATCGCCTATGGCCATCGCACGGCACATCGCGCGGGTTACTTTCCGGCGCCGAACAACCTGATGTACTACAAAGCCGACAAGCTGTGGGACGACGGCGACAATCTCACCGCAGACGGAATCGCGGCCGCGAAGAAGGATCCCAAGTTCGCCGACAAGTTTCCGCATCCCGATCGCGATATTCAGGTCCTCCTCAAGCCAGGCCTCGGCTGGGCGGGCACGATCGATCCGCAGCTCGACTCGCTCGACGTCAACCGCTGCTTCGGCGTGACTCCGCTGTATGCGTCGATCACGCAAGCCATTCAGGAAGTGAACGCGGTCCGCGGCGTCGAGTCGCGGCAGGTCATCGTTCTTTCCGACGGTGTGAATATTCCCAACAACGTCGACCTCAGCCTCGACAAGATCTTGGTGAAAGGGCTGTCGCAGAACAACGAAGACCTCGACGAGCTGACGAAGCTCGTAAAAAACTCGCCGAAGGTGAACGTGCGCGTCGTGCTCTTCGGCGGCGTGAAGCCGGGGCTCGAGAAAGCACAGCTCGATGCGCTGGTGAATGTCGGCGCTAAGCCGCAGTTCTTTGTCGATGCGGTGCCCAGTCCCAAGGCCATCAAGAAGGCGATCGCTGCGGCGTTTGCGAAGCCCGATTTCGAAGTGGTCTCAGCCGATGCCGATGCGAAGCGCGTGGGCCGCCTGGCGTTCAATGAAACTTGGACGTATCCCGAATGGCCGATGGCTGGCGACCTAATCTCGCCAAGGCAGCACGCGGTGCTGGTACGCGGTCCGCGCTTGAGCGATCCCCTGTCACAAATCATTCGTCTCTCGGGCGGCGAAGCGCTGCGGCTCGAGTACGAAGCCTCGACGGCTTCGCTGCTGTTCGTTCCCGATCTGCTCGACTCATTCGATCAAGATGAATTAGCTGCGGTCGGCAATATCACGCCGCCGTCGCGCCCCATCGTCGCCGAAGCGGTGAAGCCGCTCGTCGGTTCGCAAGCCGGCGAAACACGGCCAACAACATTCCGCGTGCGGATGCGCAGCAAAGCCAACAGCGAGTTCGTCGCCTGGCCGCGGTATGTGTGGGCCGAAATTCGGCCGCGCAATCCGGATACCAAGTTCAAGGATACCGTTTTTCAAATCGCCGACGTGAAGTTCGACGACAAGACGCGCACGCCGATTCTGCAGTTCCCCGTCCCCGGTTGGCCGATTGCTGTCGAAGGAGCCACGATCGATTTGTGGGTTCGCTATGGCGCTCCGCCGCCCCTCTTTCCCACCGTGCGAATCGGCCCCGCCGATACCCAACTGCCGACCATCACCGGCAGCAAGTTCGGCTTGAATGGCGTTGAGTTCACCATCCGCCAGCAAATCGTAGAAGGAACGCTGCGCAAAGTCACGATCACCGAGAAACACCCGAACGACACGCCGCTCACGAAGCTCTATCGGACCCGCGTCCAGCTATCGCCGCCGGCAGACATGATCGAGCGGATGTACGTGCCGGCCAGCAGCACCTCGCCGAAGAGCGAAGTAACTCACACGTTTCACTACTCGTCGCCCGCTCAACTCGGCGCCGATTTGACGCTCGAGGTGAACTCAGCCGAGCAGATCAAAGACGGCTCGCTAAAAGCATCGCTCGATATTTCGAACTGGAACCGGTAAGTCGCGGCGAGAACTTCGCGGCGGTCACTTCCCAATCTGAACGATCGGGGGCGTGATCTTTTCATCGGTCCGCGTCCACTGCGCGATGGGCCTGCCATCGCGCCGCCACCAGGAACCCGCTTTTTGTTGTGGGCTGCCGGCGGGCGAATCTTCCCAGGTCTCTTGCCTGCCGAACGGCGTGAAGTCGAGCAACTGCAGCGTCGGGAGCATGGCTTCGATGCCTCGCCATTTCGTCTCGTAGGTTTGAAAGACATCGTTCCCCTCGCGCCGATAAACTCGCAGATCGCCGCCGTCGCGAGTTTTCATCACAGGTCCCGACTCGGCCGTCGAGTACCACGGATTGGTCCAACCCATGAAATCGCGATAGGCACTGATCTCACTGAACGGTCCACTGCAGAACACGGCATAGGTGACATCGCGAGCGGCAAGATAGGCACAGACTTGCTCGTGCATCGCCACTTGGCTGTGCGTGCAACCCTCGCACTGCTTGTTGTGTGGCTGACCTGGGTTCCACATGAAGTGATACACGATCAGCTGCCGCCGCCCGGCAAACACATCTTGCAATTGCACCGGCCCACTCGCGCCGACGATGGTGACCGGTTCCATTTGCGTCATCGGCAGCCGTCGCCGCGCCGCGGCCAGTTCGTCGCCGGCGTGCGTGTGAGCTTTCTCACGCAACAATAATTCTGCACGGGCTTGCTCCCATTCTTCGCGCGAAACGACATTGGGTTTGGGTGTTTCCGTCATGGCGGTGTGTTCCTGGTCTCGAGTTCAACTAACAATTGCGAGTTCACGACATGGGCGTACACAGCTCGACGAGATGCCCGTCGAGATCGCGAACATAAGCGACCACCTGACCCCACGGTTTCGTCTTCGGCGGCGTCAGAGCCTGCGCGCCGGCAGCTAACGCACGCTCGTACGCAGCGGGAACATCGTCCGTAGTGAAGCCAACTTCGGAAGCGCCCGGCAACCTGGTGCGATCAGTTGGCTCAAATCCTCCCGGCAGATTCGACCGCGCGAGTTCTACTTCGGCGAACGATAACGTCGTCGCCCCCGTTTCGAGCTCGCCGTACGTGCCGCTTTCATGGAGAAAACGGCGAGTAAGGCCGAACGCCGCTTCGTAGAAGGCTAACGACTTTGCGACGTCGCGCACGTAGAGAATGGTGTAGGCAAATTTCATGTGGATTGATCCGAGGGCAAATCAGGGAGAGTCCCGCTGCGATTATCGAAGACCGCGTAGCCGCGAGACCAGCGGACGTCCTGGAACCGTTCAATATCCCAGAAATCGATCTGTCGAAGGGAGTCGGGTATCGACCACTGCGCATCTTGTTTCCTGAGAAACTCACGCTGCAGGTAATCACACAGATCGGCTCCATAGTAAATGATGTCGGTCTGATGAACCGAGAAGACCGGATTGCCCGCCAGGTGCGGTCGCTCGGGCAACATGCGATGTTTGTAAACTGGTATCAACATCGGCGCAGCCGCGAGGATTGGGCGAATCATTTCCAGCGCCTGGTCAAGCGTGTTCGGTCGGGGTCCCCATTCGTCGAGCCAGAACGCGTTGTACTCGATATCAAACAGCACACCCTCGCGCGGCACGGCCAGCCATTTGCGCAGGGCGTCGCGAGAACCGCTGCGCCAGTTAGGAAAGCCATCGCTGACCGGCAGCGCCGTCTGCAGGAACTCGCGCAGATCTGGCGGAAAGCGAAAGCCGAATTCGGACTCAACGCTACTCACTTCGGCGTCGGTGAGGCCGGCAGCGAAGGCGATACCGCAGGCCCTCAGTTGGTCGACGAGTTTCTGCCAAACCGGATTGGGCATTGCCAACTCACTGCACCAAGTTGGTCATGGCGAAGTTCGCAACGGAGCTGCGACTTACGCCGAGCGTTAGCCGCGCTGTTGCATGGTACCGGGGTTGAGGTTGTCTTGCGTTTCGGTGGCGATCCGCGGCGAGACTACGGTGCCAGGAACCACGAGCGGGCCGTGGGTATTGGCTTCCATGATCTTCTTCAGTTCCACGCCGTCGACCGATTCGACTTCGATCAAGCGGCGCGTGAGCGCTTCGAGTGCAGCCCGGCGAACTTCGAGGATGTGCCGAACCTTTTCGTTCGATTCGTCGAGGATGCGGCGAACTTCTTGATCGATCTCGCGCTGCGTTTGTTCGCTGGCGTGGCTTGAGTATTCTTCGCCAGCCGCGGCTGCAAGGAAGGGACTGCGATGGCTTTGCTTGTAGCAGACGCGGCCGAGGCGGCTCATACCGTACTGCATCACCATGTTGCGGGCGATTTCGGAAGCCCGTTCGAGATCGTTCGACGCGCCGGTGCTGATGTCGTTGTAGATCATCTCTTCGGCCAGCGTGCCGCCGAAAAGAACCAGGATGCGGCTTTCGAGTTCCGATTGCGTCATCAGGAAGCGATCACCCTCGGGACGCTGCATGGTGTAACCGAGAGCAGCGAGACCGCGCGGAATGATCGACACTTTGTGGACCGGATCGGTGTTCGGCAAGCTATACGCCACGAGGGCGTGACCACTTTCGTGATAGGCGACGCGCAGCTTTTCCTCGTCGTTCATCACGCGTTGCTTCTTTTCGAGCCCTGCCGTGACGCGTTCGACGCCGTCGTTAAATTCGCTCATGCCAACCGAAGTCTTTTCCTTGCGGGCAGCGAGGAGGGCGGCTTCGTTCACGAGGTTGGCCAGGTCAGCGCCGACAAAGCCGGGCGTGATGGCGGCGATTTCTTTGAGCTCGACATTCGGGTCGAGCTTCACTTGCTTGACGTGAACCTTGAGGATGTCTTCGCGGCCTTTGATATCGGGGCGATCGACCAGCACGTGGCGATCGAAACGACCAGGGCGAAGGAGCGCCGGATCGAGCGTTTCGGGGCGATTGGTCGCTGCCATCACAATCACGCCGCTGTTCGAACCAAAGCCGTCCATTTCGACGAGCAGGGCGTTGAGCGTTTGTTCGCGTTCGTCGTGGCCGCCGGGCATGCCGCTGCCGCGACTCTTGCCGAGGGCATCGAGTTCGTCGATGAAGATAATGCAGGGCGCCTTGGCTTCGGCTTGCAGGAACATGTCGCGGACGCGCGCAGCACCCACGCCGACGAACATTTCCACGAAGTCGGAGCCCGACAAGCTGAAGAACGGCACGCCGGCTTCACCCGCAATGGCTTTCGCGAGGAGCGTCTTGCCCGTTCCGGGAGGACCGACGAGTAACACTCCCTTCGGAATGCGACCGCCGAGGCGTTGATACTTTTCAGGCTGGCCGAGGAAGTCGACCACTTCGCGAACTTCTTCAACGGCTTCATCAATGCCGGCGACGTCGCTGAAGGTTATGGCGAGATCTTCCTGAGCGTAAAGCTTGCCGCGGCTGCGACCAAACGACATCGGGTTGCTGATGCCAGCCAAGCGGCGAACCATCAGATAGACGACCAGCAGACCGATGAGAATCGCGAGGATATAGGGCGAGGCTTGTTCCAGTGGATTGGGTTGCGGGGCCGATCCCTTTTCAAATTTCGAATCGATCAGAGCTTGCTCGACCTCGACGCGCATCGGCGTGTTGGTGCTGGGAATGAAAGCCTGAAAGCGGACGTCTTCTCTTTTGGTCGTGCTGTCGACTTCCAGTTCGCCGCCGCCGCGAGCGTCCTTGAGCGTCGACATGGTCACCGTGCCGGTGACACTGCGGTCGTGCACCACGACGTTGGCGAGATTGGTGATGCGATATTTTTTCTTGGTATCGCGGCCGTCCTGTACATCGACATGGCCGACGTAGCCTTCGGCGTTTTTGTCTTCGGGACCGCCGACGCTGACGTGCGGGCTAACCTTGATTAGCTTGACCAGATCCGACTGGTCGATGGTCATGGCAAACAGGCCGCGAGAGACCACGACCACCAGCGTTAGGCCCAGCAGGACGAGGACGACAATCGCAAACAGGTTGAAATTCGACAGACCGCGATTATCCCGGTCACGCCCGTTGTCGTTGCTCATGCTCGTTCCTTGCGGTTGATCCGGAGAGAGGATCGGAGAACATTTTTCTGCCTGAATATCTCAGTATAGCGTCCTCTGGTTTTATTGCATCTGCTGGGATTTGTTCCCGTTGCTGCATTTCTAGCTCCCCCCTACAATGAGCCGCCGCACTCAAGTGCAAGCGTGGTTCCAAGTTACAGCTATTTCCATCGATCGATTGTTCGCCACCCGCATGACCTCACCCCGCAAGATCGCGCTGCTTGGCTCAACCGGCAGCATCGGGCAAAGCACGCTGGAAGTGGTGCGGCACTCGGCGGGACAGCTCCAAGTGGTCGCCATGAGCGCCCACACCAGCTGCGAGCAGCTGCGGCAACAAGCGTTGGAATTTCGGCCGCGGTGGATCATTCCCACCGAGGCAGCCGCTGCGGCCAAATGCGATTGGTCGGCTCTAAAAGGCGTGAGCGAAGTGGTTTGCGCCCCCGATGCCATGCAGCGAGTGGTGCAAAGTGACGAGGTCGACGTCGTCGTGGCAGCCATCGTCGGCAGCGCCGGACTGGATGGAACCTGGGCCGCGATCGAAGCCGGCAAAACCGTTGCTCTCGCTAATAAAGAAACGCTGGTGATGGCCGGGCCGCTGGTCATGCCCCTCGCGGCAAACCGTAACGCCAAGATTTTGCCCATCGATAGCGAACACAGTGCAGTGTTTCAGGCCTTGGCGGCTGGGCGTCGGCAGGATCTGCGGCGTATTATTCTGACGGCTAGCGGCGGGCCTTTCCGCCGCATGCCCAAGGAGCAAATGGAGCAGGTCACGGTCGAACAGGCGCTGGCGCATCCTACGTGGCGAATGGGACCGAAGATCACGGTCGACTCGGCCACCATGATGAACAAAGCCCTCGAGCTGATCGAAGCCCGTTGGTTGTTCGATTTGCCGCCGGAACAAATTGAAGTGATGATCCACCCGCAGTCGGTGGTTCATTCTTTGGTAGAATTCAACGACGGTTCGGTGCTGGCTCAAATGAGTCCGCCCGACATGAAGTTGCCCATACAATATGCGTTGACCTGGCCCGAGCGGCGAGCCTCGCCGGCCCGGAAGGTTGATTGGAAAACTAGTTGGAATTTGGAGTTTGAACCGCCGGACGAAGACCGCTTTCCTGCCCTTTCGTTGGGGCGCGAAGTGGCTCGAGTCGGCGGCACCGCGGGCGCGGTGTTGAACGCGGCGAACGAAGCAGCCGTGGCCCGGTTTTTGCGCGGCGAGATGCGATTCCTGCAAATCGTGCCGGCCTGCCGCGCGGTCATAGATCATCATTCCTACAATCCCTCACCCACGCTGAAGCAATTGATGCATCTCGACGCGTGGGCACGGGAGGAGGTTCAACGGTGGATTTCGTAATCGATTTGTCCTACCTACTCGCCGCAACGGGCGATCCCAATCCACTGGTCGCAGCACTCACGTCGCTGCTCGGCACGCTGCAGAGCTTGCTCTATGTCGCGGTCGGCTTGGGCTTCGTCATCTTTGTGCACGAGCTAGGCCACTTCCTCGTGGCCAAGGCTTGCGGCGTGAAGTGCGAGAAGTTTTACGTCGGCTTCGACTTCTTCGAGATTCCAATTCCGTTCACGAAGTGGAAGATCCCGAACGCGCTGTGGAAGATGCAGATCGGCGAAACCGAGTACGGCATCGGCAGCTTGCCGCTGGGCGGCTATGTGAAAATGCTCGGCCAGGATGATGATCCGCGCAATGCCGAAGCCGAAGCAGAACGAACGAAGTCGGGCGCCGAAGGATCGTCTTTGGAGGGTAAGCCCGTTGAAAATGAAACTGGTGCTGGCCTGACCATCGGATCGTCGATCGAAAAGGTCGGCGAAGCCGTGTCGGCGCATCCGCCGAAAGATCCGGTGACCAATGCCGATCCGCCGGCGCAGCCCGCCGTGGCGGTGAAGACCGCCGATGGCCGCGTGATCATGACCGATCCGCGCAGCTACACGGCGAAGTCGGTTCCCGCGCGCATGGCCATCATCTCGGCCGGCGTGATCATGAATGCGATCTTCGCGGTCGTGTTTGCCACGATCGCTTATCGTCTGGGCGTGCCTGAGTTGCCCGCCGGCATTGGCGCGGTCAGCCCCGGTGAAGCCGCCTGGCAAGCGGGTGTTGAGCCCGGTTCGAAAATCCTGCGATTCGGCAAGACGAGCCAACCTCACGAATGGCTCCGCTACGAAGACCTCCGCAAAGCGGTGATGCTCAACGGCACGACACAAGACCTCGCCATGCAAGTTCGCCTGCCGAATGGCAAGGAAGAATGGTTCGAAGTTCGCCCGGTGCAGCACAAAGAAAACACCTTCCCCACCATCGGCGTCGCCATGCTGGGCAGTAACAAGCTTGGACCAATGCCCGCCGAACTCGCCGCCAAAGAAGGGATGGCCCATCAACTCGCCAAGACCGACGTGCCGTTTGAAAAGGGTGACGTCGTCAAGGAGCTCGATGGTCAAGCCGTGAGCACCGGCGCTGAGATCAACTCGCTCCTCGTGCGCAAGCCACAAGGGCCAATCACGCTCACGATCGAACGAACCAAGCCGCTGCCGAAGGACGCGCCGAAAGACGCCAAGCCTGAAGTCACGACGCTGCCCATCGTCATCGAAGCCAAGCCGATCATGGACACCGGCCTGATTGTCGGCCTGGGACCGATCGCGTCGATTCGCAAAGGGAGCCCCGCCGATGTCGCTGAACTGCACGTCGGCGATGTGATCGAAACCATCGACGGTCAACCGGTCGGCGATCCCCTGTCGCTCGGTCAACGACTGCTCGACCGCGTGGGCAAAGAAGTAACGATCGTGCTCAAGCGGAACAAGGAAAAACTGACCAAGACCATCACCCTCGAAGCGCCGCGCAATCTGTGCACGGTCGGTCTCTTGGCCAGCAGTGGCCGGGCCGCTGCCGAGCCTCTCGGTGTCGCTTTCGACCTGCTCGCCGAAGTGGCCGATGTCGTTCCCGATTCGCCCGCTGCGAAGGCTGGCCTCAAAGCTGGCGATCAACTGATCGTGGCCGAATATCTCAAGAGCAAAGCCGCCAAGCCGGACACGCTCGACAAGGAAATCGGCGAACTCAAGCCGTTTGAATTGGCGAAATCGCCGAACCAGTGGGTGCGCGTGTTTGGTTACAACCAACTGGCCAAGCCCGATCAACAGCTCAAGATTCGCTATCAGCGGGGCGAAAAAACGATGACCGCCGAACTGGGGCTCGTCCCCTCGACGACCCACTTCGACGAAGGCCGCGCGTTGCCGATGATGCAAGAAACGCGAGTCAATCAAACCGATGACTGGGGCCGGGCGTTCCAACTGGGCTTCCGCGAAACCAAGGAAGCGATCATGGAAGTCTTCGCAGTCCTGAATCGGTTGGTCACGGGCAAGCTGGCCCTGTGGCACTTGTCGGGCCCGCCGGGAATTCTCCGCGCTGCAACGCACGTTGCTTCGACGGGCATTCCCAAGATGCTGATCTTTTTGACGATGCTCAGCGCAAACCTGGCCGTGGTCAACTTCCTGCCGATCCCCGTGCTCGACGGCGGACACATGGTGTTCCTCGCCGCCGAATGGATCCGCGGCAAACCGGTCGATGCCGAACTGCAAATGAAGCTGACTTACGCCGGCCTCGCGTTTCTATTCAGCCTGATGGTGTTTGCCTCAGCCATGGATGTGGGCAGATTCTTTATGTAACCAAGTAGAAGTTCCGTAGGGTGGGTCGAGCGGTACTCCGCGAGGCCCACCAAACTTTGCGCCAGACATTGGTGGGCCTCGTGAGTACACTCGACCCACCCTACACCATAATCATGTCCGACAATCCCGCTGCTCTGCTCGAAACGTTCGACAACCAATTCCCCGCGCGGGATTATGTGATCGAAATCGTCTGCCCCGAATTCACCTCGGTCTGCCCGAAGACGGGCCAACCCGACTTCGGCGTGCTAACGTTCACTTACACGCCCGAGAAAAAGTGCGTCGAGCTCAAGAGCTTGAAGATGTATCTGCAGAGCTTCCGCAATGCGGGCATCTTTTATGAGAACGTCACCAACCGCATCCTCGACGACCTGGTCGCCGCTCTACACCCGCGGCGGATGAAGCTCGTCGCCTCGTTCACCCCCCGCGGCGGCATCAGCACCAGCGTGACGGTCGTTCACGAGTCGAAGTAACCTGCGGCGGCCCTGAAAGTAGCTGAATTCGCCAGAATTCAGACGGTGACTCGTTCGGTCTCTGAATTCTGGCGAATTCAGCTACTGGGCACTGCGATTATTTCATTCCAATGTTGCTGTCGCCGCATTGAGTAGTTAACGTACGCATGTACGAACCGCGGTCCGCCTGCCGCCGACGTCTTCTGCACTCTTAGAAGAGTCGCAGGTACGTTATGAAACGCCGTGGCTTTACGCTGGTCGAATTGCTGGTCGTCATCGCAATTATCGGTGTGCTGGTAGCTCTCTTGCTCCCCGCCGTGCAAGCCGCTCGCGAAGCCGCGCGGCGGATGCAATGTCAGAACAACGTCAAGCAAGTTGCCTTGGCGATGCACAACTACCACGACACGTTCCTCCGCCTGCCGCCTGGCCAGTGGAACAATTTCTATTCGAACGACGCTCCTTGGATCCGAGGTTGCTGGGTGCAGCCGATCCTGCCATTTATCGAACAAAAGAATTTGTACGAAGTCTACAACGCTGCCCGTCTGACCAACGGCGACTGGGCGCTGCTCTGTCCCAACAAGGACTCGATCATCAAGTCGCTGATCTGCCCTTCGGACGGCAACAGCCCGAAGACGAAAACAACCGATACGAACTCGGTGGGTGGGGCGAACGTCATGCAAGGGATGCATGTCAACTACGCCGTGTGCTCGGGCGCGAGCACGTATGGCCCGAACGGCGACAATCTCGACGGCATGTTTTACACCAAGTCGTTCTTGCGACTCGCCGACGCAGTCGATGGCACGGCCAATACGTTGCTGTGCAGCGAGATCTGCATCTCGCCCGATAAAACGGCCAACGACTTGCGGGGCCGTTACTGCAATTCGTGGGAAGGGAACAGTTGGTTCAGCGCGCTCAATCCGCCGAACACCAGCGTTCCCGACGCGCAGAATTATCAAGGGCAATCGATCAAGCAGGCTCCTGTCACCAGCGTGACCACCACGAGTGGCTCGCAAGCGCTGTATGCTCGCAGCTATCATCCAGCCGGTGTCAGCGTCGGTTTGCTCGACGGCTCGGTGCGGTTTATGACGAATAACGTCAACGCCGTCACCTACAAAGCGCTCGCGACTCGCAACGGTGGTGAGCCGACCGGCGATTTCTAAACTCCTTCTCTTCTATCCCGTCAGGTTTTTCATGCTGCGCGCGCTCTCGCTGCTCGTACTTTGCTTTTCCATCGTTGGTTGCGGCTCGTCGGACTCCACGATTTCCATCAAGGGAAAAGTGACACTCGACGGCCAACCGGTGGAAAAGGGGGACATCTATTTCACCAACGCCGATCCGCAGTTCGGCCAGGAAGCCGGCAAGATCGCCAACGGCGAATACTCGGCCAAGGTCCATCCGGGCCAAAACAAAGTCGCCATCAGCGCCACCCGCGAAGTCCCCGGAAAATTCGGCCCGATGGGGACCGAACCACTTCTGGAAGACGCCGTGCCGGCCAAGTACAAGCTGCCGACCACCTCGAACCTGAGTGTGAACGTGACCAAGGAGAAGAAGGACGGCTACGATTTCCCACTGGAATCGAAATAGCATTAGCCGCGTTATCGAAGCCCGCGACCGTTTACTTCTTAGTGGACATTCGCATAATGCCCATTCCGTTTGTGTTCCCTCCCGACGTGGCATCACCCATGCCTGTCGGCGGTAAGCATGTCGGGGTGTTTGTTGAGATAGTCCCAGGCGAAATCGGTTATAACGTAGGGGAACCTGATAGTCGGGCCATAGACGAGAGTTGAATTGGAGCCCCGGTAGATAACTCCAGCATCTTCCAAGCAGATGACTACCCCGTCGAATCTGTCAAGATTCTGAGCGCGGGTTTTCCTATCTACATACCCCTTCAAGATAAGCTTCTCATCGTCGGTAAGTTGGTGAAGCCGCTTCCGGTGATTCTTGGCGACGGTTCTTCTCTCCAACCACGAGCCAATTGCTGCCCCAACTGTGGCGATTGTTTTCCAAATTACGGCGAGAACTTGCGACAAGAAAATACACGACGCGAGAACAAAGAGGATTGCGACAATCCAGCGAAAACTACCGAGCCCCAACCAGTCAAGGATTTCAGTTGAGAGCAGCATCGCGCCAAGAACGATGGCTGCTACGAAGGCAAAGAATGGCCTCTTTAGCCACTCAAGTACCGAGGTCCAATCTTTCAGCGAATCCATCGACAATCGCCTCTCAGTATTAGCCACAAATCACCGTTGCGATGCAGCCTTCTTGAAATCGCTCCCGGCTCGATTGAATTGCTCAATCAGTTGTTGAAGCTGTTCCCAATCGCCGGAGATTGGTGGCACCGACTCGCCATTGCTTGCTCGAAGTACCTGATTCTGAATCTTTGCGATAAGGGATTCAATTTCATCCGCCAGTCGAAGGCATCGGGTTGACTCATAAGCTGGTGCCCAATTCTTGTAAACCGAGATGAATGCACGCAGATCGACAACTTGCTTTCGCACGTCCTCTAGGTTCTCAAAGATTGCTTTCAGCTCGCTTGGAGAGGCTGAGAGTCTGGACGGCGGCTTTGTATCAGGAGGCGGTGAGTCTGAAACAGGCGTCGGAATCGGCGATTGTTCCGGTCGGGGCCGGATCGCAGATTGCCAAGCAATGCCGATAATCACGCCCACTACGACCGCCGCTGTAATCGCTACCCGCATGAAAATGCCCTCCGCATAAGCGTAGGCCATTGTTTGAGAGAGGGGTCGCCACACCGCGTTTTTGGGCAGACACCTGAATAGCTGGGCAAGATGAGGCTTTTAGGCAAAGCCGTTCCGATTGGCAACGACACACGCCTCGTTCCTTGGAAACTTGGTAGATCCGGCAACTACAGAGAGAGGTTGCGCGCACCAAACCAGGAAATTTAATTCGCTGGCGAAATAATATCGAAGTTTCGGCGGTTACATCGGTGTTATACGATGGTGATATTCGTGCGGCGCGGACATAAGGGATTGCGATCTATTTTTCGTCGCAATCACATTCCCCAAAGTACCTTACGACGATTCGCAGGTTCACATTCGCCTAAAGTAGCGCTGTTATAACTTGACTGCGGATTTTCCAGCCTATCTTGTCGCAAGCTATTCACCTGTAGTCACTTAGAATCTCATCGAAAACTGCACTGGGGTGTTATAAACATCGCGTCCGAAGCAATTTAAGGGCAACGTGGACAGCATGTCCACCTGATGGCCCGCTCGCCTGACCTAAGTTGGCAACCAGCCGCCGAAGTAAACCGTAGAGACACTTGGCTGGCGAAATCCGCGATCCCGATTGCGGGCAACTACCATATCTCTGGTGGCTGTTTTGCCAGAAGGTTGAGAATCAGCGCCCGTTCAATTGGTAAAGTCGGTTTTCTGTGTGAACAGGCGGCCGCACAACCGGTTAAGAGCAGAATTCGACCTGTCTTACCCAGACCAGCAGGTCGGAATAAACGTAAAACCCAATGGGCGTAAGTGGTTGTAGCAAATGTCCGCCCCTTACGCTGGAATAGAATTAGGTGACAATGAGTTGCTGACGGCGACAGTGAGCCGGTGAGCTGCTAGCGTGCCCTTTTCAAGGGATCAATGATAACGGATAAATGAGGGGCTCTCGATCAAGGGAATCCTGAAGCGACAGTGGCGCGGGCGGTGTTATCGCTGGCCTGCGTGCTGTCACATTACGCCTCGTCGTTCGCGACTTGGCTGAGGAGTGATTCATGGCTGTGACGGACAGCGTTGTGTTGGAAACCCGCCTGGTGACGAAGGTCTATGGCGAAGGAGACACCAAGGTCGAGGCCTTGCGCGGTGTCGATGTGCAGGTGCATGCCGGCGAAATGCTGGCCATTATGGGACGCAGCGGCAGCGGCAAGAGCACACTCCTCACACTGCTCGGCGGTGTCGATGTTCCTACCGGCGGTCATGTGCTGCTGGAAGGCAAAGATCTCGCAAAAATGACCGACGACCAGCGCACGCTTATCCGCCGGCAACGGATCGGTTTTATTTTTCAAGCGTTCAATCTGCTGCCGATTTTCACGGCAGAAGAAAATGTGGCGTTGCCGCTCGAGCTCGACGGCATGAACCCCGCGGTCGCCAAGAAGAAGGCGCTGGAAAAACTCGAACTCGTCGGCATGGGCAAACGAGCCGGCCACATTCCCGGCAAGCTCTCCGGCGGCGAACAGCAACGCGTAGCCATTGCCCGCGCACTCGCCATTGAACCAGCGATCCTGCTCGCTGACGAACCAACGGGCAATCTCGATTCGGCCAACGGTGAAAAAGTAACGGCCATGCTTCGCAGGCTGGTCGAAGATCACGGTCAAACAATTGTGATCGTAACGCACGACGCTCAAGTGGCCCGCCAAGCTGATCGGGTGATTTATCTGGCCGATGGTTTGATCGATCGCGAAGAAATCGTACGTCCTCGCAAGCCAGCCGCCGCTGCCGTCATGGAGGCCAGCCGTCGATGAGCTTAGGCAAGTTTTCGAGCCGCAGCCTGACCTCGCGGTTGGGCCGGACCATTCTCACGATTCTGAGCATTGTGATCGGCGTGACGGCCGTTGTTTCTGTCAGCTTGCTGAGCGAAACAACCAGCAAAGCTCAGAAGATGATGTTCGAAACCGTCACCGGCAAAGCGACGCTGGAAGTGACCGTGCCCGGCAACGCCGGCTTCGAAGACGACATCGTCGCCAAAGTGCAGCAGACCCCGGGCGTGCAGTACGCCGTGCCGCTGCTGCAGCGCGACGCCAAGATCATCAGCGGTGAAAAGCAAATCAAGCTGCAAGCGCTGGGTGTGGATACCGCTCGCGCTTCGAAGGAGCAAACCGTCGATCAGCTGGTGCGCGACTACAAAGTCACCGCTGGCCGCATGGGTGAACTCCGCACAGACAAGAAGAAGCCCTATGAACTCGTCATTGATGAAGGCTTTGCCAAGCAACAGCACCTGAAGATCGGCGATGTCGTTTCCGTGCGCGGTGCGGCTGCTAAAGTGGATCTGGAAGTGGTCGGCCTGGCCAAGCCGCTCGGCGGCGCTGCGATGCGTCAGATGGCGCTCGCGATGATTCCGCTCAACGACTCGAAGAAGATCTTCAACCGCACTCACCCCAATATCATCGACTCGATTCAAATCGTCACGGCGGTTGGCGCCAATGTCGATCAAGTCGCGGCCGAGATCGCCAAGATTCTTCCCGAAGGCTTGAAGGTTCGTCCGCCATCGAGCAATTCGAATTTGATGAAGCGGATGTTGCTGTCGACGGAACAGAGCTTGTTCGTCTCGACGGTGTTTTCGTTCGTGCTGGCCTGCTTCATCATTCTCAACACGTTCTTTATGAGCGTGGGAGAACGCCGTCGTCAGCTGGCCATCATGCGGGCCGTCGGCGCGACGGGCAAGCAGATCATGTACACGATGCTCGGCGAAGCGCTCATGCTCGGTGTCATCGGCACGGGCATCGGCATTCCAGCCGGCATCGGCGCAGCGTATCTGATGAACCGTACGATGTCGCGCGGCTTCGATGTGATCCTGCCCGATCCACAGATTCATTGGTTGCCGATCGCACTCGCTGCATTTCTCGGCATCGGCATTTCGCTCATTGGTTCGTATGTGCCGGCCTGGCGGGCGGGACAAGTTTCGCCGCTCGAAGGTCTCAGCCGCGTGTCGCGCGAAGACATCGAAGGTGGCGGTCGCCGTTACCTGGTTTTCGGCGGGCTGCTCATGCTGATCGGCGTGGTGATTGTTTATTTCTGCATCGCTGGCCAACTGAATATCTACGTCGGGCCGTTTGGCGCCGTGTTCCTGTTGATCGGCGTCGTCTTTTTGTCGCCGCTGTTTTTGGAACCGCTGATCACGGTCTTTGCTGCCATGATCAAACCCTTCACCAAGGTCGAAGGGGAAATGGCCCTGCGGCAGATTCTGCGGCATCGCGTCCGCACGCAGCTGACCATCGGCGTGCTCTTCGTCGCCGCCTGTGCGGTGATCGGCATGACCATTTCGATCAAGGACAACGTGCGCGATATGCAGGAGTGGTATCGCGCGTCGGTTACGAGCGACTTTTTCGTTCGCTCACTGATGCCTGATATGCAAAAGGGAACTTCACCCGACTTGCCCGCCGAAGTGGGCGATGAAATCCGAGAGATTTCCTATCTCGACCCCAGCATGGTCGAACGAATTGTGTTCGTCGGCGCCGACGTTTTAGACAAACAAGGAGCCGAGCATGGCATTCACGTCGTCGCTCGCGACTTTGCCGATCACCGACCCCCGTCGTTCGATCTGACCGACGGAACTTTGGAAGGGCTGCGCGAAAAGCTCTTCGATGGCCAGGTCGTGATTGGTTCGATTCTCGCTCACGACTTGAACCTCAAGGCGGGCGAAGAAATCAGCATCCTCGGCCGTAACGGGGCAGAAAAAGTGAAAGTCGCCGCAGTTGCCAACGACTACATGGTCGCCGGCCTGTCGGTTCACATGCAGCGCAAGACGGCGGAGCGGATTCTCGGTATCGAAGGCGTCGACGCGTATGCCATTCGCCTGGCCGAAAACGAGAATCGCGAAAAGCTCGAGGATCTGCGGAACAAACTCGCAGTCATCACCGACAAGTACGCCCTCATGCTGCAATCGAACACGGAACTGAGCTGGACCATCGACGCGATGAAAGCCGGCGTGGAACTTGGCATGTGGGGGCTCGTGTACGTCGCCTTCTTCGTCGCCATGATCGGCGTGGTGAACACGCTGACGATGAACGTGCTGGAACAAACTCGCGAGCTCGCCATGCTGCGGATCGTCGCGATGACCAAGACACAAGTTCGCAAAACGATTCTGACCCAAGCTCTGCTTATCAGCGCGGCGGGCCTCGTGCCGGGAATCGCGGTGGGCGTGTTCGTCGCTTACATCATGAACCTGGCCATGGTGCCATCATTCGGCCGGGAGATTGAGTTCCACTTTTATCCTGGCTTGCTGTCGGTCGCGCTCTTCGGCACGATTGCAGTTACGCTGATCGCGGCTTACTTCCCCGCACGTCGCGCGGCGAACGTCGATCTCGCGCAGGCGCTGCACTACGATTAATCGGCAGGCAGGCCTCAAACCAAAAGACCTCAAGCAACTTAAGTGGCTTGCTTGAGGTCTCTTTCATGCTGGCGCTGGTTGCGAACGATGCAATCGACCCAAGTCTCGACTCGCGATTGCTCGACCCCTACGTAATCGACGAGGAATGCGATCGCCAGCGATCGATTGTCGCCCGCACTTAGCTGCGTCCACCGCTGGACGAATTCGGCTTGCGTTTTGAGCCCGAGTTCGCGGTCCTGCTTCTGCATGTGCTGGGCAAAGATCTCGCCGAGCTTTCCCCACTCATCGTCCCGCCGAGTGATGAACTGCGCAATTGGTAAGCGGAACTTGAGCGGTGAATCGCTGTGCTCCCTCTCCCAGGGAAACTGCAGATTGCCGTAGAGCTCCACATTCCACCCAAAGCTTTGGCCGTAAAGCGTTTCGCCGAAACTGCGAGTGATTTCGAGGCGGCCGATCACTTCTAGCTGCTGTGCCTCCAAGGCTGACTTTTGGTCGTGGACCACATGCACTTCAACGGCCGCTTCCGGCGGGCTGCTGGTGAACCATTCCTTGATCATCACGTGCGAAGCGGCCACTTCGGCGAGTGTAGGCTTGTTCGGCTGACTGATGCGCGTGGTGACGAGGATAGCTCCGGCATAGCGAGTCTTCTCTCGATCCGCGGATACGCAAACTGCCGCTCCGTAGTTGCCATCGGCATGTCGAAAGGCCAGGCAATCGCCCGTCCGAAACGGGACGGAGTAGAGTCGCGGTTTGACCCGTTTCCGCGGTTTCTTGGTGGGGACCGCGAGCTTCTTCAGCAAGCGAGCGAGGATCTTCTTACGCGCCGGGTAGTCGGCTTCCCAGATCTCTTGCTCCAGATCTTCGTCGAAGGTTTGCTGCACGATGGCAAGCACATCGTCGTCGAGCGCCCCGCATTCCCACTGAGCCAGCGCCAGACCGAGCCAGAACGGTGTGTTGTCTATTATCACGCGATCGCGAAAAAGCGATTTCTCCTCGAACCGCTGCCGGATCTGCTCTGGCGTAGCCCCGAGGTTGTACTGGTCGATGTACTCGCCATAAGCGTCGAGCGCGGCATCGTCTTCCAGAATTTTGGTCCCCCAGGTGCCCATAGAAATGAGACTCTAACGTTGAAAAGGTGAGTTCACAATCAAATCGCCGCAACCGGTTCAAAATCAGTCTGCGGCGGAAGTTAGATCGCAGCGAATCTGCTATGCTGGGGGCTCCATTGTCGGGTCTGCATTGTGGACCATCCCCTCCGCCATTCCCCCCCGCTGTCATGTCTGCCGACTTTGAGGCCGCTCGATTTCAGGAACATCTGCGTAGCCTGCGGCAGCGGATTGAGGCTCAGCTGGCGGGCTGCACCGAATATGGCCCAGAAGTGCCCGCCCGGCTCGCGGCGGCGATTCGGCACAGCCTGTTTGCCCCCGCCAAGCGATTGCGGCCGCTGTTGGTGTTAATGGCTTGCGAGGCCTGCGGTTATGGGATCGAGGCAGCGTTGCCAGCGGCGGCAGCAGTGGAGTTTATCCACACTTACTCGCTGATTCACGACGATTTGCCGGCCATGGACGACGACGAACTGCGTCGCGGCCGGCCAACTTGTCACGTGGCTTTTGACGAAGCGACGGCGATCCTGGCGGGTGACGCGATGCTCGCTCAGGCGTTTGAAATTGTGGCGGCAAATTGTCCGGCTTGGGCGCTACAATCCTGTTTGCAGGAGTTGGCCCGCGCGGCCGGTCCGGGAAACCTGGTGGGAGGTCAGTACGACGATTTGAATCCGACCGAGCTCGAGCAAAGCCTCGCCGGGTTGGAACGAATACACCGGCGGAAGACGGGGGCTCTGATCAAGGTCTCGCTGCGAATGGGCGGCGCGATCGGGCAGGCTTCGGCGACCCAGCTTGCGGCTTTGGAGCGGTACGGCGATTGTCTGGGGTTGGCGTTTCAAATTGTCGATGACCTCTTGGACTTGCGGGGCGATGAAAGCAAGATGGGAAAGAAGACAGGGAAAGATTCCGAGGCTGGCAAGCTGACCTATCCCGGTTTGCTGGGCGAAGCAGCCAGTCAGCAGCGCGCAGCCGACCTGATTGCCGAGGCCCGGCAAGCGGCGGGAACATTTGGGGAGCGGGGTGCGTACCTGGAAGCGCTGGCCCGGTATGTGTTAGAACGGAATCACTGAGATTGGCTTGGAAGCCGCACAAAAAGCTATGCATCAAATACTTTCCAAAATCGAATCGGCCGCTGACCTGCAGAAAATGTCGGTCGGCGAACTCACGACCCTCGGCGCGGAAATCCGCGACGTGCTGTGCAATCTGCTCAGCACCCGCACCGCTCACTTTGCGTCGAATCTCGGCGTCGTCGAGCTGTGCCTCGCATTGCACAGCGTGTTCGACTTCCGCCGTGACCGCCTGATCTGGGACACCGGCCATCAGATCTATCCGCACAAGCTCGTGACCGGCCGCTATCACGAATTCAGCACGATCCGCACCAAGGGCGGATTGATGGGTTATCCCAACCCGCACGAGAGCGAATACGACCTCTTCATGACGGGCCATGCCGGTTCGAGCGTTTCGACGGCCTTGGGTTTGAAGAGCGGCGACGATTTGCGCGGCGAACCCGAACGACGATCGGTCGCGGTGATCGGCGATGGCGCATTTCCCTCGGGCATTGTTTTCGAAGCGCTCAATAATGCGGGCGGTTTGAAGAGCGACACGCTGGTGATTTTGAACGACAACAAAATGTCGATCTGCCCGCGCGTCGGCGGCCTGGCCAGTTATATGGATCGGCTGCGCACGACTCCGTTTTATGCCGGGCTGAAGAACAGCGTGGTCGAGACGCTGAACAAGGTGCCGCTGCTGGGCGATCCGGTGGAACGCTTCCTCGCGCAAATGAAGGAAGCCGTGAAGGCCGGTTTGCACGGCGGGATGATGTTCGAGGATCTCGGCTTCCGCTACCTCGGCCCGATCGACGGCCACAATCTGGTGGTGCTCCGCAAATACCTGCAGATGGTGAAGAACCTCAAGGGTCCGATCCTGCTGCACGTCGTTACCGAGAAGGGCCACGGCTATCAGCCCGCCGCGGCCGATCCGGTGTTCTTTCACACGCCGCCGGCCTTTGAAGATGACAACGGCTGTGCGATTCCGAAAAAGTCGGGCGGTTCGCCGGCCTACACCAATCTCATCAGCGAAGCCATTGGCAATGCGATGCGCCGCGATAACCGCGTGACGGTGCTGACCGCGGCCATGTGCCAAGGGAATAAGCTCGAGAAAGTTCGCGAGGAATTTCCGCAGCGGTTCTTCGACACGGGCATTTGTGAATCGCACGCGGTTGCCTTCGCCGGCGGTCAGGCCAAAACTGGTTTGCGGCCGATCGTCGATATCTACAGCACGTTTCTGCAGCGCAGTTACGATCAGATTTTCCAGGAAGTCTCGCTGCAAAATCTGCCGGTGCTGTTCACCATGGATCGCGCGGGGCTCACAGGTCCCGACGGCCCGACGCACCACGGCAGCTTCGACATCGCTTACATGCGGATCTTCCCGAACATCGTCTGCATGGCGCCGGGTGATGCTTACGATGCGCAGCGGATGATCGATTTCTCGCTCACGCTCGACGGGCCGAGCTCGATTCGCTATCCCAAAGCCAATGCCGAAACGCTGCCGGGCGATCGCCAGCCGATCGAACTGGGGCGGAGCGAAATCATTCGCTGGGGCCGCGATGGCTTGATTCTGGCCTGCGGCACGCTGGTAACCGAGTGCGTTCGCGCAGCCGACCGGATGCGTCAGGATGGGCTCGATATCGGTGTGGTCAACGCAAGGTTCATCAAGCCGATGGACAAGGACCTGCTCGAGCGGGCTCTCCGAGAATGCCCGTTCATCGTCACTGTTGAAGAAGGCTGCTTGATGGGCGGTTTTGGTTCGGCGGTGCTCGAGGCGGCCTCGGAATTGGGGCTCGATTGCAGCCGGATCAAGCGGCTGGGCATTCCTGATCGGTATGTCGAGCACGGCGAGCGGGCCGAACTGCTGGCCGATCTGGGGCTCGACCAATTGGGCCTGATTGCGACTTGCCGGGCGCTCGCCGAGCAAAGAACGCACGCCTAGCAGCGAATATCATGCATTCCGCCGGCCGAGCTCTTTGGGAGTTGCGGCCCGCTGGCGGGGAACAAATAATGCATAAGCGTGCGAGTTATCGCTCGGAGTACCGAGTTGTTCGGAATACTCGGTGTTCGCCTGATCTGCGGCTCTCATCTTTTTCATGGCACAACGTCACGAGCAAATCGATTCGATCATCCGTGTGGTCACACCGGAAAACATCGCGTTCGAATATCGGCTCGCCGGTCCGTTTCGCCGTTTGCCGGCCCTGCTCATCGACTGGACCATAACCGCCACGGCGATCTTCATCTGCGCAATTGCCATTGCGATTACGTTCGGCGCTTTCATTAGCGGCGGCCTGGCCGAAGCGATGATCTCGATTAGCTTCTTCGTCTTCCGCTGGTTTTACGGCGGTTTGTTCGAAACGTTCATGAACGGCCAAACGCCCGGCAAACGGCTGACCGGCATTCGCGTGCTGACGACCGAAGGTCAGCCGATCAACGGTCTGCAGGCGATCATGCGGAACCTGTTCCGCGGGGCTGATTTGTTTTTGCCGTTGCCGTGCCTCGGCTTGCTGGTGATGACGCTGAACAAGCGGAGCCAACGTCTGGGCGATTTGGTGTCGGGAACGATCGTGGTCGTCGAGCAGAACTCTTGGCTCACCGGCGTGGCGAAGCTTGAAGATCCTCGCGCAATTCAGCTTGCCGGTTATCTGCCGCCGAACTTTATTGTCTCGCGGCCACTCGCTCGCGCATTGGCAACGTATGTCGAACGTCGGCGATTTTTTTCACCGCTCCGCCGCCGCGAAGTCGCCAAGCACTTGGGCGAGCCGCTGTTGGTGCAGTTCGGTTTGCCGGCGGATACGAGTTACGATTTGCTGCTATGCGCGCTTTATTACCGCACGTTCATTGCCGATCGTGGTGAAGACGAACGGCGGCTCGCCGAAGCCACCGCGGCCGCTGCGCAGGTCAATCCGTTCTCGCAGCCATTCGCCACGCCCGCGCAGTTCAATTACAAACCGCCGCCGCTGCCGCAAGAGCAGATGGTGACGATTCCCGCCACGCCGCCTCGGCAGTTCTAAGAAAGTACAGACACGCTATGAAAGTTGTCGAACTGCTGGAACGCCGCCGCCAAAACTGGCAGGAACTGGAACGCTATTGCGACCGGATCAGCCAGTCGACGCTCAACACCGCAGAGATCTCGCGGTTCTCGGCGCTCTATCGCGCAGCGTGCGCCGACCTCGCGCTCTCGAACTCCTATCAGTTGCCCGAAAACACCGTTCAGTATCTTCACAAGCTAGTCGGCCGGGCTCACAACCAGCTCTATCGGGCCAGGCAGTTCGATTACAAAGTCTGGGCCAAGATGCTGCTAGAGGATGTGCCGCAGCGGATCTTCAACGATCGCTGCGTGCAGACGATGTTCGTTTTCTTCTGGGGCTTTTTCATTCTCAGTGCCTGGCTCGCCTATTCAAAAACGGCCTGGCCGGAATTTGCCGAGGAAATGCTCCCGCCCCAGATGCTTGAGCAGATGCAGGAGCACTTCAAGAAGCCGCCAGATGGCTCGGACCGCGACGGCGACACGAACCTGCGAATGGCGGCCTTCTATATCAACCACAACACCGGCATCGGCCTGCAATGCTTCGTCTGGGGCCTGCTTGTGGTTCCCGGTTTGTATATCACGGCCAAGAACGCGGTTTGGCTGGGGGCTGCCTTTGGTTACATGGCCCGCCCCGATGTGCCGCAGGGGGAACACTTTTTTCACTTCGTGCGGGCGCACGGGCCGTTTGAACTAACTGCGATTGTCCTTTCGGCCGGCGCTGGTTTGCGGCTCGGCATGGCCTGGATCATGCCGGGGCAACTTTCGCGCGGCGCGTCGCTGCAAAAGAACGGCGCCGAGATGATGCCGGTGATGTGCGCGGCAATGCTGATGTTTTTGTTCGCGGCGCTCATCGAGGGATTCATATCTCCGTCGTCGGCGCCCATCTGGTTGAAGTCTGGCGTTTGTTTGCTCTCGAGCGCTCTGCTGGGATTCTATTTCGTGGTGCTCGGTTTCCCGCGGAGGCTCCTCAATGCAGCTCGATAATACGCGCATTGCTATCCGCGAACGAAACCTGCTCGAGACGCTCGACCTATCGTTTCGTTTGCTGCGCGAATTCTGGAAGCCCTGGCTAATCTGTTCGCTGCTGGCCATCGTGCCGTTGGCTGCGATCAATGCCCTGCTGCTCAACTGGATGGCCGACGGTCTCGACTTTACCGAGCCCAATGAATGGCCGGTTCGCTATGCCTGGACGATGGCCGTCTTCATTTATTTCGAAGCGCCGCTGGCTTCGGTATTTGTCGTCGCATATCTGGGTCCCGCGGTCTTCATGGAGAACCCGCGGATCAAGCAAGTTGTCTGGGATGCTCTCAAACAATACCCAGCGATCTTTATCTGCCAGTTTCTGTTTCGCGCTGTGCTACCGATCTGGCTGCTCGCACTGGCCTTTGATCGCTTCGAGCCGAACTTTTTACTCGAGTTCGGGCTGATAGTGCTCTTGATGATTCCCTACGTCACGATCATGCGAGCCTTTCGGCCTTACATCAATGAAATCATCGTGCTGGAAAAAAATCCGCTCCGTTCCAAAAATCCGCAGGTGATCACCATCGGCGAACGCAGCTCGCATCTGCATGGCCCTTACAGCAACGACTTGTTCGTCCGCTGGCTGGGCACCGTGCTGGCCACCCTCGTACTGGTGTGGATGGTCGGCACGACGACTTATTTTCTGCAGGCCGTGCTGTTTGCCAGTTATGAATTGAATTGGATTCTCGTTTACATTTGGTATCCCGCCATGTTGTGGACGGTGGTCAGTTTAATTTCGGTGGTGCGGTTTTTGGATTACCTCGACCTCCGAATTCGCCACGAAGGCTGGGAAGTCGAACTGCTGATGAAGGCCGAAGCGCTGCGACTGAAACCAAGCCTGCTCTAAATCATGAAATTCTTCGCCCAGATCGTCATCCTGCTCGCCGCACTCCAGTGCTGGCCGGGAAGACTCTGCGCGCAGGAAGCACCGGCCCGCGAATCGGTGAAAGACGCCCGTAACGCGCTGAACGGTCGCACCCCCTTTCCGTTTTACGATTCGGCCAAAGACGATGTAAAACGCATGAACGTCAAAGCGCCGCCAGATGCCGCGCCCCCCGCGAAGGGAAGTACAACCTGGACTAGAAACGGCACCACGCCCGTGCGCGGCGGCGGCGGACGAGGCGGTGCAAGCGGCCTCGGCGCATTGCTTCAAATAATCGGGGTAGCGCTGTTCACAGCCGTCATCTCCGCCGTGGTCTACTTCCTGGTGAAGGCGTTTCTGCAGGGTGAGCAAACGCAAACCGAAGGGACGAAGTTCATCGATACCTCGAGCGACGTTGACCGCGTCGAGGATTTGCCGTTTCAGATCAAAAAGCCCACCGGCGATTTTCTGTCGGAAGCGCAGCGACTGTACGAAGCGGGCCAATACTCCGAAGCGATCGTGTATCTCTTCAGTTATCAACTGGTCGCCCTCGACAAGCGACATGTCATTCGCCTCGCCAAGGGGAAGACCAACCGGCAGTACCTGCGTGAGACGCGCTCGCGCGAAATGATCAAGCAAGTCCTGCAGCGCACGATGATTTCTTTCGAAGATGTCTTTTTCGGCCATCACAATCTGAGTCGCGAACGCTTCGAGGAGTGTTGGCGGCAGCTCGATGAATTTCATCAGCAACTAGAACGGGTGGAGGCCGCCGCCGCATGAGTGCTGCACCGACCTATCATTCCACCACTGAAGCTGCCGCAGGTGGCAACAAGTGGACGCTGCCGGCGGTCCTGGTGGGCGCCGTGTTGCTTGTTGCCTTTTTGATTTGGCTGTTTCGCAGCGCTCCCGAGTTGGAAACCGGCTACGGCCGGCGGATGGGCAACAATTATCGGGCCAGCGTCAACGGCACGATTGTTCTCTCGGAAATGTTCCGCTACAGCGGCCGCACGGTGACTTCGGTCGACAGGCTCACGCCGAAGCTGCGAAAGTATCAAACCATCGTCTGGTTTCCCGACGACTTTGGTGTGCCGACCGTGGAGCAACGGCAGTTTTTCGAACAGTGGTTGTCAGAAGGTTCCGGCAGGACGCTGATTTACGTCGGTCGCGACTACGACGCAGCGACGGCCTATTGGACAGAAATCCAGGCCGATGCCCCGCAAGATCAACTCGACGAAATCAAACAAAAACGCTCCGAAGCCAAGAGCAAGTTTGCCGAAGAGCGGGCGCGCATGCCCAAGGAAGAATTCGCCCGTTGGTTTGTGCTCCGCGATGGCAAGGCTCGCAAAGTGACTACGCTCGCCGGTCCTTGGGCAGATGGAATCGACGCCAAGCAGGCCGATATTTCGGTCAGCAGCCAGTTGGATAAGCCGACCATAAAGGATCGACCGAAAGACAATAAGGAAGAACTGCCCGAGGATTTCGAGCCGCTGCTGACCAGCGAAAAAGAAACGCTTGTTGCCCGCGTCACCGACAAGTCCTGGTCCGATGGCCAAGTGATTGTCGTCGCCAATGGCAGCATGTTCTTGAACTATCCGCTGATCAATCACGAAAATCGCAAGCTCGCCGGCAAGCTGCTCGACGAATGTGATCCCGACTCGCAAGTTGCGTTTCTGGAAAGTGGCCCGGGCGGACCGCCGATCCAGAAAAAAAGCAGCGAGAAGCAAGACCGCGAATGGCCTTTCCCATTGAACGCGATCGTGTTTCACCTGGTCATGTTTTCGCTCGTCTTTTGCCTGGCTCGCTCGGCGATCTTTGGCCGAGCTCGCGAACTGCCGCTGGAATCGCCTAGCGATTTCGGCCGGCACATTTCCGCCCTCGGCAAGTTGATGCAGCGGACCAAGGACCAGGCCTATGCCTACGCCCGTCTGCAGCAGTATCGCCAGCACGGCAAACGAGACTCCGGCAAGTCACACAAAAAATAACTCAACTACAAAATTACGCCACACCTTTTGCGAATCACCTCTGCATGTCCATCCCTTCACCTGGAAATGACCCGAACTTCATCGAGTTTGCCTGCACCGCCTGTGGCCGCACGCTGAAAGTGCCCGCCTCGGCCGCCGGACGAAAGGCTTCGTGCCCGTCGTGCTATGGTGTGGTGCAAGTGCCGCAATCGTCGACGGTCACGCCGCCACCGTTGTCGTTTGGTCCACCGACGCAATCGCCACCGTTGCAACCGCTCCCGCCCATGCCGCAGCAACCTCAACCGTTTGGGCAACCGCCGCAGCCTTTTGGCAATCCTCAGCCTTTCGCGCCGCAACCCTTTGCCCAGCAGCCGACGTTTTCGGCTCCGGCCAGCGGCGCGCCAGCATTTTCTCCGCCGCAGCATCATCCGCCGCAACCAGCGCCGGTGGGTGGCATTCACATGTCGCCGCGGGCCGAACCCGGCAAAGAAACGCCGACCAAGAAACTATTCGACCGCATTACCAAGGAAATCGCCAAGCTCTACGTCGGCCAGGATGAACTCGTCCTCGGCGCGCTCGTGGCCCTCTTTTCCAGCGGCCACGTGCTGATCGAAAGCGTCCCCGGCCTCGGCAAGACCTTGTTCGTGCGCACGCTCGGCAAGGTTCTCGGCTGCAACTTCGGCCGCATTCAATTCACGGCCGACTTGATGCCGTCCGACATCACCGGCGCACCGATCTTCGATATGAAGACGCAGGAGTTCCGCTTTCGCCCGGGGCCGGTCTTCACGCAATTTCTGCTGGCCGACGAAATCAACCGCGCACCGGCGAAGACGCACGCGGCGCTCCTCGAAATCATGCAGGAATATCGCGTAACGATCGACGGCGTGAGCCACGTCATCGAAAAGCCGTTCCTGGTGCTCGCCACGCAGAACCCGATTGAATCGGAAGGGACATACAACCTGCCCGAAGCTCAGCTCGACCGCTTCATGTTCAAGTTGATGGTGAACTACCCGCAAGAGCAGGAAGAGTCGCAAATTCTGAAGATGCACAGCCAGCAGCTCGATCTGAATGATCGGCTGAAGCATGAAGTCGAGACGATCACCAATCAGGCCGAGATCTTGAAAACGGTGCAAGAGAACGCCAAGGTGCGGATCGACGACCGCCTGATCGACTACGTCAACAAGATCGTGCGGCGGACCCGCGAATGGCCACAGTTTCACATGGGCGCTTCGCCCCGCGCAGGTCTCGCGCTCGTGCAGGCCGCGCGGACGTTGGCGGCGTTTGGCGGTCGCGATTATGCGGTGCCGGACGACGTGGTGCAGATCGCGCTGCCGGCGCTGCGGCATCGCGTGGTGCTGACTGCCGAGGCCGAAGTGGAAGGGCAGAAGATCGATGATTTGCTGACGGAGTTGATTCGTTCGGTGGAGGTTCCGCGCTTGTAGCGGAAGCTTCATGGAACGCCTCAATCAATGGCTGACCCAGAACGCCGATCTGCTCAATCACTACTCCGTGCTGATTGTGTTGCTCGCGGTGCTGCCACTCGCAATCCTTGCTTGGACACGGCGGACGTTTCCGCACGTCGCGGCGATCGCGATCTGCGGCATCCCGGTCGTGTTGACGTTTGCCCTGCTGATCGACAAGCGGCTGCTTGGCGCTGTGCTCGTGGTCGATGCCATCATTCCGCTCATTCTGCTGATCGACTTCTTTACGATCCCCAATCAAAAATCGCTCAAGATCGAGCGGCAGGCTCTGAAGATTGCCTCGCTGCAAAAGCCACATCGCGTCACATTAATGGTTTCGAACGTCAGCCCACGGGCCTTTTCGGTGTGGGTGCGCGACGACGTGCCGCAGGAGTTCACGGCCGAGCCGAAGGAGTTTGTGCTCAGGCTTGGCTCGCGCAGTCGATCGACAGTCCATTACGACCTGGTCGCCAGTCGCCGCGGCGCTTACACCATGTCGTGCGTGCACGTACGTGTCCGCAGCCTGTTCGGTTTTTGGAAACGCTTCTACAAATATCCCGCGCCGAGCCTGATTCATGTTTATCCCGACATGAAGCAGTTGTCGGAGTTCGCAATCCTGGCTCGCACCAACCGCCTCAGCTTGATGGGCGTGCGGCGCACGCGAAAAGTCGGCACCGAAAATGATTTCGAACGCCTCCGCGATTACACGCTCGACGACAATCACAAGTTCATCGATTGGCGGGCCAGTGCGCGGCGGAACAAACTGACAGTCAAAGATTTTCAGACGAGTCAGAGCCAGCGATTGATTTTTCTCGTCGACTGCGGCCGTTTGATGACGAACGTCGCTTCCGGCATCAGCCTGCTCGATCATTCGCTCAATGCGGTGCTCATGCTCAGCTATGTCGCACTGCGGCAAGGCGATTCGGTGGGCATGATCTGCTTTTCCGACAAGGTAATGTCGTTCGTGCCCCCACGCGGCGGCATGAACCAAATGAACCAACTATTGCATTCCTCGTTCGATCGTTTTCCGCAGTTGGTCGAGTCGCGCTACGATGATGCCTTCCTGCATCTTCACACCCACTGCAAGAAGCGGTCGCTGGTGGTGCTGATCACGAGCGTGATCGACGAAGTCAACTCGCACCAGGTACAGAGCTACCTGGGAAATGTGGTAGGCCAGCATCTGCCACTGGGCGTGCTGCTGCGGGATCATCATTTGTTCGATGCCGCCGATCGCGATCCGCGCAGCGAAGAGGAACTCTTTAAGGCGGCTGCCGCAGCGGAAATCCTCTCCTGGCGGCATCAAGTGCTGCGCGATCTGGAGCACACGGGTGTGCTCAGCCTTGATGTTTTCCCAGAGGATATGACGGCTCCGCTGGTAAATTCGTACCTAAACATCAAGGCGCGTCATTTGCTGTAGCGTGACAGCACGACGGAAGATACGGCAGCGAAGAAACTGTTCCATCGTCGAATGCATGTCAAAATGTCGGCGCATTGCTTCTCGCGAATTGCCATGCGCACAATGACGCCAATCGATTATCCGCGCGAGTGTGCCGCGCGGCCTGCTGCCATCTTCGTCGTCAGGAGTTTCGTCATGCGAAAGTTTGTTTCGTTCGCCAGTTTGCTCGTGCTGGGTTTGAGCGTCTCGTCAGGCTACGCAGCCAACAAGTGGGGATTGAAGGAAGGCTCGCCGGAATTGAAATCGGCCGGGCATCTCGCCTTCGGCCCCGAGGGAATTCTGTTCATCGGCGATGCCAAGGGTGCGCAGATCGTTGCCATCGATACTGGCGATGCGAAGGGCGAAGGCAAGAAGATTGAAATCGCCGATTTGAACGCGACTCTCAGTGCCGCAGCCGGCGGTTCAAAGGTCACGGTCAACGATCTGGTGGCGAATCCCGCCAGCGGCAATTTGTATCTGTCGGTGACCAAGGCCGACAATCAACCGGGCCTGATCAAGATCGATACCAGCGGTAAGGCGAGCGAAGTTTCTCTGACCAAGACGCAGTACGGCAAGCTCGCGCTGCCAAACCCGCCCGAAGACAAAGAGGTGGCAGCGAAGGGCCGAACTCGCAATCTGCGGAACGAAGCGATCACCGATCTCGCTTATGCCAATGGCAAGCTGCTCGTCACCGGTGTGACCGCCGATGCCACGCCTTCGAACGTCCGCGAAATCACGTTCCCCTTTGCCGAAGCCGATCAAGGAACGGCTGTCGAGATCTTCCACGGCGCGCATGGCCGCCTTGAAGACAATGCCGCGATTCGCGCTTTCATTCCCTTCACCATCGATGGCCAGCCGTCGGTGCTCGCCGGTTTCACCTGCACGCCGCTGGTGCGGTTTTCGGTGAACGATCTGGAAGCGAACAAGGGGAAGAAGCTTCGCGGCACCACGGTCGCCGAGCTCGGCAATCGCAATCAGCCGATCGACATCGTGCTGTATGAAAAGGGTGGCGACAAGTTCCTGCTCATCGCTAACACGGCTCGTGGCGTGATGAAGGTCAGCACCAAAGACATCGGCCGCAAGGAAGGGATCGAAGCCCCCGTCGGCGGTGGCGGCACGGCTGGCCAAAGCTACGAAACGATCAAGGACCTGGAAGGGACCGTGCAGCTCGATAAGCTCGGCGACTCGCAAGCGGTTGTCGTGATCAAGAGCGGCGACAATCTCGCGCTGAAGACGATTGAACTGCCGTAGTTTTCTTTGCCAGTTCTATCGGTAGTGCAAAAGCCGTTGAAGCCCCGCCGGAAAGGCGGGGGCGATTTTGACGAGCGTGGTTAGTCGGCTCGCTTGCTGACTGCCATCGTGGGAAACGACGAGAACAAGTAGAACGCCCGCGGCGTCGACAGCTCCAGCAGTCCTGCCGCGCTGTTCATTTCTTGCAGGCCCGCCAGTTGCTTGGCTTCGGCAGCGCCGATGCTGCCGAGGAGCGACGCGGGCTTTTTGTATTTTACCACGCGAACGCTATCCTTCTGCAGCTTGGCCAGTTCCAGCGCCCGATCGATGGCTTCTTCGATAAACCCGATCTTATCGACCAGACCGTGCTTCAGAGCCTGATCGGCAGAGAAAATTTCGCCTGTGGCGAGCGTATCGAGAGCAGCACCATCCTTGCGAAAGGCGGGTCGGCCCGATTTGACGATGTCCTTGAAGCGGCCGAACGATTCATCGACGTACGATTGAATGATGGCTCGATTTTCGGGCGACAGCTCGCGGGTCATGCTCAGCATCTGCTTCCGCTCGTGGCTGGCGATCGAATCGTCGACCACGTCGTACTTCTTCATCAAGCCCGCCACGTTGTAGTGCGGAATAATCACGCCGATCGAACCGGTCGTCGTGGTCGGCTCGGCGAAGATCGAGTTGTCTTGATCCTCAACGGCCATCGACACGTAGTAACCACCGCTGGCGGCCATGCTGCCCATGCTCACGACGAGCGGAATCTTCTTTTCGTTCTTGAGCTTCTTCAAATGGTGATAAATGAAGTCGCTGCCGGTCACCGTGCCGCCGGGCGAATCGACTCGCACTACGATCGCCTTCACGTCTTCGTCATCGCGCACGTGATCGATCTGCTGCTTGACGAAGCCGTCCCCTTCCATGATCACCCCTTCGATCGAGATGACCGCGATCTTGTCGCTGGCGCTTTTGCTGCCGGAGACATACTTCTCGTCGATGCTGCTCGAGCTATCGGAGCTCGCAAAGGCAGCCCATTGAACAATGATGATCAGCCCCGCCAGGAACAGGCCCATCCAACCCAGGATGGCGGCGATGGCCCAGAGCACGCCGCCACCTTGGCGAATGATGATGGGTTGCGGCTGATAATTCGGCGGCATTTGCGACATGAGCGTCGGCTCCAAAACGGCGAGAGTCTTAACGAATACTGCAATCCTACGTTATTTTACGAAAAAATGCGTCGCCATCGTAGGCCGGAAAAACAGTACTAAAACAGTTTCATTTGACCACCGGGCAGGCGTGGCGGACGAAATCGGCTGCAATCGAGTTCGGGTTCGGGCTGGTTGAGTTGCAGTTTGTGACAAAACGCTTTGAATGTCCGTGCGATCCCTTCGGCGTACGGGCCGGATCCTTTCATGCGTTGGCTCCATTCGGCGTCGTAAAGCTTGCCGCCACGAACCGACTTCACGAGCGCTTCGACTTTCTCTGCCTGCAAAGGCCGATGCTCGCGCAGCCAAGCCGTGAAGATCGGCGAGACGGCCCAAGGCAATCGCAGCATCACATAGCCAGCACTCGTGGCGCCCGCATCGCGGGCCGCGGTCAATACTGCGGGAATCTCGTGATCATTCAGACCGGGAATGATCGGCGCGTTCATCACGCGAACGGGCACACCTGCCGCCGTCAGTTCGCGAATGGCCCGCAACTTCGCCGCGGGGGTCGCCGTGCGCGGTTCCATGGTACGAGCCAGTTCGGCATCGAGCGTGGTGATGCTGATAGCCACGGCGGTCAGATTGCGGCGGGCAAACTCGCGAAACAAATCGAGATCGCGGAGGATGAGCGAGTTCTTCGTGATCAGCGTGAAAGGCTGCTCGGCTTCGAGCAGCACTTCGAGAATGCCGCGCGTCAATTTGAATTGCCTTTCGGCGGGCTGATAACAATCGGTCACGCCAGAGATCATGATCGGCTCGGGCTGCCACGATTTCTTGTTAAGCTCCTTACGCAGCAACTGCGGCGCGTCGTGCTTCACCATGATCCGCGTTTCGAAGTCTAGCCCCGCGTTCATGCCGAGCGTTTCATGACCAGGACGAGCGTAGCATTCTTGCCATCTAAGCCCTGCTCGCCAAATTCCGCCTGTATTCTCGCCCGGTCTAATTCGCTGTATCGCCCGGTAGAAGTCCAAAAAAGTTCCACCCGAAGGCCCAAATCATTTAGCAGGGAGCGTAGCGCCATCGGTTCGGCATAAATCCCGCTCCCGAACACTTCGCCATTTAGCACGAGGCGCTCAGCCACTTCGCCCGGTGCATCTCGCTCGCTCCCGTGATGCGGCGCTGCGGGCTGTATGCAAACGAGCTTCGCCCGAACCCCTCGCCACCAATCGCTAAACCCGGTCTCATTTTTCGGATCGCTCGCAGCGGATTCCGCAGCCTCAATTCCGGCAAGTTCCGTCCGCAAAGTCTTCACGTAATCCTGAAGGTCTTTCAAGTCTTCATCACCTACCTGCGTGTAATTCTTCACGCCTTTAGCAATCTGTTTCTTGAGTTCAGCGGCACGATCTGCGAGGCCAGCGGGATTAGGTTTCACCGCTGCCGGTTTAGCTCGCAGGACTTTCAGCACTTCGGAATCCACCGATTCAATAAGCTTGTGAATAACAAACGGGAGAATTGCCCGCTCTGTCACGCTCCATTGCCTACAGGTGCATCCTTGCGGGCGCTGCGAGGCTGTACTGCAAGCATAGGTGACATACTTCTCACCGCTCCGATACTTCCGGGCACGTTTTTCCATCCTGTAACCGCAGTGACCACAAACAAGCACACCGGAAAGAGCGCCATTGCCGTGCAATTGCCGTGCGGGCCTGAATTCGCCTTGCTTCCGCACAAGCTCCTGCACCCGATCAAAAACTTTCCTGCTCTTGATGATGATCGGAGCGCTGTTTTCCTTAACTCGTTTTTCCATCCTCTTGAAATGGGTCTTTTTAGTTCGCCTGTAACCGGGCGAGCATTGCCCGATATAAACCCGCTTAGTAAGAATGTCTTTCACTGCATCCTTATCCCAACTGCCGCCACCGGGCGAGGGAATGCCTTGCTCATTGAGTTTGCGGGCGATTCCTCGCATGCTGCGGGAATCACCATCGCAGAAAGTATCAAAAATCCACTGTATGATTTTTGCTTCCTCTTCATTCTTCTCAAGCTTCAAGTGCCAGCCCCTCGCTTTAATGCCCGAAGCTTTAGCAGTTCGCTTGATCCGTGCCACTTCCTTGCCTTCATAAAAGTAAATGCGGTCATAGCCATAGGGAACTTTGCCGTGCGGCCAATATCCCAAATCCATTACATTGTTGCGGCCTGAAGTAGTAGCGCTGGCCTGATTTACAGAGTATTCATGATCTAGCTCGCTGCGGATCGCATCAACGATACGTCCCTGCATCGTATTCCAATCAATCACACCGTTTTCAATAGTTTCCAGAATCTTCCCGGCATCAACAAGAGCTTCCTTGTACTTCGCCCCCGTAATGCTATTCAATCGCCCGAAGCGATTAGTATTCACGCAGATAATACGCTCCCAATTTGCCGCAGGAGCTTCCCGAATCATACGCAGGAAGTTCAGCCGCTTATGAACATCTTTGCTACCGCTCTTTCCTTCATCGATATAAATGGCAACGATTTCATAGCCCTTCGCTTTACAGAATGCGATTGCATCCCGTTGCTGCCGCTCAATGCTCAATTCCTGTTGATCGCTACTCATGCGAAGATACAGACAAACTTTCACTTGCTCGCCCCTTCATAATCGGCAGCTTCCGCCACCATTGAAACGGAAACCACCTGCGTAGGATTGATAACCAAACCTAGCAGCGCCACTACAGTTACTCGCCCCTTAGATTCATCATCAACAGCGAGGAAAACAATATTATCATCACCGGGATCGGACAATTCCGGTTTGAACCGAACTTGCTGGCCTTTCTTTATCACTTTCTTGCCTTTCATTCAGAAGAACAAAACCCGAACTAGCAAGCTATTATCGCCTGCGGGCGGGGGCGTGTCTGCTGCCCGATTTATAGGGAAAAACCGGGCTGTTGCTCACTACCATAGAGCATGAAAATTACTATCGAAGTTGCGTTTGAATTAGGTGATGTTGTCTTCATTCGCCTGCGTGATGATAAAAGACCGGGAATGATAACCAGATTCCACGTTTCGCCCGGTGGGATTACCTACTGCGTATCATGGTGCAATGGCTCTGAAACTTGGCACTATGCAATCGAGCTAAGCACGGAGTATGTCCCCGATTTTGTTACTGATGCTCTGCAATAAGCTGCGATATGAAATCAGGCGGCGCTAGTTTCTTCAGGTGATGCTTCCACCACTGCTGCAATAAGCCTTTCTGAGCGTGCGATATGGGCCTGCCTTCACAAACCTGATTCACGATCAGCTCGCAGATGAATTTTTTCTTCATAGGGTTCGTGGTGGTGGCGTGAATTTGAAGAGATCGCTCAAGCCACGTTTTATCGCTTGCCATCCCTTATGTATGCGCTATGCAAACGGATTTTCACCAATGTACATAAAAAAGCCTGCGGGGTGTTGATTAGCTCCCCGCAGGCCCAGACCGTAATCACCAAAGGTCAAAGTGATTAACAGATTCGCTACGGTATAATAGCACGCTCGCAACATATTACAACACCAGTTTTTTCTTCTTGCGCTACAGCAACAAGTTTTCTCATTGCGCTACAGCAACAAGAAAGTATTTCGGGAAAAATCGATTTTTGCTGTAACGGATGGCGGGCGGAATTGCTATATTATCTTCAGACCGTGAAAATACGGTTCGCAGGTTATGTTCTTAGGAACTTTCCCGGTAGCTCGCTACGAAAAAGACACCTAACAGGCTGCGGAGATTAAAAAGGTCTCTCTAGCTCTAGTCCCTCTGACCACGGATGAGGGAATAAAATTCAAATCAAATTGAATATTAACTAAGAGGATGAAAACTGAATTTTACTGCTAGGCTTACAAACCTAGAGTTTTTTCCAGGCAACGGGTTGCTAGTTGATGCAACAAGATACACCTACGTCCTGGTCCAAATGGAAGACTAATAATCTAACTTACGAACAAAAATTCAGAGTGGTAATTAGAAACAAGTGGTGAGTTCAAGGGTCTCATCTGTTTCGTCTCTTGCTAGATGAAAGAAGCGATAAAAGCGAACCGGGCAGATACAAACACTTTGGAATATCTTATTTTCTTAATAGGGTTTTCCACGGGAAGGTGGTTTTCTATAAATAACCAACCAATAGTCCCGTAGGGCATTTGCTATTATTCGCTTTCTCGTTCATCGCATCTAATTAAAATGCTCCCTAAAGCTCTAGGAAGCGATCTGTAGGCCGCAAATGCTCTGATGCGGCATACATATCATCGTGACATGGAAAGCAAGGAAAGAACGCAGCAACGAGATTTTTGAAAACGTAGTTTGGCCGATAGTTCGGACCTACTGCGGTGATGGCGAGATATACGCCACCGATGGGCCGCAGGGCACGATATTGCACCTGCTCGATGCGAAGGCCGGTATTGATTACTTCCAGCAGCTTCCTAGCGGTGGCTTCACAGGGATTGCTGCGAGGGTGGAAGATAAAGGGCGGAATTATCATACCTTCACGATTCGTTACCCTTCGGAATGGACCGGGCGCACAAGGGACATTGCCGCATTGAATTACTATCCGCACTGGTGGGTTCACGCCTATACCGATGGTGACAAGTTCCAATCCGCCGCAATAATCCGCACGCAGGAGCTATTTGATTATGCGCATAAGCTTCATAAAATTATGAAACAGCACGCAGGCCAAAAGTTCTATAGCATCCCGTGGGAAGAATTCCCCTCAGCCATCGTTATAGGCGAATCCGCTCCCCTGTAAAGCGAACCCGGAAAAAATCGAAATTTTCCGCCCGGTAGAAAGTTCTTGCTTTACAGCAATAAGAAAATATTTCCCGAATTCTTTCGCCCGAAGCGCCAAAACTTCGATTTTCGTTGGACGTGGCCGCACTCCCGGCAATTGATACCGCACGCAAAGCAGCGAGGAAACACAATGAACAGCAAGCAATTAGAAATCAAATTCACAATCCGCAGGCTGATCCGGTTAAAACGGAAAATTCAAAAAGCAAAGACAAAACTCAATAACCTAATAAGGAAACAATAATGAACTACAAGACAGCAGAGCAAATTCTAACAGATCAGTTCAACCTAGAGATCGCTGTAATAACTGAGGAAGGCATTCAAGCTGCCCTTAGAATACAAGAGGAAATAGGCCAGCTTTCTGATGCTGAAATAACAAATGCCCAGCTTCGGGCAGCGGGTGCCGCACGGGCATATCTCGATGGATTGCAAGAGTGGCAAGAGTATCGTTATGAAATGGAATCGCTTGAAGCATAGATAACATCGTATCGATCCATTGGCCCACGCAGCTCGTTGCTGCGTGGGTTTTTTCGTTTAATTTCATAAAAATCTTGCTCAGCAATACTACCATAGGGAGTGAATTACTTAGATTTATTTAGCGGCATCGGTGGCTTCGCACTTGGCGCACAATGGGCCGGAATCACTTTTGATAATCACTTGAACAGTGATATTGATGCCTTTTGTAACAAGGTCTACGCCCATCACTTTCCCGGTTCAATAAATCTCGGAGACATCACAGCAATATCAGGCCACGAGCTTCGGGAGCAATATGGGAAAGAATGGTGCATCAGCGGGGGTTTCCCGTGCCAAGACATCAGCAGCGCTGGCAAGCGTGAAGGAATCACCGGAAGCCGCTCCGGTTTATGGTTTCAATATCACAGGCTTATTATTGAACTCCGCCCCAAGTTCATCATCATCGAAAACGTGCAAGGCTTGTTCAATAGAGGATTTTATGAAGTCCTCACGGGCTTGGCCAACTGCGGGTATGATGCGGAATGGCAAACTGTACAAGCGAATTGGTGGGGACTGCCACACTATCGTAGAAGGCTCTTTATTACTGCCTACCCCACGGGCATTCGATGCCACGCAATTCCAGAATCATTGCAGGCCAAGCGAAGTGTGGCCAACAGCACGCAATTTAACTGCGAGGCTGATCGGATACCAATATCAACTCTCGGACAAGATGCCAAAGCCACCGGGCTGGTTTGTGGCGAACCCCTTGTTCTTAGAAGAGATGATGGGCTATCCGCACAATTACACAAACATCATTTAGCACGGGTAAAGGCTCTGGGCAATTCGATAGTGCCCTACGCTGCTCGTGACATATTCATAAGGTGGAAACAAACATGGAAATCGGAATAAGCTTTATCGTTGTTGGATTCGTAGTAATCGCATTCATGGCTTTCAAGTTCAAAATGCGGGAGTATTACTCACATTACAGACGCAGTAACGATGTATGCGAGTGCTGCGGCCTGCCAAAGACAAAGCCAGAGGAATATGAACATGAATAAATACAAATCAAACCCTAAGCACGTAGTATCGGTGCAGCTTGATGCTGACACCTTAAAGAACATTGATAAGCGTATCGATTCGCTCGCAGTGCAAGGCATGACAGATTGCTCACGCTCGCAGGTAGTCCGGTGGGCGCTCACAGAATACTTCAAAAAGCCAGTGAAGGTTGCTAATGAATTGCCTTAGCAAAGAACAACAGCAAGAGCTATGGCTTCTAGCACTCAGCGTAGCCCGGCGAAACGAATATGAAAAATCATACGATGCCAAAAACAGGCCAATTATCATTTACAGGCCAAAGAGGATTGATGGAGAAGTATTGCCCGAAGTGCAACAAGATCGTGCCAGTGGATCACAGCCACAGCAGGAAGACAATCAATTGCCGGAAACCATATCCAGCCCACATGCTGAAGGTGAACCGGATCAAGCTTGCGAATAACCCGCTATGCGAAGATTGCGAGGAGCAAGGCATCACGAGGCCCGCAAGCGAAGTGCATCATATTGTAAAGCCCAATGGCAACCCTGAACTGATGTACTCGCTCAATAACTTAAAATCACTATGTAAATCGTGCCACAGTAAGCGCACGCAGAGGGGAGAATGAGAACAACCAAAACTGATGGCCGCTATGTGAGCTTCAGCGTGACTGAGGAAGTCTATCAGCGCCTAGACAAGATGATTACCGATCTGAAGCAAAGGGGCTTAGGCATGCGTAAGATAGACCTATATCGCATTGCTATAGAGCAGATGCTTGAGAATGGCCTAGATGTGCATGTAAAGCACGAGGGAGGATACTAATGTTGCGAATAACAAGAAAGCTATATGAATCGTTTGTCATTCAGGTTCCACCATCGGACAAGCCGCAGAAGGTCAAGGTAATAGTATCAAACCTGCAACGCATTGATGATGATAGGGTTGGCCTAGCTATTGATGCCCATAGGGACATCACTATCCTGCGATCAGAGTTGATTGATAATGCTGCCCCCTAGGTGGCATATCCGGCAATTTTTTAAGACTTGCCAATATCATTGAACGCACCGGGACGTTCCGCTTTTTTTTAAGGTTTTTTGGCCCGATCCGGTGAGCGAGGCCAAGGCTGCAATAGGCTGCCACACGCAATAGGAAGCCCATTACAGCGATGCGAGGCCCAAAAGCCCCTCGCAATACAGGCGAATAAGGAAAGCTCACTGCGGAACGCAGGGAGATTTCTTCACCAAATTACATAGATAAGAACATGGCAATCATAGACAAGATCGGAATTAACCTGCGTGTGCCGCAGGAAACAATTGAGAATATAGGACAAACAATGGGAGCCCTGCGCAAGATCGCACGGCAAGTAGAGGACAACAATATGGACGGCGAACAAGTTAAGAATATATTCTTTGATAAGCTCGAATCGGGCGAATTGAAGCAAGCTGATGCCGATGAATTTCATCGCTGCACTGGCCTCTCGTGTGGTGCCGGTGAAGTGTGTGTTCATGCTGGTAAGCACACGATTGTAGTTTCAAAGGTGTTCCCTGTTCTTGATTGGATTAAGGATACCGTAGGCGAAACCTTCCAGCCCGGTGACATTGTGCGCCTCAAGAGCGGTGGGCCGCTGATGGTTATTGGCGAGCGTGTTACTAATGCACTCGTGCTTTGCTCTTGGTGTGATGAGGGCGAAGATATGAATAAATGGGGTCAATTACACTCTGAGACATTGGCCACCGCCACCCTCGTGAAGGCTGAGACCACAGAAATCGTTACCGATGTGCGAATCTTTGGCAATTCAATCACGATGCAAAAGCAGCGTGCGTATATCACGCCTGCCGGTGAAAGTGAATGGAAAACGATTCACGTAGGCAGCCCCTGCGAGGATGATTAATGAGCGCTGCCAAATCCCTCACCCTCAAGCTCCTTGAAGGGCACCCGAATCAGGCCGCATTGCGGCCGAACATGCAGGCCACGGGCGAACCCGTTAAGCCCGATCTAGGCCCGCACGGCAGCGCATTGTGGGATGAGATCGTGCCGCAGCTTAGGGAGCAAGGCATTGCCACGAGCATTGATGCGGGCGCTCTGGAATCCCTTTGCTTCTGGTGGGATGTATTCAAATCCTCGCAGGACAAGCTCGCAGCGGTGGAAGACATCACGGGCACCGATGCAAGCAGGGCTATGAATTTCATTAGCAAGGCTTTTGATAACTATCGCAGGCTTGCTCAGCAGTTCGGACTAACAGCACAGGCCCGCAATAGCGTGAGCAGCGCTCCCGTGGGCGATGATGCGGGGGATTTCTTCTCATGACAGAACTATGCTTACTAAATTTCGGTCTTACTTTCTATGGAGACAATATCGGAATGGATGATTACCACCCTGAGCTTCCTTCCGATCCGCCAAAGGAAACAAAAGCAAAGAAGCTATCCCAAGGTCCAAGCGCCCGCCGCAAACGGAAGCGTGAGCGAATGATGCGGCAGCATCCCTATTGCACATACTGCGGACTGAAGCTCAATAACGAGAATTCTACGCTCGATCACATCAGGCCAATAAGCAGAGGCGGGACAAATCATGATGATAATCTTGTCTTGTCATGCAGAAAGTGCAACGCAGAAAAAGGCGATCAGCTACATCACAAGTGGCTTCGCAAGAAAAAGAATCGTATGAAGCGATTCGCAAAAGGAAAGGATGGAATTTGAATTAAACGGTTATGATCCGTTCACGCACGATGGCAGTTTCTTCTATGATGAAGCTGCTGCTGAGAAGCCCCTCGCCTTCGCTGAAAAATGTCTCACTCACACTAAGGGCGAGTTTGCCCGAAAGCCTCTGATTCTTCACCCGCAGCACGCTGATTATGTCCGTGCATTGTTCGGTTTCAAGCATAAAGAAACTAAGCTCAGAAGATACAGAACCACGCTTTACAGCGCTGCCCGTGGTAATGCCAAGACAACATTATCATCCCTGCTCGCTCATTATCTAACCTATTGCGATGGCGAAGGTGGTGCAGAAACCTACCTATGCGCCAGCACCGCAAAGCAATCCGCAATCAATTTTGACATTATCAAACAGCAGGTAGTGCAATCCGCTAAGCTTAGAAGCAGGCTTGAGATAAATGAAAGCAGATCACGTATTCTGTACCGCAAGAATAATAGCTTTTGCTGCTCAGTTTCTTCGGAAGCAGGCGGCGCTCACGGGTGGAATACTCAGTGTTGCATCTGCGATGAAGTTAAAAACTGGCGAGGCCAACAAGGTAGAGATTTCTGGGGAGCTATTGAAACTAGCATGGGCAAGCGGCGGCAGCCCCTGCTGTACATATCAAGCACGCAAAGCTATGAACGTGAGGGAATTTGGTTCGATCTGTACACGTATGCTAAGCGGGTGAAGGAGAAACCCGATGTTGATTTCTCTTTCCTGCCCTTCATATTTGAACTTGATGCCAAGGATGATTGGACCAATTTAGAGCATATCAAAAAGGCGAATCCGCTCTGGGGAACTGGGGTTCAGCCTGATTATATCAAGCGAATGGTGGCGAAGGCTCAGACAGTTGCCAGCTTTGAAAATGAATTCAAGCGGGAACATTGCAATCTGTTAGTTGAGCAGAACAATCGGTTTATCAAAATGCAGGATTGGTTCGCCTGCCCGCAGCATGATCTTGATGTTGCTAACGAATGGTGCGTTGCTGCTCTTGATACTTCCAGCACCAAAGACCTAACAGCGCTCGCATTGTACTGGCCTAAATCCAAATACCTGCGGGTATGGTTCTGGATACCGGGCGAAAGTGCCCGGCAGCGATCAATGCGGGATGGTGTTGATTATGAATCGTGGATCAGGAACCCGCTTTGCAATATCACGTTCACGAAGTCCAAGCGAATCGAGCGTGACACGATAGTAAGCAAGATCATGGAGCTAAAGGGCAAATATAAACTCACTGGTATTGCCTTCGATCCGTGGGAAGGGCGGGTAGGTCTGGCTGATGATCTTCATAAAAAAGGCATCCGTATGATCGAACACGGGCAGAGTTATTCCGCTATGAATGCGCCCACGAAGCAGCTTGAAGTTCTTATTGCTACGCACGAATTGAACAAGGGCAATAACCCTCTGCTCGATTGGAACTTCTCTAATCTATGCGTGCAGGAGCATCCAAACGGGTTTATCAGGCCAGTAAAGCCGCAGGAGCAGGCCAAGCGTATTGATGGCTGCGTGGCAACGATCATGGCTTTAGGCATATCAAAAGCAATAACTCCTGTAACAATCACCTAGCGAACAGCTAAATACGGCATGTTCACATGGTTAAATAATATTGTCCGTGGCGTGTTGCAAGAGGGTGGTTACATTCGCTCGCCACAGGGAATCATACTCCCAGACGAGATGCAGGAACGCTATCGTGGCGGGGTTCAAGTTAATAAAGAAACATTCCTTGCCATCCCTGCGGTTAAGCGTGCCGTAGAAATCATCACAAACAAGGTAGCAAACTGCCGTTGTCACGTCCTAAAAATCCTCGCTTCCGGTGGCCGTGAATTTGATAAGAAACATGCAGCCTATAAGCTGCTCCGCAAGCGGGCGAATCCCTACCTTGCCGCCATCGAGTTTATCAAAACCCTCGTGCAGGATGCTATTTGGGCAGGCAATGCGTATGCGTTCATTCAGAAGAAAGCGGGCGAACCGGATGCACTGTACATCCTTGATCCTGACACCGTTACCCCTGCTATTATCCACACTGCAACCACGCAGCAGATGGTTTACGTGGTTCGCCGTGAAGGGCAAACTATTGCTCTTGATGCTTCGGAAGTAATTCATATTCGCTCGGCGCTCACTCGCTCCTGCGGCCTAGTGGGCATGCGCCTGATTGATCTTTGCCGGGAAAATATCTCCCTTCATATCTCAGAAGCCCGCTATGCAACGAAGTTCTTTGAGGCTGGCGGTATTGCTGATGCGTGGATCGAAGTGCCCGAAGGCGCTGTAGTTGATGAAGAGACATTAAAAGCCTTCAAGGTTTCATTGAATCGCCTGTTCAGCGGAATAGAAAACTCCCGATCTGCCGTTGCGCTCACGGGTGGTGCGAAGCTTAACAAGACTTACCTTAGCAATGGTGATTCCCAGCTATTGGAATCCCGCACTTTTAGCCTGATTGACATTGCGAACCTATGCGGGATCGATCCTAGCTTCATCGGTGGCCAGACAAACACGAGCTATAGCAGCCTTGAGAGTATCAACACCGCTGCATTATCTAATAGCTTCGGGCCTTGGCTGTCTGTTATCGAAGCAGAGTTTTCTTACAAGCTTCTGCGAACCGATGAACAAGATGATTATTACATCGAATTTGATAGAAACGATCTGACAAAAGGCGATGCCACGGCGGAAACCGCTGTTGCTGTTATGCGGGTGAGCAACGCATTGCAATCGTGGGAAGAGTACCGATTTGCCAATAACTTGCCTGTTGACAATAAGGAAACGGATACTTTTTGGCGTCCAAGCAACCTTGTTGATGCCTTTGCTGAGCCGCCAGCGCCCGCAGCTTCGCCATTTGGTGCCCCTCAACCCCCGCAAAACCCAGCCTCTGAGGACCAAACAGGGGCAAAAAGTGATGCGAGCGGCGAAGTAATCAGAGGAAAGCTTGCAGAAATCACGGAAAGAGAGCTTTCCAGATTGATAAATAGACTTCGCAAGGATGCACCAGCGAGCAAGGATGCTCTTTTTGCTTCTCATCATCACGTCTTCAGTGATGCACTGCCGGGCGCTGAGATGTTTATTGAGCGCTTATTCCTGCAAATTGGGGAAGAACTCGGGCAGGTTTTGCCAGAACAAAGGGCTGCGGTTTATGCCCGGTTAGATGCCAGAAAACTGGCAGGAGCAGTATGGAATCATTAGTATTTTCAGGTCCGAATAGCATCACGATTGAGGATGGTATCGTGCGGGGATTGGCCGCAGTTTATTACGATGGCTCAGCAGACACAGAATGTCAGCCATATCCAGATGGAACCTTTGAGAGGATCGCACCGGGCGCATTTGATAATGCACTGAAACGTGGTGGCGATGTTATTGCTACCTTCGATCATAACCAGAAAAACCTGCTGGGCCGCACTCGCTCAAGTACCCTCAAGCTCACGCCAGGTGCTCGTGGTATTGAAGTGGAATTAAAACTTCCAGACACGCAACTTGGCCGTGATGTCAAGTGTCTTATTGAGCGTGGCGATTTGCACGGGTTTTCATTCACCGGCAAACCGGGAAAAACTGCCTTCGCTCGTGAGGCTGGCAAGCGGGTGCTGACAATACAGGACTTCCAGAGCATTGCTGAGATTGGCATTGTTGTTACCCCTTGGTATTCGGGCGCAAAGATCAAGCGAGGCTGGCACGAGGAAGAGGAAAAACGGTGGGAAGATTATCAAGACTCCCTGCGGAGAATCGAATTGGTGAAAAACCTAAAGTAGCTGCATAGATACAGGTGGAATTTCTCTAGCATGTGGAATTCTCCTTAAAAGTTTGAAAGTGTTATCGGGCCTGCAAGTGCGTATCGCTTGCAGGCTTTTTCGTTTTCATAATCAGCCACATAGATACCTTCGATCCAAGTATCAAGGCCCAAGCGCCTAGCACGTTTTGATCGTAGGTATTTTACAATGAGTGATTTGAAACAACTTCAGGAAGAAAGAGCAGATATTATCCGTGGCTTGCAAGACTTGACAGCCACCGTTGAGAAGCGAGGCGGCGCATTCAGCGAAGATGAGAAAGAGCGGTTTGATAAAGACATGGCCCGTCAGGCTGATGTTGAAGGAAAGATTGATTCTATCCGCCGCAGCCAACAGGTTTTGGCATTGAATAGCAAGGATGTGGAACATGTTGATCCAGCACGCAATTACTGCGCTGCGAAGAACATGGAAAAAGAGCAGCACTTTACTCGTGGCTGGCTTGCATATCATAGTGACCGCAAAGATTTGGTGAGGGATTCTCACCGTCAAGCAGCTTATGATCTTGGCTACAATCTGAGCGATCCTGAATTCGTTTTCAGAAATCAAGTTGTTGGCACTGACAACGTAGGTGGCTACCTGCGTCAGCCTAACCAGCTTGTTGGTCTTGAGAAGGCGCTGAAGTGGTTTGGTGGCATCACATCGGTTTGCGATGTTGTTCCATCGAGCAACGGTTCGCCTACTTACATTGCTACGGTAAATGATACCGGCAATGTTGGCGCTGCCACGAACGAATTGGGCACCGCTGCAAACGTCTCGATTGCTGTTGGCAAGATTGATTTCAATTACCACAAGATCAGCACAGCGGTCTTTGAAGTATCGGAAGAATTGATAACCGATTCTGAATTCCCATTTGAGGATATGGTTGCTGAGCTTATGGGTGAGCGCCTCGCTCGTGCGATTGCTACTCATTCCACTACGGGCAACTTGACCAATAACAAGGGATTCGTAACTGAATCCGTATTTGGTCACACTGTAGCTACGCCTACCGCTCTAACGGTAGATGATTTTATTGATCTTGAAGCTAGTGTTGATCCAGCCTATAGGATCGATCCAAGCACACGCTATTACATGAACGCCAACACGTTCAGCTATTGCAAGAAGCTGGTTGATGATCTGGGCCGTCCATTGCTGATGCAAGATTATGCGAATGCTAACTTGCAGAAGATCAATGGCTATGAAGTCTTGATCTGCAATGACATCGCAGACATCGGTGCGGGTAACAAATCGGTATTGTTTGGCCCAGCCAGCAAGGTTCGTTATCGCCCGGTCACAAACGGCACAGGCATTAAGCGCCTCAGTGAGCTTTATGCTCTGAACAATAGCGTTGGCTTTACTTCTTTCCAGCGGTTCTCGCAACGCACGAAGCAGCCAAATGCTATGAAGCACTTGATCCACGCTCTATCGTAATAATATCCTAAAGACATGGGGTAGGAACCCCGCAACGTCCCTTAGCGTTGCGGGGTTTTTTCGTATCTGGCCTGAATAAATAAGGCATGTTCACAAAGTTAATCACCGCTCCTGCGAGCTACCCCATCACATTATCAGAAGCCAAAGCTCACTTGAAGGTTGAGCATTCAGATGAAGACACGTTAATAACTTCATATCTCGATGCCGCCACGCAGTACGTGGAAACGCTATCGGGCCTGCACCTTGTTGCCCAAACATGGGAACAACATCAGCACGGGTTTTACTGCAACTGGTTATTAAAACTCCCGATTCAGAGCATCACGCATATCAAATACTACGATGGCGATAATGTCCTGCAAACTCTGGATTCTGCTGAGTACAGGCTGCAAGCTCCCTATAAGCAACGGGCATGGATTGAACCCGTGAACTCGTGGCCAAGCACTTATTGCCGATCTGATGCCGTTCAAATCCGGTTTGTAGCTGGTTTCTCTGCCGTTCCTGAAAGAGCTAAGCAGGCGGTTCGCCTCGCTCTTGGGGTTTTCCATGCTGAGCGCTCGGGCGAGATCGTAGGAACGATTAGCAAGCAGTTAGAAAACGGCATCAATAGGCTTTGCAATGGCCTGCGGGGGTACTAATGAGAATAGGAACCTACCGCCACCGGATCACGATACAGACACAAACCACGGCACGGGATGCAGCGGGGGCTCTTGTACCTGGTACTTGGGCCACGCACGCAACACGGTGGGCTAACGTCCATGCAATCGCAGGGGGCGAGGCCCCACAAGCTGCTCAGCTAAAAAATACCCGCAGCTATTCAATAGCAATGCGGTATCTGTCCACCGTTACTGAGCAAATGCGAATCTCTTGGGATAGCAAGGTGCTGCAAATCATCAGCATCGTGCCGGATGAGACCAAAACAGAAATGGTAATTACTGCAACTGAGGTTAGATGAACGGAGTAACTGTAAGCTGGAAGAAACTAGAAAAAGAACTCAAGCAGTTTGATAAGAAAGTGCAGAAGAAAACCCTGATGCGCAACATGCGTAAGGGAATGAAGATTATCAAGGCTGAAGTAGAGGAGCAGGCCCCCGTAGGTGAGACGGGCGCACTTGCTGATAGTGTTAAAATCAAAGCTGGCAGGAAGTCCCGCACCAGCGCCAGCATCAAGGTGCAAATAGGCGAGGGAGATTTTAAGGGCGAAACGTGGTATGCCGCCGCAGTGGAATACGGCACGAGCAAGATGGAAGCAAACCCATTCATGCGCCGCTCGCTTGATAACAAGGGCGATGAAGCAAAGAACGTAGCGATGACAGGGATAGCAATTGACATCGAGAAACTAGCTGCCGTTGATAAATAAAGCATGCTCGAAACATCGCTTTACAATTACCTTGCCGCTGAGACCAATATCACAGCCATAACCAGCACCCGAATTTATCAACACTTCAGGGACCAAAACGCAGCGCTCCCTGCAATCACGATCCGCACGATTAGCAAACCGCACATTCATAACTTGAGCGGTAGCGCTGGAGCATCACGGGCGAGGGTGCAAATAGACTCTTGGGCCGCTGATTTGGCCACCTGCTTGAGCCTCGCTGAGGAAGTTAGGCAATCATTACAGGGATTCAGGGGCGATATGAGCGGAACCACTATAGGTTCGTGCCTGCTTGATAATGAAGTTCACTTGCACGAGCGGAATGATGGTGAGCAGTTCGGCACCTTTCATATTGCCAGTGATTTCCTGATTATCTTCGATGAGGAAATACCTTCGTAGCTCCATAAATAACTTCACAATCATTTGTGAGGTTATTAAATGGCAGTTGTAAAAGGAATGGGAACCACGATTAAGATGGGTTCCGATGTTACGGCACAAGTCTTGAGCATTAGCGGGCCTGCGTTTAGCTTGTCTGCGATTGATGCCACCAATTTGGCAAGCACCTGGAAAGAATATGTTCCGGGCATCCATGATATTGGCGAGCTTACTTTTGAAATTCAATACAATGCGGGCGAAACCACGCATGCAGGTTTAACTACAGCCCACATTGCTAAGACAGTTAGCACTTGGACTCTGACATTCACGGACACGGGCGCTGCTACGTGGGCCTTCAGCGGGTTCATAACAGGCTTTGAACCGGGCGGAATGGAAGAGGATGGAATTGTAACTGCATCGGTAACGGTTCAGGGTACAGGTGCGATCACAATTACTCCGTAGGATACTACCATAGAGCATGAGTATTAAACAGCAAATCCTAGCTGCCAATGATCTGCGGCTAGAAAAACTTGAAATCCCTGAATGGAATGTCAACTTGTGGGTGCGTGCGTGGGATGGTTCCGCACGCTCACGGCACGAGGACAGAGCAAGGGCATTATCAAAGGGAGCAAGCACCCGATTCCTGCGAGAACATATCGTTGCCATTTCGGTATGTGATGAGGAAGGCAGGCTTGTCTTTGATGAAGACAAAGACCTTGAAGCGCTCAGCAAAAAGTCTTCTGCGATCCTTGATCGGATCGTGGCGGCGGCGCTCAAGGTGAATGCTATTACTGCTGATGATCTGAATGATCTAAAAAAAAGCTAGAACAAGATCACTTCCGCAGGTTCATACTGAGGCTGTCTCGCCATTATTGCATTCCCCCTCGCAGGCTGCTTGAGGAATTCAATGGCTATGAAATCTCAGAGCAGATTGCCTTTGAGCAAATCGAACCGCTGCCGGATTTCTATTGGATGAATGCCATGAACTGCGGGATTACTGCGCAGGTGGCAGGCTGCAAGCGGGTTCGCATGGATCGCTTCATGCCCAATTATAAAAGCGCCGCACAATCGCCCGATGAAATGCGGGCGCTGCTTGGTTCCGTGCTTGGCTTTGCTAGATAGTGCATGGCAACAATCGGCAACATTATTATCGGCATGAAGGTATCAACAAAAGGTCTCACTGCGGGCCTTGGCTATGGTATCAAACAGATAGCTAACTTCGCTCAAAAGGTTCAAGGCTCAGCAGCCTTTGGCGTGGTCACGGATCAATTATCAAACGTGGCGCATGCGCTCACGGAAGTTACTAAGGCTTCCTTCGATCAAGTGGATTCAGCGAGTGAAGCAGCAGGCCGGATCGGCACGAGCGTGAAATCATTCACGCAGCTTCAGTACGCTGCCAAGATCACAGGCTCAGATATTGAGGGGCTGGAAGGTTCCATGCTCAAGCTCAATGCCTTGCTCGCCAATCCTTCGGATAAGGTTACAGAAACGCTACAGGCAATGGGCCTTGATGCCGCCAAACTAAAAGATCAAGACCCCTCAGAAACCTTCAAACAGATTGCAACGGGGGTTTCTGAGATAGAAAACCCTGCGGACAAAGCAGCCGCAGCCATTGCATTGTTCGGGAAGTCTGGCACGCAGTTATTAAACACGCTCAATGCGGGCGGGGATGAAATTAATAAGCTTGCCGATGAAGCTGATAGGCTTCATGCGAGCGTGAGCGATATTGATGCCCGCAACATCGGTGAAAGTTCCGATGCAATGGATAAGCTCGCCTTCGCTTGGCAAGGGCTAGGGAATATCATCGCCGCAGAAGTAGCCCCATTCATTACGGAAGTTATAGAAGCCTCGCTTCAATGGCTCACTACTTCCGTGGACCTTTCCGAAGTGGTTGCAATGGGATTTGGTTTCATTGTGAAGGCCATCGGGGTTGTTCTCGATGTTCTTCATACGCTCAAGCTCGCCTTCCTTGGCGTGCAGGTGCTAGTAACGAAGATGATACAGGGCATTGTCATCGGGTTCGGATACTTGGCCAAGGCTATCGATTGGGTAGTGAGCAAGGTATCGGGCGCTGAGATGCAATTCGGCACCTTCATGGACACGCTAAGCGAGGACTTGAGCAATCTTGCTGATGGGCAATGGAAGAACCTGCAAGATGAATTCACCAATGCAACACCGGGCGAGAAACTAAATGAATGGTTTGAAAGCGTGCGGGACAAGGCACGGCAAGCGGGCACGGAGCTAGGCAAGAACAAAACCAAGGTTGATGCTTTGGCTGAATCCACCAATAAGCTCGTGGAATCTATCAGCGATCTTGAGGACAAGCTCAAGTTAGAAATTGATACCTTTGGCATGAGCAGCGATCAGATTGATATTTTCAAACTGAAATCTCAAGGTGCTACGGATGACATGCTTGAGGGTGTTATCGCCTTGCAGAAGAAGCTCGAAGATATGAACAACATGAAAGAGTTTGAAGACACGATGAAGGCCGATGCGGCGGCGATCTTTGAGCAGACACGCACGCCCCTTGAGCAATTTGAAGAAGAAGCAGCGAAGCTACAGCGGTTATTGCTTGGCGGTTTCCTAGATCAAGACACCTTTGATCGGGCGATGCAGCAGGCCAAGGACAAGATAGAGGGTGAACCTATTGATATGCAGGCCAATATCAGCGGATTGGTGGAAAAAGGTTCGCAGGCTGCCCGTGATATTGTTCTGAAACATCGGTTCGGAATGGATGCTGCTAAGGACAATGTAGCGAATAAGGCATTGAAGGCGCAGGAAGAACAGCTTGATCGGTGGGATGTTGCTATTCCTATCCTGCGTATGATAGCCAAGCCAGCGCCTGAGAATCTGATTAACATCGCCTAAATATGGCATGGGAATAGTATCTGTAGCGTTGCAGTCACGTAACTGCTCGATCAATGAGAAGTCTGAACCAAGCTACTCGCATGTTTACTTGGTTCGGACTGACAACAAACTGCAAAACCTGCCAAGCATTCGCAGCGCTCCCGGCATCGCTATAGGTGATTCATACTTTGATGATAGTTTCGCCGGATGCAATGGGGTTGATTCTCAGCCTTATGGTGAAGATGGTTTCTGGCATACCGTCACAGTGAATTGGGGGCCTTGGCCTGAACGGGAAGAAAACCCGCTCAATGAACCCACGCAGGTTGAATGGAATCTATCTCAGTTTGAACTTGAAGTAGAAAAAGACCGCAACGGCAAGCCAATAGTAAATGCTGCGGGGATGCCGCCACGGGACATCCTCACGAAGGATGATAGCAGGCCGATCCTTACAGTGACTCACAATGAAGCCAGCTTTAATGGAGCGCTCGCATATTCATACCGTGATACCGTGAACCGGGCGGCATTTTTTAATGCTCCTCGTGGCACCGTGAAGGTTATGAACATATCAGCATCCCGCCAGTTCTCACCGATCTGCGGTTTCTTCTATCAAGTGAAGTATGAATTCGCCTTCAATCTCGATGGCTGGGCGAAGGAATTTCTAAATTGCGGCACGCATGAACTTGATGCCGGAAAGCTCAAGCCCATTTTAATAAACGGCAAGCCTACTGATGAACCCGTGCCGCTGACACGAGCAGGGGCGAAGCTCCCCGCAGGCGCTGCACCCGTGATGCTGAAATTCGATGTTTATCACGAGGCTGATTTCGGAGCTTTTAACTTGGAATAATATGGCAACATTCAATGACCAATCAGCGAGACGAATTGCAAAAGCGGTTCGCATCGTAGAAAAACTAACTAAGAATAAGGGCGGTTTGCGTAGGCCCCTGCACGGGGGCGAGGGTGGATTCTGGGCAAAGATCGGTGAGCGTGAAGATAAACGCTATAGCTGGAAACAGGTTCACGCTGTTGATGATGACAAGCTAGAAGAGGATGAAGAAAACTTCGCTTCCGGTGACAAGGATGAAGAAACCGGATATGCAATTGAGGCGATGGAAAAAAAAGACGTGCCAGAGGATTCTATCGTATGGCTACAGCCCGGCATCACAAAGGATTACTATGTCTTCAAATATTCTGATGCCGTTCCCGGTCTCATTCGCTTTCAGCTACAGGAAGATTTAACATTAGGTGGGCATGCACGAGCGATCCCGCTCAAACTCTCTCACCCTTCAAGCTCATACATTGCCGATGATGATGCTGATGAGATAGAAGTTTATGATATTTTCCGCCGCAACTTCAGCGGAACAAGCATTGAAGGCATCGCCTCGCCCGGTATGTGGGCAGGTTTTCAATATATGTGGGGCTGGGCGCAGCAGCGAACCGGCAGCACCGATTACGTGGACAGTGGCGAATCGGAAAGCACAAGCGATGATGAAAAAAGAGTCAAATATGATATTGTTTGGATGGAGCAAATCGCTGAACGTATCATGTTCATGACAACAGGCCCAGTTCATAGCGAAGGTGGCGGGTTAGCAGTAGAGGCTCAAGTAATCAGGTTTGATGGCCAAGGTATCAGCCCGGTAGAAGTGATTGCCAATGATGAAGAGGATCATATCACGATTCACGTTCCCTTTTTCTTTCAGGACTCGCTAGGCAGCAATGCTTATGGACTCGCAGAATATGATTACAGCGAGCGGAAGTATTACATAACGGAAGTAATGCGGGTTGCAATCTTCGCTACAGCTACGATTACTGAGAAGCTTTGCGGGGATGAATTCCCTTCTAATGATGTTGACATCAGCGGGTTTAGCATCATCCCGCACGGGTGGCATCAAATGAACCCGCCTGCCACGCCAACAAAGGCGCAGAATTCCTACGGGCACGCAGGCCCAAGCGGTTCAAAGGTTCTATTACTGCGGGTTGGCTTAGACTCACTTCCTATAGATGGTGACAATGACAGCCAGAAATATCGCTGGGAAATTGTGAACATTTACAAGCGGCAAATGAATGTCATCTTCGATCTGACATGGGGTTTGAATGATGATGTAGAAATGGCGGTTCAATACAAAGAACGGGTTTGCCGCATGGAATGGTGCGATCCAGACACGCCAGAAGCATGGCAAACCCTCGTCACCGCAAAGAATTGCGATGGCACGGAGGATTAGTGGCGCTTGTATTGAGAAATGATGGCAGCTTGTTATTAAATCCGCATACGGGCGGGTTAGCTTTTGGCGTGCCGATCCTTGGGGCAACAAACGGAGTTTATCAAAATTGCTGCGGCGGCAAGTGTGACTGCATGTGCAATACGTTGCCTAGCTCGTGGACTCTGGAGTTTTATGATTGCACGGAAGAATGCACCTGCTTGAACGGCATGACAATAACGGTGGATCGTGGAACTACAATTACAGGCGGAATAGAAAATGATTGCGCTGGTTATGTCAATGGCAGCCCGTATATCTGCGAGGCGGGAACGGGACATATCAAGTGGGTTGGCTGCCACATGGATAATGGAGCTTCGGGAATCTTCACGGTATCAATGCGGATAAATTCGGATCAAGTGTTTTTTGGAATTCCTACTTCCACTTGGCCCGGTTATTATTTTCCGTTTGGAACCTACCCAAATGATCCAGCGAGGGACGTGCATTATCAAGATTGCTTTACCCCTGGAACCATTACCGTTGATGGTTACTTGCTTTACTTCGCCTTCGATTTCTTGCACTACGGATTTACTGTTGATGTCACTCCGCACCCATAGGATTTTATGAATTGCCAATATGTTGAAACATCGCCCCCTGATGAGAAAGGGAAACGCACGGTCACTTGTTCGGTTTGTGGTTTCAGCCTGAAAACCCGCTCGCTGCCAGAGAATTGCATAAGGGCATGCGGGCCTGCACGCACAGCGCCCGCACGAATGCAAGGCTGCAAAAAGTGCGGAAAGAAAAACTTGCCTGAATCATAAATAAGGCATGGCAAATCTAATCGTATGCAATGAAGGTGAATTAGTAATTACAGGCTGGGCCTTGCGGGATACCAGCGTCACCGATGATATTAAACTCAAATTGTTCAAGAACAATGTCACGCCATCGGCAACAAGCACCGTTGCTACGTTCACGCAGGCGGATTTCACAGGGTATTCTGCTAAATCCCTCGCTCGTGCAAGCTGGACAGCACCAAGCACGGTATCGGGCAAAGCTTATCTTTCCTATGCCGATCAGACTTGGACCAATGGCGGTAGCTCCCAAACGGTTTACGGGTACTATGTGACCACTGCTGATGATGCTACTTTGCTTTGGGCAGAGCGGTTTGATACCCCAAGATCGGTAACAACAACTACCATGGTATCGCCAAAATTCACGGGAGCTTCTGAAGCCTGATAACTAAATAAAGGCATGAAGACAACAGTTGCCTTATTAACCGCTCGTGGCGCTCAGGTGCCATCGGGTGAAGAAGCCCGCATTGAGACAGTAACGATTAGCGGCGCTGATCGTAAAGTTCTTTCCTACGATACTACGCAGTATGCAATCTATACCGTGCCTTATTGGCCAGATATTTACCTTGGCACGGGCACGCTCAAGCTAGAAATCGCAGCCTATACCGATGGCACGGATACCACGGCAGTAGGCTGGAGCGTGCAAGTAGAAGCCATAACCGCTGCCGATGCTGTTAATCTTTCTTCCGCCGCATCATTCGATACAGCAAATACAGCCACGCAAGCAGCACCGGGCACGGCAGGAAGATTATTCCTAAGCACGGTTACACTTTCCAATAAGGACAGTGTTGCCGTTGCCGATTATGTTCGCATTAAAATTGTTCGCTCCTCAGATAGCAATACCGATACAGCGAAGGTTGTGGGCATCACGCTTTATGAAGAAACCACGCAGGTAAATTTCGGGCAGGATGCGCTTAATGACACGTTTATTAACACGCCAAGCAGCGGGCAATACCTTCGCTACAATGGCTCACAATGGACCAATGAATACGCTTCGGGAATAACAGGTGCTACAGGCCCGCAAGGCCCACAAGGAAGCTCGGGCGCTCAAGGGGTACAGGGAAGCCAAGGACATACAGGCGCTCAAGGCTCAGCGGGTATGGCGGGTTCACAAGGTAATCAGGGACATACAGGCCCGCAAGGTTCGCAGGGTTCGCAGGGCTCAGGATCACAAGGTTCACAAGGTTCGCAAGGCAGTCCCGGTAGTCAAGGCGCTTATGGTGGTGTCACTTCTCACTGGTATTGGGATTCAGATACTTCAGCGCCGCCAGCGAATAACAGCCTTGCGTTTAATAACGGAACCTTCGCAAGTGTTACCTCTGTCATGCTTCATGATCTGAATCAGACTGGCGTGGACTTGAGCGGGTTCGTTTCCTCGCTTGTTGTTGGTGACAAGATTCGGGTTTTCGATGTTAATGATTCGGTTTCTAAGTTCTGGCTTGGAACTATCACGAGCATCACGGACAACAGCACCTATTACAGTTTGGGCGTTACCTACATTGCTTCCGCTGGCAACTTCTCAAGCACCAGCCTCGCAGGTTTTACTATTGCGATGAAGGGCGCTCAAGGCTCACAAGGTAGCGCAGGTGTTCAAGGTTCCCAAGGCGCTCAAGGCCCACAAGGGGCTGCCGGTGGTGGTACTGGCGGGGGTAGCCAAGGCCCACAAGGTTCTCAAGGCTCACAAGGTAGCGCAGGCGCTCAAGGTAGCCAAGGTGCTTATGGTGGCGTTACATCAGATTGGAACTTCTCCACGGAAGTTGACCCACCACCGGGAAACCAGCAAATGAGATTTAATAATGCTACGCTCACAAGTGTCAGCACCATTTTCATCGATGACCAGAATTCAGCGAATGTGGATATGAGCGGATTTTTGGGTGCGTTCAATACTGGTGACTGGGTAAGGGTTTTTGATGTAAACGCATCAACCACAAATTTCTTGATTGGCATAGTAACGAATATTGTGGACAACTCGGGCTATTTCTCATTCAGCGTGGCCTATGTAGCGCATGCTGGCAGCTTCGCATCAGTAACAAAAGCAGGATTCACAATTGCACCGATTGGGCCAAGAGGGGCCACGGGAGCATCGGGTTCATCAGGAGCAGCAGGAACTTCATACACTGATGAGATGGCGCAGGACGCTTGCTTTAGTAATATCCAGGCAGGCCAAGGTATACAGGCGAATTACGCTGATGCAAGTAATGTTTATCAGCTTTCCGTTGATGTGGCGAAGTCCATCACGTTTGATTCAAATTCACTCGTGCTAGTAAATGATGAAACCAGCCCAAGCGCAGGCAAATACTATGGCACGGGTTCGCAAAGCTCCACCAAAGGCTGGTATACGTTGCCAGAGGGTGGCGGCGGTGGTGGTTCACCTACGGCAATCAATGATATTGCCGATGCTACGGGTGCAGGTGCCGTTGAACTTGGCTCAAACTCGTGGACATTAAACGTAGCTTCTGGGGTACAGGCGCTTAATGTAACAACTAGCATGGGCGCTGCTGATGTTCAAATTCCTGCGGGCAATTTGGTTTTGGGCCAATCAGGTAGCAATCTCGGCATTGCTGCAAGTTATGTTTCTATCGGTGCAGGTGGTGCCTATGTTGGTTTCAGAGGGGTAACTCCCGTTGCTTTGCCAACTATGCCACTGAACAGTGATACAAGCGGTGCAGCGCTGCAAACCACGATCAATGCGATTTTAACCGCATTGAATGCACAGGGCATCATCGGCATAGACATCTAGGAGATTCATGAGCTATTACGTTCCGCACCTGTTTGATGAAGGCGATTCCCTCGTGTCATACGTTGATGAGATGCACGGGGGCATTGTCTGGGGTGGTGTCTTTGATGATCCCGGTGGCATTGTTTGGGGTGGTTTCCCGCTTCGCAAGCGCAGACGCATAACCATACCCGCAGGAACAACATCAGAGGATTTATATTCCTTCACAGTGTTCGTTTATCACAAAGACTTGGAAGGCGAGGACAACGTGCAATTCGAGGATGCAAATTACAATCCTCTCCCCTTTGGTTTTCGTGCTGATGGTACTTATACGGTTCACTTGGACACGATCACGAGCGCCCAAGACACGATATTTTATGTTTACTATGGTGAGGAATAATGAGTACCTGTTGCCCAAAATTTCCGGTTACTAATGGCGGCATCCTCTGGGGTGGGTCCGCCCGGTATCGTGTTGCTGATGATGCCTATGATGGCTACGAAATGGTCCAGCCATTGAATGAAACCGCTACGGGTGCTGCTGGTGATTATCAAGATCGCACGATTCACGATCTTGATGGGCGTGGCGGGGATGCTACCGATCCTGATTTGGTGCCTGATGTTGATGATGGGGTTTTCTGCCTTCCCTCGCAGCACTTCGATGGGCGGCAATTTATCACGCTCGATTCAGACAACATGATTACCACGCAGCCCTTTGCCGTGAGCATGTGGGCCAAAGTAGAAACCTATTACAAGCCTCGCAGGTTTTTTTCTCGTGGCAACTTTGCATTTGGCTATGATTTCCTAAACAGGCTGGATGCTATTTGCTACACTGCGGACATGCCGGACGATGATAAATTTTGCACGGGTAGCACAGCGCTATCACAAAACCAGTGGTATCACGTTGCGGCGAATTGGAAACCGGGCACCGGAATGAAAGTATTCTTAAACGGTGTTCAAGATGGCTCAAAGGCGATTAGCGAAACCGAACTAGCGCCCGCAGGTGCATCATATTTGTCTCGCTTTGGCGAACCCGGTAGCAGTTCAATAGAGGGTAACTTGCAGGAAGTCCGCTTGCATCCTCGTGAGCGATCCGCAGCGTGGTTTCTCGCTGAATTTGAGAACATCTGCGATTATGAAAACTTCCTTGAGTTTTCAGGTGAAGAAAATTCTAGCTGGCACTAACTGCCCGTGGACAAGCCCGCTCCCGCAGAGCATATTCGCTCCCTTGGTTTGTTTTGTTTTTCTAACACAGGGAGCGAATCGAATGGCTAAGAAACTGGCAGCGGGCGAGATGAGCAAGCAAGAACAAGTCATGGAATTCTTGAAAACTCATTCAGATTTAACAGCGAAGGAAGTGCAGGAAGCGCTTGCTAACAAGGGGGTGGAAGTTAGCATTCCTACGATTCACGCAGCGAAGCAGAAAGCGGGCCTTGTGAAATCGAGAGGGGGCGAAGCTCCTGCGAAGCCCGCTAAGGCTGCGAGCAAGCAAATGGACTTCCCGCCTGTAGCTGCGAGCGGGGGAATGGGCCTTATCAAGACCGCTTCGGACTTCGTGAAGGCTGCGGGGAGCGTACAGGCCGCACAGGAAGTTCTGAAATCGCTGGAAACCTTCGGGAAGTAGAAACCCCGCTCAGCGAAGCTTACAGAGCCTCGCAGGAAGCCCCTGCGAGGCTTTTTTCGTATCTTCCTAGCCCTTGAAAACCCGATCAATTTTCACGGTTAGGGGTTGGCGCTCAAGAACAATAAACGCAGCCGTGTTCGCAGCCGCGATAGGCGTTGATGCTATAACGAAAATTAACGTCCGGGCTGTCGTTCTCGCGAATCAGCGTGCCGGCTTGATCGGGCAAAAACTCCGTTTCTACTTTCCGCCGTTCGCCAGGCAGATAATCATCCTCGGCGAACCCGTGCTCGTGATCGGCTTCCTGTCGCGAGTGCTCGAAACGATTCGGCGGACTAACCGTGCTGCCGCGAGCGATGAAGTGAAATGGAGTGTCACTGTCCATTCGAACAGTATACGCATGGCCACTAAACAGATCAATCGCGGTTGCGACTGTCGGCATCGTTGCCGTAACTTGACCGAGCTAGAGTCCGTCTCCCGAGTAAGTTTTCAAAAATCGACCCGAATTGCGGCAGCACAGCATTTCGTTAGATGGCTCAAAACAAATATTCCCACGCTCCCCCGGTCGTTGGCATCGTGCTTCTTTGCCTGCCGCTCATTTATCTCGGCAGTTACCTTTGCCTCGTGTGTCCGGCATATAGCCACCATCCATTTCTTGGCGAGATCAACTACCGCGGAAAATGGAGGGGAGCGGCGAGATTCTATTGGCCGCTCGAACACATCGATCGTCAGCTTCGGCCTGATTTTTGGAGCCCATACGCAGACGAGGAAATGCTAACCATCGATTTCGACGACTAGTGAGGGAAGCTTGCCGCTCCTCATCTTGACGATCCCGCCACGTGTCCGTTAGCAATGGTCGCATGCTCTTAGACATCACCCCTCTCCGGGTCTCGCGCGATTATCGGCTGCTGTTTTTCGGTCAGTTGATTTCTTACTTCGGTTCGATGATGACCTTCATCGTCGTGCCGGTGCAGATGTTCAAGCTGACCGGATCGAATGCCATGGTCGGCTATATTTACCTGGCCGAGTTCGTGCCGATGGTGATCCTGGCGATCATCGGCGGTGCGCTGGCCGATGCTTTTGATCGGCGGCAGATCTTGCGAGTGACCGAGATCGGGCAAACACTGGCGACTGCCTTGTTGCTGGCGAACAGTTGCCTCGCACAACCGCAGGTTTGGGTGCTATTTGTCGCGGTGGCGCTGCATGCAGGGTTCGCAGCCGTACAGCGGCCGGCGTTTGAGTCCTTCATTCAAAAGGTGGTCCCGCCCGAACACATGCCGGCCGTCATGGCGCTGAATGCGGTGCGTTATTGCCTGGGCGCCATCATCAGTCCTGCGCTCGGTGGAATTGTCGCAGCACAATACAGTTCGACCGTTGCCTATGGCTTTGATGTGACAACGTTCCTGGCATCGCTCATTGCAGTGTTTTTGCTAAGGGCCGATCCAAGTCGCGAGCATGCCGATCGGCCGTCGCTGCAGGCCACTTTCCAAGGCTGGTCGTACGCGCTCAGTCGTCAAGAGTTGCTCGGCACCTATCTCGTCGACATGGCGGCCATGTTTTTTGCAATGCCGCAGGCGCTCTATCCGGCGCTTGGGAAGATCTATGGCGAGCAATATGTCGGTGCGTTTCCCGCCGCGATCGCCACCGGTGCTCTGGTGGCGAGTTTAACCTCCGGCTGGACTAAGCATGTGCATCGCCATGGCTTGATGATCACTATCGCCGCGGTGCTGTGGGGCCTGGCGATTGTCGGCTTTGGATACATGACGAACATTTGGCTCGCGCTCGGCTTTCTGGCGCTGGCTGGTTTTTGGGATGCGATCTCGGGGATCTTTCGGGGTTCGATTTGGAATCAGACGATTCCGAATTTTCTGCGAGGTCGTTTGGCGAGTATCGAGGTGATTTCGTATCTCGCGGGACCGATGCTCGGAAATGCCAAGATGGGCGTGGTCGCGGAAGAATTCGGTGTGCCGACGGCGATAATTTCTGGCGGCCTGATTTGCGTTTTCGCAATCTTGATATTGGCCCTGCTCTTGCCGAAATTCTTGCGTTATGACGGACGCGAAGGAGTCAAGCAAAAGGAAATTGAAGAAGCCAATCAAAGCGGGGCGGCGGCGGAGATGAATCTGTAGGCTGCTAGGCTTTTTTCGTGGCGCGAGCTATATTTCCGGTTGCTGGAAGCCACTTTTCTCCTCGCGCTCGCTTCGCGCCGGGGATTGTTATTCCGAGCGGCCCCGCGTGGCTGCTCGTGGGACGTCAACCTCTCCGCCTGCCCAGGTCCATCCGTTTTCCCAACGGCCAGCGGCGAGCTTCTGTTCTGAGGAGATTTCACATCATGCGTGAGCACGTGTCTTTGCTGCGACTTCATCGGTTCTTGTTGTGTGCAGTGGTAGCCCTCGCCTGCTATGGCTTGGCCGTGGGTGACGAAGGTTCGAAGCCGCGAAAAAAAGACGAAGGCAAACCAGAACAGAAACAGCCGGCGAAACCAGAGAAGGCTGACAAGCCAGAAAAAAAGCCGGAGAACAAAACCGAGAAGCCCGAGCCAAAGCCGGAGAAGAAAGTAGACAAGAAGCCCGAGAAGGTCGCGGCAAAAGAAACCGAGCACGCGCCGATTTTGAAAGCCATTGACGCCTTTGGCGATGCGTTTAATTCGCACAACGCGGCGAAGACAGCCGCTTGCTGGGCAAGCGATGCAATCTACACCGATCGCAGTTCGGGCGACCGAATCACCGGGCGCGAAGACATTCAAGCTGCGTACGCCGATATCTTCAAGCGGCGGCCGAAGGTCGAACTCTCGGCGACCATTCATTCCATTCGCATGATCACGGCTGACGTCGCCCAGGTCGAAGCGACCGTGACGGTGCGCGACAAAGGCGACGATGATGCGGTAGCCACCGACTTCTCGGCGATCTTCAAGCAGGTGAAGGGAACCTGGCTGCTCGACAGCGGCGTGGAAACCGAACTCGACCACGCGGCGACCATTCAAGACAACCTGGAAGAGCTCGATTGGCTCGTCGGTGAATGGCACGATGAAGGGACGACCGACGGCTTGAAGGTTCGCAATGTGTTTCGCTGGAACTCGAAGCGGACCTTTTTGATTCGCTCGTACCATGTCGAAGAAGGGGACGAAGTTGTTCGCCAAGGAACGCAGATCATTGGCTGGGATCCGGTGAACGAACGAATCCGCAGCTGGATCTTCGGCAGCGAAGGTGGATTTGGCGAAGGCTTTTGGGTGAGCGAAGAGGACGGTTGGTTGGCCACGCTCAGCGGCACGATGCCCGACGGCAGCAGCGCGATCGTCACGCAAGTGTTTAAGAAGACGGGTGAAAATTCGATGACCAGTCAGCTGGTTGGGGCCGAGATCGACGGCGAACTGCAGCCGGCAAAACCGGTAGTGAAGATGAAGCGAATTGTGACTGAGGAAAGTAAGTAGTTCGCGATTGGTCATCCCCATTCAATCTTCGCAGGTACCTGATATGTCCTATTACATTCGTTTCGCAGCGGTAGCTGTGCTGATAAGTTCTCTCTCGTTGACTGCCAACGCCGGCGGCATTCGCGGCGGTGGTGGAGGTGGCGGCGGAGCCCGCATGGGCGGTGGTGGTGGCGCGCATATTGGAGGTGGCGGTGGCGGCATGTCGCGTCCATCACCGAATATCAGCAGGCCTTCGCCAAACATCAGTCGGCCGTCACCCAACATCTCGCGCCCTTCGCCGAATATTTCACGGCCCTCGCCGAACATCAGTCGCCCTAGTCCACAAATCTCGCGGCCGCAGCCGTCGATTCATGATTTCAATCGGCCGACGACTCGACCGGGTGGCGGCGGCGCTTCGTCGTTGCCCGATTTCGGTTCGCGGCCTGGAAGCGGCGGCATTGCCAATCGGCCTTCGCAGCCATCACGGCCGTCGATCGACTTCAATCCCGGCGGTAATCGCCCCGGCGGTGCAACTCGGCCTGGTGGCAATCATCCATCGAACGGCAACGTCGAAGATTTCCTCGGCATTCACGATCGTCCCTCGACGCTGCCCAGCCGACCGGGCGCGGGTGGTGGTGGAATTCAACGCCCCACGCCGTTGCCGAGTTTTCCCGGCGCGGGTGGCTCCGGTACACAACGGCCGATCAACCGTCCTGACCATGGTGACTTCCGCCCTGGTCACGATACCCGGCCGGGCCAAGGCGGCGGCGGTGTGCAACGACCAACTCGTCCTGGCGAAGGTGGTGGTGGAGTGCAACGGCCCACGCGTCCCGGTGAAGGTGGCGGGGGCGAGCGTTGGCCCGATCTGCGACCGGGCGGTGGCGGTGGTGGCGGCAACAACAATCGTCCGAACCGGCCCGATCGTCCGATTAACATCGGCGACATCACCAACATCGGTCATCGTCCGGGTTGGGCGAATCTGCGGCCGAACGACATCAATGTCATCAACAACAATATTAACAACGTCGTGAATCGACCCACGATGAACAACTGGGTCAACAATCATCCGAACCGCTGGAACCACTATCAGAATTGGGGCAACGGCATCGCGAATCGCTGGCCCGGTTATCACAACGGTTGGTTCAATAACAACTGGTGGCACAACCATCCGTGCAATCACTGCTGGTGGCACTATCAAGGTTACTGGCCGTATCGCCCGTGGAACTACTGGTGGCGTTATCCGTCGTGGGGCCAGGTAACCAATTGGTTCCCGAGCTACGGCTGGGGCGGCGGCACGTTCTACGACTACGGCTCGGGGGGCAACGTTGTCTATCAAGACAACTCGGTCTACATCGACGGCCAGCAGGTGGCGACGAGCGCAGAATATGCGCAGAGCGCCGCGACTCTCGCCGCGGTAAATTACCCGGCCGAACCGGATCAAGCCGTGGCTGCCAAGATGGAATGGTTGCCGCTGGGAACTTTTGCCATCTCGAGCGGTGAGAATGACAAGGAGACGACGAAGACGATTCAGCTCGCGGTGAACCAGGACGGCGTCGTGTCGGGAACGTATTACAACCAGCTGACCGACAAGACGTATCCGGTGCAAGGCAACGTCGATAAAAAGACGCAGCGCGTGGCCTTCACTATCGGCAGTAACAACGATGTGGTGATGGAGACCGGTATCTTCAACCTGACGCAGGACACCGCGCCGGCGCTCGTCCATCACGGCGTGAATCAGACCGATACCTATCTGCTGGTGCGGTTGGATGCTCCTGAGGAAGAGTCGAAAGGCACGGATTTACTGCCGTAACGGTTGTAACATCTGTTTTTGCGGCCGCTGAAGGCTGCAATTACTATCAAGGGTTGTGGCTACGGACAATTTGTCCGTAGCCTTCTTGCCCGCTTCTTGTGATTGTCGCTCGCCACATGTGGAATTGGATCAACGTTCTGACCGGCCGCAACCGCCCGAATTCTGGCGGCGCGGGGCAGGCACATCTCACCTTCGGCCAAACTTCGATCGGCCGCACCATCTCGCGGACCGGCGTGGTGCTGAAGAAACAGCTGTGGATCTGGCCGATCATTGCGTTCGTCGTATTGGCCACAATCGGGTTCTTTATCAAGTCGTCGATCCAACGGACGATGGAAGACAATCTCACCAATCAACTGGTGACACTGCGCGATATCGAAAAGGCGATGCTCGAAAAGTGGTTTGAGGTGCAAGAGTCGAATGCCAGCTCAATTGCCAGTGAAGTGGAACTGCGCGATCTGGTGGCCGAGTTGCTTGTAGCGCTGAAGCCGATTGGCGAGGGTGATGGTCCACCGGCGGGCCAGCGACCTTTGTCGGTCATTCGCGCCGCGCTTACCGCCGAACTCGAGCCCGGTCAGCAAGCCCATCAGTTCGCCGGCTACGCGATCTTTGATCGCGATCAACGGATCGTCGCTTCGAACGAAGAAGGACTCATCGGCCACAAGCAACCGAACTACGAAGAGTTTCTCTCGCGCGTGTTCGACGGCGCGCCGTCGGTCAGCGTGCCGTTTGCGAGCATCACGCTGCTGAAGGATCATCTGGGAAGAATGCGGGCCGGGTTGCCGACGATGTTTGCTTGCGTGCCGGTGCGCGATAGCAACTTTCGCGTGATCGCGCTGCTCGGTTTGCGGATTCGGCCAGAGCGGGAATTCACCGACATCATCCAGCATGGCAAGTTCGGCGCGACGGGCGAAACGTACGCGATCGATAAAAACGGCACGCTGATTTCGAACAGTCGGTTCGATCGTGAGCTGATCGATCTCGGCGTCATTCCCGATACGCCAGACACAGCTTCGATTCTCAACGTGCAAATGCGAGATCCCGGTGGCAACCTGGCCACTGGCTTTCGCCCCGGCAAACGTCGCGCAGAACTGCCGCTGACGAACTCGGCCAAGAAAGCGATTTCTGGAGACACCGGATACAGCCTCGGCGGTAATCGCGACTATCGAGGCGTGCCGAACGTGGCCGCGTGGACCTGGCTGCCGAAGTATGAGATGGGCTTGGTTACGAAGATCGATTACTCCGAAGCGTTCCGGCCACTAACGATTTTGCAGCGAGTTTTCTTCAGCCTGTTTGCGCTGCTGATCGTTGCCGCGATCGCGATCTTTATTTTCACGATCATCGTTTCGCGGTTGCAACGCGAAGCGCAGAAGTCGGCCATCGAAGCGCGACAGCTCGGTCAGTATCGACTCGAGGAACAAATCGGCGCCGGCGGCATGGGTGTCGTGTATCGCGGCCATCATGCCATGTTGCGCCGTCCCACGGCGGTGAAGATGCTCGAGCCAGACCGCGTCAGCGAAGCCTCGATCGGGCGTTTTGAGCGTGAGGTGCAGATTACTTGCCAGCTCAACAATCCGCACACGGTGGCGATCTACGACTACGGTCGCACTCCCGAAGGCGTGTTTTATTACGCGATGGAGTTTCTCGACGGTATCAACCTCGAGTCGCTGGTTGAGAAATACGGCGCGCAACCCGATGGTCGCGTGATCGAGATTTTGAAGCAAGTTTGTGCGTCGCTGTACGAAGCTCATTCGCTGGGCCTGGTGCATCGCGACATCAAGCCGGCGAACATCATGCTCAATCGTCGCGGCGCCGAACCCGACGTAGTGAAGGTGCTCGACTTCGGCCTGGTGAAATCGCTCAACGAACGGTCGGATGCCAGTTCGCGCACGCTCAGCGGCACACCGCTCTACATGTCGCCCGAAGCTATTCAATCGCCCGACATGATCGATGCCCGCAGCGACATCTACGCCGTAGGCGCCGTGGGGTACTTTTTGCTGACCGGCTTTACGGTATTCAGTGCTCGCACGCTGAACGAATTGTGTCAGCAACATATCGATGCAGTTCCTGAGTTGCCGTCGCAGCGACTGGGAAAATCCGTGCCGCAGGAACTCGAGCACGCGCTGCTGGCGTGCCTGGAAAAGAATCGCGCCAAACGTCCGCAGACGGCGCGAGACCTCGCCAATCTGCTCGATCGAATCACGCCGCAACAACCTTGGACGCGAGAAGCAGCCGAAGGTTGGTGGAGCCGACACGAGCGAAAGCAAACGGCAGGCGCGGGCAATTCACCGCTGCCGCAGTCCGGCGGTACTGTGGCGAGCGGTCTTGACCGGACGATTGTCTACGATGGCGACAATCCGCCGCCCTCGTAATCGTTATAACCCTGCCAGCCGCGCCGCATTGGCTGCCGTGCGACCTAGAGTTGAGTGCGATTTTCGCGCTCATTTCGAGGGGCAGACATGACCACTACACTTCAGCAACCAGTTCAGCATCGCTGCACGCGCTGCTACCGCACGCTCACCTCCGACGCTTCCGAAGCCGGCACCGAACAAGCATGCGAGTTCTGCGGTCAGGCGCTGATCGTTCCCGATCTGGAATCGCAAGCCAGCGAGTACGGCGGTTACAAACCGCGTGGCCGCGAACGCTCGTTCGGCAGCGAGCCGAGCGCGGCGGCTCTTGCGGGATTCATGGTCGGTCAAAACGCCCCACTCGCGCCGCATTGGAAACGCTTCGTCGGCGCACTGGTCGATGGCCTGCTGATGGGCCTCGCCGTGGCTGCGGGCGTCTTGCTCGTCAGCCTGCTGATATCGCAAGGGCTGTTCAGTCAGCACGCGCTGCGCATCAAGGAATTCAACTGGGACAAACTCAACGCGCAAGCGGTGATCTACTTCCCATTGCTCATGCTCCTGCTGATTCAATGGAACATGATCGCCAGCCGCGGTCAGTCGATCGGCAAGTATTTGCTCGGCATGAAGATCGTCGATCCGCACGGCGGCAACCCGGGCTTCATCTGCGGCGTGATCCTGCGCAACTGGGTTCGCTTCGCCTTGTCGTTCATTCCGTTCTTCAGCTTGATCGACGTGCTGTTCATCTTTGGCGATTCGCGCCGCTGCCTGCACGACTATCTCGCCGGTACCACAGTGGTGGAAGCCGACTAGTTAGTCATCACTTCGCCACGTGACTCACACCGTTCGTCGAATTGCCGTCGAGCAATCGCCAGTGGGTCACATCAGTGGTGCCAACGCGCTGGACGATGGGCTCGATGTAGATCGTGCATTCTTCCGCTGGCGGGCCGGGATCGGCCTTGATGCCAGGGCCGATACGATTGGCCGTGAAGACATCCTGGGCCGGACCGAATTTCTGTCGCACGGTGTTCTTCAGCGTTTCGATCACTTTCATCTGATACCAATGCACGCCCGTCTCGCCGCCGAGTGGGCGGATGAGCTTGGCCCGCAGTACGACGGGCGCTCGCGCGAGTCGATCGGGATCGGTGTTCTCGATCTTCTCAACTGTTTTCTCGGCAGGCTTATCCGCCGATTCGGACTTGGGTGCCTTTTCGGCCTGGCCCCAGGCAACAGCAGGCGTAGCAACGATCAGAGCGAGCAAAAAATGGCGGCGAAGCATCGGCACATCTCTCAGTGAGGGAGAAATCTCATTCCCAGGCTGAGACGATCCGCAGGCTCGTTTGGTTTTGTCCTTTACCAAATCCGAGGCGATTTCACCTGCTGGGTCTTCGCTGGCGTCATGTCTTTGGCCGCCGAAACGGGCGTGATCGGGCCCGGCCGAAAGATTTCGATCGCCAGTTCAGCCCGGGCGTTGATCGCCGCCGCTTGCACCACTGGCAGATGATTTACCTGAGCCTGACTCACTTTGCCAGGCCCGGCCGGCGCCTGATAAAGACCGGCTACGACCGTTGGTTGCGGCCGCAGTCCGAATTTGGTCATCAGGTGTGTGATGACGCGGCTCTCATCGCCCGTCAGGCCGGTGAACGTTATCCGCTGCAATTGGTGGCGTTGATCGAAATAATAGGTCAACGAGCCGGCGATGTCGGTCGGCTGTGTGCCGGAAACGAGCGCCACGCGCAGGCCCATCTCATCCCCTTCGCCGGCAACGGTGTTCACGCGCGACCAATGCGAAGTGACCCACACCGAGCTGATGTCGAGCCGCAGCGCTTCTTCGAGACTGATCGGCGGCAACTGCGGACCGGCATCGAATTGCGGGATCCCTTGCGGAGCGGCTTGGAACCAGCTGGCCATGCTCGCGTTGTTGGCAGCTGGCGCCGAACTGCCGCCGAAGAAACGTTGCCACTCCGTGCGCGCGGTCTTCGATAGACCTTCGTCGAACATGACGTAAGGAACCACGATCGCGGCTCCCAGCACGAGCAAGAACAACGTTCCCCGATTGAACATCGCGATGGCCCCGAGCCCCGGCAAGAGATACTGTTCGCAGCGACAATTCGCCACTTCTCTCATCGTCATCGCTGATCGATTTCTCGCCACGAGCGCCGGCCGCCGCTAGATGCCCTGCGATCCGTACTGCCGCACCAGGTCATCGACGGTCAAGCCAAGCAGCGCCGCCGCGTATTCTTCGTCGCTGTAATAAGCGGCCCGTTCGTTCCGCCACTCGATTCGCAGCGACTGCAGCAGTTCCTCGGCGCGCTCGGGAGGATACTTTCTCAGCAATTGTTGCCGCAGCGCGGCAAAGTCATCGCCATCGGCTCCTTCGGCAACGGTGTCCCAGCGATGGAGCAAGTGGCCGGCGTTGTGTTCCAGCACTCGCGCCCGGCAACAAGCGGCCACGGCAGGCAATTGCAGATCATGAGCCAAGGCAGCCGCGAGAAACAAGAGTCGATCGCGAACGAGCAAACGCTGCCGCCGAGCCGCAGCGCGGGCCAGATGCAAATACATGCCGAGTAGATCGACGGGCGAAGCCATGCTGCGTATGATCCCTGGAAGAACGTTTCAAAGCAATCAGGCTCAGCACCATCCGCATGGAAGATCATCACTGGCTCACCTCTGCCGCCGCCCAACCGTTGCTCGAGGAATTGCAGCAAAAACTCCGCGCCGCTGGGCAAGTCGACGTGCGATTGGCGGCCAGCTTGCGAAAATCGCATTCGGCCACGCGCACGCATCTGCTGCTGGAACAAGTCGAGCTCCGCAATCGTGCCCGCGATAAATTTGCCGATCCGAGCGCGATGTTTTTCACCCGCAAAGGACTGGAGCAATGCACCGACGAAGCGCTGGCCGGCTACAAAGCAGCCCGTTTTCCGCAGGGATCGATTGCCGATCTCTGCTGCGGCATCGGTGGCGATGCGCTCGCGCTGGCCAGGCGCGGCCCGGTTTCGGCCTGGGATGCAGACGCCACAACGGCTCACTACGCAGAATGCAATTTGAAGTTGCGTTTGCCGGAGAACGCGCAAGTTCACGCGCAGATTGCCGCTGCAGAGGCTGTTGCGGAAGTCGCGGCCTGGCACATGGATCCCGATCGTCGAGCGACCGGCGAGCGCACGATTGAGCTCAGCGATTATGAGCCTGGGCCGGAACTGCTGCGTGAAATGTTGCAAAAAAATCCGCACGCTGCCGTAAAAATCGCGCCGGCAGCGGAAGTAAATCCGAGCGAATGGCCGCCGCATGAGCGCCAATGGCTCGGCAGCCGCGGCGAATGTCGGCAGCAAGTGCTCTGGTTCGGCGAACTCGCACAGCATGCGCATCAGCATGTCGCCACGGTTGTGGCCAGCGGCGGCGAAGTCACTTCGTTCGTCGGCGACGCGAACCTGCCGTTCCAGCCAGCAGATGCAGTTCTGCAATACATTTACGAACCCGATGCTGCGGTCCTTGCTGCACAACTAGCGGGCGCAATGGCAGCAGAACATGACCTCGCTGCCATCACAGCCGGCGGCGGTTATTTGACTGCTGATCATCAAGTTAATCAGAAGCTGCTCACCGCATTTCGCGTTCGTGATGTTCTTCCTTACGACCTGCGCAAACTGAAAGCGTATTGTCGCGAGCATCAGCTGGGCCAACTCGAAATCAAGAAGCGGGGCGTGGAACTTCAGCCGCATTATGTTCGCCGGCAGATTCTCGCCGCTGGTGAGAATGCGGCCGTGATTTTTGTGACGCCGGTGGGCGATCAGGTGAAAGCGATTGTGGCGGAACGTGTCCTTGATCCCCTCTCTTCGGTACTCCGCGGAGAGTCGTGACGATTCTGCCGTCGAATCAGCTCCTGCCGATTCTCCGCCAAACAGCCTACTGTGTGCTATGGTTGAGCATTCGCAACTCTCGCAGGCGCCAACTATGCGTTCTCTCTGGCTGATCGCTTTGATTCTGACAACCGCCGACATTTGTTCGGCGGCAAACATCTACGTCGATAACCTCGCCGGCGATGATCGGCGGAACGGCCTTGAGGCGAAGTCGCTCGGCGTCGGCAATGGCCCGGTGCGCACGATTGCGAAAGCGCTGCGACTGGCCCAGAAGGGCGATCGGATTATTCTCGCGAACAATCCCGGCAGCCCCTATCGCGAGAGCATTGCGATTAGCGGCGGTTTTCACTCCGGCATTGCGACGTACCCCTTCGAACTGATCGGCAATGGCGCTACGCTCGACGGCTCGCTGTCGCTGGCGAACGGCGAATGGGAGTTTGTCAGCGGCCAAACGTTTCGCGTCAGGCCGCCGCGCGGTGCATATCAGCGGCTGTTCCTCAACGATCAACCTGCCGAGTTCATCGCCTCGCAAGGCGATGCCCGGGCAATGCTCAAGCCGTTGCAATGGACGCTCATTCAAGGCCAGATCTATTTTTGTTGTGAGAAGGATAAGATTCCTGCGAGCTACAACCTGTCGTGCTGCGGCCTGCGAACAGGTATCACCATCTATCAGGTCGAAGACGTACAGATCAGCGATCTGACGGTGCGCGGCTTTGAACTCGACGGCGTGAATGCCGCTGATACGGCTTACAAAACGAAGCTGTTGGGCGTGGTCAGCCAAGACAACGGCCGGAGCGGCTTTACCGTTGGCGGCGCGTCGCGCGTGACGCTCGATCAATGTACCGGCACCGGAAACGGCAACTCGCAGCTGCGGGCTGAAGGGTATTCGCAAACGACCATTCGCGATTGCGAACTCGATTCCAAGTCGGCCCCTGCGCTGGTTCGCGACGGCGGCCGCGTGTTTCAAATCAAGCCGTAACGGCGATCGAACTCACTCGACCGGCAAGCCGGCTGCCTTCCAAGCTTTGTAACCACCGGCCAGCGATTGCACGTTGGTGTATCCCATCTTCTGCAGGTTATCGACCACCAGCGCCGAGCGATAACCGCCGCCGCAATAGCAAATGACTGGCGTCGCGGTATCTGGCACCGTCGGCTCGATCTTTAGCTCGACCACACCTTTGCTCAGATGGATCGCGCCGACCGCATGCCCGGCCGCGAACTCATCGGCTTCGCGCGTGTCGATGATCAGCACGCCCTGCTTCTGCTGCTCGTACGCATCGGTGGCGGAAATTTCTTTGATGCGCGTCTTGGCATCGGCGGTCAGTTGTTCGAAGCGCGGCGGATGGGGCATGTCAGATCCTTTCTGAGAATGGCAAAGCTTTATTGTACCGGACTCGGGAGGGCGAGGCTCCCGCCGAGCCGTTGAGGTTGAACGCAACGGCTGTGGGCGATCGTATTCGACCTACGCGGCTCGGCAGGAGCCTCGCCCTCCCGATGGCTAAACTTGCTCCTGCGATTGCCAGGCGACTACACTAGGGCTCTCCCTCCTGATTGTTCCTGCCTGGAGCATCGTGTCATGCGATTCCTCACCGCAGCCGTGCTGCTTGCTTGTCTGGTCGTTTCTCCCCAAGCGACGAACGCGCAAACGGCCTTCCCGATGCTGATGAGCATCAAGCCAGTCGCGGCGACTGTCGGGCAATCGTCGGAACACGTGATCGTTTCACGCTACACGATGTACGGCGCTTATCAGATTCTTGTTAGCGGCAATGGCGTAACGGGCGAAGTGTTGCCCAGCGAGATCAAGGCCGAAGACGCCGCCAAGAAGCCCGTCGAGCAACTCAAAGTCAGATTCCAAGTCGCCGCCGATGCACTCCCTGGCGTGCGTGACGTGCGCGTGGTGATGCCGACCGGCGTGAGCACCGTCGGACAACTCGTGATCGGTACCGGGCCGGTGGCGATCGAGAACGCCGCAAACGACAGCCTCGATAAAGCGACCGCCGTGCAAGTGCCAGCAACAATCTGCGGCTGCGTCGAAAAAGCCGAGGACGTCGACTTTTATAAGTTTCACGCCACGGCCGGGCAGGCGTTTAACTTTCATGTTCGCTGCGGTCGGCTGCAAGACAAAATTCACGATCTGCAGCTGCACTGCGATCCGATCCTCATGCTCCGCAATTCCGCCGGCGTGACGATCGCAGCAAGCGATAACTATTTCCGCGCCGATCCATTTCTGAGTCAGCGTTTTGAACAGGAGGGTGACTACATCCTCGAAATTCGCGACGTGCGTTATCAGGGAAACCAGTACTGGGAATATGCAATCGAAATCAGTTCGCAACCGTTTATCGAATGCACTTTCCCACTCGGCATTTCGCGCGGAACCACCGACATCAGCGCCGCTGGTTTTCTGCTCGGAGACAAACCGCTGAGTGTGAACGTCGATGCAAACATTCCCGCCGGCGAGTTCTGGACGACCGCGAAGAAGGGGGACCAGCAAACACTGCCGTTCGCCGTCGAAGTGACCGATTTGCCGCTCGTCACTGAGATCTCATCCGACAACAACAAGCCGGAGCAAGGACAGTTGCTAACCGCTCCCTGCGGCTTGAATGGCCGACTCGAAACCGAAGCCGACGTCGACTATTACACGTTGGAAGCGAAAAAGGGAGAAGCGCTGTCGCTGGAGATCGTCGCCCGTCGGCGAAACTCGGCCATCGATTCGCACCTGCGAATCCTGAACGAGAAGGGAGTTCAATTGCAGCTGAGCGACGATCTGAAAGTCGGCAAGCGCAACTATTCCGATTCGTGGATCGAAAACTGGACTGTCCCTGCCGATGGCAAATACACGATTGAGATTCGCGACGTGCATTTGCGCGGTGGTCCTCGCTTTCCGTACTTCTTGCAGATCACACGCAGCAAGGCCTACTTCGAACTCTATCTCGATACCGACAAGACACAAATCCCGCTCGGTTCGCAGGGAGTGATTTACTGCCGTGTCGAAAGGAAGAACGGTTTCACCGGCCCGGTCGATCTCGCCATCGATGGCCTGCCGCCAAGCATCACGGCGACCTGCGGCCGGATCCAAGCAGGCAAAGCAGTCGATGGCGTAAGTGTGCTCGCTGCCGAGCCCGACGCTCAACTCACGGTCGGCAGCGTTCGAGTCACCGGCACTGCAGTTCATGAGAAGGACGGCGAGAAGCTGGAACTCAGCGCGGTTGCTCGTCCTTATCAAGAGACCTATCAACCAGGCGGCGGGCGTGGTCATTGGCCTGTCGATGCGCACATCGTCGCGGTTACCGACTACGGCGATATCCGCCGCGTGAATGTCAGCACGCAGGAGATCCGCCTGCAGCCCGGCGGCTCGCAGAAGATCGAAGTCACAATCGACCGCAGCCCCGAGTTCACGACCAATGTGACGCTCGACATGCTCTATCGCCACCTAGCCAGCAGCTTCGGCGATTCGCTGCCACCGGGCGTGTCGCTCGACGACAAACAAGCCAAGACGCTACTCGCCGGTAGCGATACAAAGGGCTTCGTCACGGTAAAAGCCGCCGCCGATGCACCGCCGGTCGAAAACCACGTCAGCGTGGTGATGGCTCACGTGTCACTGAATTTTGTCATGAAGACGACTTACTGCAGTCCGGCGATTCGGATTAGCGTCGAGCCGAAGAGCGACATCAAAAAGTAAAAGGAAGAAACGAACCAGGGAGTGCGTCGTCTTATTCATGACGGAAGCCGGGTCGGATTGCGCAGCGGCTGATCTCATTCGTAGAAAGGAGTGTGTATGAAACTGCCGTTCCTGATGATTGGCTTGTGTTGCTGCCTCTTTACATCTCAGGCCTGGGGCGATGCTTTACCGGGGCCGGGACCAGCGCCCAATGCCGCGCCGCCTGCGCAGCGAGTCCCCAATTTCGCGGGCGAAGCGAAGACAGAAAAGGTCACGCTCAACCTGACCGTGAAACATGCGGATCTAAAGGGAGAAGGTGACGGGGTACAAGCCAAGCTCATCCTCCCCGCGAAGCTGCGCGACCTGCCGCCGCCAGCAGCAGCGCCGGGAAAGGTCGGCCAGCAGGAGAGTTCGCCTCGCTCACTCATTGCCGCCATCGCCCTGTCGCTGGCTGCGGTCAGCGTGGTCTTCGTCATTCGCGGCAAACGTTGGAGCGCGGCCAATAAAGCAGCATTGCTCGCCATCACCGTCGCTGCGGCCGGTTGCACTCTGGTCTATGCGAACGCTGGTCCGCCGCGCAATCGGGCCCCCAAGTCGCAGATTGTGATTGAGTTTTCAGCCGACGCGACTGAAGTTATGCTCACGCTGCCTGAGAAATAAATTACGGACAAATATCAAACTCCCTTATCGAAGGAACTTCCTGATGATGGTGCCAAGATTGTTTGCCGGTTGCCTCGTGTTCGGCCTGTTCTTGTGTGTTCGAAACGCCTCAGCCGATATCAAGGTTCCGCCGCGTCCTGCCCCAGCCCCAGCGACGAAGACGACGACCATTCCGGTGCAAATAAAGCACGCCGATCTGAAGGGGGAAGGCGATGGAGTGCAGGCTAAGATCGTCTTGCCCGCGAGCTTGCGAGATGCGGCGGCGGGCAAGGTTGGTTTGAAAGAAGATGCAGCGCCGACGCAGCGTTCGATTGTGGCCGCGATCGCGTTGTCGCTGGCCGCGGTCAGCATGGTGTTTGTGTTGCGTGGGAAGAAGTTGAACACTACCAGTAAAGCGGCCATCCTAGCCGTCGGTGGCATCCTGGCAATCTTCGGCGCCGCTCAAGCCGATATTGCGATCCCCGGCCAGAAGCGTGGGCCGCGGCCGATCCCGCCGCGCGAACCACTGGCCAAGTCCATGATCATCGTCGAATTTTCGAGCGACGTTGAAGAAGCGATCCTCACGCTGCAAAAGTAACTTCACGACCCCGACGCTACTCCATCGCAAGTTGAGCTTTAAGTTTGTCCACTGCGCTGCCCACGAAATCCGATTACGCCGAACCGTCGGCCACGACAGTTGTTGTCTGGTGGCCGGCTACGGTCGTCGTCGCGTTTGTCGCCGGGGCGTGGCTATTGGCAGTGAACGCACCGCTCGGTTTTTCGATCGCGGCGGTGTTTCTATTTGCGGGCCCGCACAACTGGATGGAAGCCCGCTACATGCTGCGGCGGATGCCGGCCCGCTGGGGGCCGCTCACGCCGTACTTTTGTCTGGGAATCGGCGGCACGCTCGTGCTGTCGGCATGGCAGGGAATGTTTCCTTGGCTGGGTCGTTCGCGCGATTGGACGCAAGACGATTGGGGCACTTCCATCGCGCTGTGGAACACGACGCTCGTTGTTTGGATCGTTACGCTCGCGCTGCTCCGCGGCACGCAAAATCCTCGCCGCGATTGGCGGTGGCTCATTCCTGTGGGCTTTGCGCTAATCGGTGTCAATTGGCTGTGGCCGCTTGGCTGGAGCATGGCGCTCGTCTATTTGCATCCGCTGGTCGCGCTCTGGTTTCTCGATCGGGAACTCGCTCGCGCTCGGTCGCCCTGGTTGAACGGCTATCGCGTTTGTCTGACCTTTTTGCCACTGTTGCTTGGGGCGTTGTGGATGATGCTCGCCCGGTCGCCGAACTTGCCCGGTGAAGACATTCTTTCGCTGCAGATCACGCAGCACGCGGGCGAGGGAATTCTCAGCGGCATTTCGACGCATTTGCTCGTCGCCACGCACACATTTTTGGAAATGCTTCATTACGGCGTGTGGTTGCTCGCTCTGCCGCTGGTCGCCGGCATGGCTAGGCCGTGGCAGTGGAAGTCGCAACTCGCGCAAACACCACTGGCCCGTCGCGGTCTGGTGTGGCGTCTCGGCGTCGGCGCGGTGCTCGCAATCGGCGTGATGGTGATGATCGTCCTTTGGGCTGGCTTTGCGGCCGATTATCCGCTGACACGCAACATCTACTTCACGGTGGCCATGCTGCACGTGCTCGCCGAAGTGCCGTTTCTGCTGCGGGTGCTGTGATGCATCCACCGAGTGTGGACGAGCTTTGGCGAGGAATCTTTTGGGCCTATCTACTGACGATCTCGCTCGAAACTCCCGTGCTGCTCGCGGGTTTGTCGCCCCGTCATTCCTGGCAGCGGCGACTCTTTTGTGGCGCGTGGTTGACCGCCTGTACGTATCCCGTAGTCTGGATCTTGCTGCCGCTGACGGCTTGGGAATGGTGGGGCTACACGCCGTATATTGTGATCGCTGAGATCTTCGCGCCGGTGGCGGAGTGCCTGATATTTTTGGCTGCGTATGCGGATAAGACGTCGACGTGGCGCGAAATTATTCGCGACTGCGCTGCCATCGTGGCCGCGAATCTGCTGTCGTACATTCTTGGCGGCTACTTGCTGGAGATCCTCAGATAGCCGCGTTCACGCTACGGGCTACCTTTTTCCGGCTGAATCGGCTCGAAGACCACGGCCTCTTCTTCCTGAACTTGCGGTTGCATCAAGCCGAGTTGCACAAGGCGGCGGATGAGACGGCCGCGCTGCAGTCCAAGCAATTCGGCAGCTTTAGTTTTGTTGCCGTTCGCTTTGCGGAGGGCCCGCTGCAGCAACTCCTTTTCCACCTCGGCGAGGAACTCGGGCAGATTGATCGAGGGCTCGGCGGGGTTTTGGTGCAGCAACGCTTCGCGGCCGTGATGGACTTGTGGCGGCAGATCGGCAGCTGTAATCGCAGCACCGCTGGCCGTGGCGCAGGCTTGCTTGACCATGGCTGCGAGTTCATCGATGTTGCCCGGCCAGGGATAGAGAAGCAGTAGCTCGAGCGCATCCTGAACAAAGCCGCCGTGCTGCGTGCCGCCGCGGGCGTTGTGCTGTTCGAGAAAATACTGTGCGAGGAGCGGCACGTCCTCGAGTCGCTTGCTCAGCGGCGGCGCGTTGAGCGTGAACGTGCTCAACGCAAAGGCGAGGTCCTGGCGAAAACGACCGCGAGCGGCAAGCTTGTGCAACGAACGCGAAGCCGTCGAGATCGTTTGCAACTCAACGCCTGGCAGCAGCAGAAATCCGGCCAGCTCTTGCTGCGCATCGGCCCGCAGTTGATCGACATCGGTGAGGAGCAGTGCCGGCGGCCGGCGGAAGGTTGTTCCTTCGCGCTGTTTCAAAAAACGGGTCAGCGTGAGTTGCATCAACTCCGCATCCATCACTGGGCAGTCAACGGCTGCCAGCGGACCAACCTGATTGACGTCGCCGACGTAGTGAATGGCGCGGGCCAGTTGGCGCCGACCGCTTCCCGTGGGACCAATGAGCATCACCCGCACGTTGGCGTGCTGGGCGACTTTCACCTGTTCGCGCAAACGGCGGATCGCATGACTCTGCCCGATCAGCGGACTCATGAGCAGCGCGGGATCCAGTTCGCTCCGCAGTTGCAGCAACTGCAAATGCGATAGCCGCGGCGCGAGGTCCATCGCGTGTCCATCCGGCGCAGCGGTATTTGCTGCACCGACGAAAACCAACACACCCGCCGCACCACTGAGTGCCTGAAACGTCGCCGTGCGAACCTCAGTGGGACTTCCGTCAGGTCCGCCGCAGATTTCGCCGGTCGTACAGCCATGCTCAAAGGCAGCCGGCGGCGGACCGAGCGAGTTGGCCACGGCGGCTTGTCCGTCGCGCGTGCTCGTCGCGGTGAAGTCGCAGCGCAGGCCGATCAGGTCCGGCAGTTTTTTCCCAAGCCATTGGCAGCACGCTTCGTTGGCATACTGCAGCTTCCGCTCGGCGCTGACCAGGTAGATAGGGGTCAGCGATTGGTCGAATGTCTTCAACAGCAAACGGGCTGGAGAAGCCTGGCGGGCCATGGGAATCCGATGGAGATGAGGACGAGTTGAATCAGCTCATCATAGCTGATTCAACTGCCACTTTCGCTTGCCACTCAGCTTGTGGCTGGCCCGGCGATATTAGACGAATTCCGGCTCGACGAGCGTCGGAATCACACCGGCTTCGAAACCGCGCTTCAGCAGTTCCTTGACCGCGGCCCGGCCACGCGGACCGAAGTCGAGCGTCCAATCGTTGACGTACATACCAACGAATTCGTCGGCTTTCGCGCGATCGAGGCCGCGACCGTAGCCCTGAGCATAGTCGAGAGCCTTGCCGCGATGTTCGAGACCGTAGGCGATGCTCGCCTTCAGCAGACGATTGACTTCCTGAATGTCATCCGCCCCCAGATCCTTGCGAATGCCGTTGGCGCCGAGCGGCAGCGGCAGGCCTGTTTCCTGCATCCACCATTTGCCGAGGTCGACAATCAGGTGCAGGTTTTGATCGCCGTAGGTCAGCTGACCTTCGTGAATGCAGAGGCCGGCGTCGATCTTTTCGCCGTTGAATTCGCCCCGTTCGGTAACGTTCAAGATTTCATCGAACGGCACGACGACGTGCTTAAAATCGTTGCCGATGCAAAGCTTGAGGGCGAGAAACGCGGTCGTCAGCGTTCCTGGCACGGCGATCGTTTGGCCGCGAAGCGACGCGATGTCGCGCGGTTCGCGGGCGATTACCATCGGGCCGTAATTGTCACCCATGCTCGCGCCGCAGGTGCAAAGCATGTATTTGTCGGCCAGGTGGGCGTAGGCATGCAAGCTGAGCGCGGTCAGCTCGAGCTCACCGGAAAAAGCCCGCCGATTCAGCGTTTCGATATCGACCAGCTCATGCGTAAAGCGGAATTTGCCCGTATCAAAGCAATCCTTGGCCAGGGCATAAAACATGAAGGCATCGTCCGGGTCGGGGCTGTGCCCCACGCGAATGAGCTTTTCTTCCGTCGAACCAGCAACCGCAGACATGGGCAATTCCTCAAACAGCAGACCAGAAACGCAGACTAAGGCCGTGAAACAAGCCTTTTATCTTCGCGACTGCTGTTTGAACCGCAAGGGGCGGAGAGAGATAACTGCCGGTCATAACCCGCGGCGTCAGCCAGGGGTTGGGCGAGAGATCGCGGCCATTTGCTCACGCAGCGGGTTAAGACATCGCTGGCTGAATGCCAGCGACGCATCTCGACGGAGCGAAATTATTGCCGATTCTTAGAACTCGCAGTTCAGCCCCAGTGTCAGGCTTTGCACCCAGAAGCTGGTGGTATGGAACTGGAAGGTCGGGCTCGTCGGCGGCACGTTCACGTCGTCGACCACCGTGTTGATCTGTTCGCCGGGGCGAACGATGTTGCTCCAGTACATCAGGTTGTAGCCGACGGTGAGTTGCGTCCGTGGCGTGATGTAATAGCCCAGCGACAGCCCCGTTTCGGTCACGGCGGCGAATTGATCTTGGCTGTAGTTGCCGATGTTCGACGAAGCCGTGAACAAACCACCCGGCTGATTCGGATCGACCACGCCGTTGACGCTCGTCGAGCCGTTGATGAGCACCGATTGGTGCATGTTGCCGACGCTCACGCGGGCTTTGCCACGGAGAGTCAGGCAGCAAACCTGATGTTCGGTCAGCACACCCAGAATCAAACCATTGAACTGATTCTCGGTGTTGAATTGATCGAGCAAGCGGACGTCGTTGTTGGCTTGGTTGCCGTCGGTTTGCATCCGCAGTTGGAAGTTGTCGTTCACACTCGAGGTGTGCCAACCGGTGATGAAATCGATGCGACCTGTCGCCGTCCGAGTGTAGAGCAAACGAGCGTATACATCGAAGCCATGAATTTCATTCGAAGCGCGAATGGCGACGCTGCCGCTGCGAACTTCACCGCCGACATCGGGATGAGCCAGCAACAAGGCCGAGTTGGCATTCAGATCCATGCTGAAGAACGGAATCGCCAGGACTGCGTTCTGCCCACTGTTGCGTGAGAAGTTGCCATCGTCGGCGCCAAAGAAGAAGTAACGGCCACCGAAACCGATCGTCTGGCAATCGTCAAGGAACGTGCCGAAATCGAGATTCAGGCCGGCTTGCATCTGTGTGTTTTTGGTATCGCCGTCGTACAAAATCGTCGCGTCCGGCAGCACGCCAGCCGTCGTCGAATCTTCGTTGGCGGGATCAGTCGTCACGAGCGGCGGATAGCTCCGCCCCTTACGCCAACCGAGCAGCAGGTCGGCTTTGGCCCACCACAGCGGTGGCCGGCATTGAAAGCACGGATCTTCCGGGCTGGGCGAATTCCAGAAACCGCCAGGCGGCGGGCAATAGCGCGGGCCGCAGGGACCACACGGATTGCAAACCGGGCCGCAGCAACCAGGACCGCAAGCCGGCCCTTCGTTTTGCATCCAGCCGTTCAGCGATTCATCGACGTACTCTTGATGCTCCATCGGAGGAGCCACTTGCACATTGTTGCGCTGACCGCGATTCGGCAGCACCGAGCGCGGACGCCGCGGCTGCTGAGGAATCGGTTGAGCCTCGGGCACCGGCTGAATTTCCGGCACCGGTTCCGGATTGGGCGTGCGCGTTTGCGGCCGCGGGTCGGGCTGCGGTGGTCGCAGATCGCCAGGCTGTGGCGGTTGCAGTTCGTTTTGCCAGTTCGCCAGGCGAGCCTGCTGATTGCGAGGGCCAGTCGGTGGCTGATAGACGGCAGGCTGGGCTTGTGCCAACGCGTGCTCGGGAATGGCCGAACCAGTCAGCCCTGCGGCCAGCACGCCGGCACAGAGCCAGCGCGCGGGAGCCTGAAATAACGCAGAGCCGCGGAACTTTCGTTCGATCGTGGAGAACGACATTTTCGTACTCGTGTCTCGGGGGGAGATGCCGACGTGTGTCGCGCGAACGAAAGGTAAGCCTTCCGGTCGCATCGAGTTTTTCGGCAATGCAGATGTTGCCGGTTGAATGAACCTGGCAATTTGCACCGAGTTTTCCGAACCTGCCGGTTGTATCGGCAGAAATCGACATCGCTAGCGTGGTTTCGCCAGCAAGCGAACTAGGATGGATAAGAGGCCGATTCGTGTTGCACTCCGAATTTCGAACTTCAAACTTCGAACCAAAAATGCGTTACCTACTTTGTTGCTGTCTGATTCTTAGTAGCACTTCCGCCGTCTTCGGCCAGTTTCAAAGCAACGACCCGAAACCAGGAGTTGCCGAAGCGGGCGCGATCGGGCCGAAGCTGGATCAGAAGGTCGTCAACCGCTACGTGGTGGGCGTGAAGATCCGCGCCGTCGGCGGCCCGGTATCGGGACTGACCGGCACGTTTGCCGTGCCCACCGATTGGGACGATCAGCAAGTGAAGCCGGTCACGGAAGACATTTCCAAGGCAGTTCGCCAGCACTCGCTCCGCAGCGGCGATTGCAATACGAAGCAAGTCGTCTTCAGCGTGCCGCAACTCACGGCCGGCGAAACCGCCAACGTGCTGTATACGTTCGAAATTACCAGCCTGTCGTCATCGAAGGCGCCGACCGATACCGCCGGCTTGGTCATTCCCAAAACGCTCAAAGGGGACGTCCGCAAATACCTGCAGCCGAGCCCGCAAATCGAAATCGCCAATCCCAAAGTGAAATCGTTCACCAAGGAAGCGACCGACGGCAAAGAAACGGCTTGGGAACAAGTGAACGGCATTTACGAAGCCGTGCGTGAAAAGATTCGCCTCGACACCTCCAAGATCAAAGGGGCTGCCATGGCGCTGAAGGATGGCGCGGGCTCGGACGATGACTTTGCCTCGGTCTTTGTCGCTTGCTGCCGCGCTCACAAAGTGCCGGCCCGCGTGCTGTTCATTCCGGATGCCACCCAGGCCGAGTTTTATCTGGAAGACGCCGACGGCAAGGGAATGTGGTTTCCGGTCGTGCTGAAAGGTGAAAAAGCCTTCGGCTTTCGCCCCACGGCGACCGTCATTCTGCAGCGCGGCGACAACATTCGCGTGCCCGAAATGAAAGACCCGCAGCGGTTCGTAGCCGAGCACTTGACTGGCAAAGGAAACACCGGCGGTAAGCCGGAAGTGGAATTTGTGCGCAAGTTTGAACGGTAATCTGCTAAGGTAGCGCGTAGCGTCGGCGCGAGAGGACGACTTTCAGCCAAAAGCGAAACTGCCAAACGCTTAGCGAGGAAAGAACCATGAAATCAATTCTCCCGCTCACCCTTCTCTTTTGTTGCTCGCTCGTCACCACAGCCGCCGAACCGCAGATCCGTTTCGGCCGCGAACAGACCAAGCAAGTCCGCGCCGGCTTCAAGATCGACGCTTCGGCCGGAAGCGTGACTGGCATCGTCGCCACCTGGGCCGTGCCCATGGATTGGCCTGAGCAAAGCGTGAAGCTCGTCAGCGAAACCATCTCGCCTAACTGCCGCGTGACGTATCGCAATCTCGACGGCGGCGTGAAGCAGCTCGTTGTGAACATTCCCCGCCTCGCCAAAGGAGAGACGGCCAGCGTCGAGCAGATTTACGAATCCACGATTCGCGAAATCCTGCCTCCGGAATCAACCGACGGTTTCGTGATTCCCACGAAGCTCAATAAAGAACTCACCAAGTTGCTGCAGCCGAGTCCATACATCGAAGTCAATTCGCCCGAAATCAAGAAGCTCGCCCCCGAGATCATCAAGGGGAAAGATAAAGCCTGGGATCAAGCCGAAGCGATTCTTAACTGGGTGCGCGAGAATGTGAAATACAAATTCGCGACCGACATCAAACCCGCCATCGCTGCGCTGAAGGATGGCGAAGGAGATTGCGAAGAACTATCGAGCCTGTTCATCGCACTCTGCCGTGCGAACAAGATTCCCGCCCGCGCAGTTTGGGTGCCGGGGCACACTTATCCCGAATTTTATTTGGAGGACGCGGCCGGCAACGGCCATTGGTTCCCCTGCCAAGCCGCCGGCAACACCAAAGAATTCGGCCAAATGTTCGAAGATCGGCCGATCCTGCAGAAGGGCGACAACTTCAAAGTCCCCGAAGAAAAGGCCCCGCAGCGCTACGTGAAGCAATTCCTGAAAGCGGCGAATGCGCAGGCCGATCCCAAGGTGCAGTTTTTCATGGAACGGGTCAAAGAGTAGGCATTGTCGCCTTTCGCTCGGCGAGAGGACGCGGCGCAGTGAACGCAAACTTACGAAAAATCTTGCTCGCTGCGATCACACTGCTCGGCGTGCGCGTGCTGATCGGCATCGTCTGGGAATATCGCCTCTACTTTCCGCCGAACTTTCAAACCGCTGCGTTTCTCATCGGCCGCGAAGAGACATTCACGCCGCTCTATGCCGCGGCGTTTTACTCGCACATCATCAGCGGGCCGCCGGCGATTCTATTGGCTGCTTTTTTGCTTTGGAGCAGCAGTCGCTCAGCGCTGCAGAAGGCCCATCGCTGGGCCGGACGAATTCTGGGGGTGCTGGTCTTCGCCGTACTCTTGCCGAGCGGCCTGTGGATGGCGGGCCGAGCGTTCGCCGGTCCACTCGCCGGCATAGGTTTCGCCTCGCTTACACTGAGCACGGCCTGCACGCTGGGCAAGGCGATTTCGCTCGCACGCCGCAGAAAATTCGCGCTGCATCAGCAATGGGCCATTCGCACATTCTTGCTGCTGGCCTCGCCGCTGTTACTGCGCGTGATTGGCGGCGCGCTGTCAGTCAGCGGTTGGGACATTCCCGCAGCCTACATCGCCAACGCCTGGCTGAGCTGGCTCGTGCCGCTCGCCGGTTACGAGGTTTGGCTGCGAAGTAGGCCGGAACAAGCGGTACCCCGCGCAGTTCCGGCAAGACCGGCGAGTGAAAGCTAAGTTTCCGCTTTGCCGGAACTGCGCGAGTACGCTTGTTCCGGCCTACGGATCACGCCGCCTTTCGCGTCCCAATCTGCATGAGCTTTGTCGCAGCAGCGGGAGCAACAGGAGCAGTGCCACGACTCGCGAGGGCCTTCGTCTTGGCCGCGACATTTTTCGCCGCTTCGGTCAGCGAGTAAATCTGCAGCGCTTCCTCTTCCTCCGAATCCACCACAGGCGTCAGGGCCAGATCGGTGTACTGCTTGGCGGCGGCGTTCTTCTTGATCTTCCGATGCATGCGTTCGAGATAGAGCGTGAAGCTCGCGAAGCCGGCATACGTGCGGAAGATCTCCCACGCCCGTTTGGCATAGAACACGAGAGGATTTTCGACCGGCATGTCGCTGCGCCGCGTGGTCCGCACTTTGTGGCGAAACACGCCGCACTGCAGCGGATGGACATGTTCGTAGCGATAGCTGCCGTAATAGGTCGCGATGGCCCACTTCACTTTTTCGGCGCCGAACTTCAGCGTCTCTGCGCGGCGCATCAAGGTTTCGATGTGCTCGGGGCTATAGTACTGATGCCAGGCGTCGCGATACACCTGCTGCCACTCGTCGTCCGACATCTTGCTGTGACTCGTCGTCACATGCTCGAGGTCGTACTTATTCATGTCCTGGTCCATCACCACACCTTCGCGATGCATCTTTTGATGATCAGCCGAGCCCGGCAGCGGCGTGAGGATGAAGAACTCCAGAATGTCGATCGGCAGTTCTTTCTGAATGACGGCAATATCCCGTTTGATCGACTCCGGTGTATCGGCAGGAAAACCGAGAATGTAACCAGCGATCGTCACCACGCCCTTGTTTCGCCAGGCTTGCAACAGCTTGCGATATTCGGTGATGCGGTTCTGAAACTTCTTGGTGTGAACCAGGTTGTCAGGGTTGATGTTCTCCATGCCGATGAAAACCCGGTTCACGCCGGCAGCCGTCGCTTTCTCGACGAAGTTCGGAATCTTGTGACACATCGTGTCGACTTGAATCACGAAGCGTAGCGGCCACTTTTCCTTTTTCTTCAGCTCGATGATCCGATCGAAAATGGCTTCCCAGTTCTTGTTCCGGGCCATGTTGTCGTCGGTGATAAAGAACTGCGTGATACCGTTGGCCACGTATTGCCGCAGCATTTTTTCGACATCGTCGGCGTCGCGATGTCGCGACTTGCGGCCTTGCACGTTGATGATCGTGCAAAAGCTGCATTGAAACGGACAGCCACGGCCCGCATCGAAGGCGGTGAAGTACATGTACTTCTTCGCGATCGCGGTCGGCAAAAACGGCGTGACCTGCTTCTGCATATCGGGCAGATCATTGAGATAGTTGTAGATCGGCTTGAGGGTTCCCGCGCTTGCTGATTTCAGCAAGTCTTCCATCCGCCCTTCGGCTTCACCGGCAAACAGCGACACGCCGAGGTCTTGAACTGCTTTGATGTCGGCCGGCAATTCGGGCAGCATCGACAAGCAACCGCTGACGTGAAAGCCGCCGATGACAACTTTGATTCCCGCGGCCCGCAGTTCGCGGCAGATATCGGCCGTGCGCGGAAACTGGTTCGACTGCACGCCAGTCATGAAGACCACGCCCTGGCCGTCGTTGGCCTGGATCCGCTTGATGATCTGCTTGATCGGAACGATGGTGTGGCATTCGTCATACGCGTTGATGACGATCTCGGTGTTGTCGCCGAGCACCTTGCGCTCATCGCAGTCGCGCACAATGCCGAACATGCAGGCGAGAGAATTGGACGGCACGAAGGCTCGCCACCATTGAATCACGTAGCCGTCGTCATCATAGTGCGAAGGCTTGATGAGCTCGACGTAGAACTTTTTGGTGGCTGTACTTTTGGCAGCCGGGCTCGTCGTGACCAGATTTGTCGAAGCAGTGGCCGTAGCCGTGGTCGTCGCGTCCATGCGAACCCCCAAGCGAAAGGTAACTAGCGAGGGGGAAGCTTAATCCGTTATCGGCTGGCCACAAAGTGCGATCATAACGATTCTGTCGGTAACAGCGAAAATTTCGCTTAATTCTTGCGAATCGCCGGGAACGCAAAATCGGCGATCTCTGCTAGCAGCTTCGGCCGGCGGTCTTTGAGTTCGCGTAGCAACTCCAGTCCCTCTTCCTTACCATAGGCCCGCTCGGCATATTGCTGCACCAGAACGCCCTGGCCATCGGCGCTGAGCTGATAGATGAAAATATTGAACTCGGTGATTTCGGCAGCGGTGTCCCACGTCACAAAGTCGACCTTAGTTCGCTTGCCGTCGGGGCTCATCAGAACGGCTGCACGAGCTTGCGGATTCTTTTGCTTCAAGGCCTGCACCAGACGCCCGGCGAGCTCACGATAATCCTTGCGTCCCGAGTAAGTGCGAATCGCGATTAGCGAGCTCCATTCGTCGATCGTCTCATTCTCGGGAACATACTCGTTGAGGGCTTCGAACTGATTGGCCTGTGAAAACGCCAGGACGTAGGTCTCTTCCTGAAACTCAATCTGCGGCTTGCGACCTTCTGCGGCCTGACAGAAACCAGCAAAGCAGAAGACAGCAACGGCGGTGGCGGCGAACAAGCGCATCGGAGAACTCCCAGAAAAGTGGCGTCTCTCCAAATATGGGTCGCAAACCGGCTGTCGGCTGAGAAAGCCCGCGGTAGCGATTGTGCCGGCCGATTCGTTTATGCGCTCGAACGCTTCACTTACGGCGTTCGTTTTCGCCGTTCTTCGCTGGCCGCGACATCGGCGGCGATTTCTTCTGCCGTCGGTTTCCAGTTTCGGCCGGCGAGCTTGATTTCGAAATCGGGTTGCCCCGCGAGCACGCAAACTTCTCGCAGCACCCGGAGCATCAATCGCTGCACGAGTTCCGAATCATCTTCGCGACCGTAGAACTCCGAGACGTCGATCAATTCTCCGACGCGCACTTCGACGCGAGCCCGCATGAGAAACGGACTCCAAGCCGTTTTGCGATACGGCGAGCCCTGAATGTAAACCGGCAGCAACGGCACGCGCGACTTCAGCGCGATCACAACCGCCCCAGGCCGGCAAGGGAGCAGCAGTTGCTCGGTCATGTTGATCCGCCCTTCAGGGAACATGCCGACCAGACCTTTGGCCGCCGTGTATCGCAGGGCAGTTTTCGTCGCCCCCGTATCGACGCCGCTCCGGCGGACTGGAATTACTTCACAAATGCGAAGGAAGAAACCGAAGAGCGGATTCTCGACGAACTCGCGCGCCACCATCCAATAAATCTTGCGATGCGAGGCCATCTGCACAAAGAACGGATCAACACTGCTGCGGTGATTGCAAACGATGACCGCTCCCTCGAGCTCGGGAATCGGCAATTTCTTTGGTAATTTCGCACGCCACTGCCAGCGCACCAAGATCGATGCGCCGAAATAAAAAATCGCTTGCAGCGGCCCGAACTGGCTGAACAACCGCAAGTAAATTAACCAACTGATCAACAGCGCGACGCACACGCCCAGCGCGATGAGCGATCCTTGCAGCAAAGTCACAACGGCCTCCGCGCGGTTTACCGGTCAGCGCTGTCGCTGCTCGGTGGTGGTTCGGCCGGTGGAATCTGAGGTGGCGGAGTACTCTCGGCAGGTGGCGTAGTGATCTCCGTCGTGTTCACGGCTGGCGGTGGTGTCGGTGGCGCTGCAGTATCAAATGCAACCGTCGCACCCGGCGGCGGCGGTTGCTGCGCCGCGGGCGTTTCGTCGCTCAGCATTCCTTTCCGGGCGGTTTCGAGAATCTCTTCGTCCTCTTCGAGCTGGATTTCATCCATCTCTTTATCATCGACGGCCAACCGCATCAGCAGGAAAATGGCAGTTGAAGCGACGAAGAAGTAGCTGTAGGCAGCCGCCCGCTCGACGACTTCAACCAGGCTAAGGACGAGCGCAACTAGTTCGACGCCCCCCTCGCGCATGATCGGCGCTTCGACGTTGGCTCCCAGTCGAACTTCGGTCACTTGCTGGCGAATCAAAGCAATCCGAGTTGCTCCAGCGCCCCATGAAGCACTCCACCAACCAAACTCGATTGCCGAGGTCGCGAAGAGGTGAACGATGAGCAGCCCCAAACCGCCGAGGAAAATCGCCACCAGTGCGTACCACAAATAGTGGAGTGGCTTGCCGTAGACGTACGAAAACGAATCGCTGAAGGCTTGCAGTGCATCACCATCGCGCTTCGAACCGATCACACCGTACATCAGCGGCCAGCCAAAGAACAAACCGACAATCAGCCACGCCGCCACCAGCCCCAGGCCGATCACGAAGATCCACAACAGCCCCGCGAGAAACACACCGATCTCGAGTCGCATGAGCAAACCCAGCGGTACGACGAGCAAGCCCATCACGCACAGTGCGAAGAGGGGAGCAAGCGGAGCGAGCGCGTACTGCAGATAGCGAGGCGCAACGAACCGGGCCGCATCGAGCCAGTCGTAAGTCGTATCGCAACCCAACTGCACCAGGGCTTGGCGTGAAATCACCCCGCCGAAAAATCCCCACACGGCAGCAGAAATCAAAAAGCCAATGCCGTAGTAAACGACATGCCGAAACGAAGTGTCGGCGCTGAAGATCTCCAGCGCTGGTTCTGCCAGTCGTTTAAACGGTACCGTGGCGGCACCTTCGAGCGGCAGATTCGTGCCGAACGTGTGCTGCGGAAATTGCGTCATGTTGCTGTGCGGATGCGTGGCTACGGCTTCGGTCAGCAGCAGCGGCTGACGAACGCGCTCGCGCTCTACCTTCGGCAGGATGAACGCACTTTCCCACCAACCCAGCGAGGTGAACGCGACGGCCGCCGTCGCCAGCATCAATGGCCCCGGTGCGATCGCGAGACGAAAGCAGCGCATGAGGATGAGCCAGGGAAAAATGTCGCGCCAGATAATTTGTCGCACAGCGACGGCTTGCTGTGCGTTTACAGGTTGTTCATTCATGGGTGCCAACTCAAGTTGAGGACAGACGAGACAGCTTTATTCTGCTTCCGCTACCGCGCCCCTTCCAGCATTTTCAGAAACTCACGCATCAACGGCGCGTTATCGTGCCACGTTCGGGCCGAGATCAGTCGGCCGTCGATCACCACTTCTTTGTTCACATACTTGCCGCCACCTTGCTCGACATCGAGTTGGCACTTGGCAACCGTGGTGACACTCTTACCCTGAATGATGTTGGCCGCGGTGAGAATCTCGACACCGTGACAGACCGAGGCGATGGGCTTGCCCGCGTCGGCCATCTCGCGCGTCACGCGGAGCAGATCTTGATCGTAGCGGATGTATTCCGGCGCTCGGCCGCCGGAAATGAACATGCCGGCGAAGTCGCTGCCGCGGCAATCGCGAAACGCCATCGTGGCTTTGATGAAGTAGCCGGGACGTTCCTGCGTGATATCCCAAGGAATGCTGGAGTCTGGCGGAATCTCGTGCAGCACCGTGTGGTAGAGTCGCGCTTCCGGCCCCGCGACGACTACTTCATAACCGGCTTCTTGCAGGCGGAAGAAAGGATAAAACGTATCGAGCGCCTCGGTAGCATCGCCGAGCGGCATCAAGATTTTAGGCATCGGATAAACTTTCGAAGTACCGCGATTCGGCAGGGCGAGACGCCTGCCGAGCCGAGGTATGCAGAACGACGTCGCCCAGCAGGTCACGGCTCGGCGGGAGCCTCGCCCTCCCGGGGACAGCGGTCAGATTAGCGGCGTGCATCTCTCGCGACCAGTAGCCGAGTTTCTCCTGGGCTTGGTACGATAACGTATTCCCGCCCATTGGTTCTCCCGCCCTTCTATGAGCGATGTGTCCATGAGTTCCGCTGCCACCGCCACTGCTTCGTTCGATCAATTGCAGTCCTCGCTCGCCAGCGGCGGCGCTGCCCAGGTGCTCGCGCAAGCCGCGCAACAACTCCGCGACGAAAAGCGCTATCATGAACTATTCGAAGCCCTCAAGATGCAAACCCGTTTGCAACTCGGCTTGCCGTTGCAGACCAAGGACAACAACGAAGGACTGACGGAAAAGCAGCGCAAGGAACTCGAAGACGGGCTGATCGCCGCCTGCCGTGAGGTCGGCTCGCTGCTGCTCAAGCAAGGCAAGATCCGCGAAGGCTACATGTACCTGCGCCCGGTCGGCGAACCGGCCGAGGCCCGCGCACTGCTCGCCGACATCGAAGCCGATGAAGACAACGCCGAAGAACTGATCGAGGTTCTGCTTCACAAGGGCGTCGACATCGGCCGCGGCTTTCAGCTGATGATCGATCAGTACGGCACGTGCAGCTCGATCACGCAGTACGACCAATCGGTCGCTCGCCGTCCCCGCAGCGAACAACAGCCCGCCGCTCGCAAGTTGCTGCAAAAGGTCCACAGCGATCTGCTCGGCAGCGTGAAGCACGACATTGCCAAGCAAGAAGGCGCCAACCCGGCCGGCAACACACTGCTCGAATTGATCCGCGATCGCGAATGGCTGTTCCAAGAGAACGCCTATCACATCGATACCACGCACCTGGCCTCCACCGTCCGCAACGCTCGCGTCCTCAGCGACGCCGCCGATCTGCGGATGGCCCTCGACCTGACCGAGTACGGCCGCCGCTTGAGCCAGCAATTTCAATATCAGGGAGACGAGCCCTTTGCCGATCAGTACCCGGCCAACGCTCTTTACTTTCAATCCCTGCTCGGCCAGAACGTCGAAGAAGCCATCGCCTACTTCGAGCAAAAAGCCGAACTGCTCGACCCACAGTACAACGGCACCGCGCCGCTCGAAACGCTCGTCGACTTGCTCGCCCGCCTGAACCGCCCCGCCGAAGCCATCGTGGCCGGCATCAAGATCAAGCCCAAGTGCGTGCAGCCGATCGGCCTTGCGCCGTCGCTGGTCGAACTTGCCACGCAAGCCAAACAGTTCGACGCGGTCCTCGCCTATTGCAAAGAACAGGGCGATGTTCTTGGATATGCGGCGTGCTTGGCCGCTAAGGGAAAATAACGTCTTGAAATGGCATCTCGTACATTATGGCAGCCCGGAACTAGGCGACGAATGGCGCTGCCACTTCGCGAATGAAGCCGATGTGGAGATACACGACCAGGACATTTGTCAGCTGCAAGTCGACGCGATCGTCAGCCCGGCAAACTCGTTTGGCTTCATGGATGGCGGTCTCGACATCGCCCTATCGAACCGCTTCGGCTGGGATTTGCAAAAGAAGCTTCAGCAGTTGATCGCTGCTCGGCCACTCGGTGAACTGCTCGTCGGCGAAGCGATCGTGATGTCGACCGGCGACGAACGCATTCCCTGGCTCATATCTGCGCCAACGATTCGTGTGCCCATGAAACTCCGGCAGTCCATCAATCCCTACCTGGCGATGAAAGCCATTCTTTCCACGGTAATTCATCACCAACTGTCGCCAGCCATCAACAGCGTGGCAATCCCCGGTCTCGGAACCGGCGTTGGCGGCATGAGCGCGGCAACCGCCGCTTGGCAAATGTGGCAGGCGTATCGCGAAGTCATCCTTTGGCAAACGCCCTATCCCACCGACTTCGACGAAGCCCAACGCCGGCATCTGAATCTCAATCGTGATGAGATCAAGATTTGGGATTAACAGGAAACGCAATTCCGCAATTGGATTCCCATGGCAAATCCATCCATCGAAGATGTTTCTCATCTGATTGTGAACCACCAGGTGGCTGCCGAAGCTGCGATCCGTAGCGATCCGCAGTTGGTAACGGCAACGGACTCTTTGGGCGACACGCTACTCCACTATGCGGCGGGCAGCGGCAAGGTCGACTTGATTCGGCTGCTGGTAGAAATGGGGAGCGACATCAATGCCCGCGGCGACAAAGGCGAAACGCCGCTGGTGCGGGCCGTCGTCAACAACGACAAATCGAAGCCCGTCCAAGTGCTGCTAGAACTCGGCGCTGATCCCAACATCGCGGACAACTTCGATCACACTCCGATCTACTGGGCGGCTGCCGGCGAAATGAAGTCGATGGCCAAACTTCTGAAGAAGCACAACGCCACGATTGATTTTTTTACGGAAGTGTTTCTCAGCGGCCCCGGCAAGGTTGCGAAGAAACTCAAACAGGATCCCTCGCTCCTGAAAGAGATTCGCGACCTGCCTCAATTTGCCTGGAGCGCGATCGAAAATCAGGAAGTCGAGCTGGTGGAATTTCTGCTCGATCATGGTCTCGATCCGAACGCCCGGTTTGAAACCAGGCCGCTCCTTTATGTCGTTTTAAACCGCTGGTCGCCGGTGAAAATCCTCGACGCGTTTCTCGCGCATGGAGCCGATCCAAATGCACCGGTGTTCCCTGGTCAAACGATAGGAGTGACTAAGTATATCAAACAAGAATACGATGGATTGATGGGCGGCGACTATAGTCGCCTCCCCAACGTTGCGGAACTGTATCAGCATCTGATTGACGCAGGTGGAGATCCGACAAAATAAGTGTAGGCCGGAGCTGCGCGGAGTACCGCTTGCTTTGGCCTATTTCTACACATACGTATCATTCGCCGCTGCGATGCTCGCTCCATGCGTGAACAGGTAATCCTGCTCCGCGAGCAGTTGTTCCAGCGCACCAAGAATCAGCAGCACGTTCGCCGGGCGCGAACCATAGCCCATCAAGCCGATCCGCCAGACCTTGCCTTTGTAAGCGCCCAGGCCGGCGCCGATCTCGATGCCAAAGCGGTTGAGCAGCGCACTGCGGACCTTTGCATCGTCAACACCTTCGGGCACGGTGACCGCATTCAGCTGCGGCAGAATGTGTCCTTCCTGCGTGCTGTAGCGAATGCCGATCGCGGCGAGGCCGGCTTTCAGAGCTTCGTGGTTTTTGCGATGGCGAGCGAAGCAGTTGTCGAGCCCTTCCTCGAGCACGAGTCGCAACGCTTCATACAAACCGTAGGTCATGTTGATCGGCCCGGTGTGGTGGTACACGCGGTTTTGCCCCCAATAGTTGGCGAGCATCGAGACATCGAGGTACCAGCTCTGCACCTTGGTCTTACGCGAGAGAATCACTTCCATCGCCTTGGGGCTGAACGAAACCGGCGACAACCCCGGCGGGCAGCTGAGGCACTTTTGTGTGCCGGAGTAAATCGCGTCAATGTTCCACTTGTCCACTTCGACTGGCACACCACCAAGGGCAGTAACTGCGTCGACGAGCAGCAGCGCGCCAGCGTCGTGCACCGCTTTCGAAATCTCTTCGAGAGGCTGATGAGCGCCCGTCGAGGTTTCGGCCATCACGATGCCGAGAACTTTGGGTTTGTGCTCGAGAGCTGGCGCGATGTCTTCGACGGTGAAGACCTGTCCCCACGGCTTTTCGACCTTGATGACTTTGGCCCCGGCCCGTTCGGCGACATCGACCATGCGGCCGCCAAAGACGCCGTTAACGCACACCACCATGGTGTCGCCCGGTTCGATGAGGTTGACGACGGTCGCTTCCATGCCCGCCGAACCCGTGCCGCTGATGGCCATCGTCATGGGGTTTTGCGTGCGAAAAACCTGCCGCAGCATGTTCTGCAGGTTGTTCATCAGCTCGAGATAATAGGGATCGAGATGGCCGACCGTTCCCTTGGCGAGGGCTTGCAGCACGCGGGGATGCGTATCGCTCGGACCAGGTCCCATGAGTACGCGGACCGGCGGCACAAGTTCGGGGGCAATCATGGGAAACTCCTGTGGTGATGGTTTCGCCCATGATAGCCGCCGTTTTGCCGCGGCGGCAGATGTCGTGAACTAACGATTCAATTCTCACCCGACGATTCAGGTCGATATTCGCGCACCCGGCCGCGCTCGATGCTCCAGAGCTTCCCTAGAACGGCTTCCTTTTCCAGTGCCTGCAGCAAGGTGCGGCAAACCAGCAGCAGTTCGTCGTGACTGGGGTGAGCCGACAGGCGCAAGACCATAATGCCGTGATATTCGGACGGCGTGAAGATCAGAGGATTGCTGAAGTCGAGATCGAGAGTAACGAGACCGCGTTCCTCGCGCTGGCAGACCGTGATGACGTCATCGTCGGTAGAACCCAACAAGCCTTCGTCGCCGACGGTATGAACATCGTGGCCTGCTTCGCGGAAGATTTCCGCCGCCGAGCGACTCAAATTCTCGTCGAGCTTCAGTTTCATCGAGCCGCATCCAGGGCAATCTCGACATACCGCTCGCGACTCATTTCCGCGCCATACGCAATGCAGGCAAGCACATCTTCCTTTGTTAAATCGTACTCGCGCATGACTTGCGAAACTTCCAAGCCACTCGCCAGCCAGTCGAGCACGAGAGAAACCCAAATTCTCCGGCCACGGACGCACGGCTTACCGAAGCAGACGTTGGGATTGATCGAGATTCGGCTCAGCAGTTCGTTGCGCGTCATCGGCTAATTCCTGAATACTTCTTGCGACCTGTATTCTAGCGAACGTCTCCTCTGGGGGCGAATCCGAAATCGTCTGATTAGAATACTTCGATGCAACCCAACCCCTACGCATCGCCGCGCGAACTGAACGAGCCGCTGCCGCCCCCATTTGACTGGGAGCGGCTGGTGCGGTGGGCACTGTACGCGTTTTGTGCCTGCGCAATCGTGGTGGCGGTGCTGTTCAGCTGGAGTGAGATCATGGTTTTTCGCACACATCGTAGTCACGTCGACTATAAGACGAACTCGGTAGGCGCGAAACCATTGCCTCCGCTCGCTCGTTCATTGATAATGGACTGCTAGGAACATTTCTCCGGCTCGTTCGCAGCTAATCGGTCCGTTGAGGCGTGATATGACTCGTACCTGGTTCGTTCGCTTTTGTTGCCTGGCTTTGACCATCATGGTCTGCACCCTGGGCTGGGCTCAGACCAAAGGTGGCAAGTCATTCAAGCGGGCTCAGCCGCCGAAATTCGATAAGCCGAACTCCAACTTCTTTGCCGATGCGTTCAAGGATGGGTTGCAAGGCGAACGGCCCGGCAATCTCGGTCAGCCGGGGACTGCCGTTGCCGTGAACACCGGTGGGAAAGCCCCTGTGACGGGCGGCCCTGCGGCGCCAGCGGGGGGCGTGGCTGGCTCGGGTTGGGCAGGGGTTATTAGCGGCGATACGCTCGAGCGGATCGTGAAGGAAATGAAGAAGCAGGTCGATACGGGCGTGACCACCCCCAGCGACTTTGCCGGCAAGGGCTACAAAGCGGCCCGCCGCGACTTCAGCGTGCTCGCCATGACCTTTGGCATTATCGGCGAATATGACGGCGAGGTTCGTTGGAAGGCGAATGCCCCCGTGGCTCGCGACGAATTCGCCCGCACAGCAGCCAACTCCAAAGTCGGCACGACGGGCGTCTTCAACGAAGCCAAGAAGCGGAAAGAAGAACTGCAAGACCTGATCGGCGGCGCCAATCCCTTCGAAGGGAAAAACGGCGACGCCAAGGCATCTTGGAAAGACGTTTGCAATCGCACGCCGCTGATGCAGCATCTGGAAAGCGTGTTCGAGCCGCGACTGAAGCCGGCTTGCTCCGACAAAGGTGCCTTCACGGCCAATGCCGACAAGCTGCTGTATGACGCCGAAATCTTCGCCGCCATCGGCGCAGTTCTCGCCAAAGAAGGAATGGAAGATGCCGACACCAGCGAATACACGGCGATCTGCAATAAGCTGAAAGCCGCCTCGCTGGAAATCGTCGATGCGGTGAAGACCAAGAATTTTGACAAGGCTTCGAAAGCGGCCAGCGACATCGGCAAGAGCTGCACCGATTGTCATGAGAACTATCGATCGTAGCCCGTCGCAGTCTCTCGCGCCGACTACATCGGTCGGCGCGGCAGCAACTTCTGCAGGCCATCGGCAATTTCTTTTTGATCGAGCGCGCCGTTTTTGTCTTGATCCCATTCACCCGATAGCCGCTTCATGCCGACGGTGAATTCGGCTTCCGAGACTTTGCCATCTTTATCGGCATCGAGCGCGTCGAGCAATGGCTTGGCCAATTGCTGACCGGCACCGGGCGGTGGCCCGCCAAAGCCGAAGCCTTGCGTCGGCATGTAGCCTTTGCTTTTGCCGTCGAGTTGCGAGTTGACGGAAGTGACGCGTTGCGTGATGAATGCTTGCAGCGGCATCGTTCCACCGCCGAACATCCCCATGCCGCCTCCCTGCTCCTTGCGATTCGTGGCCGCAGCTTTATCCTGGGCGAGCGGTTCTTTCAAAAGAGTTTCCACGGCACTAAGCCCACGGCCGAGCTTGTCAGCATTGAAAAGCTCGGCGATCAATTTGCGCAGTTGCTCACGATAGGCGGTCTTCACGTCGGGCATGGCGAGCAAGCGATCGATGAGTTTGTTTTCGCCGACGTGCGGATGCTCGATGCTCAGATCGGCCAGTTGCTGAGTATTGCCGTACATCGGGAAGGCTCCGAACGCGAGGTCGAGGTCCCAGGGAATGAAGGCGAACTTATTCGTCTTCGGCGACAGATAGAGATAGTAGTTGTGGCCGACGCCGATAAAGCCATCCATGCTCGACAACAGCGTGTTCGCCGCGAGGAAACGCGTGAAGGCGTCGATGTCGAACTTCTCTGCGATCTGCCCACGGAACTCGGCGTCGTCGGCTTTGTTGACGAGGCGTGTGAACTCGATCAGCCGTTTCCAATCAGCAGTCTTGGCATCGCTCTTGAGGTTGTAGAGCTTTTCGTAACTGGCAACTTCATCGCCCAGGTTCGGCACGCCGCGGATTCCTTCCGGCTTGAGAAGCAGACCGCTGTTATCGCCGAAGTGCGTCTTAAGAAATGGCTTGTCGACTTGCTCGACGAGCGTGTACACGCCGAGCATCTCGCGCTCGAACTTACCCGGCACGGTGAGCGTCACGATGGCCAGCGCAGTTCGCGGCGCGGGAACTCCAGCCGCGCGGAAGACTTCGTAGGCCAGCACCTCGCGGGCCTTGGTGGGATCCATCACACCGCTGTTGAGGTTTAGCTTCTTGTGCTCATGAAACGTCGCTTCACCGCCGTAGCGATCGAGATCGATCTTGAACGAGCGTTTGGCCTGCCGCTGCGACATCATATAAGTGCCGCTCCCTTTGTAGCGCAGACCGACGTCCTTATAGGTCTTGCCCTCCACTTCCAAATCAGCATGGACATACTCGAACTCAAACCCAAAATTCCCCGCGCCCGCATCGGCAGGATTCAGCACCGGCCGCGCAGGAGCCGCACCCGGCCTGCCGCCGAAACCGGCGGGCTGCGGCGGATCCATGGCAGCGTAGTCTTTGGCCGAGACGGTCAGATGGAATTCGTGGAGTTTATCGAGGCCGAAGATTTCGCCGCGGGCATCCTTCGGCTCAGCGGCGACAGTGCAGACGTGGGATATGAGGAAGATACCCAGCCACAGAATTAATCGCTCCATAGCTCACTCGTCCTTGTCATCAATCGAGTTCGTAGCAATCCAGCGTTGCAGCGTGGGTTCCTCGGGACCAAGGAGCTTACCGGCGACCGCCCAAGTTGCCTGCCGCACGATGTAGTAGTCTCGCAAGTTGCGATTTGCCTTGACGGAGACCTGGTCGACTCGCGGCAGCTTGGCCTTAGCCAGCACTCCGCGGATGACGATCGGTTGACGGCTAACTTCTTCGCTCCAACCCGGCATTTCTTCTAAATTCTCGACATAGATGTCCTGGTCACGAAACTCAAACCACCAAACCCCATTTCGGCTCGTCGCGCGACCTCGCAGCTCAACCTTCTGACCTACTTGATCAGCGAGATCGACCGGGCGCGCCGAACCGTCGATGAGTGTGAAAACCTCGACTGCCTTCGGATTGTCGTAGTCTGGTTTGCCTGGATTGTACATTCCGAGAGTTTCAACCTTCTTCTCAAGTATCTCCTTAGGCCAAGGCGCCTTGGGATTGACAATGACTTGCCATTGCTCGCCATCCATGATGGCTTGGCCGTCTTTGTCCCGAGCTATTCCCTGCAGTATTGCCCGGCGTCCAATGAAATCGGCTGGTGTGAAGGTTACAGCAGGAATTTCTTTAACGCGGACGAAGCAGAATTCAAGACGGAAGTAATGCGGAACTGTTTGGAAGAACGGCCCCGCTCCCAGGTCCGGATGTCCGACAAACCCGCCAGTTTCATAACCCTCCAGCTCGTAAGACTTGCCTCGCTGGGGGCGAATCTTGTCTTTCTCTTGCGTGGGAACCGCGTGAGTCTCATCGTCCATTTGCAACTGAATGTACTCCTGCGTCGCCTTTCCATTGATGCGCTGCACGCGGAAGTTATCGTTACTGTCAAAGCCCTTAGAGCTGCCTTCAACAACGAAGCCTTTAACGCGAACCACTTTGCCGAGTGGTTCATGCAATCTGCCGATTAGTTCGTAACCTTTACCCAGCTCAACAACCGGAACAGCAACTTTGGTCTCCTGACCAAGCGCGGCACTAAGAGTTCCAACAACAAAAAATGTAATGGCCGAAAAGACGTTCGCCTTCATCGAGAACTCCGTTCAAATGAAGTGGCAAGTGAACTTTCGTCGTTGCTACGGCAAGTCACTATATAGTTTTTCTCGCCCAGTTACCAAAGTTAGTAGATCGCTAGAGCGCAGCCACTCAAGAAACGACGCGCCGAATGTTCTCTTCATTCACCGGATCAATCACGCCGCGCTCGGTGATGATGCCGCGGATCAGGCGGGCCGGAGTGACGTCGAAGGCGGGGTTGTAGACAGCGACGCCCTCGGGGGCCGTTTGGCGGCCAAAGCCGTGGGTGATCTCGGTCGCGGCGCGCTGTTCGATGGGAATGAGATCGCCAGTGGCGAGCGTCAGGTCGAACGTGGTCGTCGGTGCCGCGACGTAGAACGGAATGCCGTGGGCGTGGGCGAGAACAGCGACCGAGTACGTGCCGATTTTGTTGGCGGTGTCGCCGTTGGCGGTAATGCGGTCGGCGCCGACGACAACGGCTTGGACGCGGCCCTCGCGCATCACCTGGCCGGCCATGTTGTCGCAGATCAGCGTGGCGTCGATGCCGCGCTGAGTGAGTTCCCAGGCGGTCAGACGGGCGCCTTGCAATAGCGGCCTAGTTTCATCGACGAAGACTTTGAGCGCTTTACCTTGATCCTGACAGGTAAAGAAAACCGACAACGCAGTGCCGTATTCCGCCGTCGCCAGGCCGCCGGCGTTGCAGTGAGTGAGCACACCGCTACCGCTCGGGATGAGCGCCGCGCCGTGACGGCCGATCGCGCGGCAGAGCTCCCGATCTTCGTCGTGAATGGCTTTCGCTTCTGTGAGCAACAGCCGGTGGACTTCGGCGGGAGATTTGGTCGCGCGGAGTTCTTTCGCGCGACGCTGCATCCGGTCGAGAGCCCAAAACAGATTGACCGCCGTGGGCCGGCTGCCGGCAAGGTATTCGATGGCCTTGGTCAAATGCGCATCGAAAGCGGCTTCGCTCTGGCCTTTCACGGTTTGCAATCCAACAACCACGCCATACGCGGCCGCGATGCCGATGGCAGGAGCGCCGCGGACGCGGAGTTGCTTGATCGCTTCCCACACCATCTCGACGGTCGTGCAGTTGAGCTCGATGAGTTCGAGCGGGAGGCGGGTTTGATCGATGAGAGACAACGAGCCGGTTTGCTCGTCGCCGATCCAACGCATGGTTTCAACGGGTTTATGATTCATCTGAAGTAGCCGGATTCGCCAGAATTCGGAGAGTTGCGAGTGAACTAGGAAATGAAAATCGAACCAGCTTCTTCTGAATTCTGGCGAATTCAGCTACAGCTACTTCTAAGCAGAAAACGGCAGACCGAAGGTTTCGGCAACAGCGCGGTAGGTGACTTGGCCGCGGCGGATGTTGACGGCGGAGGCGAGCGCAGGAAGTTCGCGGCAAGCGTCGTCGATGCCGCGCTGGGCGAGTTGCATGACCCACGGCAGCGTGACGTTGCAAAGCGCAAACGTGCTGGTGCGGCCGACCGCGCCGGGCATGTTCGTGACGCAGTAATGGAGCACGTCTTCTTCCATGTAGGTCGGATCGCTGTGCGTGGTCGGCCGGCTCGTTTCGATGCAGCCGCCTTGGTCGATAGCGACGTCGATGATAACGCTGCCGGGCTTCATCACTTTGAGGTCTTGCCGCGTGACGAGCTTCGGCGCGCGAGCGCCCGGGATGAGCACGGCCCCGATGACGAGATCGGCGAGTTTCAACTGCGATCGAATCGTGTGGCGATCGCTGTAAAGAACGTTGACGTTCGGAGGCATGATGTCGTCGAGATAGCGGAGGCGATCCATGTTGACGTCGAGCAACGTGATATCGGCTTGAAAACCGGCCGCGATTTTCGCTGCGTTCGCACCAACGATGCCGCCGCCGAGAATCGTGATGTGAGCGGGAGCCACGCCAGGAACACCGGCGAGAAGAATGCCGCGCCCCTGCTGCGGCCGTTCGAGGTATTTCGCTCCTTCCTGAATACTCATGCGGCCGGCGACTTCGCTCATCGGTGTGAGGAGCGGCAAACGGCCTTGTGCATCGCGGAGCGTTTCGTAAGCGATGCATGTCGCGCCGCTGCCGAGCATGGCGTCGGTCAATTCTCGACTGGCGGCGAAATGGAAATAGGTGAAGAGTGCCTGGCCGGGGCGAATCAGCGGCCATTCTTGGTAAAGCGGTTCTTTCACTTTGACGATGAGTTCGGCTTCGCCGTAGACATCGGCGGCCGAATGCACGAGGCGGGCGCCTTGTTCTTGATACTCCGCATCAGTGATGCCGCTGCCGAGGCCCGCGCCAACTTCGATCAGCACCTGATGCCCGGCGCGAACCAGCTCGTCGACGCCGACGGGGAGCATCGCCACGCGGTACTCATCCCGTTTGATTTCCCGCGGCACGCCAATGATCATTAGCAGGCTCCTGAGTTTGGTTCGTTCTACTTACGCGATTTGGCAGTTGGTTTGGGCGGTGGTGGCGGCATCAGCTCCGGCAACGGCTCGAGGCCGATCGCTTCCGCCAGGCCAGCGGTCACGAGTTGGCTGCCAGTCACATAGCTACCCGGATTCAACCAAGGCTTGAGCGTCTCCAGCGGCACGCCAAACAGCCGCGCGAGGAGTTCGTCCATATCTTTTTCGAGGTGCACAAAATGCCGAGCCCATTCGGCTGCTTCGGCAATGATGACATGCTCTTCGCTTTGCCATTTCATGGGATGAAACAGCAACACGCTGTGGGGCGTAACTAGGCGACGACGACAGGCGGCGAAAATCCAGATGGCCGCCGAGGAGCACTCGCCGACAACGATGCCGGTCGCGTTCAAACCGCGGAGTTTAATCAGGCTGGCGAGTGAATAGGCACTGTAAGCCGCTCCGCCCGGCGAATTGAAATAAATAACGCAGTCGCCGCCTGGGGGCACATCGAACAGCTTTTCGGTGATCTCGGCTTCCCGCTCGGTCAGGTCGCCGCAAATGGCGATTTCCAGGGGACCTTCGGGCAGGTCATCGCCCGGGGAGTCCGGTTCGGTCATAACGATTCTTCCGTGGGCAAATTGCCCGGATCTTGGGCTGAGGTTTTCAACGGGTTTTTCAATTCGAGCGGCCGTTATCTATAATAGCAACTGTCCGGCGGTTGGCCCTGAGGGGGTGCTGTGCGCGCGGGAAATGAGATTAGGCGATTATGGGTATCCGTTTTCATTGTCCGAACGGCCACAAGCTGAACGTAAAATCGTTCTTGGCTGGCAAGAAAGGGGTCTGCCCTGATTGCGGCGTGAAACTGCGCATTCCCGAGCGCTCGGAGCCCGGCCTCGGCAGCGACGGCGATGACGACAAAGACGCGCCGACGGAGCCAGCACCAACTTCCCCAACGGCCGTCGTGCAGGCGGTGCATCCACAGTCTGCCTACACGCAAAAGCCGGTTCTGCCCGGTTATCCATCGCAACAAGCGCCGGGGCCGATGCCGCAGTTTGTGCCCCCCGCGCCCAGCATGCCACCTCCACCACCGGGGTTGGCAGGCGATCCGATTGCCGAGAATCCGCTGGCGACCTGGTTTGTGCGGCCGCCATCGGGTGGCCAGTTTGGTCCTGCTCGCGGCGATGTGATGCGCAAGTGGTTAGCCGAAGGGCGAGTCACTTCCGATTCGCTCGTCTGGCGCGAAGGCTGGGTCGATTGGCTGGCCGCAACCGAGGTCTTTCCCTCCCTCGGCAAACCCGCGGCCGCGGCTGCTCCCGTCTTCAGCGTGCAAACGAACACGGCTCCTAAATACTCTTCGCCGCACATTCCGGCGGGCCATTCCAGATCCAAGAACAATTCCACGACGGTAACGATCCTGGTCGTGCTCGTCATGGTCTGCTTGGTCTTGGGCGTGTTTCTGGCCCTCATTATTTCCGGCCAGTTGTCGCTTTCCGGCGAAACTCCCAGCCCGTAAAATGGCCGCTGGATTTTGGCACATCGCTATCAGCTGTCTCACCATTAGGGGTTTTCGTATGCGCTGCGGTTTCTTGTTCGCTCTGGCGTTGGCATCACTGTGTTCCTTTGCGTCTGCTCAAGAAGCGACGAAGTTCGCCGTTGCCGACGGCAAGTTGGAATTCAAAGCTCCCGCCGGTTGGACGAAGAAAACTCCCAAGGTCCGCATCATCGAAGTCGAGTATGAAGTACCCGCCGCGAAGGGTGACGAACTCGCCGGCCGCATGACGGTGATGGGTGCCGGCGGCACGGTCGAAGCCAACATCGATCGCTGGATCGGCCAGTTCGATCAACCGGGTGGCGGTGACAGCAAAGACAAAGCCAAGATCGAAAAGCTGAAGGTCGGCGGTCAAGATGTGCAGTGGGTCGACGTGGCCGGCACTTACAAGGACAACCCGGCGCCGTTCGCTGGCGGCAAGCCGGTGCTGCGTGAGAACTATCGGATGCTCGCCGCGATTGTGCAGACCAAGGATGCCGGCAATTACTTTCTCAAGTTCTATGGGCCGAAGGCGACCGTGACCGAGAATGAGAAGGCATTCCGCGATTTGGTGGATTCGATGCAGGTGAAGTAGGGAGATTGAATCACAGAGTCGCGGAGGACGCAGAGAAGGCATGGGCGGCAGGATCGTAACAAACCGGGTGGTTTTACGATCGGGAGGGAGTGCTAGCCGATAAGGTGTGGGATACTGCGCCTTACTTTCATTCTTCATCCTCGCGGCAAAAACTCCGGGTACTCCCGGCAATAACTCTGTGACACGTATTCCCGGTAATCAGCGCCTCCTCGCCTCGGTTTTCGATCGGCTGATCGAAATCAAACCGAACGAGGAGGCCACGCCGCAGAATCCGCAATCGCTGTCCCTCAGCGAATTGCAGAGCAACGTGTTTCGCGACCTGGCGTCGATGCTCAACAGCCGCCAGGGCTTGGCCGAGCCGCTCGAAGAAGGCTCCGAAGTTCGCCAATCGGTCATCGCCTTCGGCTTGCCCGATATCAGCAATGTGAACCCCGACAGCCTCGAACAGCAGGCAACGATCCGGGCCGCGGTCGAAGAATCGATCCGCCTCTTTGAGCCGCGGCTGTCGAATATCGTGGTCACCACGCAAGGGGCTTCGCAGTCGGATCGCAGCTTGCGATTGACGGTGCGAGCCAATCTGAAGATCGAACCCAACCCCGTGCCGGTGGAGTTCGATACGGTCATCGAAAGCGGCACCGGCGAGTGGAAGGTGAAAAAGACCTAATGGCCACTCGACTCGAGCGCGAATACGAAAGCGAACTGGCGTTCATCCGGCACTATGCCAAGGAGTTCGCCGCTGAACGCCCCGGCATTGCCGGCCGATTGGTGCTGAGCGAAGACACCGGCGTGTCGCAAGATCCGCACGTCGAGCGGATGATCGAAGCCTTTGCCTTTCTCACCGCCCGCGTGCAAGTAAAGCTGAAGGACGAGTTTCCCGAACTCGTCGACTCGCTGCTGAACATTCTCTATCCGCATTACCTCGCGCCGATCCCCTCGATGGCGATTGCTCAGCTGGAGCTCGATCCAGCCCAAGGCAATCTCACCACCGGACCGGTCATCACGCGCGGCACGGAGATTTTTTCGCGCGAGATCAACGGCTTGCCTTGTCGCTTTCGTACCACGGCAGATGCGGAACTCTGGCCGCTCGAAATCATCAGGGCGCGCTACGAGAGCGCGCCCTTCGGCCGCGAGATCAGCGACGTCGTCGATCCCCGCCGCCTGCGCGATGCCGAATCGGCGATTCGCATCGAGATCAAATCGCGCAGTGCTCATCCGCTGGCCAAGCTCGATATCAAAAAGCTCCGCTTCTTTTTGAGCGGCGATCAGCCAACGACCAATCAGCTGTACGAACTGCTGTTCAATCACGCGGTGAGCGTGATGGTTCGCATTCCCGATGTGAATCCCAAAGACAGCTACGCCTTTCTCCCTGCAACGTGCTTGCAGCAAGTTGGCTACGGTCCTGACGAAGGAATGCTACCCTACGGACCACGATCGCTGCCTGGCTATCGGCTGCTGACCGAATTCTTCACGTTTCCGCACAAATTTTTGTTCTGCGATGTCACCAAGCTCGACATCCTGCAGCAACTACGGGCGACCGATCAATTCGAACTCGTCGTGTTTCTGAACAAACCGGCGAACCAACTCGAGACGCGGATCAAGACCGACACGTTCCGTCTCGGCTGTACGCCGATAATCAACCTGTTTAAGCAAACCACCGAGCCGATTCGGCTGACGCGGACGAAGACGCAGTATCCGCTCTATCCCGACATTCGCCGGCAAACCGCGATGGAGGTCTATTCGATCGACGAGGTCGAGAGCATCCATCCGGAAACGAAAGAGAACATTCAATACAAACCGTTCTTTTCGTTCCAGCACGATAGCGAAGCCGCGGGCGAGCGGGCCTACTGGTGTCATCACCGCACGCCGTCGATTCGCGACGACGACCATGGCACGGATGTGTTCATGTCGTTTGTCGATCTCGACTTCAATCCCACCGTGCCGCCGGCCGAAGTGGCGATTGTGACAACGACGTGTACCAATCGCGACGTCCCCGGCAACGTGCAAAAATCCGGTGCCGATCCTTGGGGCTTTCAACTCGTCGGCCAATCTCCGGTGCGTAAGATCACGACGCCCGTCGAACCCACCAAGCCGTTGCGGTTGCGCGAGGCGGCCAATCGCTGGCGACTCATTTCGCATCTGTCGCTCAATCACCTGTCGATCACCGGCGGTTCGGACGGCGCAGCTGCGCTGCGCGAAATCCTCCGGCTTTACGATTACACCTCGTCTCAAACGACGGCGCAGATGATCGAAGGCATTACTTCGATCAACAGTCAGCGGAGCATTGCCCCGATACTCGACGGCAAGACCCGCGGTTTTTGCCGCGGCCTGGATGTGCAACTGACGTTCGACGACGAGAAGTATCCCGGCACTGGGTTCTTCTTGCTCGCTTGCGTGCTGGAGCACTTCCTCGGGCAATATGCCACGATCAATTCATTCACGCGGATGATCGCGAAATCGAAACAGCGCGACTCCTGGGAGCGAACATGGCCGCCGAGAACTGGCCATCTGACGCTGAGTTAGCGGATTGGATCCGCGCGTCAAAGGCTGGCAGCGACATCGACCCAACCGACGCCGATCACGATCCGGCGCGGCCTGGATACTCCGTGCGCATGTCGCTCCTCGGCGAAGCGATTTACCGCTACGAATTCTTCGCAGCGATGCACGCGCTGCGGCAGATGCGGCTGTTCGACCACAAGGTCGATCTCGACAGCTTGCTCGAACCGCTGCCGATCCGCTTTCGCGCGCATCAGTCGCTGTCGTTTCCTTCGAGCGAAGTTTTCGATCTGCGCAGTTTTCCGAACCAATCGAAACGCCGGCTTGAGATGACGGTGTCGTTCCTGGGGCTGACCGGCTCGATGGGCGCGCTGCCGCGGTTCTATACCGAAAAAGTCATCGAGCGGATGCAGAAGCGCGACTTTGTGCTTCGTGACTTTCTCGATCTGTTCAACCATCGCCTGGTGATGTTGTTTCACGAAGCTGGACAAAAATATCGCTTCTGGTTCGATTATGAACGGGCCGTGAAAATCGGTCGCATCCGTCAGGAACAAGGAACACAAAAGTTTCGCGGCTTCGTGCTCGAAGATCGGCCGAAGCTCGACAAGGTCTCGCAAAACCTGCTCGACCTCGGCGGTTTCGGCACTTCGCTGCTGCGTTACAAAGATATCGTTCGCGGTGCACTCGCCAATCGCTTGAACGTCGCCGACGAAACACTCCGGCACTACGCGGGACTCCTCTCGCAATCGCATCGCAGCGCGATCGGGCTCGAGCAACTTCTCAGCGGTTACTTTGCGACGCAAGTGAAGGTGCAACAGTTCGTCGGTCAATGGCTGCAACTGCCAGCCGAGTATCGAACTTGTCTGCCCATTCGCGAGGAAGTCGTCCGGCCTGGTGAAACGAAAAAACAATCGCCTGCCAAACCAGCCGTCAAAACGGCAGCGCCTCGGCTTGGCCAGAACACCGTGATTGGCTCGCGAATCTGGGAATCGCAAGGCAAATTCCGCATCCGCCTCGGCCCGCTCAGCTATAAGCAATTTCTCGACTACTTGCCGGTGGGCGGCGCATTTCTCAAACTGGCGCAACTCACAAGGGTGTATGTCCGCGGCGGTTTCGATTACGACGTGCAGCCGACGCTGAAAGCGGCGGAGGTTCCCTGGTGCCAACTGGGGGGCAAGGAATCGCCCGGCGCGCGACTTGGCTGGAATACCTGGGTGAGGAATAAGCCGTTCGAACAACCTGCGGATGACGCGGTGTTCAACGTCGAAAATAAATTGTCGTTTGGTTCGTAGTTCGCTCGATGGATTGCGGAGGAATCAGATGAAAGCTTCTTTTCCGTCGGTTATTTCGATGGTCCTGGTGTTTGTCGCGGCCGCCCCGGTTCTCTTCGCGCTCCCTCCGATCGATAAGGAGTGGAAAGAGCGGTACATCGAGAAGAACCCGCCGCCGGCTTATAAGGAAGATGCTGCCACGCAGAAGTGCAATGTCTGCCATGAACCTGGCGGCAAGAAGGCCAAGAACGAATATGGCAAGGCGGTCGGCAAACACCTCAAAAAAGCCGACATCGATGCCCTGAAAGGCAATCCACCGGCAATGAAGAAACTCATTCAAGACGCCCTCGAAAAAGCGGAATCAGAGAAGAACGAAAAGGGCGAAAAGTTCGGCGACATCATGAAAAACGGCAAATTGCCTGGCTCGAAGTAACGCTCACGCAATTAAGTCTGTAACAAATTCGCCGCAATCGCGCTTCAGTCTGTTCTTCCCTATCTCTAACCTCTACTCCCTTCATCCCTTCAACTTCATCCCTACTCCCCCGCGAGAACAACGTGGCTCTCAATCTCAAATCGCTGATTGGCAAGTTGAACGAATACAGCCGCCGGGCCCTCGAAAACGCGGCCGGCCTTTGTTCCTCAAAAAGCAATTACAACGTCGAGATGGAGCACTGGCTCCTCAAACTGCTGGAAACGCCGAACACTGACATCGCTCGTTTGCTGCGGCAGTATGAGTTGAATCAATCGCACCTCGAACGCGACCTCACGAAGTCGATCGAACAATTCAAAACCGGCGCGAGTCGCGTGCCGTCGCTGTCGCCGAAGATCAGCGATCTGATTCGCGAAGCCTGGACGTTTGCGTCGGTGGAGTTCAACTCCAGCACAATCCGCTCCGGCCATTTGCTCCTCGCGATGCTTGCCACGCCCGACCTGGCCACGCTCATCATGAGTAGCTTGCCGCAGCTCAATAAGATTAATGTCGAGCAGCTGCAAAAAGACCTCCGCGACGTGACGGCGGGTTCGATCGAAGACGTTGCTAGCGCACCGGCCGGCGGTTCCGGCGCTGCTGCTCCGGCTGGCGGCGGCAAGACACCGGCCCTCGATCAATTCACGATCGATCTCACCGGCCTCGCCCGCGCGGGAAAAGTCGATCCAGTCCTCGGCCGTGATTTCGAAATCCGCCAGCTGATCGACATCTTGATGCGCCGCCGGCAGAACAATCCGATCCTCACCGGCGAAGCGGGCGTCGGCAAAACAGCCGTCGTCGAAGGCTTTGCGATCAAGATCGCCGCCGGCGATGTGCCGCCGATCTTGGCCAATGTTTCGCTCCGCACGCTCGACCTCGGCTTGTTGCAAGCCGGCGCTGGTGTGAAGGGCGAATTCGAAAACCGCCTGAAGTCGGTCATCGCCGAAGTGAAGGCTTCGCCGCAGCCGATCATCCTGTTCATCGACGAAGCTCACACCCTGATCGGTGCTGGCGGCGCTCAAGGCCAAGGTGACGCGGCCAACTTGCTGAAGCCGGCGCTCGCTCGCGGTGAACTCCGCACCATCGCGGCGACGACCTGGTCGGAATACAAAAAATACTTCGAAAAGGATCCGGCCCTTGCTCGCCGTTTCCAAGTCGTGAAGGTCGAAGAGCCGACGGAAGATGTCGCCATCAATATGATGCGTGGGTTTACTTCGACTCTGGAAGATCACCACAGTCTTCATGTGCTCGACGAAGCGATTCGCGACGCCGTGAAACTTTCGAGCCGCTACATCAGCGGCCGACAGTTGCCTGACAAGTCGGTCAGCTTGCTCGACACGGCTGCGGCCCGCGTGGCCATCAGCCACAACAGCACACCGGCGCTCGTCGAGGATGCCGGCCGACGAATCGAAGAGCTCACTCGTCACATCGAAGGCCTCACGCGTGAAAACGCGATTGGCGGCGGGCACGACGAACGGCTCGCCGAGTTGAAAGAAGAAAAAACAGCAGCCGAAGCCACGTACCAGCAGCTGAAAGATCGCTGGACGAAGGAACTGGAACTCGTAAAGCAAATCCGCGAGATTCGGACGAAGATCGAATCGGCAGTCGCACCGAAGAAGGCGAAGAAAAAGAAAGAAGCGCCGCCAGTAGCAGCACCAGCTGCGGCTGCTCCCGCAGGAACACCGGCTCCGGCCGCAAAGCCCGCCGAAGAACCCAAGCCGCCGACGGCCGAAGAACTCGTGCAGCTGCGCAAAGATCTCGATGCGAAAAACGCCGAGCTGAAAACGCTGCAGGGTGAAAACCCGCTGATGCAAGTTTGCGTCGATTCGCAAACAATTGCCGAAGTGGTCTCCGGCTGGACGGGCATTCCGATCGGCAAAATGTTTACCGACGAAATCAAAACGGTCCTCGCACTCCGCGAGAATCTCGAGAAGCGGGTCATCGGCCAATCGGATGCGCTCGAAGCCCTCGGCCAGCGGATTCGCACCGCCCGTGCCGGCCTCGTCGATCCCAAGCGGCCGATCGGCGTGTTCCTGCTCGTCGGCCCCAGCGGCGTCGGCAAGACCGAAACCGCGATGGCCCTCGCCGACATTTTGTACGGCGGCGACAAGAACATGGTCATCATCAACATGTCGGAGTATCAGGAAGCTCACACGGTCAGCAGCCTGAAGGGTTCGCCCCCGGGCTACGTCGGTTACGGCGAAGGTGGCGTGCTGACCGAAGCGGTCCGTCGCAAGCCGTACAGCGTGGTGCTGCTCGATGAAATCGAAAAAGCCCACAACGACGTGATGGAGCTCTTCTATCAGGTCTTCGACAAAGGCATGCTCGAAGACGGCGAAGGTCGCGAGATCGATTTCAAGAACACTGTAATCTTGCTCACCTCCAACGCCGGCACCGATGCGGTGATGAAGCTCTGCGCCGATCCCGACACTCGGCCCGATTCCGCCGGCCTCGCCGAAGCGCTGCGTCCCGAGCTTTTGAAGGTCTTCAAGCCGGCGTTCCTCGGCCGCATGGTGGTCCTCCCGTACTTCCCGCTCGCCGACGACGTGATGCGCGACATCATCAAGCTCAAACTCGGCCACATCGGCAAACGGCTGGCGGAAAATCACAAGGCCAAGTTCAGCTACGACGATTCGGTAGTCGAAGCCGTCCGCGAACGTTGCCGCGAAGTCGAAAGCGGCGCCCGCAACGTCGACCACATCCTCACCGGCACTATGTTGCCCGACATTTCGAAAGAAGTGCTGGCCCGCATGGCCGAAGGTCGCGCGATCAGCCGGGTGCACATCAAGGTGAACGGCCAATCGCAGTTTGCCTACGAACTCGAATAATTTTTCGGCGATTTGCGAAGAAATGCACGCAACTCCGCGGTTTCCGCGGCGAGAACATTAGGTAGAACAGAACCTTCGCCCCGGCGTGCGCGGAAAATCCGCGCACGCCGTACTCATATCATCGAGACCACGCACCATGTCGAAACTTGCCCAAAAAGGCCGCTGCCTCGGGGTCACCACCGCGGCTGGCGAAGACAAGCTCGTCATCGAGTCGTTCAACATGACCGAGCGGATGAGCTCGCTCTTTGCCATGACCGTCGACATGCTGTCGGAAGATCGCGAGGTTAAACCCGAAGCGATCATCGGCAAGCCCGTGACCGTGCGCGTCACTTCGCACGACGGCAATGTCGAGCGTTTCTTTCACGGCATTTGTCGGCGCTTTGCGCAGGGGCCCGAAGATGATCGCGTCCGCTCGTACCAGCTCGAAGCCGTGCCGTGGCTGTGGATGCTGACTCAAACTTCCGACTGCCGCATCTTCCAGGACAAGACTGCGCCCGAAATCATCAAAAAAATCTTCAGCGATCTCGGCTTTTCCGATTTCAAAGATGAACTGACCGCCACCTACACCAAGTGGGATTACTGCACGCAGTATCGCGAGACCGATTTCAATTTCATCAGCCGGCTGATGGAGCACGAAGGCATCTTCTATTACTTCAAGCATGAAAAGGATAAGCACACGCTGGTGCTCGCCGATTCACCCGATGCTCACAAGCCATGCCCTGTCGCAGCCGAAGTGAACTACATCCCCGAGATCGGCGGCGATAAGAAATACGAAGGTGTGCTCGACTGGCAACTGTCGCAGGAAATGAAGCCCGGCAAGTTCAGCAGCCGCGACTTCAATTTTCAAATGCCCGATAAGACGCTCGACGCCAACGAGTCGAGCCAGGTGAAGGTCGGCGGCAACGACAAGCTCGAGATGTTCGACTTCCCCGGCTACAACGGCCAGCAGTTCAACAAGCCCGATCAGCGGATGGGCGATGTCGAAAAGCTCGGCAAGTCGCTCGCCAAAATCCGTATGGAAGAGGAAGAAGCCTCGCATCTGGTCGCGACCGGCTCGTCGAACATGCGCGGCTTCTCGCCCGGCTTCAGCTTCACACTCAAGGACAAAGAGGGCCGCCGCACGAAGAACAATCCGTACGTGCTTACCGAGGTGCAGCACTCGGCCGTGCAAAGCCCGCCGTACTTTTCTGACGACGTGGTCGACAACGCTTATCAAAACACGTTTGCCTGCATTCCGAAGAAAGTGAAGTTCCGCCCCGCGCGAACCACGAGCAAGCCGGTTGTGCACGGCCTGCACACTGCCGTCGTGGTCGGCCCCAGCGGCGAAGAGATTTACACCGACAAGTACGGCCGCATCAAGGTGCAGTTTCCGTGGGACCGCGAAGGAAAGAAAGACGAGAGCAGCAGTTGCTGGCTCCGCGTCTCGCAGCCGTGGGCGGGCAAGCAATGGGGCGCGTTCTGCTGGCCGCGGATCGGGCATGAAGTGCTCGTCAACTTCATGGAGGGCGATCCCGATCAGCCGCTGTGCGTCGGCAGCGTCTACAACCACGACAACATGCCTCCCTACACGATGCCCGACAATCAAACGCGCTCGGGCATGAAGAGCCGCAGCTCAAAAGAAGGCAGCACCGACAACTTCAACGAGCTCCGCTTCGAAGACAAAAAGGACAAGGAAGAAATCTACTTCCACGCCGAGAAGGACTTCAATCGCGTCGTCGAAAACAACGACACACTGAAGGTGGGCTTCGATAAAAAGGACGACGGCGATCAGACGATCGAGATCTTCAACACCCAAACCGTGAAGATCGGCACGCCGCAAGCCAAAGAGGGAAGCCAGAAAACGGAGATCTATAAAGATCGCGACACGAAGCTCAAGATGGGCAACGATACGCTGAAGATCGAAATGGGCAACCGCGAGACAAAAATCTCGCTCGGCAACGACACCACCAAGCTCGACCTCGGCAAGAGCGCCACCGAAGCCATGCAATCGATCGAGCTCAAGGTGGGCCAGAGCAGCATCAAGATCGACCAGACGGGCGTGACCATCGAAGGAATGATGATCAAGATCAACGGCCAAATGATGACTGATATCAAAGGCCTGATGACCAACGTCCAAGGCTCGGCGATGGCGACGCTGAAGGGCGGAATTTTGATGATCAATTAAGTAGGCCGGAACAAGCTGTACTCAGCGCAGTTCCGGCGAGAATCGGCGAGTGACGCAATTCTTGCTTGCGATTGGCAATCAACAGCGCACAGAATGTGGGAACTGCTTCGACATTTCCCTCCCACCAGGTGCCGCCATGACTCTCTCCCGACGTGAGTTTGTGCAGACCTCGTCTGTTCTCACTGCTGCCGCGCTCTCGGGCGGTTTGCTGGAATCGCCGGTTGCTGCCGCCGAAGAGAATGCAACCGAGCGGCCGTTTCTCACACCAGCCGATAAATTTCGCGATGTCTCGCGCGGCACGCCCAAGCCGCATTCGCTCGTCGGCGAAGCGCTCGTTGCGGCGAAGCTCACACCAGAAACTTGGCGGCTTGAAATCACCATCGACGGTCCCGCCACGCCGGAGCAAAAGGAGTTTGCCACCGGGAAGGAACTCAAAAGCGAAACCGACAACTCCCTCGATCTCGCCGCGCTGCTGGAACTCGGCAAGAAGCACGAAGTCCAATTTCTCAAAGCCATGCAATGCCTCAACATCCCCGCGCCGCTTGGTCAGGGATTGTGGGAAGGGGTGCCGCTGCGTGATGTGCTGCGGCTGTGCTCGCCGCTGAAGAATGTGCGGCGGATTTACTACTGGGGCTTTCACAACAACGATCCGAAGCAGCTGTTTCAATCATCGCTGAGTTACACGCAAGCCATGGAGACGCCGCCAGGCGAACTGCCGGCGTTTCTCGCCTACCGCCTTAATGGCGAACCAATCCCGCTCATGCGCGGCGGCCCGGTGCGAATGGTCATTCCGTGGGCCCACGGCTTCAAGTCGATCAAATGGTTGCAGCGGATCTGCCTGACCAACGATTACAAAGCGAACGACACCTACGCCGAACAGAACAACGATCCTGAGTCGTATTTAAAAACAGCGGCGTATTTCGAAAATGTTCCCGCGAAGGTCGCCGCCGACAAACCGCTGCGAGTCAGCGGCACCGCGATGTCGGGGCTCTCGGGTTTGAAGCGCGTCGAGTATTCGCTGACAAGCGACGAGAACAAAGAAGAGAAATGGATTCCCGCGGCACTTGATGAGTCACCCAGCGATTGGTCGACGCAGTTGCCGGCTGGCATCTCATCCAAACAGATTCTGGGCTTCGATCCAAAAACCGGCGAACCGCGCACCTGGCCGCTTCGCTACAGCATGGTCGGTTGGTCGCTGAAACTTACCGACCTGAAGCCAGGCCAATACGCACTCCGCGTCCGCGCGGTCGATCTCAACGACTTCGCACAACCCGAGCCTCGGCCGATTCAAAAGACCGGGCGGAATTCGATCGAGGTGAAGGAGTTTGAAGTGGTGGGATGAAAGTACACAGTCGGCTTTCGCTCCGCGAGAGCACGCGTCTTTCGCCGGCGGAGTCGCCTAGGAAGCCGGCAGGGCGCGCGAATCGCGATGGGTAAAAGACGCGTCCTTTCGCGGAGCGAAAGGCGACTGTGGTTCGCCCCTTGGCCCTTCTGGCCGAGTGGCCTACATTCAACGGCATGAACGACCAGGACATGCTCCGCCGAATGATCGTGCAGCAGCTTGAGTCGCTGCGCGCAGCCGGTGTGCAGCAGATCGGCGCGCTGCCGTTTGTTGCGCCGGTGGCGCACACGGCGACTGCCCATGCTCCGGTTGCTCCAACTCCCAGACCTGCTCCGACTCCTCTTCCCGCTCGTCACGAGGACGAACCGATGCCCAAAAAAGCTGCGGCCAGCGCCAAGCCAGTTGCCAGCCCACCCGCTCCTCCCGGCGCCAGCGTCATTGGCTTGCCGTTCAGCAGTCCCTGCCTCAGCAGCAACGAACGGCTCGATGTTTTTGCGAAGATGAAAAAGGAAGTCGCCGGCTGTGTCGCTTGCCAGGCCCTGGTTCGCAATCGCACGCAAACCGTTTTTGGCGTGGGCAACGTCAATGCGCGCGTCGTCTTTTTTGGCGAAGCCCCAGGCGCGGATGAAGACAAACAAGGCGAGCCGTTCGTCGGCCGCGCGGGACAACTGCTGACGAAGATCATCGAGGCCTGCACGTTCAAACGCGAGGACGTTTACATCATGAACGTCCTCAAGTGTCGGCCGCCGGACAACCGCCAGCCGGAGCCGGACGAAGTCACCAAGTGCCGGCCGTTTTTCGAAAAGCAGTTCGATACGATCCAGCCCGAATACATCGTCTGCGCCGGCGCGACGCCCGCGCAAGCTCTGCTCGAGACTACGCTGTCGATCGGCAAGCTCCGGGGGAAGTTTCATTCGTATCGCGGCATCAAAGTCGTTTGCACGTACCACCCGGCATACTTGCTGCGAAATCCCGATGCCAAAAAGTTTGTGTGGGACGATTTGCAAATGATGCTGCGCGACATGGGAATCGATCCCACCAAACGCAGTTCTTAATACCAACGAGGAAGAGATGGCCGCCAAGAAAATCCTGATGCTCGTCGGCGACTACGTCGAAGACTACGAAGCGATGGTCCCCTATCAGATGTTGCTGATGGCGGGCCACCAGGTCGAAACCGTTTGCCCCGACAAGAAGGCCGGTCAGACGGTGCGGACCGCGATCCACGATTTCGACGGCGATCAAACCTACAGCGAAAAGCCGGGGCACAACTTTCGCGTGACGGCGACCTTCGACACGCTCGCTGAAGAGAGCTTCGATGCGCTCGTGATTCCCGGCGGCCGCGCACCGGAGTATTTACGACTCACGCCGCGCGTGCTGGAAATCGTGAAGCACTTTGCCGAGAAGAAAAAGCCGATCGCCGCGATCTGTCACGGCGCGCAGTTGCTCTCGGCAGCGAGGGTCATCAGCGGTCAGAAGATCAGTGCCTACCCAGCCTGCGCGGTGGAAGTGGAACTGGCCGGCGGCGAATTCGTCCCCGCTGCCGAAACGTTTGACAATGCGCACACCTGCGGCAACTTCGTCACGGCACCGGCCTGGCCGGCGCATCCGGAGTGGATCAAGCAGTTCTTGGCGCTGCTGGGTACGAAGATCAGCACTTAAGTTGTTCGATGTCTGATCAATTCATCTTCGTGGCGGACTTCGCGGACTTTTGCCGACTCGTCGACGAAAATAGAGTCGGCGTCAGCTGGACTGTCTATTCCGAAATCGGCCCCGATCAGATCGGCAGCTATCGAGTAGTGCAATTCTCCGTCGACGGAATCAGAGTGGCTGAAGACGCCACCATGACTCCCCTCGTCGAACGCCTAATCACGGCGTTATCGCTTCCCGCCTCGAGTGAAGACCTCGTCCTCTCCGGCGAAGGGAGCTTGCGCCGGAATGGAAACGAGATTGAAGTGGACTACGACTGGTTCAACGCCGCGCCCTACGCTGATCCCGTGGATCATGGGAGCGGTGTGTTCACGCTGGCGCGCGTCGATGAGCGGGCGTTCCGTGGAAATTGATGCTGAGTTTGAGCGCCGCTTCGGCCCCTCACCCCAGCCCTCTCCCCGGAGTACCGAGGAGAGGGAGTTAGGACCGTTTAGGCATCCGCCTTTTCTAGCAGGCCGATGTCTTGCATTACCTTCAGCAGCCAGGCGTGAATGCGCGCGTCGTGCTGGTCGGATTCGTTTTCTTCGTCGAGTCCCAAGCCGAGGAAGTGGTTGTCGTCGAACTTGCCGGCCGAGTCATCGAACGTGTAGCCCGCCGAGGGCCAGACGCCGACGAGCTCGGCGCCGAGCGGCTTGACGACGCCCCATAGTTCGCCCATCGCATCGAGGAAGTTGTAGGAATAGCCGACCGAATCGCCGAGGCAGAAGATTGCGACCTTCTTGCCTTTGAAATTCAGGTCTTTCATCCGCGGCAGGAAGTCGCCCCAGTCGTCCTGCATTTCGCCGATGTTCCAGGTCGATACGCCGAGGAACAGCAGATCGTACGGCAGCATGTCTTCCGGCTCGGCTTTGGCGACGTCGGCGATGTGTTGAATCCACTCGCCCATCTGCTCTTTGATTTTTTCGGCAGCCGTCTGTGTGTTGCCGGTGCTGGAACCGTAGAAAATCGCCATCGAAGTCATTTCACCATCTCCGTGTTTTGAGTTGAGATCGATCGGGAGAGTCCCGATCGGAGGCACAAGAAGCTGGCTACTTTGTTGACTGAAAGAAGACTGCGTGCAGATTCGACGCGCGAGCGTCCGAAGGTTGCAGGCAAGCATTTCACATTCGGCCAGAATGCTGTCGAAGAGGATGGCGGGCCGAACGGAGGCAACCGGCGATGGAGATCAACCGGCTGCTAACAGAACAAGTTTGCTAACGGAGGTTAGCTTGCCCCGAGAGAAATTCGATGTCAAGCCGGGGAAGCGGTAGAGTGCTCAGAGGGGCTGGCAGGGAAACGTAGTCCGAAGCCATGCTTCGGACGAGTTGCCACTCGCCACGTGCAAGGATCTGAATCCCTCATTCGAAGCATGGCTTCGAACTACGGGATCCCGCCAGCGTCAAACGATTCGAGCGACCATCGGCCTCGTGCCGATGGGGCCCTCACTTTCCGGCTGGTACGGGATCGTCTGACCCCTTAGCTACGCAGTGAGCGTTCCACTGGGGCGAGCCCAGTGGTCACGAAGGAAGAGTCGCAGTGAGCGATGGTAGCTGACCAGTGATCGCCCCGCCGGCACGAGGCCGGACGGTCGCGAGATCTTGGAAACAGTGAGCAGGGTCAGCAACTCATCGAACATCGGCCCCAAGAAGGAAGGACCTAAGTTGTCACGACTCAGGGTCTAATTTTGCAGTTGCTCTTTTTCAAATTGGTAGGTCTTTGGTCAATCGACAGAGGTCGCTGCGGTACCGGTGCGCGCGGATCGCAAGGTACGGCGGGTGAGGTGAGGGCTGCTGGGCAGTCGAGCGGAGTGCAATAATCTGTGATATCGGGAGGGTGTTATTACCGCGGTTTTTTGGTGCAAGTTGTTGGTGGATCGAGAGTTGGGAGCTCGCAAAAATATTGCATCACCTGTTATATAACCCTCCCTCGGAATAGCGGGCGGGAGGGTTGCAGGCACTCGTGTGCCTGAACTATCGCGGCAGGACGTTGGTGGCATCCAGGTCGTCGGCGGGGATTTCCACGCCTTCGACGAAGCTTTGCAGGGTGCGGGCCCGGTAGGGTTGTTGCAGCTTGCGGACGGCCTTGGTTTCGATCTGGCGGACGCGTTCGCGGGTGACGCAGAAGATCTTGCCCACTTCTTCGAGCGTGTAGGCGTAGCCGTCGGTCAGGCCGTAACGGAGGCGGAGGATTTCGCGTTCGCGATAGTTCAGGGTCGACATGGCTTCTTCGATGCGGTTCTTCAGAGCGACCTGGTTGGCTTCGAACAACGGATCGTCTTCGCGGTGATCGGCGAGGAACTCACCGAAGTAGCTGTCGTCGTGATCGCCGACCGGTTGATCGAGCGACAACGGCTGACGGGCCATCTTGATGATGCAGCGAGCTTCTTCGAGCGACAGGCCGGCGCGGCGGGCGGTTTCTTCGGCCGTGGGTTCGCGACCGAGTTCTTGGACGAGTTGACGAGTGATGATGCGGACCTTGCTCATCGTGTCGATCATGTGCACCGGCACGCGGATGGTGCGGCTTTGATCGGCGATGGCCCGGGTGATGGCTTGGCGAATCCACCACGTGGCGTAGGTGCTGAACTTGAAACCACGAGCGTATTCGAACTTATCGACGGCACGCATCAGGCCGGTGTTGCCTTCTTGAATCAGATCGAGAAAGCTCAAACCGCGGTTGCGATACTTCTTGGCGATCGACACCACCAGACGCAGATTGCCTGCCGAGAGAACTCGCTTCGCAGCGTCATACGATTGGTGATAGGCTTCGGTCCGTTCGATGCGGCGAGTCAGGGTCGAAGGAGTTTCGAGCGTGATCCGCATCAGGTGCACGAGTTCCTTGCGGAGTTCGCTGTGGCTGCGGCCGCAGAAGGAACCGGTGGCCTTGGCTTCCTTGACCTGGTGACGCAGGACACGCATGCGGATCTGGATTTCCTTGAGCTTGTCGAACAACGGCTGGAGGCGGTTGTTGCGGAGGTTCATTTCTTCGACCAGGCGAACGGCCTTGTTGCGGCGGCGGGTGAGGTTGATCCAGGCCTGGTGGCGAGCCTTCTTCGGCTGTTGCTTGCTGATGGCGATGCGGAAGTCGGCGTGGTTGGCCTTGAGCAGCTTCTTGAGCGTGACCAGGTTTGGCCAGATCCGCTTCATGATCCGCTTCTTCTCAGTCGTGTTCGTCACGCTGACTTCGATGGTGCGATCGAGCCGGAGTTGACCGTCGCGAACCTTTTCGAGCAGTTCGACGGCCCCTTGCAGGACGTAGTCGGTGGCGAGCATCGAGTGGCGGAACCGCTTGCGAGTCGCTTCGATCTTACGGGCGGCAGAGATTTCTTCGGCCCGGTTGAGGAGCGGAATCTGGCCCATTTGCATGAGGTACATGCGAACCGGGTCGTCGGTGGCGTCGACGCTGTCGGATTCGTCTTCGACAGTGGTGATGTCTTCTTCGACGAAACCGAATTCTTCGGCTTCTTCCAGCACTACTGCGTCGTCCATTTCATCACCCAGGCCGAGGCGATCGTCGCCAGTGCGGGCGTGACCGTTGGCCTTCTTCGCCGGGCCCTTTTTGGCGGCGGCTGGCTGAACGGAGACTGGCAGAGACTTGCGGAAGCTTTTGGCCATCGATTACTGCTCCAAGGTGAGAAACCGCAGCGTTGACTCGCGGTGATAATTGGAAGTAAAGCAAGGCCCATGCCCCTCCTGGATTGGCTTGTGTGCTGGCCCGCATCTTGAGTCTGAAACTCTTGACAGGGCAGCACTTTGGACTAGGAACGCCGTTACTTAATTGCCGCCGCGCGAATGTCAAGTGTGGTGTTGTCGCCACAGCGGACCCGCATCACGTTGCCGCGAAGCAACAAGGAATGCTACGGAGGAGGGATTGAAGGAGTAGTGCCAGAACGGCGGAGAGTGCCGATTTTTGCGGATAATCGGCGAACTCGGCGCGGTTGTATGGGTCATACAGCTTGCGCTGGCGAGTCGCTGCATCTGGAACCGCGCCGCGCGGCTGAGTATGCTGTGAGTGCTTTCCCAGGCCGAATGAAATCGGCTTCGCTTTCTTCCCCGCCTCTCCGATGTTGGTCGCTTATGCTTCGCTCATTGTTCGTCGCTGCTATCGCCTGCCTGTCGCTGCCGATCGTGACGCTCGCTGCGGATTTGTTTCCGGATAAGAACCTGGAAGCTGCCGTGCGGGAGCAAGTCTTTGAAAAGCGGAACAACACGATGCCGCTGGTCGAAGCGGACGTAGCGAACATCGCGATCGTAAAAGGAGCCGACAAGAAGATCAAAGATCTGACCGGCCTGGAGAAGTGCAAGAGCCTCGCTCAGCTGGAGCTGATGAACAATGAGATCGTCGACCTAACGCCGCTGAAGGAACTGAAGAACATCCAGCAGCTGCGGCTGGAGAAGAACAAGATTGTCAGCCTCGAACCGCTGGCCGGCCTGACCGACATTCAGTACCTCAGCATCAACGACAATCAGATCGAGGACCTCAGCCCGCTGAAGAAGATCTCTGCCCTGCGGAACCTGTACGCCGGCAACAACAAGATCAAGGACATCAGCCCGCTGACGGAGACCAAGAAGGTTTACTCGCTTTATCTCAACGCCAACCCGATCGAAGACTTCAAGCCGCTGGCCGAACTGAAGAGCCTGGAACGCCTTGATTTGCGGTACACCAGCATTACCGATCTGTCGCCGCTGGCCGGTTTGACCGAGCTCCGCTTCCTGTTTCTCAACTACAGCAAGGTGAGCGACCTCGCCGTGCTGGTCGAAATGGCCAAGAAGGACTTCGAAGGCCAAAAGCGGTTTGCGCCGTTCTGGAAGCTCTATCTGGGCGACACGCCGCTAAGCGAAGCGGCGAAAACGGCCCAGATGGCTGAACTGAAAAAGTACGGCGTGCGGGTGAATGTGGAATCGCTGAAGTGGTAACGCGCTTGTTCTGTTCCCTCGCCTCGGTACTTCGGGGAGAGGGTTAGGGTGAGGGGCCCGAATCAGCTAAGCCGCATCAGAAAATAGGCTCCATCCTCACTCGTTCCTTCGCTGGCGATCTGCCAGCCGTGGCGTTCGTAGAAGCCCAGCGCGCGGACGTTCTTTTCCATGCACTTGAGCGTGGCGGGGCGGCCGATTTCTTTCAGGCAGGCCGCGAGCAGTTGCTCGCCGATCCCCTGCTGCTGATGAGCCATATCTACGAACAGATTGTGGACGAAGTTTTCTGGCGGCCACCATGAGACAAAGCCCACGATCTTCTCGCCGAGCGTCGCGACGAGAATCGGTTCGTCCTGCGTAGCCGTGTCGAAGTCCGCAAGTTGGAGCGATTCGTGGTTCAGCCAAACGAACGCAGCGCGACGAGTCTCCAGAAACAGGCTGCGCAAAGTTGTCGCATCGTCGGGTTGGAATGGGCGAATGATGAGGGACATAAGGTTACGACAGAGTGTCGGGGAAGTCTTAAAAAGTTGCGGAATCTCGCTTCGCCCTGCTGCCGCCGTCCAGCCGCGTCACCCACAGATTGTACGCTCTGGAAACGGAACGCTCGCAACATCCCTTCAGGAGAACCAAAGAATGAATGTGTGGAATAGACGGCTGCGGAAACTGCGTCGCGGCGCAACGGCAGTGCAAGTGGCCGTGGTGATTGGCGCGGTGACGATTGCGGTGGCGCTCGGCGTGGCGCAGGTCGGCACGCAAAGCCAGACACAGTTGTCGCGCACGGCAACCGACGTGGGAAACCCCAACAGCCTGGTGGGCCGATTCGGTAATTCCAGCGGCAGCAGTTCGTCGGGCAGCTCGAGCTCTGATAGTTCCGGTTCAAGTTCCGGCAGCAGCAGCTCTGGTTCGACTGGTTCCGGTTCGACCACAACTGGCGGCTCGAGTGGATCGACTGGTTCCAGCGGCGCGCTCTGCCCCTAGTTTTCATAGACACGGAGATTTCTCCCGATTGGCGCCTGCCACGCCAATTCTGGAAGCGTGCTCAACTCAGCATGCACAATCCATCATGCACAACTCACGCAACACGGCCGCTTATGGCCTGGCAGCGATTAGTTTCTTTCTGTTGCACGGCGGTTACCAGCTGGTTCACGGCCGTTGGGAAAACCTCCTCTGGGCCTGTCATCTGGCCGATCTGATTGTCGGCGTGGGCCTGGTTCTAAGATCGCGCTCGATCGCGGCGATGGGCCTGGTGATGCTCGGCTTTGGTGTGCCGATGTGGCTCGTTTCGCTGGCCACCGGCGGCGACTTTTATCCGACATCGATCCTGACGCATTTGGGCGGCATGAGCGTCGGCATCGTAGGCCTGAAGCGTTTAGGCGGCCTGCGCGATGATTGGTGGCGAGCTTATCTGCTGGTGCTGACGCTGGTCGTCGTTTCGCACTTCTACACGACCGCGAGCTTGAATGTGAACATGGCGTTCAACACTTGGTCGTTTGCCCGGCCGTGGATAACCAGCTTGAGCTGGCACTTATTGAGTTTGCTGGCGGTGTGGGCCGCGGGCTTGTATGTCGCCGAGCAATGCCTGCGGCGAACGGTGCTCCGCAGCAGTTTGGCTTGAAACAGATTACTTATAGAGAATCAACTTGCCTTGCTTGGTGCAGCGCAGGCGATAGGTCTGGCCGCGATGAACGATCAGGGCTTCGGTATCACTGCCAAGCAGGTCATCCGACTTCCAAACTCGCTTTTGTTCATCAGCACTCAGCATCTCGCTGGTGACCGTGCCCGGCGCCGGCAGTTGCAGAGCGGTTTCGGGGGGGCCTGAATTCTTTTCGGTCGTCATGGCAGCCTCTCGCATAATGCGACGCAACGGACCGCTGCGTGGAAAGCTAGTGATGTGATTCATTCAAGTACCAGCGTTGAGGAGGAGTACGCGGGATGATTACTGCGACGTACGCAGGCAAAACAGTTTCTCGCCCGTGCGGATCAGCAAGCTGCCGTTGACGACGGCCACGCCGTATTGCGTCGCGCCGGCGAAGTTGGCCGCACCCGCTCGCTTTTCCGGAGTGTCTTCGTTGGCGCCTTTGGCCGGATCGGGTTTGACCGCGGCGGGATCCCACAACTGATTCTCGGCGAGGACTTCGAATTTCGCGCCGCTCCGAATCACCGTGGTGTGACCATCCTTGCCGAAGAAATAAACGCGATCGCCAAAGCCCACCGGCGTGGCCCAGCACGATTGCTTGATCCGCTGTGTATAGTTCGATTCGCCCGAAGCCGCGTCGAGGCAGTAAACCACGCCGCTGCGATTGACCCAATACGCCTGGCCGCCATACGCCATGGGCGAACCAAAGGTCGGCGAAGCTTGTTCGTTGCGCCACAGCACTTTGGGCTCCGGCTTGCCGCTGGCGATGTCGATCATCATGGCCAGGTTGCTCTTCTTGGCGAGATCGGCCCGTTCGGCTTCGCGACCAGCCGAAGCGCCGACGAGGAACGAACCGGCCGCGTTTTGAACGGGAGTCGACGATGTGTTGCCGCCAACTTCTTCATAAGTCCAGAGCTGCTTACCGGTCGCCGCGTCGTAGCCATCGACTGATCCCGACGAGCTGCAAACGACTTGCATCGATTCGCCCGCTTTCACAAGCGCCGGCGAACTCCAACTGGTTCGGCTGGTTCGGTCGGTCTTCCACTTGGTCTTGCCATCGGCGGTGTTCAGGGCGATCAAGTACGATGGGCCATCGTGTTCGATCAGCACGATCACAGCGTCGCCAAAGAGAACCGGCGAAGCCGACAAGCCGTGGTTTGTTTTGAACTTGCCAAACTCGGTCGAAAGCGACTTCCGCCAGAGTTCGGTCCCTTCCATTGAGATGGCGACCACATCGCCGCTCTCGAAGAATGCATAGACATTCTTGCCATCGGTCACCGGCGTGGGGGCCGCTCGGCTGACGTAGAGGCTGTTCTTCACCTTGTCCGACGATTCAAACGAATCCTTCCACAGCTGCTTGCCGTCGGCGAGGCTGAACGCGAGGACGTGGTTGGTGTCCTTCATGTCGCCTTCGACCGACGTGACGAACACGCGGTCGCCCCAGACGATGGGGCTCGATTGGCCGTGCCCCGGAATGGCAGCTTCCCAGGCGATGTTCTTCGTCGGCGACCACTCCAGCGGCAGAGAATTGGCTTCAACGGCCGAGGCTCCCTGGCCGAGAAACGCCGGCCAGGCGGGAGTCGCGTCGGCGGAGCACAAACTGAGCAAAACCAACCAGGCGGGAGACATCGTGATACTCGAAGCTGCGGGTGTGTACGAAAGCCGAACGCACGCCGGTGCGTGCGTTCGGCGGTTTGCGGCAGGCGGAGATCTGCCGCGGAGTTCCTGAGGAATTAGTTCTTTTCTGGACCACCGAAACGAATGGCTTCGGTTTCCGTAGTTTTGCCCGTGCGGCTGGTGCCGGCGACGACCAGGATCTGTTGATCGTCGCTGATCACCAGACGATGGAAGAACCGAGGATGCTTGAGAGTCGCGGCCTTCTCCCAGCTCTTGCCGTCGTTCGACAAGCGAAGGAGCGAGCCATCCTGAACGGTGCAATACAGGCCGTCGTTGCCGCCAAAGGCCGATGGGCCGAACGCCGCCATGCCGCTGCCGGGCAACTTCGGCCCTTCGCTCCACTTGTCCGACTTCGGATCGTAGATCGAAACGGCTTGGGTTACTTCGTTGTCGTTAGTCATGCCGCCGAGGACATAGAGCTTGCCCTGATAACCAGCCACGGCGAGAGCGCGGCGGAAGAACTCGGGCTTGGCGATTTCTTTCCAAGCGAGCTTTTCTTGCGACAGGTCGCAAACGAGCGCCGTGTTGTGCCAATCGCCATCACCTTCGCCGTTCAGTTCCCAACCGCCAACGACATACAAGTGATCGCCGACGATAGCCGCGTCATGGCTGGAACGACCGCGCGGCATCGGCGTGAGTTCGGTCCACTTGCCCGTGGCAGGGTCAAACCGGCTGAAGTCCTTGCTGGAATAGAGGAGCCACTTTTCGCCCTTGTCGTTGCGTGATTCCCAACCGCCGATGCGATAGACCTGGCCTTTATAACCAACCATTGCCAGGCCAGTCCGCTTCGGCCCCGTCGAGACTTCTTCCCAAGCTTCTGGCTTGGCGAGATTCAAACGCAGCAGCGCACCAGTTTGCTGATCGGCCGAGTAGTTGTGGGCCGAGCCCATGTGACCGCCGTAGACATACAGATTGCCACCGGCGATGGCGGCTCCGGCGCTCGTCACGCCGACCTTGATCGCCGGGAGTTCCTTGTGCGAAACCGCCGGCGAATCGGCTTTCAGCAACTGATGATTGGCAAAGCTGATTTCTTCGACCACGCGAGTTCCATCGTCCTTGTTAATCGCAGCGAGCACCCGCACCGGCAGATCGACGCCGTCGATTCGCTTCCAATCTTGCAGCACTTGGCGGGTGGAGACAATCTCACCGGCTTTGTTCCAAGTGGTAACGCTATAGCTCTTCGGCAGGTGCTTGCCTTCCGGCGTGCGAGCAACTTCGCCGACGCTGATGACCATGTGATTGTCGCCGTGAAAGCGATGCACTTCGGTGAGCACGTCCCCTTCCACACGCCACAGGCTCTTTTCGTTGGCGTCTTTCGACTTCATCAAGCGCCCCAGCGGATGGCTGGTGTCTTCGTCGGCATATTCGAGATTCGTGGCGCCTTGATCGTCGGCCAAGCGATGACCGATCAGCGAGTTGAGCGAGCGCTCGACCCATTCGAGACCTTTGGTATCACCCAGCTTGATCTCGAGCTTGCCGTCGGCGGAAACCTTCAATGTTCCGGCTGCAGCCTTACCAGCCGAGGCAACTTTCAATTCCGCAGTGAAGCCCGGAAACTTCTCCCACGTAGCTCGACCGTGGTGGGCTTTGTCCATCGCGCTTTGAGCTGACTCAACTGCGAACGCAGGATTCGCCACCGCGGCGCTCAAGCTCAGAAGTGCTAACATTCGCACAAACGACATTTGATAAACCCTTGCGTATCGCGTGCTCGGCTGCGATCCCTAATTGATAGTGAGTCTCAGTAGCGTCGGATCATAAGCGATTTGCACGATATGTCAAGCCACAGTCCGCCAAACATCTCCATCCGGCCCGTCATCGAAGCCGACCTGCCGACCCTCTATCGCATTCGCACCGATCCGCGCGTCAGTGTCTTTCAGTTTCGCTTACAAGCGAGTGATACGCTCGAGGAGATGAAATCGCGCATGCTGGAAACTCAGCCGAAGGGGGACTTCACGTATCGCTACACTTCGCTCGTTGCGAACGAGGAAGTCGTCGGCTACTCCACGCAGATGCTCTACCGCGGCAATGGCCAGCTACATTGCTACAGCGGCTGGAACGTCGACCCCGAACACTGGGGCCGAGGTTGTGCGCGCGAAGGTTTGCGGCAGGTGCTCGACGAACTATTTGACGTGCACAAGGTTCAGATCTTCATCGCCGACTGCTTCGCCGGAAATGCACGCTGCCTGCGTTTACTGCAGCGACTCGGTTTTCGTCGCGGCAGCATCCCTTGGCTCGAACGGCTGCAAACAGCCTGGAGCTTTCGCTGCGGCCATTGGATCATGCGCTGGTACATGACACCCGATGATTGGCAGCGAGAGCGAAACGTCAAGCAGCTGTTCGGCTAGCGCTGCGTTTTACCTGCGGGCATCCTTCGCGATGCTCCGCAGCGCGGCCTGTTCCAACTGCTGCTGCACTTCCGGCAGCGGATATTCCAGCAACGACAGCCCGTCGGGTTGCTGGCCGAGTTCGCACAGCCGCAGCCAACCGCGCGTGACAAGCTCTTCGCGGTCGCGGACAAATTTCGGATCGAGATGCCGCTTATCGAAGTCCCCTTCGACGCTGATCGGCGGGAAGGCTTCGTGCACGACGAACTGGGCGAGCACCGGCGTGCAGCGAATGTGCTTTTCCGGTGTCGTGTGCAGCGTTTCAGGATCGAGCTGGCCGATCACGTAGCGCAGATAGAGTTCGCTGTGCCAGATATCGCCGACGTCTTCGCCACACACTTCGCACAAATAGCCTTGCTCGCACCGCGCCATTTCATTTCTTCCTTGCAGACTAAGCGTGGGCCGCAGCGTGCTGGATTGCATGCCGCTTGCGCCATTGGGCGCTCATTCGTCCCGCGAAAAACGCGAGGCAGGCATAAACAGCCGCCAAAAAGATGCACCAGGGTTGGGCCTTGCCGGTGGCATATTGCTGATCGAGTTGCAACGTGGACACGAGCGATGTTTCGCCACTGGTCATGATGGTCAAGCCGAGCAGCGCTGCATAGATCGCGGCGAAGGCCAGCGACTGCAGCGTGACCATCCAGACACTGGCCCAATCGGGAACTTGCGCGAGGAGTACCACGGTGGCGAACTGCACCATCCCGAGCATCAAGAGCAAGAAGACCCAACTCGATACCGTGAAGGCGCCCGCGCTACGAAAATAATCGGAGAGCTCCCAAACCGCCGGCGCGATGCTGATGAACGTTGCCGCCAGCAGCGCCACCGCTAACGGCCAGACCATTGGTCGCTGTGACTTTTTCGGCCGTGCAGGCGTTGCCGAAGTCTTGATCGCCGGTTGAGGCTCGACCGTGCTTTTTACGGCAGGCAACGTCGCGGCCGGCGGCGTTGCAACCTGCGGCGCGATAGGCAATGGTTCTGGAACGGTCGGAGCAGCTACGATCGGCGGAGCAACCTCGAAGCGTGCCGTTGTTGGTCCGACCGGAACCGACGCCAAAATGGTCGCTGAGATCGGTGGCGCCTGCGGTTCGTCTTCGATTACAAACAGCGGCTTTGATTTCGGAGTTGGTGCAACGGCCTTCTCTGCTGAAATGAACTTCTTCGGCGGCACCTCAACGGTATCCGTTGTCGTCGGATCGTTCTTGCGAGGTGCGAGCGGCGCTGCCGAGACTACCACTGGTGAAGTGAACGTGATCTCAGGTGCCGGCGGCTCATTCACGATCGCGGTGATCGTTGGTACGAACGGATCGGCGAGTTGTTCTTCCGCGACTTTTTCGCCAGGCGGTTCCATCTTTGCCGATGTCTGTTCGGCTGCCAGCCCGGGCTTTTTGACGCGCGACTTCGGTGGCGGCATCATCCCCGCCACATCATGGCTGGATTTCGCTGCAACCGAGTGTCCTGCGACTCGCGCCGATTGCCGTCCCGCGGTTGCGTTCCCACTTTTCTGCGAAATCGTAGCGGCGCGTGGCTTGGGGAGTTCCTGAGGTGTTCCCGGAACTTGCACATCAATGCCACAATTCGGACAGCGCAGCACAGTCCCAGCACGATGGTCAGGGACCATCATCAAGTGACCAGCCGAACATTGTGCGCGCAGCGGCATGAACCCAAAAACTCCGAAGAAACTACCTCTACTTGAGTCTGGTTTGCCGTTGCCAGCAGGTCAAGGCAGGACGCACGCCACTTACTTCGTGCAGGGCTATTTTGGCGAGCGGGGCGCGAGCTCAGTGATCACGAAATCGCTGAACCACGCTTCGCCATCCTCGGCAACCAGGCGAAATTCGTGGCTGACCTGCGGCCGGTGCGAAAAATCAAAACCAACCGGATCGTTGTCGACAAACGCATACCAGCCCGAAGAGTGCCGTTCGATTCGCACCGCGTGTTTGTCGTAGCGAGTCTTCCGCAGCGGCACGACGCTCGACCGTGGCAACCAACCTTGCAGATCGCCACGCTTGTTTCCCACCTGTGAACCTTGGGGCGTGATCCGGAGCACGACGCGCCGATCATCGCCGGGCTCGTTGATTTTTTCGGGCACGTCAACATGCACTTCGAGCACTTTGGCGTCGTGCAATTCGACGAAGAGTTCCAGGCGGAAGTACTGCAAGTTGCCGTTGGCCGCGGTCGCCAGTTCGGGGAAACGGCGAATCAACACGCCGTCGCCTTCGAGTACATTCTCTTGATCGTCGTTCGTCGTCGATGCCCAGCGACTACCGGCCAGACGCTTCCAATCATTGAACGACGCACCTTGATAGGGCAGGCTGATGACATTTTCGCTGGGTACCAAATCCGGCGCGCCTGGGCCGTTCAAGCTCAAAAAGGCAACGGCGCCGAGGGCCAGGCAGACGAGAGCGATAGCGGCAGCTGCGAGAATGCGAGTACGTTGCGACTTCGGCGACTCGGTGGGCATCTCCACCGTTTCGCTATGCACTGCATCGCGCGGCGACGGACGCGTGACCGCTTGAGGATCTGCTGGCATGGCAACTGTCGGAGTCGGCACCGACAACTGCGTGCTCATCAACATCCGCCGCGAAGCGCTCAGTCCCTGCTGGCCGATCAGTTCATCGATTCGCTCGATCAGCAGTCCATAGTCCTGCGGCCGTTTGCCGGGCTCGTGGGCCATCAATTCATCAACGAGATCGGCCGAGGTGGGCGTGATATCGGGGCGAGTGGCCCGCAAGGATTCGGTTTTCCCTTGCAACTTCATCGCCATCAGTTTGGTGATGTCGAAGCCAGCCATCGGCGGCAGGCCGGAGAGCAAATGAAACGCAGTTGCGCCCAGCGAATAGATGTCGGTTCGATAATCGACCACATCGCCGTTTAGTTGCTCGGGTGACATGTAGTGCGGACTGCCGAGCGTGACGTTGGTCGACGTCAGCCGAGTTCTCTCATCCGACGCCGTCGTCAACCACGCCAAGCCAAAGTCGCCGAGCTTGGCGAGTGGCACGCCGGTCGGCAGCGGGTAACCGGCCGGTGGCCGAACCAGCAAGATATTCGCCGGCTTTACGTCGCGATGCACGACGTTGGTATGTTGCGCCGCGGCGAGCCCCGCCGCAGCCTGGCGAACGATTTGCCAGGCTGTGGTTTCATCAAACACCCCATGCCGGCGGATGTGATGATCGGCGTCGAGCCCTTCGACGAGTTCCATCACAAAGTACAGTCGGCCTTCATGCCGGCCGAAATCGTAGGCCGCGACGATATTCGGATGCTGAAGCTTGGCAACGACCTGCGCCTCGACCTCGAAGCGTTTGACCGCTACGTCGCCCGCCAACTGATGCAGCGGCACAAGCTTGATGGCGACATCGCGATCGAGGCTCAGTTGCTTGGCGCGGAATACCACGCCCATTCCTCCCTGGCCGATCATATTGGTGATCTCGTAGCCCGGGACAATTTCAAGCGGCCGGCAGAGCGTTTCGATAATGTCGATCTGCGTCGGCGTGACGAGGGCTTTTTGCAAGGCCAGCTGGATGGGCGGCACACCCTGCGAGCTTGATTGTTCGCGCAGTAAGGCGACCGTGGGAGCCGACAGAACGGCTAATTCCTCCGCAACCGTGAGAAACTCACGTCGCCGCAAATTCGCGCCACTGGGAGACACACCACTCATATTGCCAAATCAATGACCTTAGACAGGGAAGCCACAAACTTAGCACAGCAGAGCCCCAATATGTAGCGCCTGAGTTCTGGCAGCGAGCCGATACCTGGATCGACCGGCGAAAGCGGCAAACTGTCGCGCTCTGAATTGAACGTTGACGACCCGCCCTTGATCCTGTATTTCCCCCGCCTTGCACATCCCGCCTCCCCCGCTTCCCTCGGCGATTGGTAGAATACTTTGATTCCCATCCACCGCTTTCCACGACGGCGTCTCCCATGAAATGTCAACAGTGCGAAAAGCCGGCGACGTTTCACATCACGGAACTCACCGGCACCGAGCCGCATGAGCATCACCTGTGCGAAACGTGCGCGAAGCAATACCTCGTGCAAAACGATGCCGGTGCGCCGCCGCCACCCACGCTGGCGGCTGTGCTAGCGAAACAGCTGAAGATCGGTCAGGCCGCCGATGAACTCGCCAAGCTCGATCAGCGGGCTTGTCCGGTCTGTGGCATCACGTTTTTCGAGTTTCGCAATCAAGGCCGGCTCGGCTGTCCGCACGATTACGTCTTTTTCGAAAAAGAGCTTACTCCGCTGCTGCTGAATATCCACGGCGAAACGCGTCACAGCGGCAAACGCCCGGCTCACACCGCGCAGGGAACCGACTCGAAGACGGAACTCATCCGCCTGCGCCGCGAAATGAAGGAAGCAGTCGAAAAAGAGAATTATGAAGAGGCCGCCCGGTTGCGAAATCAAATTCGCGATTTGGAAAAATAGGCCCGTGTGATTGATGTGAGTATTCAGCTGGTTGCTGAGAGAGTGCTCAGTTTGTTTCTGCGAGCACGCAGTTAGTCTCGCTCCCCTGCCAATGATTTGCCTATAATGACAACACTTGTCCTATCTTTCCTTTCCATCCCGCGGGCGACCACGTGAAATTCAATGAATTCGCCGAGCGCTGCGGAGAATGGCTGCGTGGCTCTGGCCCGCAATCCGACATCGTCATCAGCAGCCGTATTCGTCTGGCTCGCAACCTGGCCGAGTTTCCGTTCATTCGCCGCTGCAATGACCAGGACCGCCAGGGGATCGAAAAGACCTTTCGCGATGCCATTCAAAGCGTCAACGATTGGAAGGAACTGATCAGCGTCGATGTCGCCGGCCTGCCGACCATCGATCGGCAGTTTCTCGTCGAGCGGCAACTCATCAGCCGTGAATTGGCCGATGCCAGTGGCGCGCGGTGCGTCTTCATCGACGCCAACGAGCAATTCAGCTTGATGATTAACGAAGAAGATCACCTCCGCATGCAAGTGATGCACAGCGGCTTTGATCTCGACTCGGCCTGGCAACAAGCCAGCCAAATGGACACCTGGCTCGATCAGCGGGTGAACTTCGCCTTTCACGAACGTCTCGGCTATCTCACGGCCTGCCCCACCAACGTCGGCACCGGCCTGCGCGTGAGCGTGATGCTCCATTTGCCGGCGCTCGTCATCACGCAGCAAATCGAAAAGGTCTTTCGCAGCCTGCAAAAGATGGGACTCGCCGTCCGCGGACTCTACGGCGAAGGCTCGCAGGCCATGGGCGATTTCTACCAGATCAGCAACCAAGTGACGCTGGGCAAGAGCGAAGAAGAACTGGTCAAGCAGGTCGGCGAAGTCATTCCCGTGATCATCGACTACGAACGCCAGGCCCGCTCATTCCTGGTCAAGGAAAGCCGCAAGGATCTGCACGACCGCGTCAGCCGGGCCTACGGAATCCTTTGCACGGCGCAGCAGATCAGCAGCGAAGAAACACTGCACTTGCTTAGCAGCGTGCGGATGGGCATCAATCTCGGCTTGATCCAAGATCTTGAGATTCCGACGATCAATAAGCTCTTCATTCACACGCAGCCAGCACATCTGCAAAAGCTGCGAGGCTTGGAACTGGAAACGCAGGACCGCAACGTCGAGCGGGCCCTGTATCTGCAATCGCACCTCCGCAAACGGACGGGCGATGACGCGGCGGAACACAACTAGTCCGCTTCTTCCACCACGATCCGCTGATAGCCGACCTCGACCACGCGGATCGACTTGCCCGTGGCAATCACATCGCCCGTCGATACGACATCGACGGGCTGACCATCGATAATGGCGCGGCCGCTGGGGCGGAGAATTGTTGTCGTTTTACCGAGCGCGCCGACGGGGATTTTCTTAATTGAAGGAATGCCGGTTTCCGCGGCCTCATCTTCGTCCGTCGTCGCCGACGGCAACGGCGCGAGAACGAGCTGACTGAGCAGCGGAATCTTGCCGATGTAACTCATCATCGCGTAAGCAATGCCCACAAAAACCAAACTCGATACGACCAGGGTGCCAACCGCGGCGCCGGTTGTTTGCATCTCTTGGGTCGTTTCGGGCAACACAAAATTCTGGCAGGCCAGAATCAGCGAGGTCGCGATCATCGCGAGGCCGGCGAAACCTGCCACGCCGAAGCCGGGAAGCACAAAAAGTTCGATGGCGAGAAAAATTGCACCGAGAACGAACAGCATCACTTCCAACCAGCCCGACGTGCCGCCCAGAAATCGGCTCCAGTAAAAGAGCGAAAAACAGGTCAGCCCGAGCAAGCCGCCAATGCACGTTCCCGGCGCGCTGCATTCATACAGAATGCCGACGAGACCGACGACAAACAGCAGCCCAGTGACCCACCACAGATTAAGCACGTAAACCGTCTTGTCGATATTGTTGACGCGATAGTTCAGCCAGCGGCCTTCAACCTCGTAGCGAGCTTTCAATTCTTCCAGGCTGGCGACATTCGCTTCGGCCAGACGCAACTCTAGCGCGCGAGCGCCGGTCACCGTCAAAAAGCTTCCCTTCTTCGATTCCAAAACCAACTCATGTTGCTGCCAGTCGACGGCATCGGCCTTCGCGGCAACTTCAGATTCGGACAGAAAGTCTTCCGCGTTGGTTCGTTGATTGACGTAGCGAAAAACCTCGACATTGAGATCGACCATCGACTCGGCGAGGGCCGGCGGCCGCTTGTGTTCGGCGGCCAGGGCCCGCATTTCCGTCACAACCGGGCTGCGGATTTTTTCCGGCGCGTGCTGAAAGAGAAAGTTCTCGTCTCGAAAGATCACACCGACGTCGCCGATGCGGGCCGACGGCCGCATGATGATTTCGTCGCAGCCGAGCGAGACCATCGCAGCGCCGCTGTAAGCTTCGCGAGGAATGAACGCCACGGTGTGAGCAGCCGACAAGTTGTTGAGCATGTCGGCGATCTGTTCACTCTCGTGCAGATTGCCGCCCGGGCTATCGATCTCGATCACGATCAAATCAGCGCCGGCCTTTTGCGCGGCAGTGATCTTCCGCTTCAGATACCCTTCGAGCCACGCCGTAATTGGTCCTTCGAATTGAATGACGGCGGCGTTTTCAAATTTCTTCGCAACTTTCTCGGCAACCGGCGGCGCTGCTTCCTTCTCAACCGGCTGCGCAGGCTCTTGCGCCAGCAGCCAAGCCGTGGAACATGCGAGCGCAGCGCACCACAGCAAGATCCGCGACGGGCGAGACAACCAAGATGAACGAGCGGCCATGAGCAGCGATTCGCAAATCAGAGGAAAAGGAGCAGACTCACTGATTCTACCGCAAACGGAGCAAATTGCGACGAATAACGGGAGCAGGCAGCCGCAACACAGCGTCGTAATACAGCGCACAGTTACCGCAGTCGGTACGGTTTTGCTGGCTGATAGCAATTGCCTGATCCGTAGCGTCGCCGCTTCCCGATATCGCTTGAGTCTTGGTCTGCAACGTAGCGGGATGCAACGTCGTGGTGGGAGCGGTGAGATGAATCGTTCGCTGGAAGCGCTAGCTATTTTTACGATCTGCCTGGGAGGAATCCTGGCCGTCGTGCGCTTTTCGGCTCAAGACCGCGGAGCACACCGCGTCGCCGAACGAACGCAATCGGCAGCCGAACCGGCCAAGAACAGCGGTTCGGCCGTCGAGCAGGTCGCGCCTGCGAAAACAGAAATGGCCGCAGCCGAAGTGACTTACTCCGATGGCTGTGGACTCGATCGGACTGAAGGGACCGTCTATTCGCCCTGCAGCCCGCTCCTCAGCCCGCGCGAAGTCGCGTTGCTGGCCATTCGCTCGGAACCGCTGCCGCTGTTGATCTTGCCAGATGTGGACGAAGCCGATTTGCAAACCGGCTACGACCCGGCCTACGACACAGCGATGGGTGACAACCCACTGGCCGATGAAGAACTTAGGCAAATCGCAGCCGAATATGCGGCCGCCGAGTTGGCCGCCGCGGCCGAAGCTGAGCTCGAAGGAGTCTTTTCGGAACTCCTCAAGCCATCGCCCGTCTGGTCGCTACTGAACCGCAGCGTGACCGGGACGAAATCGCAACTGATCGACGCCTCGGCCTGGCTGCAACGCAGCTATGTCGATCCGTTTTCGCGCGGCATCGCCAACCGCTGGTCGAGCTCCGAGCTACCGCAGTTGATGACTCATCCCCGCGCCAAAGCCGAGTCGCGCCGGCAGCTGATGAAACGGCAAAGCGTACAAAACTCTCAGCGTGTCGGTTGGGATGATTATCTCGACTTTGTCGATCGCCGGCTGGTGAAGAAACAAACCAGCTCAGAAGGCGAACCGCAACTCGCCCGCGAAAAACCGCGAAACGTGCTCTGGCCGCGGTAGTTCAATGCGGACTTATGCCAACGAAAATGCCCGCGACAACCAGAGGGGACCGGCGATCGCGGGCAAATTTGCTGCTGGGCTCCACTCTGATTCGCTGCTGAAAAAGATCAAGCGGATTTAATCTTTCGAAACTGGGCTCACTTTCGCCCAACCAAGTGCGGCACCATGTTGCGCACTTCGTTCAGCAGCGGTGTTGCCGCCGATTCGCGCGTTCCCCACATCTTCAGCTCGATCACACCGCCGGGCAGACCGATGACGAAGTTCCGCATTGCGATCGAATAGGATTCGGCGGCAGTCGGATCGTAACAACAAACGCAGTGGCCGACCTGATGCACGGGTACACCTCGCTGCTCGGCTTGATCAGCGACAAACTCAAGGGCCAGCAGCGGGTTCTCGTCGAAGCCGCCGTGTAGTTTGGCGGTCAGTTCGGGCTGCGGCTTGTCGGTTGCCGCTTGCAACGTGCCATCGGCGGCAAACCGGACAGTGAATTGCCGCGGCAGTGCGATCACAAACGGCGTGACGCCGAATTGATGCAGCAGCCAACCTTTTTGCAGCAATTCGACGGGCACTCCGTATTGCCGCTCGTAGTTGGCAAAGACCGGCTGAAACGGCATCTGGGTCTGCGGCGGCAGCGTGGCGAGATCAGGTTCCTCACCGAGGAAGATGGCTTTCAAGAGCTTGAACATGCAACTGATTCTGGCGTCGATCCTGCTCCACGCCAAGTACTTTTTCCCAAGAGCCGCGAATCAAACTCCCTTCGCGAATCCACATCGATTTCACTTACTGCGTGCGTGACTCCTTTCAGGCATAATAACGGCCGGTCATTCCAGAATTCCCCTGCGAGTTCCCCGCCATGAAACTCTCCTGCCTTACCGTTCTATCTCTACTGTTCACCACCCTCGTTTGGTCAGCGCACTGTGCTGCCGCCGAGAAGTTCGCGAAAACGCCCGCCGGTACGCATCGCATCGAACAGATCGAAGGCTGGACCGTTCACGTCGATGAAACGTTCGACAAGCAAGAGTACGCGGAATTGAAAGAAAACACACTGCGCGTCGTCGCCAATCAACTGTATGACATCAAGACCCGCGTGCAGCCCGAGCGAGTCAGCGATTTGCAGAAGATCGTGATTCGCCTCGACGTACACAACGAGAAACTGGTGCAGGCCCAGTACCATCCGTCGCTTGGCTGGCTGAAGGACAACGGTCATCCTGCCGAGTGCGAAAAAGTGGTGCACATTCCGCGGGCCAAATATTTCCTCGATCGGCGACATCAATCGCAGCAGCCGTTCGTGCTGCTACATGAGTTGGCTCACGCGTATCACGACCAGGTGTTGTCGTTCGAACATGCCGGGATCAAGGAAGCCTATGAACGTGTGAAGAAGGCCGGTCTGTATGATAAGGCGTTGCTCGTTACCGGCCGGGAGGTGAAGCATTATGCGTTGACCAACCACAAGGAGTTCTTCGCCGAGATGACGGAGTGCTACCTTGGGACGAACGATTTCTTTCCGTTCGTCAGCGGCGAATTGAAGAAGCACGATGAAGAGACCTTCCGCTTGCTGGAAGGCATTTGGGGTAAGTTGCCATGAAATGGTGGAGTGGTTTGGCAATCGCTGCGCTCTGCTGCAGCCTATGTGGCTGCGGCAAACAGCCCGAAGTCGTCGTCTATGCCGCGCTCGATCGAGAGTTTTCCGAGCCGGTGCTGAACGAATTTACGCAGCTGACGAAAATCAAAACGCTCGGCAAATACGATCTCGAAAGCACAAAATCCGTTGGCTTGACGCAAGCGATCATCAGCGAAGCCGATCGACCGCGGTGCGATGTCTTTTGGAACAACGAGATTCTCAACACGCTGCGGCTGGCAGAGCGCGGGCTGCTCGATGCTTATCATTCGCCGCCGGAAGAGCACTATCCGGAACTGTTTCGCAGCCAAGATGGAGCCTGGCACGGCTTTGCCGCACGGGCTCGCATCTTGATTGTGAACAAGCATTTGGTCGATGAAGTCGATATGCCGAAGTCGATTCGCGATCTGGCCAATCCGAAATATCAAAAACGGACTGCCCTCGCCAAGCCCCTCTTCGGCACCACGGCGACTCACGCGGCGTGCTTGTTCACGGTGTGGGGCGATGAGGAAGCGAAATCGTTCTTTATGTCGCTGCGAAAAAACGAAGTGCAAGTCCTCGGCGGCAACAAGCAGGTCGCAGAATCGGTCGCAGCTGGCAAATATGCCTTCGGCTTGACCGATACCGACGATGCGATCATCGAAATCGAAAAAGGAAGCCCGGTTGTGATCGTCTATCCCGATCGCGGCGATGGCGAACTCGGCACGCTGTTTATTCCGAACACGCTGGCGATTATCAAGGGTTGCCCGCATCCCCAGGAAGCGCGGCGACTTGTCGACTATCTTCTCTCGGCTGGGGTGGAAGAAACGCTGGCCAAGGGACCGAGCGCACAGATTCCTCTCAGCAAGCTGGTTACGACCAGGCCCCGCGTCGAAACGCCGCAAACGGTGAAAGCGATGGCCGTCGATTTTGCTGCCGCGGCCAAGCGCTGGGATGCCGCGGCCAAGTTCATTCAAGAACAGTTTTTAGCCCCGTAATTTCAGAGTCGAGTGGGTAACTAGAAAGTTTGCAGTGCCAATCAATTGGGAAAAGCTTCGCGCCGATTTGGAACTCCCCTTCTACGGCAACACACTTCGCCAGTGGGCCATCGCGATCGGCACTGCTCTCGCAGTGTTCATTATCGCGAAGCTCGTGCAAGCCGTGCTCGTTTCACGGTTGCGCAAGCTGAATGAAAAACTGCCGAGCGACGCCGGCGCCTCGTTCGTCGAAGGGCTGGCCAGCGTTCGGCTGTGGCTGCTATTGATCGTAGCCGTCTTTATCGCTTCGCTCGCGCTTGCCTTGCCGCCGAAGACGACCGCAATTTTGAACACCGTCGCAGCCGTCGCGGTGCTGCTGCAAGCCGCTCTGACTGGCAACGCGATCATCTCGTTGCTGGTGAAGGGCTACTCGCTGAAGAATCTGGCGACCGACGCGGCGAGCGTGACCACCGTCACGACCGTGGGCTTTCTGGGTCGGCTCGCGCTGTGGACCATCATCGCGCTTCTCGTGCTGCAAAACCTGGGCGTTGATGTCAGCGCGCTCGTCACCGGCCTCGGCATCGGCGGCATCGCGGTCGCGCTGGCCGCGCAAAACGTGCTCGGCGATCTGTTTGCGTCCCTCTCGATCATGCTCGACAAGCCGTTCGTCCTCGGCGACTTCATTATCGTCGGCGACCAAATGGGGACCGTCGAAAAGATCGGCATCAAGACGACGCATCTCCGCAGCCTGTCGGGCGAGCAGCTGATCATCTCGAATGCCGACCTGCTGAAGAGCCGCATTCGGAATTGCAAACGGATGCAAGAACGGCGAATCGTTTTCACCATCGGCGTGTCGTATCAAACGCCCGGCGACAAACTGGCTAGTGTCTCCAAGTTGCTCCGCGAAGCAGTCGAGACGCAAAGCAACATCCGCTTCGACCGCGCTCACTTCAAAGGCTTCGCGGCCTCATCGCTGGAGTTCGAAGCGGTCTATTTCGTCCTCACGCCCGACTACAACCTCTACATGGACATTCAGCAGGCGATCAACCTTTGGCTGTTCGAAAAGTTCGGCGAAGCAGGAATCAAGTTTGCGTCGCCGCAACCGACGACGGTCAATATTCAAGCGACGGATCTGACGGCGAAGGGGGAGGAGAAGGCTGGGAGCTAGGAAGAGGTGCGGGAGAATGGGAGGCGAGGTGCGAAGGAATACGGAGGACGGAATGTCGGGCGGCCAACGCCCAAGCGGCAATTAGATATCAGAAGAGTCGAGTGGACGCTCTGAAGGAGTTCGAACTCGCAGAATCTGAACTTCCATTCCATCGACTAGATAGATCAAGCGATAGCGACGACCTCGACGAGTGCGAAAGAGCAACTGGCGGACGGGCCGCTGCAATACCGATGCTTCCGGTGCTAGTGCATGGCGTTCCGGCTCTTGAGTTAAGACATCCAATGCTGCTTCATAGGATTCAATCCAATGGATGACACCAGCTTTCGAGCGTTCTTCGAGCCAATCGATGATTTGTTCTACGTCAGCATGCGCTGCCGCCAGAACAGCGATCGTATATTTCATGTACGCGGTGTCCGGGCACGATCTCGCAGTCTTTGTACCGACTCCGCTGCAGAGATTCCTCGCTCGCCTGCGTCCAACTGATCCAACGCCACCTGGATTGCCCTCACATTTTCGGCGAATTCGCCATCGGAGGGATGATCATCGCGCCATTGATCAAGCGCGTCTTCAGGAGATAGATGGCCTTCGCCAGCTTGCAATTTGGCTTGAATAAACAGGGCGAACTGCTGTAGCTCACTCGCAGATATCGTCGACATGCAGCTATCCTTGTTCGGGTGATGACGTTTTTATCATAACCCACCCGAACGCCCAGGCAACGGACAGCCGGGCGAACCTTTTTGCCTCGTTTGCCTCCTCAAATTACCATGCAATTGACCCGTTTTGGCAAACTGTAACGATTCCACCGGTCCGACCTGCCCGTATCGCGAAATTCACCCGATGATTATTCTGAAGGGTGCCTCTCCGCATTTTTGAGCATGAAGATTGAGATCGATCGTATGTCTAGCAACCCGAGTCCGCCGTTCAAGATTCAACTCGCCGATCGCCTGGTCAAGCTGCCGCCCTATGTGCTGGCACGCGTGAACGCGCTTCGCGACGCCAAGCGGCAAGCCGGGCAAGATGTCATCGACTTGGGGATGGGCAATCCGAGCGAGCCACCGCAGGATGTCGTCATCGACAAGTTGAATGAAGCGGCCCGCGATCCGAACAACCATGGCTATAGCAAAGCCACGGGCATCTTGAATTTAAAGCGCGAGGTTGCGGCTAAATATCAGCGGAAGTTCGGAGTTCGACTCGATCCGCACAACGAAGTGGTCGTCACCATCGGCTCGAAGGAAGGCTTCAGCCACATGTTGCTGGCCACCGTTGGCCCTGGCGACAATGTAATCATTCCCGCGCCGTTTTTTCCCGCTCACAAATATGCCGTGGCCATGGCTGGCGCTAGCGTGATTGCGCTGGAAGTAGGCAATCACGAACGGTTTTTGTCGGATATCGCCTTCACGTGTGAGCATCTGTCGCCACCACCGAAGTTGGTGGTGTTCAACTATCCGCACAATCCGTCGAGCGTGACCGTTGAGCCAGAGTTTTGGGTGGAAGTGGTGAAGCTGGCGAAGAAATACGGCTTCATGGTGATCAGCGACTTTGCCTACGCCGACGTGGCCTTTGATGGGTATCAACCGCCGAGCTTTCTGGCCGCTCCGGGCGCGAAGGAAGTGGGCGTTGAGTTCACGACGATGAGCAAAGGCTACAACATGGCCGGTTGGCGCGTCGGCTTTTGCTGCGGCAATCCGGAGATGGTGAAGGCGCTCGGCGTGATCAAGGGCTATTACGATTACGGCCTGTTTCAAGCGATTCAGATCGCTGCCATCGTCGCCCTGCGGCACACCGATGCTGCCGTGGAAGCTCAATCGCGCATCTACCAGGCCCGCCGCGATTTGCTGCTCGATGGTCTACGCAAGCAAGGCTGGCAAGTGCCAACGCCGAAGGCTGGCATGTTTGTGTGGGGCAAATATCCTGAGCCCTGGGCCAGCCAGATGAACTCGGTCGACTTTGCGATGTACATGCTCGAGAACGCCAACGTGGCCCTCAGTCCCGGCACCGGTTTCGGCTCGGCTGGCGAAGGTTATTGCCGGATGGCGCTCGTGGAAAACGAGAACCGGCTGAAGCAGGCCCTGCGACAGATGGGGCGTTGCTTAGAGCGCGATTCGAAGCCGCATCAAGCGACCGAACCAGCCAGCAATGGGGCTGAGAAGAGTGTCGTTAGCGCAACGGGCTAAGAAGCCGGATCGCCTTCAGCGCGACCTACATCGATAGCGGATATGCTTTTCCGCTATCGACAAGCGACATCGATGCCACCCGAATTAGTGGCAATAAAGTGCAATATTTGGGATGCTGCATTGCAGGAATTTCTTGCCTCTAAGTCTTTCTTAGCAACGACTTGCGACAGAAATGACTTTTTGCATCACCTGTTATAATCTCGGGGTACGAAAGCGGGGGGGGCGGATGCTTCATTTCCGCGTTTCCCGCTCGCACGCTGCGGTCTATCTAATGCAGCTATTCGCTAAACGAGTCGGCTGAATCCGCCTCGTGGCCTCTGCGACTTGCGGCAAGTCCAGACGGATGATAGCAGCGGTCTCCTACCCGAACCGCCACTCTGCCGGTAGAATTCTCGCGTTTGGATTTTTCCGATCCAATGAAGATGTGGGCGCATAAAAAATGGAAGGGCTTCTGATCGCCGCATCAGAAACCCTTCCGGGACGGCTGTTCGGAAAATGCTTGCGCACTGACCGAAGACCCACAGCCATTGAATCGGTATCGGGCCAATCCTTAACAAGACTTTAAGCTGCCCGCCGCGAGCGGGACATTCGGACGATTTCCAACTCCCCATTCACAGCAAAGGTTCCCATCCGCATGTCGCAACCGGCAAAGCTTGCCCTGGAAGATGGAACGGTTTTCACCGGCACGGCCTTCGGCGCCATTGGCGAGATCGATGGCGAGGTCTGTTTCAACACATCGATGACCGGCTATCAAGAGATCCTCACCGATCCCAGCTACCGCGGTCAGATCGTGACCATGACGTACACCGAGATCGGCAACTACGGCGTGTGTGCTGATGATCACGAGAGCCAGAAGCCGCACTTGGCCGGTTTCATCGTGAAGGAATTTACCGAGAAACCGAGCAATTTCCGTTCGCAGGAATCGCTCGACGCTTATCTGAAGCGTCACAACATCGTGGGCCTCGCTGGCATCGATACGCGGGCGCTGGTGCGGCGGCTGCGCATTCGCGGCGCGCTGAAGGGCGTGATCAGCAGCGTCGATCTGAACGACGAAAGCTTGATTGCCAAAGCCAAGTCGAGCCCCGGGCTCGTCGGCCGCGATCTGGTGCGTGAAGTGTTGCCCGAGCAACCGCGCAGCTGGAATGAAAAACTGAGCGAATGGGCCAAGCTGCCGATCGAGCCGAACCCGGCGTTTGACGATCAGCGGTTTCACGTCGTGGCGCTCGACTACGGCATGAAGTGGAACATCGCCCGCCACCTGACCGACGAAGGTTGCCGCGTGACAATTCTGCCAGGCACCTCGACGGCTGCCGACGTGCTGGCACTCAATCCCGACGGCGTGTTCCTGTCGAACGGCCCCGGCGATCCAGAACCGCTGCATTACGCCCAGGAATGCATCCGCGGAGTGCTGGGCAAGGCCCCGGTCTTTGGCATCTGCCTTGGCCATCAGCTGCTGGGGCTCGCTTGCGGGGCCAAAACATTCAAGCTGAAGTTCGGCCACCGCGGCGCCAATCAGCCGGTGCAGAACCTGGATACCGAGAAGATCGAAATCACGTCGCAGAACCACGGCTTTGCCGTGGAAGAAGACTCGCTGCCAACGTGCCTCGAAATCACGCACCGCAACCTGAACGACAACACCGTCGCCGGTCTGCGACACAAAGAAGTTGCCGCCTTCAGCGTGCAATATCACCCCGAGTCTTCGGCAGGACCGCACGACAGCCGGTATCTGTTCCGCCAATTCCGCGAGCAGATGGCCGCAGCCAAAGGCCTGACAGTTTAGTGGTTCGAAAACTCCCTCACCTTGGTACGCCGAGGCGAGGCATTCTCGGCAAACAAAAAAAGCGACCGCCAAACTTAAGGTCTGGCGGTCGCTTATTTTTTTCAAGCGATCTCAATCACGCTTACTTGTTCCGCAAACCGAACCGCTTCCGCGATGACGGTGTGCTGGTGAAGAAATCGGCCCATTCCGACGGCGTGGTTGCGGCTGCATTGCTCGTGCTGCTGCTGTTGTTGTTCGCCATCAAGTGATCGACAGCACTCAAGTACTGCTGCTGGCTATTGTCACCGGTCGAGCTACTAGCCGACGAGCTGTTGCTGCTCGTGGCCAGAGGCGACACAACCACGGTCGGCACACTGGCTGCGACTGGCGCTGCGGCATCACTGCCGGTCGAGCTTCCTTCCGCAGTGTATTCACCGGCCGAGGCTGCCGGAGCGACAGACGCACTGGTATCTTCGCCAGCGTGCAAGGACGCGAAGCTTGCGCTGTTCAACCAATTTATGATCGGGATCGCATCGAAGGCCGAAACATTACCGTCGCCGTTGACATCGATATAGTATTCAGGCAACTCGCTGGCCGCTGCCAGTCGGTGCGATTGCAAGCTGCGAGTGCCATACGTATTCAACTCGTTGATGACGGTGATTGCGTCAAAGGCAGTGATCAGCGAATCACCGTTCACATCGAGTGCGTTACGCAAGTTGACGAACTCTGGCGCACCTGGATCCAAGATCGTGATGGTCGGCAGCGGCACCAGGAAGACCTGGGAATCTTGCAACGCTACAGGATTTGGGTCGCCTACGGTTGGCGGCGCCAGCACGACTTGCGAACGTTCGCTGGCATCTTCGGCCGGATCGGCGACAAAGCGGAAAGTGCCAGCCGCAGTAGCGTTGAAGCCAATACGCACCACATGCTTCACACCAATTCCGACCGGGCCGCCTGTAGCGCGATTGTCGCGAGCCGAACCGAGCTCGTTAATCACACCTTCCGGCGAATTCACAATGCCGTTGTTATCGAGGTTGTAAACCGGGTCGCCAGGATTGAGGGCCCGGAAATCGATGTAGGGCGTGATCGTGCCGTTGTTATCAAAGTCCGCATTGGCGACTGCGGCGAAATCCTTGTCGTACAGCAGGTCGAGGAAGACGGCTTCCACGCCGCGGACAGCATCGGTGCCACCCGGCCGCAGGTCTTCGCTCATCACGTCGACGAAGAACAGTTCGTTCTTATCGATATGGAAGCCCGGATCAACTCCCTGCACGAATCCACGAGCATCGACAACTCGCAACGAAATCGCGGCGAGATACTGAGCATCGGGGGCTGCTGCAGGTGGTGACGGATTGTTCGTCACTTGGATCGTGACGGTGGCGGAGGCATCGAGCGTGCTCGGATCCGCATCGGTCGCCACATAGGTAAATTGCACGGTGCCGACAAATCCCGTTGGCGGCGTATACACCAGCAGATTGGGGTTCACGGTGTCGCGCGTCACGGTACCAGTGGGCAGCAAATCCGCGGGGTCTTTTTTCGGCTGCGTAAAGCTGCCGACGCTGATGGGCGACGACGGCGTGAAGACGTCGTTTTCGAGCACATCCATCGTGATCGAGACGGGCTGCGGCGAGGGGTTCGAGACCACATTGCCGACCATGGTGAAGGTATTGTCGACCGGCCGCGGATCCTTGGCGGTCACCAGCACCTGCACGGTGGTGGGGCTCGAAAGCTTGCTGGGATCAGCCAGCGGATCGAGCGGATCGTAGGTCGTCGGATCGTACACCTGATAGGTGAAGGTGTAGACGCCTGTGAACGGGTTCGTGCCGCCGCGCGGAGTGAACAGCAGCACATCGCGAGTGCCCGAGGTATCGAGCGTGAGCAAGTTGCCGTCGATGTTGGCCGGGAAGCTGCCGGGCAGAATCTTGAGTTGCAGCGAGATCGGGAGCGGATCGTTGCGGAGCACATCGAGCGGATTGTTCGCCGTTTCCTGCTTGATCAGCGGATCGTTCGTATACAGCGGGTCGTTCGGCGGCGGGAAGAGCTGCTCGGGGAAGCGATCGGGACGCGCAATCGGAGCATCCGAGAAGACCGGCAGCTGATAATCTTCGACCTCGCCATCCTGTGCTGGTCCATTGGGTCCCAGGTTGCGGTCGTGCGAGTAACGCATGCGGAGATACGTTACGCCCGGTGCCGCATTGGCTGGAATCTCGAACTGCACCGTGTTCAAGCCGTTCGAGGCGAGATAGTTCTTGACGATCTGATCGGTGGCCTGATTGAAGTTGCCATCGCCGTCGAAGTCGATCCAGGCTTGCAGATAGCCAGAGGTCGTGTTGCTGTTGGTGACGGTGAAGGTCAGAAAGCCACTCTGACCTTGAACCAGTTGAACCGATACCAGGCCATCTTCGTCGTTGGGCCCACCCGTGGGATCGTTGTCGTCGCCGGTGGCTGCAACCGAGGGGATGCCGTTGGCTTCAAAATCCTGCTTCGTGCCCAGCATGAAACCGGGCAGAATGCCGTGCGACGGACCACCCTTGGCAATGGTCGTACTGAAGGCATTGGGAATGCCCGGCAACGATTCCGGCAAGTCGCCATAGTCGCGGGCTGCTCGGTTGCCGAAGACGATTGGTGGATTGGTGGTCGTGCCGCTCACGACCGTCACATCGATGTACGGATCGGCAAAACCTGCGGCATTGGTTGTCGCGGGGACTGTGGGAATAAAACCGCCGCCGAGAACCTCGCGCACCGGATAAGTGCCGGGCTGAACGTTCGGAATGGTGAAGTTGCCGTTGATATCGGTATAGGCGCCAGGCTCACCAACGTTGATGCGGCCGTTGTTGTTCACGTCGACATAGAACAAGACGCCCTGCATGCCCGGCTCACCAGGATCACGCACGCCGTCGCCATCGAGGTCGAGGAACTTGGTTCCCTTAATCGTGCCCGGCGTCATGCGATCGCCGAAATTGACATTGGCGAAGTCCTGGCCCCGCGTGGCAACCGTGATGACGAACGCGCCGCCATTGCTCGTGGTAACCGGAGTGGTTTGCGTGAAAGGTGTTTGCACGACCTGCCGCACGCGATACGTACCTGTGTTGACCCAGGCATCGAAGGCATAAGTTCCCGTCTCGGGACCCGTGCCGGTCGTGTTCGTCACCGTCACGCCGCTCGGCTCGCCGACGTCGAACACGCTGTTATTGTTCACATCCAGATAAACAGTCCAGCCACCAAGGCCACCTTCGCCAATCCCTTGCCGTTTATCGTTGTTGGCATCCTGAAAGACCGTACCGCTGATGGTGGTCTTGGGAATCGAATTCAATGCAGTGAACGCATTCAAGCGGCCATCGGCCACATTGAGATTGTTCATGTACGGAATCTTATCCGCGGTATTGATGATGAGATTTTTGACTTCCACGGCAGTCAAATAGGGCGCTAGCGAGCGAATGAGCGCTGCGGTACCCGCGACCAGCGGCGTGGCAAAAGAAGTACCGGTGCCGATCGCAATGTTCGTAATCTGCCCTGGCCCCACGATCTGGCGAAAGCCAGTGAGCATGACGTCGATGCCCGGTGCGGCAATATCGACCTGCGTTGCGCCATAGCCAAATTCCGGCAACCCGCCCGGAATCATCGCGGGACCCGGAACTTGCATTTCGTCATAGGCATTCGAAGCCGTGACCGTGATCAGTTGATCGACGTTATAGCCGGTTGGCGAGTCGAACGTCGTATCGTGATTGAACCCTTGGTTGGCTACGGCGCCCGCAACCAGCACGTCCTTGGCTCCGAGTTTCTTCAGCGCGTCGAATTCCGAAAAGCTGAAGTTCGGCCCACCAAAGCTCATGTTCGCCGAGACAATGTTGACGCCAAACGTCCCCTTCATCTTGGTGACGTAATTCAGGCCTCCAATAATGCCGCCGGTCGTGATCGCGCCAGTGTCGTCTTCGATCTTGACGAACATCAGCTTCGAATTCCAGCTAATGCCGGTCATGCCGACGTTGTCATTACCAGGCGCCGCGGCGACCGAAGCCACGTTCATCCCGTGCTCGGTCTGGTTATCGTCTTGCGGATCGCCATCGTGCATCGCGGCATCGTAGCCGTTGAAGTCGTCGATCACGCCGTTGCCATCGTCATCCTTGCCGTTTTGAATTTCGCGCGGATTGACCCAGTAGTTGGCCTGCATGTCCGACTCGAACTTGTTGTAGCCCGAGTCAAGAATCGCGATCACCGTATTAGGGCTGCCCGTCGTCAGATCCCAGGCTTCCGGCGCATCGATATCGGCGTCGGCCAGACCGGCATAAAAGTTCGGAATTGGCGCAGTGCCGTCGGGAATCATCTGTCCCGTGTTGTTCAAATTCCACTGCAGCGGATAGCGCGTATCGTTGGGAGTGCGGCGAGTTTCACGCGTGAAGTTCGGCTCGGCGTACAGCGTGTTGCTGAGCGTCAAGAAATGCCGGCTCGTGTCGAGCACTTCTTGCCGAGTGGAATCCGTTGGCAAGTTCACCCAAGCACTGTGCAGATCTTCATCCCACTCAATAAGCGACGAGCCTGGCGCTTCGTTGGCCAGTGTCGCTTCTGCCTCGGGTTGAGTCACCCATTCTTGAAAGCGAACGAGGAAACTATCTGTCACAAAGCTGGCGGTATCCCAAGCCACCACCCGCGGATCCGAAGCGACGACTTTCGTGCCGTCGTAGTTGTCCAAAGCCTGCTCGAAGAACGTTCCACCACCAGTGTTGCCACCGGGATCTTTGGGTGGAAACGGGTCAAATGGGTCGACGGTGGTGCCGGTCAGCGTGGTCATCACCTGTCGCGCTTCCAGTTGCTCCAAAAAGAAGCGACGGAAGTCTTTGCGAGAGTTGGCGTTGCGCCGCGATTGCCGATTTTTCTTCGATTGCGCCAAAAAGCTCACGACAGTGACCCTTGGGGTGAGGTCCGGACAGCACAGAACTGCTTTGCCGAAAAGTCCAGGAAGTTCCTAGGTACGAAGCCCAGTTTAATTACGGGATTCTGGCGTTGCCACTATTCGACGAAACTTTAGCAACGTCGTGGCAATTACTAGGCGCGGGCTCAGACCATCCGGACGGAAAAATCCATACCCCCGCACGACCTTGACGCTTCCGACGAAAGAAAAGTTCCGCAACAGGCCCAGCCACTGCCAGTTGCACTGCGTAGTCTCAACAACTCGCCCGGTCATGGCAAGTAAGAAAATCGCCAAAGTAATGGAGGGCGGCGGTCGCCATCGCGCTTCGCGTCGTGCGCCAATCCAGCCCCCGCCTTCCAGGGGAACGCTAAGGCCCGATCCGGCATTCGATCCGCCGACCTTCTCGGCTCGCCTGATAGATCGTATCGATCAGCTGCAGCGTGTTTTGCATCGATTCGCCGGTGCTGCGACAGCGCTGGCCGGGGTTCTGCATACAGGCCAACCAATCGCGCACGAGTGCGAGTCCTTTCTTGCCGCCATAGCCCGGAGTTTCGTCCACCGGCAGCGCGAAGGTTTCCTCCATCGCATGCCATTGCGGCATGGGGCCGTGAATCTCGAGCAAGCCGCCGGTTCCCTGGCGAGTTGGATCCCATTGCAGCCATCGTTCGCTACCACGGATCGTCAGACGGTTCTCGCTGGTCCAGCGCGGGAACCAGTAACCGCCTGTGAAGGTCGCCAGGCCACCTTCCAGATCGAGAATTGCCACGCCGCCGTCATCGACGGCAATCTCGTGCGCGCCAAACTGCCCGGTGCGCGCGGTCACGCCGACAACGGCCTGGCCAGTCAAATAAAACAGCAGATCAAGTTGATGGCAGGCCAGCCAACTGAAAAAGCCACCGCCGCTGAACTCGGGATCGAACAAATAATGCCCCGCGCCGCGACGAGCGATATCGCTGGTGACGAAGGTCATCTCGATGCTAATCAGCTTGCCGAAGCGGCCATCGCGAATCATCGCCGCGATTCGCTCGGAGCCTTCGTCGTACCGCCACATATAACCCGTTTGAAACGCGACCTGCGGTTGCTCCCGCAACGCATCAACAACTCCCTGCACCTGGGCCGCCGAACTGCCGACCGGCTTTTCGGCCAGCACATGCTTCCCCGCGCGGATCAGTTTGGCCATCACTTCCGGACCATCGCGATTGGGTAAGCAGACCACGGCAGCGTCGAACTCATTCCAACGCAGCAAATCCTCGACGCAACCAAACCGCGGCAAATGAGCGAAACGCTCCTCAAGACTCGCCGTGCCATTCCCGAACGCCGGCACCAACGCCACGATCGGCGCTTCATCGGCAACATTTTGCAAAAGCTGCCGCCAATGCGCGCCGTGCGGATGATCGACACCAAGAAAGGCGAGACGCGGCATGATGATGCCCGAAGCAAGAGTGAGCGATGCAAAGCCAAAGCGAATTGTAATCGCCCCGCCGTAGGACGAACCATTGGTTCGTCTAGAACTGCGAGTCACTCTTCCTTCGCCGAACAAGTTCATTGAGACGGACCAATGGTCCGTCCTACTGCGCGCACTACATCACCGCAAAATAGTTCTCGACTGCCAGGTCGAGAAACTCCGGGCTCAACTCCGGCTGTTGCTTGAGATAGGCACAGAAGTTTTTCACTTGCAGCAGCAAGTCGCGCGGTTGGCACGCGCGGAATGGGCGGTTGACCGACTTGTAATGCTTGTTGATCAGATAGTCGATCGGCCCCGTGCTATAGGTGAAGCCCAGCTTCGGGCACATCATTTCGAAGAGCTTGCGGAATTCGTCTTCGCTCGGATTGAGTACTTCAATCTTGTACGGAATACGTCGGAGGAACGCTTCGTCGACAAGCTGCTTCGGTTCGAGATTCGTCGAGAACACGATCAACTGATCAAACGGCACCTGAATCTTCTTGCCGTTCGGCAGGTTCAAATAGTCGTAGCGTTTTTCCAGCGGCACGATCCAGCGATTGAGCAGCTGATCGGTGCTCATCTTTTGCCGGCCGAAGTCGTCGATCACCAGCGTGCCGCAGTTGCTCTTGAGTTGCAGCGGAGCTTCGCTGATGCCAGTCGAGCGATTAAGCGTGACTTCGAGACTGTCCATCGTCAATTCGCCACCGACGACGATCGTCGGTCGACGAATGCGAACCCAACGGCGATCGAGGCGCGATTGATCGAGCAGCCCCGTATTCTGCGGCAGCGGACATTCTTCGTGATTGACCGGATCAAAGAGGCGGATGATTTCGCCGTCGACGCCGATTGCGCGAGGAATCCAAATGTATTGCCCGAAGGCCCGCGTCACGCGCTCGGCGATCGTCGTTTTGCCGTTACCTGCCGAGCCGTAGAGGAACAAGCCGCGGCCGCTGTTGATGGCCGGGCCGAGGCGGCGGAGCATGTTCTGATTGACGAGGATATCGCCGAATGCGCGGCTGAGATCTTCCTGCGACGGATGTTGCTTGGTGAGCGATTGGGCCGTGATGCCGAGGATGTAATCCATCAGCGAAACTGGCGCCGAACCGAAGTACGTGCAGTGCTCCATATATCGGCGAGAGCGTTCGCGGCCGAGATCGGTCAGCTGATAAACGTAGTCGTTCATCGGCGCCGAACTGCGATAAATCAGCAGCTGATCCTGCTTCAACTGGCGCAGCAGCGAATCGACCAGCACAAACGGCATGCGCACTTGATCGGCCATTTCGCGGCCGGTGAGATCGCCGCGGGCCAGCAAGAACTTGAGCAACAGCGCTTCGACTTCGCTGTCGGTGAGGCCCGCATCGCGTACGGTCGGCGGTTCGATCGGCAAGAACTCGTCCGTCATCGCCGGATCGGCTTCGGCAACGGCAACAGCACCGGCCACGGTTGTATTCGTTTGTTCCGGCGTCGCCGGTTTCGGCGCAGCCGTGGGGCTAGCCGTCTTACGTGGATCGGCAGGCGCAGTGAGCGAATTGATCCGCTGCAGCAGTTGCTGGAGCTTGGCGTCTTTCTCTGGCGACTTCGCCTCGACCGGTTCGTGCGTCGGCGCTTTTGCCGCCAGCGCAGTCCAAGTGTCGGTGCCGCCGGCTTTTTTGCCCAGCAGTGCCATCAAACTATTGTCGGTCGATTTGGTCATGCCACACGCCTCTCTGGCCCAAACCTAGGTCGCTGGTGCGGGTGGGTCAAATCGACCGGCGGCGACAGGCTGTCGCGGCGACTTAGCAATTTGTCATCTGCCGTTAGACCGTCGCTGCCGCAAAAGTTCCGCTCGTGACGATTGTGCCAGCCGAGATAACGATTCTTGGACAAGTGACGTCATCTACTCCCTTCGCTGCCGCTCCAAGCTCGCCCATGAACTAGATTTTTGATGAAGTTCTGTAGCCTGCCGCAGCGGAACCATACGCGGCGGGCCGTGGGACTTTCGGGCGAGGCAGTAGTGACACAGACAACCCAGCCAAAAGCAGCGACCATCGACGCCATCGAGCCCGCGCGGCGCGATTCGCTCGAGCGTTTGTTCGTTCGCATGGAACAAGTCGCTACGCTGCCGGTGATCGCGCAAAAAGTGCTGCAGATCACCGATTCAGAAAATGCCCAGCCCGACGAACTGCGCGAAGCGATCCAAACCGATCCCATTCTCGTCGCGCGAATCCTCCGCCGGCTCAACTCGTCTTATTACGCGCTCTCGACCAAGATCACCGACCTGCGAACCGCGATCAGCCTGCTCGGCTATCGTGAAATCCGCAATCTGGCCATGACGGTCTGCATGTCGCGGTTGTACGAAACGCCCGGCCATCACGGCACATATCGGCGCGAAGCGCTGTGGGAACACTGCGTCGCGGTCGGTGCTGCCGCGCGACTCGTAGCCCGCGTTTGCGGCCGCGGCGTGCCCGAAGAAGCGTATATCGCCGGGCTGCTGCACGACCTGGGCATCATCCTCATCGATCAATCGCTACGCCGGCACTTCTGCCAGGTCGTCTCGATGATCTCGCCGACCGTTTCGACCTGCGAAGCCGAGAATCAGGTTCTCTCCTTCGATCACGCGTTGCTCGGCGGCTTCGTCGCGGCCAAGTGGTGCTTGCCAGAACCCGTCGTCGACGCCATCGCCTATCACCATTCGCCCGGCGAATACCGCGGCCCGCATCGCGACCTCGTTCACGTCGTCGCCATCGCCAACTACCTGTGCAGCCGCGCCGGCTGGACGTCGCTGGGAATCCACAACGTCCCCGCCCCGCCCGACCAGGTCTACGCCGGCCTCGGTCTTGATCAGATCTCGCTCGCCATCATCTGGGATGAGCTAGAACCAACGCTGGGCCGCGCTGGATCTTTGGCTACTGGTTAGGATCGCGTAGTTCGAAGCCACGCTTCGAACGAGCGAGCCTGCTACGATGGTGGCCGTTCGCTTCCCCCGCTGCGCAACCTTCTTGCGAGCTACGCGATGTGGAACCTGCCCGCTCCACCTGGCTTTCTCGGCCTCGATGAACATCGTCCCTTGCGAGTCTACTATCGCGCACTGCCACATTGGCGACAGGAAGGCGCGACGTACTTCACAACCTTCCGCTTAGGCGACTCAATCCCCGATGGCAGATTGCGAGAACTGACGGCTCTGCGAGCGCAATGGGAGCGTCTGAATCCACCGCCCCGTTCTGAGAGTCAATGGCAACAAATTTCGCATACGACGATGGTACACATCGAACGTTGGCTCGATGAGGGTAGTGGCTCGTGCATTTTGCAAGACCTTGCTAGTTCAAGCGTCGTCGAGCAAAAACTCAAGCATTTCGACGGCGTGCAGTATGAACTTGGCGCTTACGTGATCATGCCCAATCACGTACATGTGCTGGTGCGGCCATATTCCGACGAACACAATCCGCTCGAATCAATCGTGCAGGCTTGGAAGGCAAACGCCGCGCGCGAAATCAACCTGGCACTCGGCCAATCGGGCCAACTCTGGCAACACGAATCGTTTGATCGGATTGTCCGCGACGAAGAGCACCTCTGGCGCTGCCTACAATACATCGGCGACAACGCTCGCCGCGCTAATCTTGCCATTGACCGCATCCCTCGTTGGATCAACCCCAAGTGGACCGCCGCGGGTTGGCTCTTCGAAAACCTGGGAACATAGTCGGGATCGCGTAGTTCGAAGCCATGCTTCGAACTAGCGTGAAAAGGTCGCGGCAAAATTAGCGGCGAAGAAATTGCACAGTCTGCCTCAAATCGAATGTCCGCTCGTTCGAAGCATGGCTTCGAACTACGCGACCTTGCTAACTGCCTACTCCTCGAGCTACTCCTTCAACTTATCCTCCGCACGTCGATTCTTCCCTTCGCGTTTCGTGAGCGAATCGCCCAAATCCTCGCGAGCGACTTCCGCCAACTTTTGCAATCGCGCGACGACTTCGGGATTCGCCGCAGCCACGTCGATCTTTTCCGCCGGATCAGTTTTCAGGTTGTATAACTCCAGGCCGGTTTTAGCCTGACCATAACCGTTCGGTAGGCCGTCTTTGCCCGCAGGTCCTTTGAACCAGCGATATGCATGCGGGAAGTGAAGCTTCCATTCACCGCTGCGAATCGCATCAAGGCCGTTGTCCCAGTAGTAATAGAAAACTTCATGCGGCGACTTCGCGCTGGCATCGGTCAGCAACGGCCAAATGTCCTTGCCGTCGATGATCCGATCGTCGGGAACTTTGCCACCGGCAAGCTTCACGCACGTCGGCAGAATATCGATCGTCGAACAAAGTTCGTTGCATTCACGACCAGCCGGAATCTTGCCGGGCCAGCGAGCAATGAACGGCACGCGATGCCCTCCTTCCCAGGTCGTTCCTTTCCCCTCGCGGAAAACGCCCGCCGAGCCCGCGTGATTACCGTACGACAGCCAAGGGCCGTTATCCGACGCAAACATCACCAGCGTGTTGTCATCGAGGTTCAGTCGCTTTAGCGTGCCGAGAATCTGGCCGACGCTCCAATCGATCTCGGTAATGACATCGCCGAAGAGACCGTTCTCCGTTTTCCCGCGATGCTTGTCGGAGACAAACAACGGCACGTGCGGCATGCTATGCGGAACGTAGAGAAAGAACGGCTTGTCTTTGCTCTCTTCGATAAACTTCACCGCCCGCTCGGTGTACCACGTGGTGAGTTGCGTTTGATCGGGATTGGTCTCAATTGTCTTTTCGCCATCGATGAGCGGCAGCGGCGGAAAGGTCTTCGTCGTCGGATGATTCGGCCACATGTCGTTGGAGTATGGCAAGCCGAAGTAACGATCAAAGCCGTTCCGCTGCGGCAGAAACTGCGGATGATGGCCCAAGTGCCACTTGCCGAAAATGGCCGTCGCGTAGCCTTGTTCCTTCAACAATTCCGGCAATAACTTTTCATCGGCAGCAATACCATGCTTCGCATTCGGGCCGAGCGCACCGAGAATGCCGACGCGCTGCGGATAACAGCCCGTCATCAACGCGGCACGCGAGGCGCTGCAAACGGCAGCGGCGACTTCAAAGTCGGTAGCACGGACTCCCTCTTTCGCCATCTGATCGAGATGCGGAGTGGTGTAACCCTTCGCGCCGTAGCAACCGATGTCCGCATAGCCGAGGTCGTCGCAGAAAATGAGGACGATGTTGGGAGCGGCGTATGCGGGGATTGCCAGGGTTACGAGAAATACACCACAGAGACACAGAGTGCGCAGAGCAGAGGGGGAGTGAGGCATTCGTTGTTCTTCTTAAATTTCTCGCCGCAATGCAAAGTCCATTGGCTGCCATCGTATCGCTGCGAGCGAACGATTCGCAAGGCAACGCTCGCTAAGCCCCGGCGAGAGCAATCGCATTGAACGAGCATGATTTCGTTGCAATTGGGTGGCCAATGAGTATTCTTAGCCGATCCTAACTCTTCCAAGGAACCTGCCATGAATTCCGGGATTGCAACACGGCGTATTACTGAAATGCCAGTAGCCGTCATCGACTTCGAAACCACAGGCCTGACTCCAGGATTTGACCGAGTCGTAGAAGTGGCCGTCGTGCGAATTGATCCAGGCAAATCGCCGCGATTAGTGTTCGATACTCTTATCAATCCTTGTCGCCCAATGGCTGCGACAGAAGTTCATGGGATTAGCGATGCCGATGTCGCATCGGCTCCCAAGTTCAAAGACATTGCCGGAGAACTGCTGACCGCCACGCAAGGCTGCATCCTTGCTGCCTATAACGTTTATTTCGATATCAGGTTTCTCAACTATGAGTTAGCCAATGCGGGGGTGATGCACCAGCCGCCCCATTTTTGCTTGATGTACCTGCGGACGATGCTTGGCTTGGGAACACGCTGCAAACTCGAAGACGCCTGCCGGTTCCATTCTGTCGAATTTGCTTCGAGCCACTTTGCCTCGCAAGACGCACTGGCCGCGAGTCAGTTGTATGCCTGCTATTTGTCCGAGATTCAGCGTCAAGGCGTGGCCACCTTTGCCGACCTCGCAAATCTAAGGACTTACAAATTCAACAGCAGCTTTGGTTGCAGCCCGTTCCCAGATCCGACCACTTTCGGATTGCGTCGATTCGACAAATTAGTGTCGCGCGCGGGCGTCGCTGCTCCTGTCGATCCCACCCGCCAGGCGATTGCTGCTTACTGGGATGCCCTGAAGACCGTGCTCGCCGATTTGGAAATCACGGAGGAAGAACTTGAGTATGTCGCTGCAGAGCGCGCTCGTGGCGGACTACAGGAAGAACAAATTCGCGTGATTCATGCACGGGCCTTTGTCAGTGTCCTCTCGCAATTTGCCGCCGACCGGTGGATCGACGATCGCGAGTCACGCAAGCTCAAGAGACTGAATGCGTGCCTCGCAAAACTGGGTTGGGCACCGGGTATGTAATCCACAAAAGCAGTTCGGCTGCTTCGAAGGCTCTCACTCTGTTTCTGATATGGATCGGAAGAGCAGTCAGTCTCAATCAACGGCAAGGAAACCAAAGTGTTGCCAAGATTTTGACAACAACGACGAGTACACGATACGATTAGTAAATCATCATCGATGCGATGGTGGAGTTCAGTGGCCGTACAGGAGAGACGGATGAAGCGAAAGTGCGGAGATTTATTTGCAACTGGAATAGGGTGCATTGCGTTGATCTTCTCTGGCTGCGATTCCGGTGACCCGAATTTTGACAAGAGGGTCGGTCAAGCAGAGGTTATCGGCGGAAGATCTGCTCAAACAGCCGGTGGAGGTTTGATGTCTGCACCAGAACCGCGGGTAAAGATTCTGGGGGGTGGTCTTGTCACAGGAGGAGTGGTCCTGGAAGAGGACGGCAAGGCAAGAATTGAACGGGCAGAGGCTCGACTCTCAGAAAACGCTAAATCTGCCGACTAAATGTTGATCGCAAAGATATTTCGCAACAATAAATGTGCACTCCGAACGTTCCGTTCGGAGTGTTTTTTGAAAAAATGAACTCACCAGTTACTTAATTCCCTCAAACACAAACTCATCACCGCTGTAGTCGATCTTCACACCTGTCTTCGGCGAGACCGATCCACGGAGGATTTCGCTGGCGAGCGGATTTTGGATCCGCTGTTGGATCACGCGCTTCAGGGGGCGCGCTCCGTAGAGCGGGTCGTAACCTTCGTCGGCAAGTTCCAGTTTCGCAGCCGGAGTGATTTCCAGATCGATCTCTTGCGCGGCGAGTTGCTTGCGCAGCCGGCCGAGTTGGATTTCGACGATCTTGCCGAGGTCTTCGCGCTGGAGCGGATGGAAGACGATCGTCTCGTCGATCCGGTTGAGAAACTCCGGCGCAAACTTGGCTTGCAGGGCCTCTTTCACGCCTTCCTTCATCTCTTCCAAGCTGCCGTTTTCGCGGGCGATTTCTTGGATCAGTTGGCTGCCGATGTTGCTGGTCATCACGATGATCGTGTTCGTGAAGTCCACGACATTTCCTTGACCGTCGGTCAGACGGCCGTCGTCGAGAACCTGCAGTAGCACGTTGAACACATCGCGATGCGCTTTCTCGATTTCGTCGAGCAGCACGACCGAGTACGGACGGCGGCGGACCATTTCGGTGAGCTTGCCACCTTCTTCGTAACCGACGTAGCCGGGTGGAGCGCCGATGAGGCGGCTCACGTTGTGTTTCTCGGTGAATTCGCTCATGTCGATACGGACCATCGCGTGTTCATCGTCGAACATCACTTCGGCGAGGGCTTTGCAGAGTTCCGTTTTGCCGACGCCAGTCGGGCCGAGGAAAATGAAGGAGCCGATGGGGCGGTTCGGATCCTGCAGACCGCTGCGGCTGCGGCGAACAGCATTCGACACGGCGACAACGGCTTCGTCCTGGCCGATGACGCGCTGATGGAGACGCTCTTCCATGACGAGGAGTTTTGCCCGCTCGGTTTCGAGCATGCGAGTCACGGGAATGCCGGTCCAGGCGCTCACGACCTCGGCGATTTCGTCTTCGGTCACTTCGCGACGGAGCAGGCGACGCTCGGATTTTTTTGCAGCTTGCTTGTCGCCGGCGGCGTCTTCTTTCTCATCCGACGCTTCAACTTGCTTGCGCAGCGTATCGCGCTGCTTGTGCAATTGCATCAGTTTTTGGAAATCGCTTTCGCTCGGGACAACGCCCGCCGATTGCTTTTGATTGATGGCCGATTCGAGTTGCGAGTACTCCAGCTGAGCCTTCTCAAGATCCTTGCGCACGCTCTGCACGTCGCTGACACTGAGCTTCTCGGCTTCCCACTGTTCGCGCAAGCTGGCGAGTTTCCGTTTGACTTCGGTCAGTTCGGCTTCTACTTCGGCTTTTTGCTCGAGGGCCGATTCTTCGCTCTCTTCGGCGAGTTGGCGCAGGGCGAGTTCCAGCTGCCGTTGGCGGCGCTGCACTTCGTCGATTTCGCTCGGCACGCTGTCGAGTTCGATGGCCAGCTTGCTGGCGGCTTCGTCGACCAGGTCGATGGCTTTGTCGGGCAGGAAACGCTCGGTGATGTAGCGACCCGAGAGCTTCGCCGCGGCGACAAGCGCGCTGTCTTTTATCTTCACGCCGTGATGCGCTTCGTAGCGCGGTTTCAGGCCGCGCAAGATACCGATCGTGTCTTCGACGGACGGTTCGCCGATGTAAACCGGCTGAAAACGTCGTTCGAGGGCCGCGTCTTTTTCGACGTGCTTGCGATATTCATCAAGTGTCGTCGCACCGATGCAGCGGAGTTCGCCGCGGGCCAGCGCGGGCTTCAAGAGATTGGCAGCGTCGGCGGCCCCTTCGGCAGCACCAGCGCCGATGACGGTGTGGAGTTCATCGATGAACAGAATCACTTGGCCGTTGCTCTCCTGCACTTCGCGGAGGACGGCTTTCAGGCGATCTTCGAATTCGCCGCGATACTTCGCGCCAGCGATGAGTTGGCCTAGATCGAGCGCGATGACACGACGATTCTTCAAGCTCTGCGGCACGTCGCCTTGCACGATCCGCTGCGCGAGACCTTCGGCGATGGCGGTTTTGCCGACGCCGGGCTCGCCGATGAGGACGGGATTGTTCTTACTGCGGCGCGAGAGGACCTGCACCACGCGGCGGATCTCGTTGTCGCGGCCGATGACGGGATCGAGCTTGCCACCACGGGCCTTTTCGACGAGGTCGATGCCGTACTTTTTGAGAGCTTGAAATTTGTCTTCCGGATTTTGATCGACGACGCGCGAGCTGCCACGAACGCTCTTCAGCGCGTTCAGAATATCGTCGTCGCGCACGCCGTTCACTTGCAGCAGATTCTTCGCAGTACCGCCGTGCTTCGTCAGCGAGAGGAGCAGATGCTCGGTCGAGACGAACTCATCCTTCAGCTGTTCCGCTTCCTTGGCCGAGCCTTCGAGCACTTGTGAGAGCGCGCGATTAGGATTCGGCTGCGAACCGCCGCTCGACTTCGGCAGTCGGTTCAGTTCGCCGGCTACTTGTTGCGAAAGCTGCGGCAAGCGAACGCCGATTTTTTCGAGCACGGGCGCAACGAGCCCCTCTTTCTCGTCCAGCAACGTGCTGAGCAAGTGGAGCGGGTCGATTTCGGGATTGCCGCGCTCACCGGCCAGATTCTGGGCGGCGGAAACGGCTTCTTGAGCTTTGATCGTAAGTTTGTCGAAACGGAAAGGCATAGAAGAGAGGTTGAAGAGAGAAAGAGTTGAAGGGCTGCAGCGAACAGAATGACAGATTCCGTGCGCCGAGGTCTAGATAAGCAAACACCGTTCCAATTGGTGGGAGCGCCGCCAAACACACACGATCGATTCGCCAGGGATTCAAAATGGGGCTCGAATCACGAACGCCACCCAAATGAGCTAGTCTCCGACTTGCGTCGCATCTGCCGATCCACGCTACAATGCCAGCAGCCTCGCACCTCACACCAGAGGACATTCCTTGCTCGCCCGCCTGTTCCTTTTCTGCGTGATTTTTCCCCTGGTCGAGCTGACGCTTCTCCTGCTGCTCGGGAAGTACACGAGCGTCACTACCGTAGTGTTATTTGTTGTGATCACGGGTTTGCTCGGCACGGTCATGCTTCGGTGGCAAGGATTGGCGGCCTTGCGCAAGATTCAAGATGACCTGCGTAATCGCCGCATGCCGACCGATTCGCTCATGGATGGTGCGCTGGTTGTGTTGGCGTCGGTACTACTAATCTTGCCCGGGGTGCTAACCGATGTGGTGGGCATCACGTTGTTGATCCCGCCGTTGCGGCCTCGGTATCGGCGATTTGTCGTTTGGTATTTTCAAGCCCGCGTGGTCAGCAAATTCACGCAGCAAGGCGCACCACCCAACAGCGGCCGAACGGAAGTCATCGATTCGTACATCGTCGATAACATTCCTGGCAAAAGCGATTCGGCCGATTGATCCGCTGCGGCAAGCTATGCGACTGGCGATTTTTTGAATGAGCTCAAAAAATAATCCAATCCTGCGTTTGCCGTAAAATCAGCCTTACCGGCAGATCGTCCGCCGTAAGGCCCCTGTTCGCGGTGGCTAAAGGTGACAATTAATGCCGGACTCTTGACAAGGGGGCCATTGCGCCGATAAGACCCACCTATATGCGCGGCCGCTGCCACTGGCCCGCCTGCATTGAATGCCGCGGTCCTCTCCTGTGATCCGCGGGCAGTCGGAAGCTGGATTTCGGTAGCTGTATTCCGTGACGGTGGAGAAGGAACCCTCAATGTCAACGATCGAGTCGGCGGCTCTCTCGGAATCTACACAAATGGCCGGCGAATTATCGGCTGCAGCAATTTATGACAAGTGCTGGGCCCTCGCCAAAAACTTGTGGTGGACCTGGCACCCCGAAGTCATCAGCATCTTTCGCGATCTCGATCCCATCCGCTGGCGGCAGCTCGATCACAACCCGATCGCGCTGCTCCGCGAATTCAACGCCGAACGCCTCGCCAGTCGTGCGGCCGAAATGGTTCTCTACAGCCGAATCAATTACGCGCATCGCCGGCTGAAGGAATACATGGCCAATACCAAGACCTGGGCGGCCACGCACGCTGGCGTGCTGGGCGGCAACCCGGTTGCGTATTTCTCGGCAGAGTTCGGTCTGCACGAATCGATTCCGATTTACTCGGGCGGCCTCGGGGTGCTCTCGGGCGATCACGTCAAAAGCGCGAGCGGCCTCGGTGTGAACCTGGTGGCCATCGGCTTGTTCTACGATCAGGGTTACTTCAAGCAACAGCTCGACGACACCGGTTTCCAGCGCGAAGAATATCTCGACACTAAGGTCGAGAACATGCCGATCGAACCGGCCCTCTCGCCCGAAGGCAAGCCGATCACTGTTCGGGTCGATACCCGCGGCGGCGCACTGTTTGCCAAGGTGTGGATGATGCAAGTCGGCCGCGTGCGGTTGTACTTGCTCGATTGCGACGTCGATGGCAACAGCCCTGAAGATCGCGAGCTAACCAGCCGTTTGTACGGCGGTGACGAACGAACCCGCATTCGCCAGGAACTCGTGCTGGGCGTTGGCGGCGTGAAGGCGCTGCGAGCCCTTGGTATTCATCCGGGTGTTTATCACTTGAACGAAGGTCACAGCGGCTTCGGCCCGCTCGAAGTCATTCGGGAACGGATGCATGACGACGGCTTGCCGTTTGACGAAGCGCTCCGCGAAGTCGCTCGCCAGACCTGTTTCACCACGCACACGCCGGTTCCGGCCGGTCACGATCGCTTCCCTGGTGAACTCGTCGAAGAGCACTTGGGACCGCTGCGTGACTCGCTGGGCATCAGCTATGACCAATTCATGGGGCTCGGCCGCGTCGAACCGCAGAACACGCAAGAACCGTTCTGCATGACGGTCATCGGCTTGAAGCTCTCGCGCAAAGCCAACGCGGTGAGCCAATTGCACGGCCACATCAGCCGCCGCATGTGGGCGCAGCTCTGGCCATGGCGCGTCGAGGAAGAAATTCCGATCGGCCACATCACCAACGGCGTGCATATTCCCACGTGGCTCGCATCGCAGATGATGCAGCTGTACGACCGGCACTTCGTCGCCCAATGGATTTACCGGATGGGTGAGCCCGAAGTGTGGCAAGCGATTCACAACGTCGATCCAGGCGAACTGTGGGAAACGCACAACGCGCTGAAGAATCTCCTCCTCGCGTTCGTTCGCCGTCGCGTCAGCCGGCAATGCCGTCGCCGCGGCGAGAGCGACGAGACGATTGAAAATGCTCGCAATGTCCTCGACCCGAATGTCCTCACCATTGGCTTCGGTCGCCGCTTTGCCACTTACAAGCGGGCCACGTTGCTGCTGAGCGATCCTGATCGTTTGGCCGCGCTGGTGAACGACAAGGAACGGCCCGTTCAATTCGTCTATGCCGGCAAGGCACACCCGAAAGATGAACCTGGCAAGGGCTTCATCAAGACGATTGCCAATCTGCGCCACGATCCGCGGTTCGCGGGCAAAATTGTCTACGTCGAAGACTACGACATGAACGTCTGCCGTCACATGATTCAGGGGGTCGACGTGTGGTTGAACAACCCGCGCCGGCCTCTCGAAGCGTCGGGCACGTCTGGTCAGAAGACCGTGCTCAACGGCGGTTTGAACCTGTCGATTCTCGACGGTTGGTGGGCCGAAGCTTACGACGGTGCGAACGGCTTTGCGATCGGCCATGGCAAGAGCCATCACGATGACAAGTCTACTGATCGCCGCGACGCCGATTTCCTCTTCCAAGCCATCGAAGATGAAGTGGTGCCGATGTATTACGACCGCGACGTCGACGGTCTACCGCGGCAATGGATCAAGCGAATGATGAACAGCATCAGCACGCTGGCCTGGCGGTTCTCGGCTCACCGTATGGTGATGGACTACGCGAAGTACTGCTACGTGCCCTCGGCAGGTGGCTTGAGCTGCGATATGACGTCGAAGTAGTTCGACCGCAGCGAATGAGACATTCAGAAGCCGTAGCGTCTACCGATGCTACGGCTTTTTTCTTTCTTGACGGCTATTTCTTCGCAGCCCACTCCACGCTGCGGTGAACCATCGCTTCTTGATCCTTGGTCAGTTCCGGATGAGGGCTGAAGCAGAGGACGCGCCCCATGCCGAAGTCAGCGGCAGCGATCGCGGTGGTGCCCACCATCACACCCGTCGGAGCGCCATTCTTGGCGACCTCCGTTTCGAATTTCGCCAACTCGCGATACTCCGGCAAGCCATCCTTGCCCGCTTGCGCGAGCAGAGGCCCCTGGTGGTAATGGAGGATCAAGCGGTCGGTGGGAACACCGAGCAGGTACTTGCTCCCTTCATCAAACGAAAGCTCCAGGTCGGCCACGCCGCGGGCCCAGTGCCGACGATCGATCACCTTGGCATTCAGAATGTGCAGCGACCAGTCGTAATCGTTCGTAGCCAGATAAGCCCCGGCACAAATGCCGATGTAGCCGCCGCCGCCGCGAACGAACTTCCGAATCTCCTCACGGCCCTCCTCGCCCAGCGTCGCGCCTTGCGTATTGCTGCTGCCGCCGGGAAGCATCACGACAAGATGATCGGCGAGCTTTCCAGCACGAATGTCTTCGGCTTTCAAGCGAGTCACCTCAAAGCGATCGCTCTTGCCGAGCGCGGTGATCAACTTTTCCTTGCTCGACGTCGCGCCGAGGTCGTCGTAAACGGCGACTGCAATCTTCGGCTCTTCGGCCCGCACCAGCGAACCAGTGAGCACCAAGCCAATAACCAGCCAATTCCAAATCGAACGCAACATACTCTGTCTCTCAGCTTTCGAATTTAACCGCGCGCCCCGCGTGCCATCAGCTGCGCGACGACTTTTTCCCATCCCAATACATGGGCCAATTGTAGCGGAGTTGCCCCGTGTTTGGTTTTCAAGTTGGGATCGACTCCGGCGTCGAGCAAAACTTGCACGATATCCGCATTTCCGGCCAGAGCGTGGATGTGCAAGAGGCCCCAACCCCGATCGTCGCGCCAATGCAGCATATCCGGCTTGCTCGCCAGCTCTTTTCTTAGCCCCGGCGCCATGTTCACGCTCATCGGATGCTCGTCGCCAGTGCTTGACGGCTGACTCTTGCTGCCGAACAAACTTCGAAAGAAGCCGCCCGACTTCTTATCCGTCGGCACGATCCGCACGTTCAGTGGGTCGCCGAACTCCAGGCCCCAAGCCGCGTCGTGCTGCTAGCGCTCGGCATGCCCCATCCGCGCTCGCAGCACCTGCACCGTGAATGCGCCAAAAACCTCGTTGTTGATCACGTACATCCAGTCGCTCAGGTTCTTGCCGAGGATGCTCACTTGATCGCCGGCTTGCACCGACTTCAGCCAACTAGGTTCGTTCAGCAAGACGCCGGTGATCGTGCGACCGTCGAATGTTACTTCGTCGATCCACATGTGCTCGACGTCATCGCTGGCCGTCGTCGCCGCTGGGTTGCCATCGGCGAATGGCGCTTTCACCGCAGTCAAGCCGAGCCCCGGCACAATGCGCTGCCGTTCCCAGGTCAACTCGCGCCAGAAGTATTTGAAAGTAGCGAGCGCCTGCTGGTGCGCCTTGGCCATCTCGGGATCATCGCCACGGTGATAGAAAATCGGTGACTCAGCCATCGATGCACCTGATCAGATTTCTGAATATTAGGAGTATCGTAGCACTACGAATCCACGTTTTTCGCGGTCAACCAAAACGAGATGATAAAAAGGCATCCCAAAATAAAATCCATGCTCCCCGCCAAGAGCATCTGCAAATGAATTCGCCCTTGCGCGAACAAGATGAACGCTGCGATGCTGAACGCCGCCTTTTCTAGAACGGCCACAGGCATGAGCGGTCGGTAGCGCTGCGGATCGCTGCCGATGAGCCAGAATATGAATTGCCAAGCGAGCGCCACGCCGACGAACCCGTAAAAGAATTCGGGATGCGTGATCGGCGGCGGCTGATCGCGACCGATTTGCAGCTCGAGAAAATACATCGGCAACAGCACGAGCACGCCATATACGGCGGCAGAGCGGAAAACCCAACGGGCGAATGTCATGGCGGGACTCGTTGTTTATTTCGCGGGCCGATAGCTGGCTTTGCCGGCGATTTTTGTTGGCACGCTCAGCAATAGCGTACCGCAAGTGATATACAGCGTTTTCAAACTAGCGCCGCCGAAACGGCAGTTCGTAATCGTATCTTCCGGCGTTGGTAGGAACGCAACCAACTTACCCGCTGGCGAAATGACGTGAATGCCCGGCCGCGTGTCGAGTGTTTCCGATGTCTTCCGCGTTTTGTGCAGGCCAGCCGCGACATACAAGTTACCTTGCTCGTCGATGGCCATCCCATCGCCACTGCGGCCGGGGTAAAAATCGATGAGCTTGCGTTGCTTGCTGAGATTGCCGTCGGCATCGAGATCGAACGCCAGGATGCAGCGGTTCTGCTCCGCGCTCGGCGCCGATTCGATCAAGTACAGCGTCTTGTCATCGGGCGAAGTCACGATGCCATTCGGCATATGAATCTCGGGCCAATGCACGACGCGGTGCAACTTGCCGTCGAGATCGATGCGATAGACGGCGTTCACGTTGCCGGCGACTGGATCGGTGTTGGGCAACCGCGAGGTGAAATAAATCCGCCCCGCGCCATCAAAGCACAAATCATTCGGCGCACCGAGCGGATGGCCGTTGAATGAATCGGCGAGAACCTCCAACTTACCGGTGGATATATCCATTCGCGTCACTCGGCCACTGCCACCTTCGCAGGCGACGAGCCTCCCCTGCTGATCGAACAGCAGGCCATTCGCCTGTCCGGAGTTTTCGCGAAAGACCGTCAGCTCTTGGCCATCCCACTTCAGGATCTTGGCCACTTCGGTATTCGTGAAATAGACATTCCCCGCGCGATCGCAACAGGGACCTTCGGTGAAGACCTTGCGATCCTCGACCTTGGCGAGCGTCTTCAGTTCGCCGAAATACTCCGACGAATCAAGCCCTTCGTACTGCTGTGAGATTTCCGCGGCATGAGCTTCTCGCGCGGAAATCGCAAGTCCGAAGCCGATCGTGGCAGCGCTGGCAGTCAGGCAGAATTCGCGACGTTGCATTGATTTGTTCCCGCTCAATGTTTACTCGGCACAGCAAGAGAGTAGTGCGTAGAAAGTCGAAAGTGGAGAGGTGAAGAAAAAAGTTCGCTCCAGCGCTTGACACGACCGCGGCAACTGTACTACTGTGTTAATACAGCAATAACTACTGCTGAAGCGAGGTGAGCATGCAATTGAAAGTCTCTGCGAACGACGGCGTGCCGATCTATTTGCAGATCGTCAACCAGGTGAAATATCAGGTGGCCGCCCAGCGGCTGATGCCTGGTGAAGCCCTTCCCTCGGTCCGCAAGCTGGCCGAGCAGTTGGTGGTGAATCCCAACACCGTGGCCCGCGCTTATCGCGAATTGGAATCGGCGGGCGTGCTGACGACGCGTCGCGGCGCGGGTGTGTATGTCGCCGATGGTGGTTCGCCGCTGGCCCGCGGCGAACAAACCCGCATTCTGACCGAACGGATCGACGTGCTGCTGGCTGAAGCCCGGCAGATGAACGTCGATCTCGAAACGCTTCTCGAACTAATCCAAAAGCGCAGTCGCCGCTTGCCCAACTCTTCGAACGGAGAATCGACATGAGCGAACCTGTGATCGACATCCGCGGCTTGACCCGCCAATTCGGCAACAAAGCAGCGCTGCACGACGTGAGCCTGACCGTGCCGCGTGGCTGCGTCTTCGGCCTGGTCGGCGAAAACGGCGCTGGCAAAACAACGCTCATCAAACACGTGCTCGGTCTGCTGCGCGCGCAGGTCGGCAGCGTGCAGGTCTTCGGCCGCAATCCAGTCGAAGATCCGGTCGGCGTGCTCGGCCGCATCGGCTGTTTGTCGGAAGATCGCGATCTACCCGACTGGATGCGCATCGCCGAAATGCTTCGCTACATGCAAGCCTTTTATCCGACCTGGGATGAGCAATTTGCCGAGGAACTGTGCAAACGTTTCGAAATACAGCCGCGGCAGAAAGTAGCCACGTTGTCGCGCGGCCAAAGAGCGCGAGCAGGCCTTGTAACAGCGCTGGCGCATCGGCCCGAGTTACTCGTGCTCGACGAGCCGTCGTCGGGGCTCGATCCGGTCGTTCGGCAAGATATTCTCGGCGCCATTGTGAGGACTGTTGCCGATGAAGGACGCACCGTGCTCTTCTCGTCGCATCTGCTCGATGAAGTGGAACGGGTCTCCGATCATGTGGCGTTTGTTCACGGCGGTCGCATCGTGGTCAGCGACACGCTCGACCAGATCAAGACTTCTCATCGCCGCATGACGGTGCGGTTCCCCCAGCCGCAATACACTCCGCCGCAGTTGCCCGGCGCGCTGCAGTGCGTGGGCGAGGGCTTGGAATGGACCTTCCTCGCCAACGGTGGCAGCGAGGAGCTGAAACGGGCCGTTGCGGAGCAAGGTGGCACCGTCATCGAAGAGACGGTGCCGTCGCTGGAAGAAATTTTTGTGTCGCGAGTGAAGTAGTCTATTTTCTGCGGGAACCCCAGCCATGCGTTCGGTCGAACTAGCTCTGGCCGCGGATTATGCGCGCCGCGGACTGTGGATCATTCCGGTTGTGTTGCTCACCATCACTGCGTTGCCCATGTGGTTGTTTGCAGCGATGCGAAACGACGGCGCGTTGCAGCCAGGCATGCGTGAAGCCGTCGTGATGCACGTCACGCTGACGCTGGTGATGGGCTTCGGCTGCGCGATTGCGGTGTATCAATCGCATGGCAAGTTGGCGCGGCATTTCATTCGGCCTGTTTCTTCAGCACGGCTCGTAGCGTGTCAAATGACATTGGGAATGCTGACGATGGCGGCGATGTACGCGATTGCGGCGGGAATTATCAATATCGGCGGCGCGGGCTGGCCGGTGCTCGGGCCAGCGATGTTTCTGGCGGCTGCGCTCGCTTGTTCGTTGGCGGCGATCTGGTCGCTGGAGGGATCTACGTTTGCGCAGTTGCTTGGTTGCATCGCCACAACCGCACCGTTGGTGATTTGGTTCAATCGCTGCTACGGCGCGCAGATCATCGGCGACTGGCAGCGCATGTGGCGACAACCGACGGCCGTTGACGCTCTCGCACTCGGCGGCATGTCGCTCGTTGCGTTTGGCGTGGCAACTCTAGGTGTCGCGCGAGCGCGGCGTGGCGATGTCGTTGATCTGTCTGCCGTGTGGCGTTGGATCGACCGACAATTTGGCGACGTGATGCCGATGGGTAAGTTCGCGAGTCCTCACGGCGCTCAAGCTTGGTTTGAATGGCGGCAGAAAATGGCAGCCCTGCCAGCGCTGATGCTGGGCGGGTTCTTTGTGTTTGCGTGCAGCGTGTGGGCTGCGGGCTACATGCCGTCGGACGAGTTGCTCGTCATTTCAGGAACCATGCCGCTGATCGTGCTGATTTTTGTCATGCCGCTGATCGCGGGTTTGGTCGCGGGCAATTGCAGTCAGGACAGTGGCAAACCAGCGATGCGGTTTACGCTCGCCACGCGCCCCGTTACTGATACGTTCATCGCCAACGGCATTTTGCTGAATTGCTTGCGGAGCCTGGCGATGACTTGGGCGGTGTGGTTATGCGGTTGGCTGCTGATCGCAGCGCTGTTGTATTGGGCGGGCGAGCACGTGATCGTACGGCAAGCGGTTTTGCCGGAGTCGATGAGCATGCGGCACGTGGCGACCATCGCCGCGCTCTCGCTAACCATTTCATGGACGCTCACTTCGTTGATGGCTTCGCTGGTCGCGGCGGGCCGAGCCTGGCTGATTGTCGCACTGCTTAGCTTGGTGTTTGCCGTGCTGCTCGGCCTGTCGCTGCTGAATCAATTCATGCCGCAGCGGGAGTTCGACTCGGTTCTGTCTGCCGTGTATGTCATGGGCGGAACGCTGTTTCTCGGGTTCACGTGCACGGTCTTCGTCCTGGCCAGCCGACTGCGGTTGATCACCGCCTGGGTGTGGGCGCCGTGTGTTGTCCTCTTTTTGATGGCGGCAACATTCCTCGTCACCAACGGCGTGGTGCGTGCCGAGGATGGGCCGTTCGTCTGGCAAGGCGTGGGCTGCTTGTCGCTCACGTTCGCCCCTTTGGCGGCCATGCCGATGGCGGTGCATTACAATCGTCATCGCTAGGCCGCGGTTTGGTGGTATTTTCGCTGAAATTGGATTCTACCGGCGACTACTGGATGCTCTCGGTGTGGCAGCCGATGATGATTGACAGTTCGGCCCTGTCTTTTTCGTTTCACTGCGCACGCGCAGCAATCGCACTGTCTCGCCATGTCCACGCCAGTAACTGCCTCAACCGATGCAGTGACAGCCCGCAGCTCGGGTTGGTTCGCGCTGGTCATGCTGGTTGTATCGCTGAACGTCGCTGCAGTCGTCGCGTTCATCGGCCGCCTCGATGATCCGCCGCGCCCCTTCAACGATCCCGCCGTTTGCAATCTGACGGTTTTCTTCTCTTGCTGCGGCGCTGCGTTTTCGGCCTGGTTCTGGTTTTGTTTTCGCAGCCGATTTTCGCGTCGGTTGCGACTCGGCGTGGCGGGAGTCACCTCGCTCATCGTGGTTGCCGCGGTTAGCACGACGGTGGCGATGTTCGCGCAAGGCGCGCTGGTGTTCTCCGGAAGTTTGGTTCCGCGCCTGGCCGCTCGCGAGCACGAAGCGGCCTTGGTGGTCACCACGCCGCCGATGGAGCAGAACAAACTGGGAATCACGACTGCCGAAGACTTTCCGCAGTTTCTGGGCCCGGACCGCAATGCCTGGATCCGCGGACCGAAGCTCGCGCGCGACTGGGACGCCAATCCGCCGCGACTTCTGTGGAAGCAACCAATCGGCGCCGGTTGGTCGGCATTTTCTGCAGTGAATGGTTTTGCCGTGACGCTCGAGCAGCGCGGCAGCGAAGAGTGGATCGCCTGCTACGAAGTCGAAACTGGCAAGCCCGTATGGGGGCAGTCGATTCCATCGCGGCACGAGACGGCCCTCGGCGGGATCGGACCGCGGAGCACGCCGACGATTGCCGACGGACATGTCTATTCGCTCGGCGCTAACGGCGTGCTGCAATGTCTAAGCGGCGACGGCCAACTGTTGTGGAGCGACGATTTGCGAAAACGCTACAGCATTTCGGCGAGCGAAGATGAGCAGAATGTGATGTTCGGCCGACCTGCTTCGCCGCTGATTGTCGATTCGCTCGTCGTCGTTCCCGGCGGTGGGCATCCAGGCAAAGGCAAGAACCTGATTGCTTTTGATCGCGCGACCGGACTGCTCGTGTGGGAGTGCGAAAATACACTACCCAGCGGCGAAGCCGATCAGATCGCTTATGCCTCGCCCTCGCTGGCAACGCTAGCCGGCCGGCGACAGATTCTGATTGTCAACGAAACCACTTGCACTGCGCATGATCCGGCGACCGGAGAGCGGCTGTGGTCGCATCCCTGGCCCGGCAAGAGCAACGGTAGCGCGAGCGCCTCGCAAGCGGTTGCGATTGGCGACAAGCAAGTGCTGCTGACGAAAGGCTACGGCGGCGGCGCGGAACTGCTGGAGCTAAGCAGCGGCAATGGAAGCGAACTGACCGTTACCTCGGTTTGGAAAAATCCGCGCGTGCTGCAAACCAAGTTCAGCAACGTGGTGGTTCACGACGGCCATGCCTTTGGTTTGTCCGAAGGCATTCTGGAATGCGTCGATCTTGAGGACGGCAGCCGCCGCTGGAAGAAGGGCCGTTTTGGTCATGGCCAGATTTTGGGGGTCGGCGATCTGCTGCTGGTGCTATCAGAAGATGGCGACCTGCATTTAGTCGCGCTCAATCATGACAAATTCGTCGAATTGGGCAAGGCCGGCGCACTGAGCGGCAAGACATGGAATAATCTCTGCTTGTACGGCCACAAGCTGCTGGTTCGGAATGCCGCCGAAGCCGCTTGTTTTGAGCTGCCGTAGCCACACCTCGCGCGTATTTGCGGTTCGCCGCACGCGAAGTATAGTAGAGCAGGATTCTTTTGTAGATTGCCACGGCAGGCAATTTCGAGCCCCTCGGAGTTCGATCCATGACAGTTACATCGCCAGGTTTAGCCGTCGTCACCGGTGCAGCCGGTGGACTGGGCGCTGCCTTCGCCCGGCAACTCGCCGAACGCGGATATCAGCTCTTCCTGATTGACCGGCGACAGGCCGAGCTCGAAAAGGTTTGCGTCGCGCTTGCCACGCAATTCGGCACCCAAGCCGAAGCCTGCGCGGTCGATCTGTGCAATCGCAGCGAAGTCGAACATCTGGCCGAGCGGCTCGCAAAACTTGATGTCGCGCTGCTCGTCAACAATGCCGGCTATGGCACGGTCGATTACTTCGTCGACACCGATCCGAAATACCTCGTCGGCCAGGCCGATCTGCATGTTGTCACGCCGACGGTGCTCTGCCGCGCGGTGCTCCCCGGCATGCACGAACGTAAGAGTGGTCACATCATCAACGTGTCTTCGCTCGGCGGTTGGTTCAACGCAGCCGGCAATGTGCAGTACGGCGCGACCAAAAATTTTCTCGCCACGTTCTCCCTCTCGCTCGACCAAGAGTTGCGCGGCACGAACGTGCGTGTGCAAGCGCTTTGCCCCGGATTCGTGAAGACGGAATTTCATGCTGCCGAATGCATGGAAGCCTATCGCCAGCGAAAAAAATCACCGGCCGCTCACTTGTGGATGACTGCCGATGAAGTGGTGACCTACGCGCTCAACAAGCTGCGCAGCAAACAAGTGCTGGTCATTCCCGGCATCGGCTATCGCATCGTGGGCCGCTTTGCTCAGATGCCGTTTTTGCGGTCGTTTTTTCAGTGGGTCACGAACTCGCCGCGCTGCGCGGTGAAGAGCGTGCCGGCGGTTGCTCCGATTGCCCCCGCGATCGATTCGCCCGTGGTGGAATTCGCCCGAATTCCAACCCGGCAACCTTCAGACGTAACGGTCTGAGGTCAGGCGATCCGGCTCGTCAGTCCGCCATCGATGACAACGGTCTCGCCCGTGATGTAATCGTTGGTGATCAGAAACAGCGCGACATCGGCCACCTGCTCCGCCGTTCCTTCGCGGTGCAGCGGAATGCGATGCTTGAGATTGTGCTCCTTCCGCTCGGCCGGCATGTCCTTGTGAAAACGCGTGCGGATCACGCCAGGCGCGACCACATTCACACGGATGTTGTCATCGGCCAGGTCGCGGGCATAACACCGGGCCATCTGCGGCAAGGCGCCTTTCGCGGTGGCATAGGCGATGGCGCCCGGCACGCCACGGACGCCTGCCGACGAAGAGATCATCAGGATCGCCCCTTCGCTCTGCTTGCGCAGGTGAGGCAGCGCTGCCTTGATGAGATAGAAATTCGCGCTCACGTGCAAAGCCATGGTGTGTTCCCACAACTCAGGCGTGACGTCTTCGGTTTTGCCGAACGCCGGCCCACCCGCGTTATGCACCAACACATCAAGCCGGCCGAAATGGTTCGCTGTTTCTTCGACCACTCGCGCGCACTCGGTCGCGATGGCCATGTCGCCCTGAATCAGCAGGCATTTCCGGCCCGCTTGTTCGACGACTTGCTTCACCTCGTTCGCTTCGGCTCCGAGGTTCCGCGCAACGATCGCCAGGTCAGCGCCACGTCGGGCAAGTTCCGTGGCGATCGCGCCGCCAATGCCCATCGTGCCGCCGGTGACGAGAGCCGTTTTGCCAGTAAGGTCCATGCTTAGTTGCTTTCTCTGTGTTGGAGTTCCGCCTCCAACTTACTTGAGTTCCTTGATTCGCAGATTCCGAAACTCTGCGTCGGTCCCGTGATTCTGCAGCCCGATGATGCCGCGACGAGGCCGGTCTTTCAAGACGTCGAGCTGCGACATATCACCCTTGGCCACTTCCTTGCCGTTGAGCACGATGCTGATCACATCGCCGCGGCAGGTGATCTCGTAGGCGTTCCATTTGCCCGCGCCGGCGAATGCACTTTGATCGGCCGCCACCGCGCCATACAGCGATCCGCTGTACTGCCAGGGCTTGAGTTTGCCAGCGTAGGTCGGGCCGCGATCGTCGAGAATCTGAATCTCAATCCCCTTCACCCACGGCTGCTCGCCGGCCTTCAGCTCCGGAACGCGAATGAACACGCCGCTGTTGCCGTTCTCCGGCAGCCGCCATTCGAGCTGCAGCACGTAATCGCCAAATTCTTTTTCGCTGGCCAGCCAGCTATTGCCTGCCTTCGCCTTGAGCACGCCATCGACCACGGTCCATTCGTCAGCCTTAGGTTCCTTCTCGGCTCGCACTTTCCAACCGGCCAGCGTCTTGCCATCAAGCAACGGGGTGAAGCCATCCTCAGCGGTTGCGCTGGCGACGATTCCAGCGCACAGCAACAGGCAACAAAAGGCGATGAAGCACAGAATGCGGGTCGACATGAATCACCCCGGAAGAAAGGAACGGAAGCTCAGCTGGTGAATGTATCGCACCGAGCAGGAGCTTGCGCGCCGACTCTCCCAAAGGCGTATTCTGAATTAGCATACGCGGACTTACCGCATGACGCAAAACGAGCCGAGCAATGCCTCGCGCTCGCAAGAGAACGTAGTCCGCAGCCATGCTGCGGACTCATCATGAACTGCCACCGACTACTTCGGCTTGGCCTTTTCCGGCGTTTTGCTCTTATCTGGAGTCTTTGCTGGATCGGTCTTGGCAGGCGTCTTGCCCTTTTCCGGAGTCGTGCCGGTCTTCGGAGCCGCAGGCTTGGCTGGAGTTGCCGGAGGGGTTGTGGGCTTTGCCGGTGTGGCTGGTGTCGTTCCAGTCTTTGGCGGAGTCGCGGGAGTTGTGCCTGTTTTCGGCGGCGTGGCCGGAGTCGTCCCGGTTTTTGGTGGTGTGGTAGCCGGAGTTGTCCCTGTCTTGGGCGGTGTCGTTGTCACCGGGGTGGTGCCGGTCTTTTCTGGAGTCTTCGCGGGAGTTGTACCCGTTTTCGGCGGCGTGGTTTCGGGCGCGGTCGTTCCCGTCTTGGTATTGGTGGTCACGGCCGGCTTCGGACCGGGCGCTTGCTTGGCAGCCGTGGCCAACTGCACCATGAGAGCTTTGTAATTGGCAACCGTATCGGGGCCGTTCAGATTGGGAGTCAACACGAGGGTCGACTTGAGAATCTTTTCCCCTTCGAGCGCCTTGGTCGGATCCTTTTGCGCGAGCGACTGCTTGAGGAGGCAGTCGGCGCAGTTGTAGAGAACTTCGTAGTATTCGGCCGGCCGTTGCTTCAGACGACCGAGCAGCACGCGGAGGGTGGCCCAGTGCGTGACGCATTCGTCAAAACGCGAGGGATCTGACTCGGCCCAGCTCTGCAGAATTCGCCCCTTTTCCATCTTGGGTTCGAGCGAATTCGGATGAGCTGCAACCAGAGCGTCGACCTGCTTGTTAGCTTCGGCAAACTTGCCTTCGCTGCGGAGAATGCTGATGAGCTGAGCGCGAATACGAGTGCTGGCTTTGGCGCCACTGGCTACATCGTCGCCGGGTTCGGGCTTGTCGATTCGCGCCAGTGCTCGTTGATAGTTGGTATTGGCCAGTTTGCTCTGCTTCAGATTGACCGCGGTGTCGCCCAGATAAACGAGCGAGGGGATCGAGAGTTCTTTGCGATCCGAGAGCTTGGTGAGCATTTCGCCCAGCACTTTTTGCGTCGAAGCGAGCGTCGTTTCGGCTGGCTTGCGAGCGTCGAGATCACGGGGCTTTTCGGACTTCAACCGAGTAACTTCGGCGTCGGCTTTTTTCACTTCCGCGGCAACAAGGCGGCTGAAGTCGATGAGCACTGCATTCAAAGCGGCGTTATCGGTGCTGAGATTGATCAGCGAGAGGGCGGTTGCTCCACCCACTTCCACTTGGCCGCTCAAAATCTGCGAGCGGACCGCGCCGATGAAGGTGCGTTGAATTTCCTTGTCGATTTCGGTCGGCTTTTTGGCTTCGATCTGCTTAACCAACTCAGCGAACAGCGGAGCCGCTTCGCCGGGCAGCTTTTCTTCGAGCGACGATTCGGCCAACAACAGCTGCACGTCGGCAATGGTGCCAGCGTCGGCACGCTCGGGATCGGTCTTGGCCACTTGCTTGAGTTGCAGCAGCGATTCCTTGAAGCTCTTACGAGCTCTGGGCAGCAGTTCGGCCAACTTCTTTTGAGCGTCCTCGTACTTCTTTTTCTGCTCCTCCATTTCTGGAGTGACCTTGGCATCGGGATCGTCAGAGACAACCGGCGCAGGCATGCCGGAGAGCTGCTTTTTGAGAGTCAGATACCGCTTCCACGTGATCTGCCCCACCACCTGCTGAGCCATGCCGTAGCGCGGCGAGCGGGCGTTGACCAGTTCAAGCTGCGTGATCGCGCCGTCTTCTTCGTTGCGAATGAGACTGGCCCGCGCGAGCGACATACGGGCATCGTCGGCTTCGGCACGGTCAGGCCATTTGTCGATGGTGTACTTGGCGATCCGCTCAAGTCGCTCGAGCACCTTGGGCTTCGTGTCGGCGGGGGCGGCGGCATACAATTCCAACGCGGAAGCAATCGCCAGGCCCGAAGCCGTGATCGCAACCGGGTCGTCACCCGCAGTGGCGACGATCGCGCCAGCGGCCTTGAGGGCTTCTTCGTATTCCTTCTTGCCGAAGCTCTGCACGGCCAGCTGATAACGGATTTGGGTCAGCTTTTGCTTGGCGGTCGCGATGGCTTTGTCATTTTTGGCCGTTTCGGCGAGCTTGAGCGCTCGCTCGTAGCAGGACTGCGCTTCGGCCCACTCTTTTTCGGCGACAGCAGCATCGCCCAGGGCGATTTCTTCATCGGGCGTCGACGCCCCCGCTTGAGCGCCGAGCTTTTCCTGGCATTCACGGCGGAGCAGCAACGCTTCGTGCTTGTATTCGCTATCGACCTTGGTGATGGGCAACAGAATCGCCGCCGCGGCCTGATAACGTTTGCGGGGCTCGACAGCGCCAGCCTTGCCAGCCGCTTCGATGTGCGACTTGGCAAGGGCGACTGCGATGCCCGAGTAGGGGGCGGTTTTTTCCCAAGAGCGATTGAGCTTCAACCATTCGGCAGCTTCGTTCTGCATCTCCACTAATTCGTTTTTGCGAATCATGAGTTGGAAGCGGAACAAAGCGGCTTGGCCGAACAAACGGGCATCGTCTTCCGAAGCTCTTTTGCCGTCAGCTGGAGAATTGACGAGGACTTCGTCATAGACCTCCATCGCATTCTCTTCGTCGCCCAGTTCTTCCAGCACCTTGCCGTTCCACATGTGGGCGAGAATACCGGCGCGCGTGCCACGGTGGAGTTGGAACACGGCGTCGAACGATTTAGTAGCCTTCTGTAGGATCTTCTTGCGCTCGGGATCTTTCTCGTTGAGATATGTCAACGAGGTGGAGTATTCGATGAGGGCCAGCTTGAAGCGAGTTTCGAGCAGCGCGTACTCCCAATCCAAACGCTGGGCCGTCGGCTTGCCGTTGGGGGGAACCGGCGGTAGACCGTCGATCCGCGTTTTCAGCTTCTTTTCGATTTGCGTGAGCTGCCCGGCCGCTTCGGTGAATTGCTCGCGGGCCTTTTTGCAGAGCTCTGCCTTCTCGGCATCGACGCGCGTGGCCCGGCTTAGCCCGAGGCTCATCTGCGCTTGTTCGAGCAGGGTATCGGCTTGGCCCAGCAAAGCCGGCGCGGCGGCGGGATGATCGGGAAACTCCTTGAGGAACTTTTCGAGGAGCTTTTCCGATTCTGCGATCCGCTGGTTCTTTTGCTCGAGGTTGTACGCTTCGTTGGCGGCAACCTTGAGGCTCTTGCTCCGTTCCAGGTCGAAGACCTGCCGAACGGCGACCGGGGTGTCTTTGCGAGCTGCGAGAACGTCGATGTAATCGAGTGCCGCTTCGCCGTAGCCGCGCTGTTGCAAACCCGAGAGAAACTCCAGGACCGGTTCCGCTCCCTGGACCAACCCCGGGGCCGCTGCCAAGGCAACGGCCAACATGGCGCACGACAGACGAAACTTCATGATCAAAAATCCTTCGGACTCGCAAGCCGCCAATCTCGGAGTGCTGCCACTAGCGGCGGCTACTTCAGATCTTTTTCAGCGTCTTTCTTGTTGAGCTTGTACAAGGGGAGATAGCGATAATAGACCTCGAGCGTCAGGCACGACAGGCTCGTGACCATCAAGCGGCCACCTTGCCGGCCCCACGCATCGGGCGAGGGCTGCAGCGGGTCCCAGCTGCCAGCCGCGCAACCTTGCTTGTCCTGAGTGTTGATCAGGATCTTACGCATCGCGCGGTTCCAGGTATCCCACTCCGGACCAGGCACATTGTGCATCACCTGCGTGGCGTAATACCAGTAGTAAACATTGCGGCGGGTCTCGCTGGGCAGATTTTTGCCCAGATATTCGACGCCGCCCGTAATGACTGGATCGTCGCGTTGAGCACCCAGGTACTGCGTGCAGAGCAGACCCACGGCCGTCATCGACAGGGTCGGACCACCTTCGGGCGTGTAGGCAAACAGTTCCTTATAGCGGCCACCCTTGCCGACCAGCTTCATGTAGTTCTTCGAGCCGGCGACCGCGTTGTCGCTGACCTGCAAACCGGCCATTTGACCGCTCTTCAGAGCCATCACTTGCCAGCCGTGCACCGACGTATCGGAGTCATCCGAGCCGTGCGAGTACCGCCACGAGCCTTCTTTGTTTTGTCCGGTCTGAATGAAATTGATGGCGGCTTGAGCTGCCAGGCCGATGCGTGAATCCTGCGACATGCCGTAGGCTTCGCAGAGGGCGATCGTGCACAGACCGTGCGTATACATCTGCGACGAGCTACCCGCCGAGAGATCGCCGTTGGGCTTTTGATTGTTGATGAGCCACATCAGCCCACCCGTGATGTGCCGCTGATACGGACCACGCGATTCGTGCGTTTGACCAGCCGCGAAGAACGGCAACAAAGCCATCGCCGTGGCAGCTGCGTTGGAGTTCACTTCGCCCGAACCCGAGCAAGCACCGTTCTTGCAACCGGGACGGTGATCGAGGCTCCAGCTGCCGTTTTGATTTTGATGACGCGAGATCCAGTTGAGAGCTGCAGCCACGGCCCGTTCCGAAGCCTTAGTACCGCCGTTGCCGACCATCGCTTCACGCATACCGCTACCGCGGCTGCCGAAGCCGCTGCCGGCGCCACCCTTACCAGGGTTTTTGCCGAGACCCACACCACCGTCGATGCCGCCACCACCCCGAACCATCGGGCCGAGGCCGCTGGCCTTCACGTCGAAGCCCACACCAGCGCCCAGGGCGTTGGGATTGGCCGTGGCCGAACCGCCGCCGGCTTCTTCAAACATGGCGCTGTTGTCGTTGAACTGAGCTTCCACCGGGGGAGCTTCGGTCAGTTCGAGCGTCTCGGTAGTGAGTTCGGTCGGATCGAGCGGAGTTTCGCCCACTTCGAAAGCGGTGATTTCCGGCTCGGGAACAGCTTCGGTCTGGGCCGTTTCGAAGCTGGGGGCATTCACCACCGTCTTCACGACTTGGATGGTGCCAAGAACGAGGGCCATGACCAGCAAGATGATGAGGTGAATCATCATGCTCGCCGCCCAGGCCTGGGTGGCAGTGCCGGTGAGCCACTCCATCATCGGACTGGAAGATTCCTCGGCGACTTCTTCTTCGGGAACTTCCGGTTTGGCTTCTGCAGTAGACATCGTTCGTTCTCTCTGGCGGAGGATCGCGACGGTGAGCCGCGTAACGTGCTATGTGGATTCGTTGGACGGTTAAGTTTTTATTGCGTTAATTTGGATTGAACGAGCGTTTGTTCGGGTCCTGGCCATCTTCGAAGGTCGGCTTGGCGGCCCATTCGTTCAAATCCGTGGGCATTAGGGGCGATTTTTCACGTTCCGTTTTTTCCCGAACCGGCTTGCGACGCAAAAAAGGATAAGCAATTCCGATGACAAACAGCAAACCCGCGGCCCCCAACGAACCCCAGATCAGGTACGGCTCCGTCGCCGGCTGGGGTGGCGGCGGGGCGGCTTTGTGCCAGACCACCCGTCCAATCAACAGCGGCGACGAGAGGGGCTTCTCATTAGGACGAGAATTGGCCGCCAGGTAACCCTGCACCTTGAAAAAGTAACCGATGAAGGTCACGTTTTCGTGCAGATCGGAACCCAAGGGCATGTTATCCGGCAGATCGGCAGTGACACCACAATATAACCAGGCTTTTGTCTCGTCGGACCAGCCCCACAGCTCGTAAACCTTCTTCACGTCGCCGAGGTTTTTGTCAGCAACACTGTACGACAAAATTCGCGTGACGTGCAGGTTCAGCTTGACCAATTTTCCGCGGGTCTTGGCTGGCCGCCGCAACATGTCATCCAAGCGAATCGACTTGTCCGCCCGCTTGAGAAGTTGCTCCACCGTTTGATTCTTAGACCACATGAACATCCGCCAGTAGGCGGGCATTTCCTCTTTTCGCAAATCGAGGCCGCCGTCGCTGAGGGCCTGCCCCTCCTCGTTCATCGCATCCTGTTCCTCGCGGTCCAGGTCAGTGGGACCGAGATACTCAGGCTTCTTGGCGGGGCCTTCTTGCTGCCCGGCGCCTTCTTCGAAGGCTGGCTTGTTTTGCGAGCCGTCGCCAGAGGCAGGATTCGACTGCTTGAACTCGCCAGGATCCGCAGGAGGAGCCGGCTCGCCCTTTGGATCAGGCTTGGGTTCGGCAGGAGCAGGAACAGGATCGGCTTTGGGATCCGTCGCGGTAGGCTCCGCCTTCGACTCTGCTTTTGGTTCCGCCGGAGCTGGCTCTGCAGCTTGCTCGGCCTTAGGTTCCGCTGGAACGGCTGCGGGTTGCGGCTCGGCCTTAGGTTCCGGCTTGGGATCGACTTTCGGTTCGACCTTGTTGGATTCGCTGGCTTGCTTGGCAACCGCGGCAGCCAGTTGCAGCTGCTTCTCGGCACCCACGGTCAAGCGTTCGTCTTCGACTCTCCCTTTGGCTTGCTCAGTCAACCACTTCCAGTTGCCGACGTCACGGGCAGCGCCCCACAGCACCCAGATGAGCGCACCGAGCATCAGCAGGCTGCCTACGCGGGCGTAGCCAACCTTTTTTTTGCCAGCTCGGGCTCGAGTGACGGTGCGCATCCAGTGAGTCCTCCGTTACCGCATTTCGACGAAGCTGAGCTTGGTCAGGGGTTCGCCGCTGGCCATTTTTTGACGAGTGCAGACATCGACGACCTGCATTAATCCATCATACGCCAGCCGCTCGTCGACCTGAATCACGACCTGCTTGAAACTGGCAACCCGATCGGACAAAACTTCGTTCAAACGCCGATCCAAACCGGCCACGCCGCCGACCGTCGTATCGCCGATGGACAATTGACCGAGTGAACCGTTTGGCTTGGCGAAGGCCGAGATAGTGAGTGTTTCAAGACCTACATCAGCTTTGGAGATAAGCGGGTCGCCACCAGGCTTTTCTGGCCCTGGCGTAACCGGCATCGCCGTTGGCAAGCGCAGCAGCACTTCACCTTCGATCGGCGCGGGCCGAAAGGTGAGGATGAAAAACGTCAGCAGCTGAAAGGCCATGTCGAGCATCGCGGCCATGTCGAGCTTGACGCCACCAGCACCGTGCTTTCGCTTTTTTAGTCGGCCACTCATGGTGAACTCGATTGACGACAGTCGTTACGGTGCTTCGCCGGCAGCTATAAAGCTCAGCTTGGTGAGCTTCTCGCCGTTGGCTAACTTTTGACGCGTGCAAACATCGACGACCTGCATCAACCCTTCGTAGTTGAGCTTGTTGTCGACTTGAATTACTACCTGCTCAAAGCTGGCCACTGGATCGGCCAGGATTTCGCTCAGGCGGCGATCGAGAGCCGAGGTGCTGCCGATTTGCGATTCGCCGATCGCCATCTGACCGAGCGCGCCAGTGGGTTTGGCAAACGCGCTGATCACCAGCGTTTCGAGCCCCGAAGCCGGGTTGTTATTGGCAGCGTTGTTACCAGCCGATTGACCGGCCTTCTGCGTGATCGGTTGCGGCGGCGGCAAGCGAAGACGGACTTCACCTTCGACCGGCGCGGGCTTAAACGTGAGAATGAAGAACGTCAGGAGCTGGAAAGCCATATCGAGCATGGCGGCCATATCCATCTTAACGCCGCCACCCCCGTGCTTGCCTCTCTTCTTACGACGACTTGCCATGAAAAATCTCTATTCTGCACTGCACTGATTGGGTAGGCAGTAAATTGCGTGGGGGAAAGACTAACCGCCTTCGGCTTTATTCATCGCCTTGAGGGCAAAGCTGCGATAGCCATAGTCCTGACAAGTCTTGACGACCTTATTGAGCAGGGCGAACGGCGTTCGTTTGTCGGCGCGAATCACCACGGTGCTGGGGAGATCTTTGCCGAACGTGAGCGAAGGATCGGTCCGCTGGGCGACGGCCAGGCTCGCCATGGCTTCGGTCTTCAAATAGCCTTCGACGTCGGTGATCAGCGCGCCATAGACGCGCAGCTCACCTTTGTCGTTGACGTTGAGCACGAGCAAATCCGCAGCGGCTCCTTCGACGGGGCGGGCCGAGCCCACCACCGGCAGCTTGAGATCCAGATCCATGGCCGCGGCTTTGAAGTTGATCACGAGCATGAAGAACGTGATCAGCTGGAAAACCATGTCGAGCATCGGCACCAGATCCGGCTCGGCTCCTTCATGACCACCTGACATCGCGTAACTCCTTGAACTAGGTCGCTAACATGCGAGCCATGAACTAGCGGGCAGGAGCAGGAACGGCGCGGGCAGCCATGGCAGCTTGAGCTTGCATGGGCGACGGAGCAGTCCGTGACTTGGCGGCGTGAGCAGCCTGACGAATGTACTGATCGGCGAGCAACAGGGTCTCGACCGAGATGTGCATCACGCGGTTGCGGAAGTAAGTGAAGAAGAAGATCGCCGGCACGGCGAGAGCAACACCTTCGAACGTGAGAAGCAACGCTTCCGAAATACCTTCAGCCACCTGGCTCGCCTTGAGCTGGGTATCGGAGAGAGCGATAACCGCGAAGGACGCGATCATCCCCTTGAGCGTGCCGATCAGACCGATCATCGGGCCGAGCGACCCGATCACCGCGAGCATGCTGATCTTGCGTTCCATGTCGACTTGTTCGGCTTCGGCTTCGCGGTCCATTAGTTCGCGAGCTTCCGGCAAACCAGCAGGCAACTCGGCGATGCCGCTGGAAACCAACTTGCTGAAGAACGACGTCTTACTCTTGGTGAACTCGTATAACCCCTGGAAGTCGCGGGCCCCGAGCATTTGCTCGCAGGTGGCGATTTCGTCTGGCGGAGCGGCAACGGCCATCTTCAATTCCATGAACAGGCGAATGACCGTGGCGATGAAGTACATCGACATGAGCAAAATGAAGAAGCCGATCGAGCCCGACGACTTGATGAACCACATGAAGCGGCTCTTCTGGTGCTGCTCAGGAGCGGCGGCTTCACCTTCGGCGGCAGGCGCTTCTTCTTGTGCAGCCACCGGCGTCGGCGCGAACGAGGCCACAGCGCCCCAGGCGACGAGCGATGCCGCACAGATCAAGAAAATTCCAAGAAAACGAGACATGTTTCGTACCTGTTCCCAAAGATGATGGATTGACTCGCGGCAACACCCAATCGCACAGCGAGCAAACAAACTGCCGAGGTGAAAGCAATCTTACTGGAAGAGCGATAGCAAAATCAACGAAGTTGGCAAGAAGCACACCGATCTTAGCAATGTGATCGCTCGAGATACGAAAAGTACTCGTTCACATCGTTAAAATTGGTGCAAATCTGGCTGCGGCTCTTCAGACGCAACACCGTCACCTGGCAACCCCCGACAACCCACTGTAGTTGGAGTTGGCGAAACCCCAGGCGGGCCGAACTGCTTTTCTCGCGCCCCAAGATCTCAGTCCAATCGACGGCCGCACGACCCACCCGAATAGGGCGTCGCTAGAGCGGCCAATGAATCAGACGAGCGGGGCGTGAGACGCACGAACCTGGCGGACGTGAGGGGATCACGCTCAATCTACATGCAGTTTTTCGTAACCACCGCCTCACTTTATTCCAGCACTGGAGGAAATCCGCCAGAAATTACGATTTCGTAATAATTTTACGGGAAATTTTCCTGGACAGGCCGCTACGGCCCGAACCAACTGCGGGGTTCACTGCGGTATCCAAAGTGGAGGTTTTGCGGCGGAGAGAGGGGCCCCGGGGCGGTCCACGGCATGTCTTCCCAGCGCCGTACTAAGTAGATTCGATCGCCAAACTGCACACAGCGATAGCCACCTCGGTACAAGATGAGGCCGATTATGTCGCGGCGGCGGCGGCGGAACAGAACGTCGCCCAGTTTGCCTTCAAAGCTGAAGTAACTCTCTCCATCGCTGGCCGATCGATCAAATTCAATCGACGTGCCACGCAAAAGGTGAGCGAAGCAATCCCCAGCCAGCGATTCTTGGCTGCGGACCGGGATCACTTCATTCCACTCCTGCTCCTGCGAACTGCCGTGCGCGAACTGAACGAGATCAATCCCCGTGGGATCCACAAACGGCGGCGTTGGATCAGCGGCTCGCGGCACCACCCAAAGCGAGCCATAGCGATAGTCAAAGCCGCAGCCTTCTTGAACCGCATACTCGCACAGGGCAGGAACTAGCCCTAAATGCTGGTCGTCAAACAATGCGATATCAATTGCGCGGTTCTCAAAATGGATCAGAAGTGGTTCCTTGATCGAGGAATTACTGGGAAAGCGAAAAAGCAACTTGTCGTCGCCTACGGTCCGGTAGAAACTCCACTCTCCTGCGGTTGCCTTCGATAGCCAGGCGGCAAGTTGCGGATCGCGTTGTTCATGCAGCCAATTCCAAAACTGCTCCACCAGCGGTTCGCCGTTCCAAGTCACGATCTCGTGGTTCACGTACTCAGCTGTGTTCAACAGCTCGCCATTCACCGTTTGCCAAGTAGTTCGGCCGTGACGTTTGCCTTTTCGCCAATTGCTCGTGACAAGCACGTCCAAATCTCGGGGATAAAACTCTGAAAATAAGCTTCTGATTGGCTGTGCACTGGTAGGTTCGATGTACAGATCGAAATCCGGTGGTGTGAGCGTGCCGAAGTTGCACCGAGATTGCGACCGCCATTCGCCGGCAAATTCCCCTGCTTCATACTGGCCGACATATTCGCATTGACCGCCATAGCCCGAGCGAAACGGCCCATGCAACTTATCGCCGAGATACGTTGCTTCGATGGCGAGCTTACCCTTCAAATCCCAAACTCGCCGCGGCCCGCACAATTGGCCGTCGTAGTAATTGGCCTCGTACCAGACTTCGCCATTGCGCAGCGACTGTGACAAGCCATGCCGCACCGGCTTGCCCAGCCAATCGCGGTGATAAGTCACGCGGCGCTCAAAGACCGTGGTCGTCGAAGCGCCCGTGTCATCGCCAATCGATTGATAGGCAAAATCCCTCTCGACCCAAGGCCAGCGATAAATGGTCAGCCCGACTCCCACGGCTGCCATCAAAAGCAAGATCATCCGCAAACTAAATTGCAGTCGAAACCGCCGCGGACGTGGGAGAGGAAGCTCGCTCATGGCCGCGCATTGTAAGGCCCTGCGATTGCGATGCGAAACTCGTCAACCGAATCGCTCAGCTAACGAGCGATAGAAATCACGGCAATCCAAGCCCGGTGGCAGCCCGCAACAGCCGCCGTCGCCCGTCTCGAGCAAAAAACATTCGCCACTCTCTGTAACCGCGCAGTCGGCCATGAAGAAGGGAGATGAAAAACACTCTCCCAATTTGTCGAACCGTGCGAAATCCGTGAACGAACCGCCATAATATCCGTAGGGCTCACTGAAGACTCGTTTGCCGCAGAGGAAAATCATTCGGTATTCCTCGCAGCACTCTTCGCCAAAGGGATCGAGCCCGAGAGAACGGAGTCGCACGAGTGGCCGAACAACTAACCCCGTTTCGAAACGATCGGCGCGGTACTCACGCAACTCGGCGATCGTCTGCGCAAACTGCTTGAGGGTTCCCGGCCGCGGAACAACACATCCTCGCGGCCAGATTTCTTTGGCTGATTTGACGTAGTCTTTGAGGAAATACGGTGGCGCAGACATTGCGCTGGCCTGCCTGCGAACTTCGCTTGGATCGAGCGACGTCGACGTAACCGCAGGCAGCGAAATGTCGCGGATACGCGGGAAGAACTGACCAAAAAGTTGCGTTTGCTCGAACTGCTCCGGCGTTGTGACGAGCCGAACGCCGCGATCCACGAGACCGCCGTGAAGCATCGCGTACTCTCGCGGCTTCAGTGTGCCACCGCGGTAGACGCCGATTGACTTCGCCTGAGGAGACGTCTTTTGAAACGCACCTCGCAAATCACCTCGCTGCAGTGCTGGTAAATCGAATGTGGTGAATGAAATACCTAGATCATCACAAGCCAAGCACTCTTTGAGAAACCTCGAATCGGGCAACACCTGAGAGTCTGCAGAGCAGGGAAAAACCACTAGCAAACTTCGCATTGTTTCGTGAGTCACTTTGTCAAAAAACTTGACTACATACAATACATTTGTATAGTTATCATTGAGACGCGCGTACGTCTCCTCTTTGGCAATTTGGTGAAATCATCCTTCCCGCAACCATGCGCCGATCGCACTAAAGTGACGCGAGGGTTGTCGGAAGTGTTGTGACAACGCCGCGAAACTGTTGTGGCCGAAATGCCGAAAAATAATGGTTACGGCAGCAGCGACTACGGCAAGTGATTGACAGCGAAAGAGTTGCCGAAGGCCAACGACTCGCAAGAAGAGCACAACACGAAGCTGGCAACTGTTGTGAAGTTACCACAGAATTGCGGCACTTATTGTGCGCAAGTAATGAACAGACCAGCAGTTACAAGAGTCGCAATTACTGCGCACAACTGTTGTATATTCGCAAGCGAAAGAATCGCAAGGGGAACGTGAAATTTGAGGAACGCGGCGCTCGGCTCCCCGTGAGTGCACGGGGCGAGGGAGTTTTTCTTCCCCAGCCCCTAGTTCCCAACCCCCAGCCCCTAATCCCTCGCCTTGCTGATCAACTGAATAAACTCAGCATTGGTCTTATACCGGCCGAGTTGCTTGGTCAGCTGCTCCATGGCATCGACAGGATTCATCGACGACAGGGTACGGCGAAGCATGGTGATGGCGTGGAGCAAGTCCGGCGGCAGCAGCAGTTCTTCACGGCGGGTGCCCGATTGCTGCACGTCGATCGCGGGGAAGACCCGGCGCTCAGCGAGCTTGCGATCGAGGACCAGTTCCATGTTGCCCGTGCCTTTGAACTCCTGAAAGATCGCGTCGTCCATCTTGCTGTTCGTTTCGATGAGCGCGGTTCCCATGATGGTGACCGAGCCCCCTTCTTCGAACGCACGAGCCGTCGCAAAGAGCTTCTTCGGAATGTCCATCGCGCGAGTACCGAGACCGCCCGATTGAATGCCGTCGCCCCGCTTGTTGCCGACGTACTTGTTGAACGCTCGCGCCAGACGCGTGATCGAATCGAGCAACACGAAGACGTCTTGCCCCATTTCGGCGAGTCGCTTGCAGCGCTCGATGACGATCTGAGCCAGACGAACGTGACTTTCGATGTCGTTGTCGAGACTGCTCGCGACAACTTCACCCTTCACGTTCCGCTTCATATCGGTGACTTCTTCCGGCCGTTCGTCAATCAGCAGAATGAACTGCTTCACGTCGGGGAAGTTTTGCGTCATCGCAGCGCTGGCATGTTGCAGCAGAATCGTCTTACCGCTGCGGGGCGGAGCGACGATCAGTGCGCGTTGCCCGCGGCCGAGCGGAGTGAGCAAGTCCATCACCCGCGTGGTAAGCGGCGTGGCGCCAGTCTCGAGATAGAACCACTTGTCGGGATTGATCGGCGTCTTTTGGTCGAAGTTTTTGACCTTGAGATACTCTTCCGGCTCCATGCCGTCGACTTCGGTGATCTCGCGCAGTCGTGGGCCTTGCTGCTTGCGAGCTGGCTGCACGGTGCCTTTGATGATCACACCTTCGCGAAGACCGAAGCGCTCGATCATCGTGCCAGGCACAAATGGATCGCTGCGTTCGCGGGAGTACATGTTCTCGACGCCACGCAGAAAGCCGTAGCCGTTCGGGTGCATCTCGAGCAGGCCAGAACCTTGCTCAAGAACTTGTTCGACCGCAGGAGGATTGGGATAGAGATTGCCGCTCGGCCCGCCATTGGCGCCCGCACCCTGGAAGCCGCCATCGGGAGCTGCTTCGCCGCCGAAGGGGACTTCGCCATTCTGGGCGAATTCATCTTCCGGCCGGCGCTCGCCGCCCTCACCGACAGGCCCCTGGCCCGGACCACCGGGGCCGCCTTGGCCTTGCGGGCGCCGACGACGACGCGGTCGGCCACCGCCGCCGCCACCGTAGCCATTGCCGCCGCCTTGACCACCACCGTAGTGTCCACCGCCCCCTCCGCCGCCACCGTAGCCATCGCGATCGCGATACCCACTGTAGCCGCCGCCTTGGCCGCCTCGGCCACCCGAACCTCGGGGACGGAACTTCTTCTTACCCATGCTTCACCACAGAATTGCGAAAAACCAAGTCCAATTGTTATTGCTGCGAATACGAGGATGCCGCGTACTCGATAAGAGGTACGCGAGTATTGTTCACGTATTCGGCAGGCAAAATGGCAGAAATCCTAGCCACTTGCCCAGCGCTATTGCTGTGAATGCACAGAGCCAGGGTCTGAAACACCAAGGCCGTGAATGCACAGGCTGTGCTTCGCCAGTGCGGCGAAATATCGTAGGCGTCAGTTCGACTTCGCCCAAAAACAGTCTGCAAAAAACAGTCCGGCAGGCACACCTGAAAGCTTCGGCCGTTGCCGAACTCTCCCTTGCTCTGTCACCCAAAACCGGCGACCCATTCATCTCATCGCCGAGGAGGCACGCTTGGTTGCATGCGGGAGGTCGGCGAGTGAGGTTTTCAACCAGATGTTGCTGCAGGATCAGCGGGGAGGCGAATGCGGCGATCGTAAGCGCCGGTCATGCGCGGCCGGAGGGCCGGTCAGCAAGATTTCGTCGAAACGGTTGGGTAAGTCCGTCTGCTTGGGTGACGTTCAGGGTGGTCGCAATCGCTGCGACCGTAGGGGAGAGAAGCGCTCTGGCTATCGTTTCTAAGGTGCTGTGGAGAACCCCGGAAACTGCAACCGTCGCAACGCTTGTCGTAACAAGCCGCCGCAACAAAGAGGACCGCTTACAAGTGAGACAGAAGTCGATCTATCGCGAATCTTATTAAAGTGTTCGGACATGTCAAGCCTGGAGTAGAGCTAAACAGGCAGAAATTGAGGAAAACTTGTCGAAACAGGTAAGTTTTCTGCCGGCTACGCCGTATTTTTCGGTGTTTCATACAAAAGGCGGCTGCGCTGGATGCCTGAGGCGCTGGTCAGGGAATTGCCGCCATTCCTGCGCTGCCGGCTTCAGCTTATGGCCGCGTCTTGTTCCGCCTTCGACTATGATTTCTATTGAATGCTGAGCGGCCTCACTCGGCTGCTTCCCGCCTTACTCCCGCCCGAAAGTTACCGATGGTTTTCTGGTTGCGACATTCGTTGTCCTGCGCGTTTGGGATCCTGGCGGTGATCTCGGGCGCAGCTCTCGCCGATGAACCGAAGGCCACGCCTGAGCAAGAACGGTTCTTCGAAGAAAAAGTCCGTCCCGTCCTGGCCACCAAATGCTGGGAATGCCACGGCACCAAGAAACAGGAAAGTGGTCTGCGACTCGATTCGCGGGCCAGCATCCTGAAAGGCGGCGACAGCGGCAAGCCCGCCGCTCTGGCCGGCGATGCTGACAAGAGCCTGATGATCGAAGCGCTGCACCATCGCGGCGACGTGCAAATGCCGCCGGAAACAAAGCTGCCGGAAGGCGAGATTGCCGCGATCACTGATTGGGTGAAACAAGGTCTACCTTGGCCCGCCGGTTCTGCCTCAGCGAGCCTAGCACTGACTGCCGTCCAGCGAGCAGCCGCCGATCGGCAATCGCATTGGGCGTACCAACCTGTGTCGCCACCCGCGGTTCCTGCCAATGTCGGCGGCTATCACACCAACGGTCCTCTCGATGCATTCGTCGCCGCCAAGTTGCAAGCTGCCAAGCTCACACAGTCGCCCGAAGCCGATCGCCGCACACTGCTGCGTCGGTTATCGTTCGATCTCATCGGCCTGCCCGCGACCAGCGAAGAAGTAATGGCCTTTGAACAAGATGCCGCTCCCGATGCCTATGAACGCCAAGTCGATCGCCTGCTCGCTTCGCCGCAACTCGGCGCTCGCTGGGGTCGGCATTGGCTCGATGTTGCTCGCTATGCCGACACGCGCGGCTATGCGTTTCAAAAGGATCGCCGTTATCCGTATGCGTACACGTACCGCGATTACGTCATCGATTCGATGAATCGCGACTTGCCCTACGATCAATTCATCCGCGAGCAACTAGCCGCCGACCAACTGCAACTCGGCGACAACAAAAAGCCCCTCGCTGCGCTCGGCTTTCTGACAACGGGCCGCCGCTTCAACAACCGCAACGATGACATCGACGACCAGATCGATGCCGTGACCCGTGGCATTCTCGGCCTGACGGTTGCGTGCGCCCGCTGTCACGATCACAAGTTCGACGCGATCCCCGCCGAGGACTACTACTCGCTGTACGGTGTGTTTGCGAGCATCGAAGAACCCAACGAACTCCCCCTCATCGCCCAACCGCAGGAATCCGAAGCATTCCAGGCCTTCGAAGCCGAACTCAACAAACGCCGCACCACGATGAACGATTTCATCGCGGCCAAACATCGCGAAACCATCGACAAGTCGCGGCAACAAACGGCGGACTATCTCGCCCGAATCGCCGCCGGTGATCGCAACGTTTTGCTCGAGAAGCTGACGTTCCTCTCGCTCGATCCCAAGGATCTCCGCCAGCCGCTGGTCGATCGCTGGAAGAAGTTTCTCGCCGAGCGGACCACGAACAACGAGCACGCACTCTGGGGCTTGTGGCAGGAATTGCTCGCGCTGAAGGACACCGATTTCGCCGCCGAAGCGCCGAAGGTGATCGAACGTTTTGCGCAGCGCCCCGAGGGTGTCGAAAAAGGACAGTTCAATCCGCTGCTGAAGGCTGCAATCACGGCTGAGCAACCGGCGACGCGAATGGACGTGCCGCGGATCTACGGCAAGTTGCTCGTAGCGACCCTCGGTCCGTGGAAAGACGCCGGCAGCAATGACGAAGCGATCAATAAGCTCGATGCCGCTCAGCAGCAATTGGCCCGCGTGCTCGTCGCCAAAGAAAGCCCAACCGATTTGCCGGCGACTGACACACGCAACTTCCTGAATCGTGCCGATCGCAATCAGCTCGATGGCTTGCAGAAAAAAGTGCAAGAGTTCGAAGCCTCGTCCCCCGTCGCTCCGCCGCGAGCGATGGTGGTCTACGACAAAAAACAGCTTTACGATCCGAAGGTATTCATCCGCGGCAACCAGGCCCGCCCTGGCAAGCCAGTGCCGCGGCAGTTCCTGCTCGTCATGAATTCCGCCGAACAGCGTCAGCCGTTCAAGCAAGGGAGCGGCCGCAAAGAACTCGCCGATGCCCTGGTTTCGCCCAGCAATCCGCTCACCGCGCGCGTGCTGGTCAACCGCGTCTGGATGAATCACTTCGGCGAACCGATCGTCAACACACCGAGCGACTTCGGCATTCGTACCGAAGCGCCGCCGCTGCAAAACGCTCTCGATTGGCTCGCCGCCGAGTTGCCCACTCATGGTTGGTCGATGAAAGACCTCCACCGGCAGATCGTCACCTCGGCCGCTTATCGGCAACAAAGCAACGATCGCGCCGATGCCCACCAGATCGATCCCGAGAACCGCCTACTGTGGCGCATGAATCGCCGGCGCCTCGAATGGGAACCCCTTCGCGACAACCTGCTCGCTGTCTCTGGCCGGCTCGATCTCGCGATCCACGGCAAGAGCGTCGAACTCACCAAGGCCCCCTTCCCGCGCCGCCGCAGCGTCTACGGCAGCCTCGATCGCCAGGACGTGCCGAACCTGTTCCGTGTGTTCGACATCGCCAGCCCCGACTCCAGCAGCCCGCGTCGGCCGCGCACCACCGTTCCGCAGCAAGCCCTCTTCCTGATGAACAGCCCGTTCGTCGTCGAGCAAGCGCAAGCACTTGCTCAACGTCCGGAAGTGACAGCCGCCGAAAACAACTCCGATAAAATTCAATCGCTCTATCGCCTGGTCTTCGGCCGCGCGGCTGACGACGAAGAACGCAAGATCGCCGAACAATTCCTCAGTTCTACTCCGCCAGCCGGCGAAGGCGTGAAACTGAATCCACTCGAACAATTGGCTCAGCTGTTGTTGCTGACGAACGAGTTTACGTATGTCGATTAATTACTCGAACGACTGTTCGCTCACCCGTCGTGAACTTCTCCGCCGCAGCGGCATGGGCTTCGCCATGCTCGGGCTAGCGGGCGTGATGCAGGACTCTGGCCGGCTCGTCAACGCGGCGGAAGAGAACGCCGGCTATCAAAATCCGCTCGCGGCGAAGTTGCCTCACTTCCCCGTGAAGGCCAAGCGGGTCATTCACATCTTCTGCAACGGCGGGCCGTCGCACGTCGATACGTTCGACCCCAAGCCACTGCTCGATAAATACAACGGCAAAGCCTTGCCGACCACGAATCTTCCCACCGAGCGGAAGACCGGCGCTGCCTTTGCCTCGCCCTACAAGTTTCAAAAGTACGGCCAGAGCGGCATCGAAGTCAGCGAGATTTTTTCGCACACCGCGCAGCACATCGACGACATCGCGGTCATTCGCTCGATGCATGCCGACGTGCCCAACCACGAGCCGTCGCTGCTGCTCATGAACTGCGGTGAATCGCGGCTCGTACGGCCGAGCATGGGTTCCTGGCTCACCTATGGCCTCGGTACGGACAATCTGAATCTGCCGGGCTTCATCGCGATGGTCCCCGGTGGCTATCCAATTCAAGAAACACAGAACTGGCAATCGGCATTTCTGCCGGGCGTGTATCAAGGAACCTACGTCAACACGCAGCATGCCGAGATCGACAAGCTCATCGAAAACGTCCGCAACAAATGGCTTCCCGACAGCGCTCAGCGGCAGCAACTCGATGCGCTCGCCGCGCTCAACAAGCATCATCGCGAACAGCGCGGTTTCGATCCGGCGCTCGACAGCCGCATTCACTCGTTCGAGCTCGCCTATCGCATGCAGCGCGAAGCAGCCGAAGCTTTTGACGTGAATCGCGAAACCAAACAAGTGCTAGATTCCTACGGCCCGGGCACTCAGGCCCGGCAGATCTTGATCGCGCGGCGGCTGATCGAGCGCGGCGTTCGCTTCGTGCAAGTCTGGCACGGCGAAGGGCAGCCTTGGGACAATCACGACGACATCGCCGACAATCACCGCCGCCTGGCCGGTCAAACCGACAAAGCGATCGCGGCCCTCATCACTGATCTCAAACGGCTCGGCCTATTCGAAGAAACGCTCATCCTTTGGGGCGGTGAATTCGGCCGCACACCAACCGTCGAACTGCCGCAAGCCGGCGCCAACGCAGGCAAGATCAACGGCCGCGACCATAACCACCACGGCTTTACCTGCTGGTTAGCCGGCGGCGGTGTGAAAGGCGGCCAGACCTACGGCGCAACCGACGAGTTCGGCTTCAAAGCCGTCGAAAATCCAGTGCATGTGCACGACCTGCACGCCACCATGCTCCGCCTGATGGGCTTCGACCATGAGAAGCTCACCTACCGCTACGCCGGCCGCGACTTCCGCTTGACGGACGTGCATGGCAAGGTGATTCAGGATTTGATTGCGTAGGAGAGCGTTTGCGTGCCTATCGATGGCGATGACGACGCGGGCCAAAACTGGACAAATGGAATTTGTATCGAGTGGCTCGAAGAATTGAGCGACACGCGCGAGGATATCTACACCCTCGCCGACGGGAACCCGCTGAGCGAGTCCCCGTGAATTCTGCCGCGATCGCGTGCTTGATCGCGACTGCTAGGCCCGCTTCAAACTGCCCAGCGCCCCGCGATGTTGCTCTTCGCTCCTCACGCTCCACCACATGTGCAGCGGCAGTCCGGCTCCCAGGGTGATCAGTGCGAGCTGCGAAGCGACGAACACCAGCAGCGTTCGCAGCACTCCTTCGGTGAAACCGTAAGAGTGCAAGCCCACGCCGAGTTCGTTCACGCCGAACCATGACCAGGCCGTGACGATATTGCCGCCGATGGCGAGCAGGGCGAGGCCGCGTTCGCCGACCATCTTGTCCCACTTGGCGTGCAGGATAAGAGCATTCCACAGGACGATGATTAGCGCGCCGTTTTCCTTCGGATCCCAGCCCCAGAACCGGCCCCAGGAATCGTCGGCCCACAGACCGCCGAGCACCGTGCCGACAAAGCTGAAGAACATCGCGAAGCACACCACGCCATAAATCATGCGGGCGCAAATCCGCCGGAAGTCCGACGTCAGGCCGGGCGTACACACGCCGAGCACGACATACAGCACGCCGAGGAAGCCTGCCAAGAAGGTCGACGCGTAGCCGACTGTGATGCACACTACGTGCGTCGCCAGCCAGAACTGCGTATCGAGCACGGCTTGCATCACGCCGATGGTGTCACCGCTCATGCCCAGGAAGTACGCGATGATCAGCGTGGCAAAGCCCGCGATCGTCGAGACCAGGTTCCCCAGGCCGATGCGGAAGACCAACTCGATCACCATGCCGACCAGCACGGCGAACCAACCGATGAAGACCGCGGAGGAATATAGATTGGTTACCGGCGGCCGACCGGAAATGTAGATCCGCATGGCCAGTGCTGCCGTGTGCAGCACGAAGGTCAAAAACACCAGCGTGAAGGCTGCCCAGTTGCACGAGCGCGACGGAATCAGCCAGCCGAACACAGCCAGCAGAAACGCCACGATGTAAAGCTGCATGCCGACGTAGAACGGCGATACGCGGTTCATCCAGACTTCGAGATCGATCTTGCGACGGTTGTATTCCGGCGGATGCGTTCGCTCAACGGCGGAGTCGAACCGGCTGACCGCGAGATTGAACGGCTCGATCGTTTCAGTAACTTCTTTTTCCTTCAGCTTGATTTCATTCGGCAGTTCCTTCAGTCGCCGGGCGACGAAGGCCACGTCATCAAGCTGCTTGATTTGCTTCTCGACGTCCTGAATTTCTTCGGCAGTATTTCGTTGACGTTCGGATGAACGCTTCAGCAAATCGAGATCTTCCTCGAGGCGCTTTTTCCGGGCCGCAATTCCCTTTTTGCTTCCCAGTTCGGTCAGTTCCAACTTGTCGGCCTGCCATGCATCACGCGGAACGGAATGCTTGCGATAGGCCTGAATGATATTGATGAAGGCCTCGGTGGCAGGATCGCCAGGCTGGTTCTGTACGTTGGTCTGCAGGAACCAAACGATCCAGGCGTTGTGGAACGACTGCCACTTGGCTTCGGTGGTTTTATCAGTGGCCGCATTGGGCAGCGGAATCGCCAACGGCGGCTTGGCTTGCTCCAGCATTTCGCTGCTTTCCATCATCGCCTGTTTGAAAGCGAGGATTTTTCGCTGCACCATGTCCGGCGCATCGCCTTGCTCAGGCAATGGCGGCAGCTGCGGCGGATTGAAGGCCCGCACCAGTGTCATGTACTGCGTCAGCTGACCGTCCATCAGCATCAGCTTGCGCTGCGTGACGGTCAGTTCTTCTTTGGGCTTTTGCCGGGCAGCACGCACTTGGTTTTCGAATTCCTGGATCTTGGGAAAGAGCTCCGCGGTGGAGTAAACGTGCCCTTGGCGCTTCTCGTCGAGCTCGAAGACTTTTTGCACTTCCGGATTGTCGATTTTGAAGACCAAATGCGAGGCGGTGGCCGGCGAGCCGCTGATCAGATCGAGGAACCACTGCGTGACAGAAATCGTTTGTCCTTCGCGCGTCTTGGCCGTTTCACGCTGGCGGAACTGCAGCAGCATGTTGCGTACGTGCGAGTCAAACGGCATCACGCGGCCGTTGCCAGCAACGGCGAGCTTGCCGAATGCTTCGTAATCGAGCTGCGGCGTGCGCGATGACTTGCTGCGCAGGGCCATGCCAAGGAACATCGCGAAGATGATTGTCGAAGCCGCAACGGCCAGCAGAATGCCGGTCCAATTGACTTCGTGCGGAGCCTTCAGCAGCGGCTTGATCTCGTTGGCTTTCGCCTTGCGTTGATTGGCGAGCTTCGCTGTCTGCGGCTGCACCACATCGGCGACAATGATGTCGCCGGCTGCAATTTCTTCATTCTCTCGGCGGCGAAGAAAACGAATCAGCGTGGAGAGGAAGTGAGCAATCATCCCCACCGTAATGATCATTAGAGCGACGTATGGAATCATCCAACCGACGTTTTGCACCACCGCCAGCGTGCTGTGCTCCACACCGCTCGGCAGGCGAGCATAGTTGCTTTGATAGAGCGTCATCCCGCTGTAGCGAAGCGGGTCGTTCATCTTGATATGCACGGTCGAATCGACGCCGTTGGTCGGGTCCTTCACGAGCACGTCGGACGAGTAATTCCGCGGCGTATTTGACGCGACGTAATCGTCTTTCTTCACATCCTTGAGCTGTACGGTGAAGGGCAGGAACTGCCGCTTGAAGCGGAGCGCAGCCAGATACGGCTTGCCCGAGACGTCGACCGTTTCGAGCGCAGCGGGATCATCGGTCTCGGTGATGGCTTGTGCGATCAAGTAGGTTCCGAGATCTGTATTGCTCTTTTTGTCGGTGAAGCGCACATAAGCAGCTCCCAGATCGACCGAGCCTTCCGAATCAGTACCTTTCGCCGCCGAGCGCGGAACAATCGTTTGCTTTTTGCCGATGCCTTGCGTCGCAAGTGAATTTTCGTCGGCTTTTAGCTTTCGCAGGTCTGCATTCCGGACGTACTGCAAGACAAACACTTTGACGGGCAGTGTGTTGTTCGGATCAGGAATTGGAGTGAGTGCATTTGCTTTCTTTGCAACCTCCGCGAGCTGCTCATTGGTTAAGCGTAAATCGAGAGCAGCGCTGCCCGTCCTCGTTAGGTGCAGTATTTCGTCGTTAAGCTCGGCATTGGCCAGCAAATCTTGCATCGGCACGACAAAGTGCTCGTCCTTCTCCTTACCACTCCGGTCGATCAGGGCGAGCTCGGTAGAACGAATATCGCGCAGATAGTTCGCAGTTTGTCCCTCGGTGAGGGCCATGTTGTATTCGACGGCATATCGCGCGACGAACAGCTCGTTGAGCATCAACAGCAACATGCCCTGATGCAGCAGCACGATGCCGCCCCGCTTTTGAAACAGCAGCCAGCAGCCGGGGAGCAAAATCACGCCGGCGAAAGTTCCCTTCAAAAGCTGCCACACAATCCGCAGCCCTTCGGCGCCAGGATTGTCCATTTGAAACAGCACATACCACACACCGAACGACAGCCCAGCGAGCAAAAATCCAAAGATCGCCACCAGCACGCCGCGCAGCATCGTCACTTTTGGCGAACGAAAGATCGGCTGCAGCGCGAACCAGAAATAGCAAAACACCGCCGACACCCAAACGCCGATCAGCGTCACTTGCGAAGCAATCCAGAACTGATCCCAAGAGAACGGCGGATTGGTTTGAAAGCCGGCGCTATTGTGCCCGGCCAGAATCAGCAGCAGCGTGATCAACCAGCCGAATGCGATCAGCCCCAAGCCGCCGATGACCAGCGACATTTTGGTCTTCAGCTGCAGCACCCAGCGTGCATGGGCAAACAGCATATTCAGAATCATCGTCACGCCCACGAACATGCCGCCCGGCATGGGAATCGGCGGGAGGTTGATTCGCTTCCAGTTGGGGAAGAACGAGGGCGGAAAGAAGACGTTGATGTCGACGCGCATGATCCACGCGCGAAAGTATTCCGGCACGACCTGCCAGATGTCTTTGTCGACCTGCGCGAGCGTGCCGACGAGCACCACGAAGATGCCGTACGCAAACATCGCGACCGCGATCTTTTGCGAAGCCAGCGGCGCGAGGAACCAATCGAACCAGGCAGCCGTCGACATCGGCCGACCGGAATCGAGGCCATCAGCGAGAACAGGTTTGGAAGCAGCAACCGACATAATAGAAATCTCCGCCGCGCGGGCGAGGAGGTGGAAAGGCAAGCGAGACAAACTACCAGCTGAGCGACTTCGCAAACTCTTCGAAGCGTTGCCGCTCTTGTTCGGCCAGCTTGGTCGAACCAATCAGCTTGATAAACCAGGTGCGGTCGCCATCAGGAACGAGCACACCAAGAATCGACTTCTTGGTCGGCGCCGATTCGGGCGAATGCATTTCAATGAACATCGCGCTCATGCCGTTGACTTCACGCGGCTTGAGGGCTTCGGCCAACTCTTCCTGCTTGAATTCAGGCAGGCCGACCTGACCGCGCCAGCGATTCATATTTGCAATCAACTCGCCGCCGGTGAGGCTCACCGTGATGTCAACCTTTTCACTGCCATCGACCACTTCGAAGGCCTTCAGGCTGAATTGATTGCCGGCCGTCTGCTTCCATTCCGCAGGCGTCTCGAACTTCAGATCTTCGCTCGGCGGCGGTTTGCTCGGCACGCGCTGGGGCGGCATGCCGCCAGGAGGAAAACCCGGCGACGCAACCGCCGTGGCGATCGACTCTGGTTTGGGGGTGGTGTAGCTGGCAATCTGGTCGCGCCGGTTCAGCGCGTAGCTAGTCATGAAAAAGAAGAAGCCGAAGGCAATGACCCACACGGCAATACGAGCCATGATGGTTGCGGGATCGGCAGTGGGGGAACTAGACATGATTGCCCTAAATAAATCGCCGGCAAAGACTTGCGCAAATCACGCAGGCCAGCGCCAAAAACACGGAGCGGAACCGAGCAGCGAGCTGGTCCCGGGCGGGAAACTCAGGTGGGACGCCCCAAGGGGACTACTATCCGATTATAGCGCGGCTGGGGGCGAATCGTACAGTCAAACGCCGTAAATCTCGCGCACAATCGGACGGTTCCACACATCGCCAGCGATTCGCGAAAAAGGAAGGTCTGGAGGGTTGGCTCGCAGCCGTTATCATCTGAGTGGCTTCACTTCCGCTCCGCTCTACCCAGCTGCACCTATGGACTCTGTCTACTCCATCGCCGATACCAGCGAAATCATCAGCCCTGCGATGATCATCTATCGCGATCTGGTCGAACAAAATCTGCGCGAGATCATTCGCATCGCCGGCGACCCGGCGCGGTTGCGGCCGCATTGCAAGACGCACAAGATGCCGGCGATTACGCGGTTGCAATTGGAAATGGGAATCACCAAGCACAAATGTGCGACGCTGGCCGAAGCCGAAATGCTCGCCGAAGCCGGCGTGCGCGATATTGTGCTGGCCTACAACCCAGTTGGTCCCAACATCGGCCGGGTGATCAAGTTCTTGCAGAAGTTCGCGGGAACCAAACTCGCCGTGACGGCAGATCATCCGCAACCGGTGGCACAGCTGGGGGCTGCGGCCGCAGCGGCGAATTTGCAAATCGAGGTGCTGGTCGATATCGACAGCGGTCAACATCGCACTGGTTTGCCGGCCGGGCCAGAGGCGGTGGAACTTTACAAAACAATTGCCGCGACAAAGGGACTGTTGCCAGGCGGATTGCATTTATACGACGGTCAAAATCACCAAACTGAGATGGCAGCGCGAAAAGCAGCGGTGCTCGCTTGTTGGGAGCCAGCGAAAAGACTGCACGATGAGCTCGTCGCGGCGGGATTGAGCGTGCCGAGGATTCTATGTGGCGGGACGGGTTCTTTTCCGATCTTTGCGGCGCTGCAGCATCCGGCCATCGAGCTCAGTCCCGGCACGGTAGTTTTTCATGACGCCGGTTATCGCGAGATGTTTCCGGATCTCAATTTCACACCGGCAGCGCTCCTTATCACCCGCGTCATCAGTCGGCCGACGCCGAACCGGGTGACGACGGACCTCGGCTACAAGGCCGTTGCCTCCGATCCGCCGGCCGGCAAACGATTGTCCTTTCCGGATCTGCCCGATGCGGTAGCCGTGCTGCAGAACGAGGAGCATCTGGTTCTCGAGACTTCGCGGGCTGCGGAGTTTCAGCCCGGTGACGAGCTAATGGCAATTCCCCGGCATGTTTGTCCGACCTCGGCGCTGCATAAGTCGGTATATGTCGTCTCCGACGGGAAGTTGCAGGAGAGCTGGGATGTGGTGGGGCGTGATCGCGTACTGACGGTTTAGCGTAGGCCGGAACAAGCGGTACCCGCGCAGTTCCGGCCAGCCTACGAATGCGCACAGTCCCGGCCGTAATTCGGCCCGAAGTCGAACCCAGCCAGGCTGATGGTTTCTGCCCAGCGTTGCACGGCGGGGACTGAGTCGCGGTCGAGGGTCATTGTGACCGCGATGTTCTCCCGCGGCCGGCCGTCGTCCTCCAGATAAATGCCGACGCACGCGTGCAGCGCGGGAACAAATCGATCCTGGAAGAATTCGGGATGACTCGAGTTGGTTGAACCGCGCGGATCCACGCCCCAAGCAGATTGCAGCAGTGCATCGAACTGGGCCAGGTCGATCTCGGATCGCAAGGTGAATTGAATGGCGCCGCGACGGCTGCAGCTCCGATCGGGATCAAACGCCAGGAAATTCAAGCGGAACCGGTGGAGATGATAGTCGAGCAAATCGCCAATCGAGTCGCCGACAACATGAATGGTGGATTCGTGCCGCGGCAGCTCGAAAATGGTCCGGCCTAGGCGCGGGCAAGTGATGAAAACATCGCCGTGATCGGTATCGGCCACCACCAAACAGTTGGTGAGATCGCTGAGCTCGAGCACGCCCGAATCCCAAGCGCCCAGTTCATAGATTTGGTAGATCGCGTCGTGAACGAACGACGCCGGCCAATGTTTCTGCCGAGCGGCGTCCGTGAAAATGGTCAAGCCTTGGCTGATCTCGCCCAGACCGAGCGGGCCGATAAACTCATCCAACCCCAGCGGAATCATCTCCGGCGGAAAACCAGCATGCTCCTCCCGCGGCTGTGGATGCAGAAACTTGGTGACGAGCTGGATGTCGGCGAATTGCATGGGTTGATGATACACCAGCGAATATCGCGGAGCTCATTCCTTTTTGCGCGTTGGGTTTACCTCGAGCCATCGACCATGGAGTGTTCGACGACGACGGGGTACTGCTTTCGCTGGCACTTTTCGCACCTTAAACTGACGGGGCTTATCGGGATGGTTCCTCGCTTGTCTCGCGGAAGGCTGCGTATGCCGTTGTTGTCTCAGGACTACTCTTCACGCCCCCCTGCGTTGTCTCCGGCTCACCATGCATTCCTGGCTTGGCTATTGATCACTCTAGGCCTGTTGCCGCTGGCAGGCTGCGGTGGCTGCTGGAATTCGAATCCGCAGAGCGCGCAGAAAAAGACTCCCGAAGAAGAGCTCGAAGAGCAGGAGAAGAAGAAAAAGAAGGCCGCCGAAAAACCGAAGCCTGACTTCGAAATGCAGCCGACCATCATCCTTCCCAACGACGTCGGCCAGGATGTCGAGGATGACGGCAATCCCAACAAGCCGCCGTCCACGCCGAAGGTCGTGTTTTTCACCAAGCCAGGCCACTGGGTGGCGGGCATGCAGCAAGCCAAGGCGAATAACTTCGACTTTCAGGGCGAGCTGCGAACTTATCCAATGGATCAGTTCGAGCTGCCGCTCGACGTGGAACACACCGACTTTCGCCTGAGCATTTCTCGCCCCGCATCGCTGCCGAAAGGTCAGATCAAACGCTTCGAGACGCTGTTCTTTCTGCCGAAGCGCGGTGAAGCGAGTAAGTCGTATTCGCTCCGCACCGAACTGCGGGCCGGCCGAGGTTCGCGCTTGCCCGAAATGATCAACGTGGCCGGCAATGCGCTGCGCGAGCACGAGTACTACTTTGTCGTCCTCGCCAAGAATCAAGCTTCGTACGTTGATCTGACCAAACTCGATTCGCTGCAACTGCAGGGGAGCGATTTGGGTTCCTTCGCAACAACGGGTCAGCAGCCCGCCACGCGGTTTTATCACGCGGTGTTTCCGCGCGTCGACAAGAGCGTGCCGCTGCCGTCGCATCCGCTGGCTTGGACGATGATCGCTTACATTTTGTGGGATGATCTCGACCCAACGGTGCTCACGAAAGAACAGCAGACCGCGCTGCTCGATTGGCTCCACTGGGGCGGGCAGTTGATCATCAGCGGCCCCAATTCGCTCGATCGACTGAAGCAGACATTTCTCGAACCCTATCTGCCCGCCACCAGCGGCCAGGCCAAGACGATCGGCGCGAACGAGCTCGCCGACCTCAACACGCATTGGTCGCTCAAGGAACGCAAGCCGTTGAAAAAACCGGCGCACATCACCGTGCTGCAGGACAAACCGCTGGTCGGCGTGGAACTGCAAAAGCAAGGCGATGCCGAATGGATTCCTGATACCGGCGAACTTGCGATCGAGCGGCGGTTGGGGCAAGGCCGAATCGTGGTCACGGCCTTTTCGCTGTCGGCGATGCCGTATCGCTTTTGGGCCAGTCGCGACAATTTTTTCAACAACGCGTTGTTGCGCCGGCCGTCGCGGAACTTCGAACTCCGCAACGAAGAGCTGCACATGCAGTGGGCCGGCTCGATGAAAGAAGCCAAAGACGACGATGCCCGCTTAGGCACGCGTCTGCGATTTTTTAGTCGCGATATCGGCAGAATGCGCGAGTCGATTGGTGCTCAGCCGGGAACTCCGCCGCCGCCCACGGCAGAAATCCCGGAGCCAACCAAAGTTGCCCAGCAACACGAACGCAGACCGCCGGCCATGCTGTCGCCATCGCTGACTTCAAGAGACGTGAATGACGAACGCCACGCCGGTTATCGCAGTGATCAACTGGCGGGTATTGGCGGCTGGAACGACTTCAGCGGCGCTGCCGATGCAGCTCTCGCGGCCCTCAACGATGCTTCGGGCATCAAGATTCCTCGCGCCGATTTTGTGCTCAAGGTGCTGGTAGTTTACTTGCTGGTGCTGGTCCCGTTGAATTGGCTGGTCTTCTGGCTGATCGGCCGCGTGGAATATGCCTGGGCCGCCGCGCCGGTGATCGCCATTGTCGGGGCACTTGCGGTCGTTCGTCTCGCGCAGCTCGACATCGGCTTTGCTCGCAGCCGTTCGGAAATTGCGGTGCTCGAATCGCATGCCAACTATCCGCGAGCGCATGTCACGCGGTTCACTGCGCTCTACACGTCGCTGTCGACCAGCTACGACTTGCGATTCGAAGATCCCGATGCTCTCGCGCTACCCTTTGCGCTCAGCAGCACGCACGCTCGGCGAGAAACTCGCCCTGCCGCAGACGTAGTCCTGACACAAGATCAAACCATCGAGCTCAGCGATGTGCAGGTGCAGTCGAACTCGACCGGCAAACTGCACACGGAACAAATGATTGATTTGCCGGCCTCGTTTATCATCACCGGCGATGATCAACGCGGCTGGCAGCTGGAAAACGGCAGCCAATTCACGCTGCGGCAAGCGGGAGTGCTGCGCAAGATCGCGCGCGAGCAACCGGTGGATATAGAAGAGAAGCGAGTCGTTCCGCGCGACCAGAAGGATGAGCCCGGCGTCGTGGAAGAAAACGGCCTGTTCTATAAAAAGACAACGACGACCGTGACCAAGATGGTTGAGAACGTCGAAGCGGCCTACTTTCCTGACATCGAAGCCGGGGCGACGGTGCGGCTCAATTTCTTGCCGACTGCCGACAATCACAGTTGGGTGCCGCAGTGGGATCGCTCACCGATGATGTCGCCCCTCGCGCCGGTCGAGGATGAAAATCACGTCAGCCTGCACCGCCTGACGCAACACGCCGCGCGACAGCTCGAGCTCTTCCCCGGTGAGATGCGCCTGATCGCTTGGACCACGGAACCAATCCCCGGCCTGCGAATCACGCCCGCTTCGGCCCAAAGCACCACGTACACGCTGGTGCTCGTCCACCTGCAACGGCCCCAGCTGCCGAAGCCCGAACAAGACGTCCGCCTGCGGGTGGATGTCATGCAAGATGAAGTGAAACCGGAAACCGACACCGAACCCAATTGAATGCAGAATGCCGCTTGTGATTTCCCTAGTCCCCAGCCCCTAGCCCCCAGTCCCTTCTCCCCATGATTGAACTCATCGACTTCGGCAAAGACTACGGCGAGTTTCGCGCGGTCGAATGCCTGAATCTCAAAATCGAAGCGGGCGAAATGTTCGGCTTCATCGGCCCCAACGGCGCCGGCAAGAGCACGTCGATCCGCTTCCTGGCGACGCTGTTGAAAGCAAGCCGAGGCGAGGGAATCGTCAACGGCCACAGCGTGACGCAGGACCCCATGTCCGTGCGGCAGAGCGTCGGCTACATGCCTGATAACTTCGGCGTGTATGACGGCATGAAGGTGTGGGAGTTTCTCGATTTTTATGCGGTTGCTTATCGCCTGCCGAAGGCCAAGCGCAAGCAGGTCATCGGCGACGTGCTGGAACTGCTCGACCTTGGCCACAAGCGCGACGATTATGTAAACGGCCTGTCGAAGGGCATGAAACAGCGGCTGTGCATGGCCAAGACCCTGGTGCACGATCCACCGGTGCTCATTCTCGATGAGCCGACAAGTGGTCTCGATCCACGGGCCCGCGTCGAAGTGAAAGCGCTGTTCAAAGAACTCCGGAAGATGGGCAAAACGATTCTCATCTCCAGCCACATTTTGTCGGAGCTCGCCGACTGCTGTTCTAGCATCGGCATCATCGAGCGCGGTCAGTTGCTGATGCACGGGCCGATCGAAGAAGTCTACAAACGAATCCGTGGCAACCGAACCGTCGAAGTTCGCTTTGTGAACAACATGGACGTCGGCATGTCGGTGATTCGTTCGAGCCCGCACTGCCGCCGCATCGCTGCGGATGTGAACAGCTGCGTCGTGGAACTCGAAACCGACGATCGCGGCGTCGCCGAACTGCTGCAACAGCTGGTCTACAACAAAGTCGAGCTGCGGAGCTTCGCCGAAAAAGATCCGTCGCTGGAAGACGTCTTTATGATGGTGACGAAGGGGCTGGTGACTTAAAAGGTCTCATGATTCCTGAACGTCTGCAACGGCGACCAGTCAGCAAAGCCCTGTTGAAGGAGATGTCGGCGCTTTGCACCGACATCGAGCGTGAGTTGGAAAGTCGCGGCGATGCCCAGCCTCTCATCGACCGTTGGCATGAGCATGCAGATCGACGCTACGAGCCTGACGAGTTTCGGACTTACTGGAAGGCGATTTCCAAAGGGACCTTTGTGCGCGAGGCGCTCAATCCTCCCGCAGCGTTCGATCCCCAGGTAACTTTTGCCGAGGCACTGGCAGTGCTCGATGCGGTGCGCCGCGTGGAAACGTCCCAATCAGCTCAAACGTATTATCTTCACTGGTTAGAAAAGCAGTTTCCTGATTGCAGGATTAGCGACCTGATCTACTGGCCTGACGAATGGTTCGGCGATGCCTCGCTATTTCGTAATCCCGATGGATCGTTCAAGTCCGACGTGAGCTTGTCGGGCGAGGAAATGTTGAGTTACGCGATGGCAAAGTCTGGCCGGCGACTTCAAGGCGCGCCTGAAGTTTCGCTTCCCTTTCCCCTGCCAAATTCCTAAGGTCGCTTGTTCATTTGCAAGCCAGTTAGCGCGCCGTCGCACCACCGAACGGCGAATATTTCTCTCTAAGTCCCGGAAATGCGGGTAGTTCGGGCTTCGGACCAGAACTTGCTCTCCAGCCAGCGATCCTCTTTTGCTGTGGAGCGCTATTCCTATGTCCCCGACCGACATCAAGCCCATTCCTGTCTGGCAGCGAGTCAAACGGCCTCGCTTCGAGCGAATCAGCGGCCACGGCGAGTTCGACGTCGTCGTCATTGGCGGCGGCATCACCGGCGTGACCACCGCTTATCTGCTGAAGAAGGCTGGTAAGCGAGTCTGCCTGCTGGAGCGAAATCGCATCGGCTTTGTCGACACCGGGCTGACGACCGCCCACCTGACGATGGTCACCGATCAGCGATTGCCGGAGCTGGTCAGCAAGTTCGGCGAAGAAGCCGCTGCGCTCGCCTGGCAGGCCGGCGCGCAGGCGATCAACATTATCGAAGCGAATGTGAATGAGCTGGAAATTGATTGCCAGTTTCATCGCGTGCCGGGTTACTTGCACGAATCGATTTCGGGCCAGCGCGATGAAAGCAAATATCTCGAAGGGGACGCGGAGGTCGCTCGCAAGCTCGGATTCGAAGCCGAGTTTATGGAGCACGTGCCGTATTTCAATCGGCCGGGTGTGATGTTTCCGTCGCAGGCCAAGTTTCATCCACTGAAGTATCTGATGGCCGTTGCCGCCGCGGTCGAAGGGGGCGGTTGTCGTGTCTTCGAGCATGCGGAAGTGACCGAAGTGCAGGATGATCCGCAGCGCGTGTTGGTCGGCGAGCACGAGATCAAAGCCAACCGCATCGTCATCGCCACGCACGTGCCGCTGACGGGCAAGACCGGCCTCGTCAACGCCACGCTGTTCCAATCCAAGATCTATCCCTACTCGTCGTACGTCATCGGCGCGAAGTTGCCCAAGCGACTGGTGCCCGATGCTTCGTTCTGGGATACGACGGATCCGTACTACTATCTGCGCGTCGATCCCGGCAGTCGCAACGACTACGCGATCTTCGGTGGCAAAGATCACAAAACCGGGCAAGTCGACGATACGCAGCAGTGCTTCGATCAACTGCGCGAAACGTTGATGAACATCTTGCCGCAGGCCAAGCCCGATCGGCAATGGTCGGGCCAAGTGATCGAAACCAACGACGGTCTGCCCTACATCGGCGAAACGGCGCCGGGCCAATTTGCCGCGACCGGCTTTGGTGGCAACGGCATGACCTTCGGCACGATCGCCGCCACCATGGCCCGCGACTATGTGCTCGATCGGAAAAATCCCTGGCAGGAACTCTTCTCGGTTGATCGAAAGAAGTTGATCGCCGGCGGCTGGGATTATGTCTCGGAGAACGTCGACTATCCGTATTACTTCGTAAAGGATCACCTCGAGCGCCCAGCAGCGATCAGCCCCGAGTCATTGCTCCCCGGCGAGGGCAAAGTCATTGGCATCGGCGGCGAACGCGTGGCCTGCTCGCGCGGCGACGACGGCGAACTCAATGCCGTTTCGGCGATCTGCCCGCACATGGGTTGCGTCGTACACTGGAACAACGGCGAGAAAACCTGGGACTGCCCTTGTCACGGTTCGCGGTTCCAAGCGAGCGGCGAAGTGATCGGCGGCCCAGCAGAATCGCCGCTGGAAAAGGTTTCGCTCGATACAGGTAAGATCATCAAAGAAGAGGAAGAGCACTCGCACTCATCGTGAGCTCGTGGTGACAGAAGGTGAGGCTCCCAAGACTTCGACATCGCCGATCGCGGCGAGCGACGGGAGGGCGAGGCGGGCGAGGCTCCTGCCGAGCCGCCGAGGTGGATTGCGAAGGCCGCCAGCGACTGCTTTCGACCGGCGCGGCTCGGCAGGAGCCTCGCCCTCCCGAAATTCGGCGCAGCGTGAGCGGGTTACATGGCGGATCTACGCCGGACCCAAGTTGTCCGCGCTGGTGTGTCTTTATTTGGCTGGATGGTAGGTCCACGTTTACGCCTGTTGCGACTTGGATGTGATACGAGCAGGCGTTATCTGGACCTGTTCAAACTCAGTTGCGACCGCTCCTTTTGATGGTGATAAAGTGTGATATTGGAGACCTGATATTGCAGCCAATTTTTGTTCTTAAGTCTGATTTGGCAATGACTTGTGGATGAAATGATCTTTTGCATCACCTGTTATATTCTGGGGGTATGGAAGGGGGGTGTTCAAGTTGCTCCAAAATAGCTGGCCACTGCACTGCGCGGCTCCGCCAGGAGCCTCGCCAATGTGTAACCGTTCGCGCTGGCAATCCATGCATCGTGAGCGCTCGGCCAGCATCCTGTCCTGCTCCCCTCGCCCCGCTTCGGGGAGAGGGGAGAGAGAAAAGGCCGCTGACAGCGGCACTGGCGTGAATGGTTGGCAAGCATCTTGACCAAAGTTGTCCCTGCGCTCGTATCCAATGGTTTGGCAACGAACGCGATGCTTGTTGCTGATTGCGGAGTGCTATGGCACGTAGTACAGTCGCCCGCGTGCTCTTCACTCACCTTACTGCGAGTCCAAAATGCTTCGATCATTAACGCTCTGTCTGCTCGCGTCTTTGGTTTGCGCGAACGTTTCTCGTGCGCAAGAGTCGCTCGTTGCTCCCGGCGAGAAGGTCACTAAAGTTGCCGGTGATATGAAGTTCACCGAAGGGCCGGCGTGGTTTCCGGCCAAGAAGCTGCTGGTGTTTTCGGACATTCCCAGCAGCAAGCTGATGCAATGGAGCGAGAAGGATGGCTTGTCGTTGTTTCGCGAGAGCCAGGCTTCGAACGGCAACATCTTGGATCTCGAAGGCCGGCTGATCACTTGTCAGCATGACGGTCGCAACCTGGTCCGCACCGAAACCGACGGCAAAGTCACGGTCCTGGCCGATAAGTGCGACGGCAAGAAGTTCAACTCGCCGAACGACGTCGCCGTTCGTTCCGATGGCACGCTGTGGTTCACCGATCCAGCCTGGGGCCTGAATGGCGCCGGCGATTATCCGGGGCATTATGTGTTTAAGCTCGATCCGGCTACCGGTAAGGTTGAGCCGGTGATCAAGGATCTGGCGATGCCGAACGGGATCAACTTTTCGCCCGATGAGTCGCGTCTGTATGTCGCCGATACCGGCGGCCATCAAAAGCATCCCGATCCGTCGTTTCACAAAAAGCCAGCCGTCATTCGCTGCTATGAAGTGAGCAAGACTGGCGAACTCGGCAAGATCCTATTCACGATCGAACACGGCAGCGACGGCATGTGCCTCGATGTGAAAGGCAATCTCTACACCACGCACGGCGGCATCACGGTGCATGATCCCGAAGGGAAGGTCATCGAGAAAATCGCGGTTCCCGAAGGGCCAGCCAACTGCGCTTTTGGCGGCGAAGACATGAAGACGCTGTTCATCACGGCGAAGACGTCGCTCTACAGCGTGCGAATGGTCAACGCCGGAGCAAAGCCAGTCGGCGCGAAGTGGTAGAGGCTTCGCAGCCAAAGCACCGCCAAGAAAAACGCTGGGCTACGATGCGCTGCCTCAGTCCTGCCCCTGCGGCGCGATCGTAGCCCAAGCGTCTAGAGAGTATCTATCGGCGTGGTCTCATGAGTCCGGGGGTGGATTTCCCGCAGCTGCGCAAAGCCGCACACAGTAATCGCTTGTGGCAAAAATCGTCACCGGGTTAGTTTTGCACAGCCCTTATCCGCCGGGCTTCTTCAGCGACAAGCTATGCAGAATCAGCACGCTGCCTACGGAGACCAGTGCCCAACCCAGCCATTTTGGTGGTTTCATTCGATGGTTGGCGATCGGCCCAGAAGCGGCAACCATGGTGGGTAAACTTCCCGCGCTCGCCATCTGTGGCTGTCGCCAGGCATTCACCCGCTGGGCGAGGAACTGCGTCGAGCGCTCGTTGAGCACGAAGGTATCGACCGCGCGGAACTGAATTCCCAGCAGGAGAATCAACACGCCGGCCATAAAGTACTGGTTGCGATTGAATTCCATCATCATGCTCCTCGCCCCCGAACTTTCTCTCTCGTGGTGCTAGCTCGCTGTGCTCTCTGCGAATTATCGAACGGCGGGAGCTAGCACTTTGATCGGCCTCCTCAAGTTTCCGCTTGCTCTTGCCGGGCGAACCTTGCGGCATTGAACTTTGCCGATCCTGCCGTTCGTCCTAAACTGCAGGGGTCATCCGAAGGGGTCCGCGGAGCGGACTAACGTTCAAGGAAGAACCTCAGCCATGAAACTCTTCTTCTCCGTCGGCGAGCCCAGCGGCGATTTGCACGGCGCGAACCTCATTCGCGAATTACAACGCAAAGCCGGCAACGTCGACGCCATCGGCCTCGGCGGCCCACGCATGCAAGCCGCCGGTTGCCAATTGATGCGTGATATGACCGACCTGGCCATCATGGGCCTCGTCCCCGCGCTGGTAAAACTTCCTGAGTTCTTCAAATTGCTGGCCCAGGTCGAACAAGCCCTCAAAGCCGAGCGACCCGATGCGGTGGTGCTGATCGACTACCCGGGTTTCAATTGGCATGTGGCGAAAAAAGCCAAAGCCCTCGGCATTCCGGTGGTTTATTACGGCCTGCCTCAGCTCTGGGCCTGGTTGTCGTATCGCGTCGAAAAAGTCCGCAAATACATCGACCACCCGCTCTGTAAACTCCCCTTCGAAGAAGCCTGGTTTCGTGGGCAGGGCTGCGAAGCCACGACCTACGTTGGGCATCCGTATTTCGATGAACTCAAAGCGCAAACGCTCGATCAGCAGTTCCTCGAACAGTTCAAAAACAACCCGCAACGGCTCGTCGCCATTCTTCCCGGCTCCCGCCGCAGTGAAGTGCAGCGTAACTTCGCTCTACAAATCAAAGCCGCCCGCCTCGTGCATCGCGCGGTCCCTGATGTTCGCTTTGCCGTCGCCAGTTACAACGACCAGCAAGCCGCCATGGCGGCCAAGATTCTCGGCAATCACGATCTGCCGCTGACGATCATTCCGGGTAAGACGCCCGAGCTAATCCATGCGGCCACCTGCTGCATGGCCGTCTCGGGCAGCGTTTCGCTCGAATTGCTGTATCACGCCAAGCCGAGCGTCATGCAGTACAACCTCGCGATGCCTTCGTACTACATCATGAAGCATCTGGTGCGGGTGCAGTACATGACCCTGCCGAACCTGATCACCACGCCCGAGCTTCATCCGCCGCGTACGCAGAAGTATCGCCGTGGCGACGTCGTGCACAGCCACGTTCTCTTTCCGGAATATCCGCACTGGCGGGACCGCAGTGCTCAGGTCGCCAGCCATGCGATCGAATGGCTGCAAAATGAACCAGCCCGGCTGGACCTCGTCCGCCGGCTGGAACAACTCCGCGGCACCCTCGCCATTGGCGGCGCCTCGTCCCGCACGGCCGACTACATCCTGCAACACGTCGTGCCGCAGGTGGCAAATCAGGCTCGAGCAGCCTGATTTGGTCGCTACTCGCGATCGCGAATTACGAAGGAGAGCTTCGCACCAGCAGTAGCGGGCTGAGCTGGATGCCGACCTCGTTAAGATCTTCGTCGCTCGTTTGTTCGAGCAGATCGAAGTCGTAGGTGGCCAGCGCGCTCTCAATGCCGAGAGCACTCAGGAATTCGCCCAGCGGTGCTTCGGGCGCTTCATCGTCGGAGGTCAACGTATCGGCCAACTCATCTTGGTCGACATTCTTGGCGAGCAACGGTCGCAGCGCGCCGAGGTGCATCTGCAGCTGCTCTTCCGAAAAACCGCCTTGCTCTTCGTCGGCGAAGTCATCGTCGTCATCATTTTCATCAACAACTTCGAGATCTTCGTCGAGCGTTGCTTCCTCGCCACCGTCATCAGCCGTCATCGACTTCAGGTCTTCGTCCAGATCGGGCGAATCTTCGCCGAGGCCTTCGGCGAATTGTTGCATTTCGCCGGGCGACATCTGGCCCGACATCATGCGGCCAAACATCTGCGCGATGTCAGGGGGCAGCGCGCCCTGCAGCATCGAGGCTGGATCGAAGTTAGCTTCCGCGTTTTCATCTGCCGAGCCGGGCGCTCCTTGCTGAAAGAAGCCCTGCATCGTGGCGGTGAGTTCTGCCGTTTGTTGTTGCAACAGATCCTGAAACTGCGCGAGCTCGGCTTGGTTGACTTGCGACCATTGGTCGAACTTCCGCATGTCGCCCAGCGACGCCTTTCCTTCGGTCAGCCGATCGTAGATTTCCTTCACATCGGCCGGCATCTTGCCGGAGAAGTTTTCTTGAAGCTCAAACAGCCGCGAGAAGCCATCCTGAATCGGGCCAGCTTCTTCGTCATCGTCGACAGCTTCGGCAAAGTCATCGTCTTCTTCCTCGGTCTCACCTTCGTACTCATCGGTCAACTCGGCCAGGCCGTCGTCGAGCGATGCGCCGAAGTCGAGATCGCCGCCGCTGCTGTCGAATTGGTCGAGTTCTTCGCCGTTTTGAAAAAGAGAGTAATGCCACGACGAACCTTCCGTGACCCACACGTTCAGCGTGTGCGTTTGTAGCTGCTTCGAAAGCTCGCGGCCGATCTCTTGCTGAAACATGAAATCGGAGCAGAAGAGCGAGACCCAATCCCCCTTGGCCTTGGCGACCCACACGCCGCGGGTGATCTGCTGTTCGTCGCCGCTGTCATCGTCGGCCAGCAGCACTTGAAAGCCTTCGCCCCGCAACAGTTCCGTCACAGCTTGCTGCACTCGTTTGGCGGTGCTTCCTTTGACATGCAAACTGCTAGTGAAGCCATTCATCGGTGCCGCTCCTGAAAGTCTCGTGCTTAACTGTTTATTCGCCACTTTTTACTTACCCAACCGCGAACCTACCCCAGACCGCTGGAAGTGAACAGGAGGGATTGACCTTTCGCCTGCGAGCCATCGAAAACAGCCCACCACAACGACTCTTTTGATCCTTGTGGGAGCTCGCCGACAGAAGTATTCTGAAGGCCTTGGATTGCTTCGCGTGGTTCCCTCCCCCCGCCTCACATCACGCCACCGATGCCCTGCACTCCCCATCGCCGAGCCGCAGCTTTCACGCTGGTGGAACTGCTCGTCACCATCGCCATCATTGGCGTCTTGGTGGCGCTGTTGTTGCCCGCCGTGCAAGCGGCGCGAGAAGCGGCACGGCGGATCAGTTGCGGCAACAATCTGAAGCAGCTCGGCCTGTCCTTTCAGAACTATCACGACAATTGGCTGAAGTTTCCGCCCGGCGGCGTGACGTTCGGTGCTTGCTGCAACAGCCCGAGCTACGAATCGTGGCCGATCTTGCTGTTGCCCCATTTGGAAAGCAACAATCTCTCGCAGCAATACGACTTCACGCAGACCAACGAAGCCAACGCGAATCGCATTTTTCGAGAAATGAAGACCAACGTCTTCTCTTGTCCATCTGAGGCAGAGCCAGCCCAATTGCTCAAACCCGAATCGGGTCCGGGCAACACGCTCGACTATCGCACCTCGACTTATCGCGGCGTCGGCGGCAAGAGCGATGGCAATGGCTGGTGGGACAGCTATCCGCAATACACGACTCTTCCCTTGGAATGGCGCGGCGTGCTGCACCTCGTCGACAATCGAGGTGAGCTCACCTGCGAAAGGATTGCGGGCGTCACCGACGGCACGAGCAACACCTGGCTCGTCGGCGAATACAGCACGAAGTCGCGCTCGCGGCGGCGAACATTCTGGGCTTACTCCTACGGCTCGTACAATCGCTCAGATTGTGTCGCGCAGAGTCGCACGTTGATGAACGACTACGACCGCTGTTCCGCCATCGCCGGCACCGGCCTCGAGCAAGCCTGCAACCGCGGCTGGGGAAGTTTTCACGCCGGCGTGATTCAATACCTGCTCGTCGACGGCAGTGTCCGGCCGGTCAACACGGCAGTCGACATGAGCCTCTTCGCCGATCTGGCGAGCATCAGCGGCGGCGAACTTCGCCAAGTGCCGTAACTCACACTTCTCTTACCGGAGAGTTTTAGTGAATTTCCACTAAGTGTATATTGAACACCTAGATTGGCCCGCTAGAATGAAGACGTCCTCTTCACGACGCCATATTCCTCTAGCAATTTCCGCGGCACGCCGATGTCGCCAACTTCCACAATCCCCAAAAACTCCGCGGCGACCGGATTGGCAAAGCCGATCTTCGGCGCGACAAACGTGCAGGTGACATCGGCGCGAACCGTCGGTTCGCCGGGCGCGCCCGAGTCGCAATCGAGGCCGCTGGGAAGATCGACGGCGAACTTCCTCGCCGGAGAAATGTTCAGCCGTTCGATGACTAGCGCCATTGGTGGATGCGGATTACCACGCGATCCCGTTCCGAGCAAGCAATCGACAAGCCATTCGGCGCCGTCCAATTGTTGGTCGAACTCATCCGCAGAAATGATTGAGGGAATCAACTCGATTGGCAGGCAACTTTTCTGGGCAATGGAGAAGTTTGCCGCCGCGTCTCCCTGCAATTGCGCCGGATCGGCGACGAGCAGGATCTTAACCGGAATGCCGATCGCATCGAGTTGCCTGGCGATCACAAACCCATCGCCACCGTTGTTTCCTTTGCCGCAGCAAATGACGACTGGCCCGCGACAGCCATGCCGTAGCAGCGATTGCACGCAGCTGCGACCGGCGTTTTCCATAAGCACCAAACCGAGCAAGCCGAACTCGTCGGCTGCCCGGCGATCGAGGGAGCGAACCTGGTCGCGAGTGAGAAAATTGTTCATCTCTGTTAGAATAGCAGAGCCAATTCTCTGGAGAATAACGATGCCTTTGTTTGATTATCAATGCGACGATTGCCACGCCGAAGTCGAACTCTTGATTCGCGGTGACGAACGGCCTGAATGCCCGACCTGCCATAGCTCGAACATGCAGAAGCAACTGAGCGCACCCGCGGCCCACATGGCGAGCAGCAGCGGCGGCATGCCGATGATGGGTGGCGGTTGCGGCAAGCCCCAGTGTGGCCAGGGCCGCTGCATGGGCGGCATGTAGGAAGAAACAATCGAGATGAAATTGCTCGTCGATGGCTACAACCTGCTGCACGCGAGCGGTGTATTTGGCTCACCTACCGATCCGCCAACGCTGGAAACCGCGCGGCGAGCATTGATCGATTTTCTCGCCCAGCATCTCCCCGAGCGCGAACGAACTCGCACGACGATTGTCTTTGATGGCAAGGACGCGCCGCCGGGACTGCCGGCCGAAGGGTCGCACGAAAAGATGCGGTTCGTTTTTTCGCGGCGAAAGACCACGGCGGATGAACTGATTGCAGAGATGATTGCAGCGGAAAAAGATCCACGGCAGTTGTTTGTGGTCTCGAGCGACCACGGTGTGCAACGGGCTGCCCGGCAGCGCGGTGTTTCGTTTGAAGACAGCGAAGTGTGGACTCGCGAGTTGCGAACGAAGGCCTCCGCAGTCGCGTTTCCAACCGAAAAAACGGAACCAACGCAGTCAGCCGCCGACATCGCTCATTGGCTGCGCGAGTTTTCGCCATCGCCGCCGCACAAGACACCGAGTTCGCAGAAGTCGAGTTTGAAGAAGTCGAGTTCGAAGAAGAAAGACCAAAAATGAAGCTCGTCCGAGTTGGCGCAGCCATTCTCAATCAAACGCCTCTCGACTGGGACGGCAATCGGCGACGAATCAGCGGCGCGATCGCGACCGCACGCGAGCAAGGCGTGTCGATACTCTGCCTGCCCGAGCTCTGCATCACCGGCTACGGCTGTGAGGACGCGTTTCATGCGGTGGGAACGCAAAACTACGCGCTGCAGGTCCTCGGCGAATTGCTCCCCGAGACGCGCGGCATGATCGTGTCTTTCGGCGTGCCACTGCTGTATGGCAGCGGCTTGTACAACACCTCGTGCCTCGCCGCCGATGGCAAGCTGCTCGGTTTTGTCGGCAAGCAGAATTTGGCCGGCGAAGGAATTCACTACGAGCCACGGTGGTTCAAGCGCTGGCCCGCCGATGTCGCGGTGCCGGTGCGCGTGATGGGGCGGGAAGTGCCGCTCGGCGATTTGATTTTTGAATGCGGCGGCGTGCGGATCGGTTTCGAGATTTGCGAGGATGCCTGGGTCGCCGAACGACCCGGCGGTAATCTGGCTTCGCGCGGCGTCGATATCATTTTGAATCCCAGCGCCAGCCACTTCGCCTTCGGCAAGCACGAAGTCCGCAAACGGTTTGTCACCGAAGGCTCGCGAGCCTTCAACGTCGCGTATGTCTACGCCAACTTGCTCGGCAATGAATCAGGCCGAGCGATCTACGACGGCGATGCGATGATTGCCGTGGCGGGACAGTTAATCGCCACCGGGCCGCGGTTTTCGTACGACGATTGGAAGGTGACGACCGCGACGATCGACATTGATGCAATCCGCACCAGTCGTGCCCGCATCGGCAGCTTTCGGCCCGAGATTGTCGCCGATGACAAAGGGGTCGCGCGGTCGGACTTTTCGTTTCCCGCCGTGCAACCAACGAAGTCGCACGTCGAAGAGCTCCCCTGGGAAACGTCGAGCCATTTGAAAGAAGAAGAGTTCACCCGCGCAGTGCCGCTGGCGCTCTTTGATTATCTGCGCAAAAGCCGCTCGCGCGGTTTTGTCGTTTCGCTCAGCGGCGGTGCTGATTCAACGGCCGTTTCACTGCTCGTATCGCTCGCAGTAAATTTCGGCCTAGCCGAGTTGGGCCGCGAAGCCTTTCTGGAAAAGCTCAGCTACATTCCGGGTTTGAACAACGCTCAAGAGCCGCGCGAGATTGTGCAGAAGCTACTGACGTGCGCCTACCAGGCGACACGCAACAGCGGGCCGATCACACGCAACGCAGCGAAAACCGTCGCTGATGCCGTCGGCGCGCAGTACTACGAACTCGAAGTCGATTCGATCGTCGAAGGCTATAAGGAAGCGGTCAGCCGAGTCCTCGGCCGGCCGCTCGATTGGAAGACCGACGACATCGCCCTGCAAAACATTCAGGCTCGCGTTCGTTCCCCCAGCATTTGGATGCTCGCCAACATCGGCAACGCACTGCTCCTCTCGACCAGCAATCGCAGTGAAGCTGCCGTCGGCTACGCCACGATGGACGGCGACACCAGCGGCGGTCTATCGCCGATTGCGGGCATCGACAAGAACTTTCTCCGCCATTGGCTGCGGTGGTTTGAAAAAATCGGCCCGCACGCGACGGGCTCGTTTGTCGGCGGTCCGCTGCCGGCGCTCGCAGTCGTCAACGAGCAAGCGCCGACGGCAGAGCTGCGGCCTGCTGCGTCGAAGCAGACTGATGAAGACGATCTCATGCCGTACGACCTGCTCGACGCAATCGAGCGGGCCGCGATTCGCGACAAGCTCGCGCCGGTCGAAATTTGGCGAGTAATGCAGGTCGAGTTTCCTCAGCACTCGTCGCAACAGCTTGCCATTTGGGTCGAGCGGTTTTTCAAACTCTGGTGCCGCAATCAATGGAAGCGCGAACGCTACGCGCCGTCGTTTCATCTCGACGATGAAAACCTCGATCCGAAGACTTGGTGTCGCTTCCCAATTTTGTCGGGCGGGTATGAACGAGAACTTGCCGAGCTGCGCGAGTTGGCTAAGAAGGATTGAGTGACCAGCGATCTGCTAGCAGCGCAATCTGCAAAATCGGAATCATCCTTACGACCGTCGTTATCCGATCAATCGTTACAGGTTCTCGGCTAGACGCACCGCGGGGGGTGGTGCGTCGCTGAGTGCCTGCCGTCGGATTTCAGGGAAGCGGAGTGCAATGCTCCCGCCGCCCCGCGACTGTAAGGGTGACGAACGCCAGGATTCAATTCGAATCCACAGGCCACTGACATGGGCTGCACGCAGCCAGGTTGGGAAGGCCGGCCAGTAGGACGATCCCGAGCCAGGATATCTGAACCGCGGCCCGCTCGACCCGTTTCCCGTGGGGGGAAGACGCATGTTCCGTGTTTTTGGTGCGCGTGTGCAGAGAGCAAAACTTCTCTGCTTCGCGATTCCACTCGTATTCTGCCTGGCAACCAACTTGCGAGCGCAAATCGCGCCCTTCGGACCGCCGCCGGTTCCCGAAGAATACACTGCCGCACTCGCGCAGCCGGAGCCACCGGTCGAAACTCCACCGGAGCCACTTTCCACCGCGCAGCCGATGGTGCTGCCCGACACGGAAGTAACTGGCCGATTGAATCGCTTTCCCGCCGAGCCGTTGCCGGCCGGTGATGTGATCGCGCCGACACGCACGCCGCAACCTGCCGCGACCACGGCCAGCAGCGTGACGGTGATCACGCGCGAACAGATTGAACGGAGCGGCCAGGTCAATGTCGCCGAAGTGATTCGCGGCACGCTCGGCGTCGACGTCGTCCGTCAGGGACCGGCCGGTGGTTTGACCAGCGTGTTCATGCGCGGCGCCAATTCGCAACATACCAAAGTGCTGCTCGACGGCATTCCGCTCAACGATCCGAGCAATGCTTCGCGCTTGTTCGACTTCAGCACGCTCAGCACCGACAACATCGAACGCATCGAAGTTCTGCGCGGTCCGCAGAGCATGCAGTACGGCAGTGATGCCATCGGCGGTGTGATCAACATCATCAGCCGGCGCGGCCAGGGACCACTCTCCGTGCGTGCGGGTGCGTTGGGCGGAAGTTTCAACAGCGGACAAACGAGCGTCAACGTGCAGGCCGGCGATGAGAACGCTTATTACAGCGTGACCGGTTCGTTTCTGTCGACGGGCGGCATTTCCGCTGCCAGTGCACGGGTCGGCGGCGTGGAGCCGGACGGCTTTAACTTAGGAACGGCGTCGGGGCGAATGGGCTGGAACGTGACGCCCGATTTGAATATCGACTATGTCTTTCGCATGTCGGAAGGCGCCGCCAAGGTCGACGACTTCGATTTTCTTACTGGCCTGCCTATCGATAACTTAATTCGCAAGAACTACACCAACAGCGTTGCCAATCGCATTCAAGCCAGCTGGCTCACTTTCGAAGGGCAGTTTCAGCAGACGGTGGGTTTCAACGTCGTCAACATCGAGCGGAAAGACAACGACCCGGGTTTCTCGCCGGCGCGCTTCACTGGTCAAACGCGAGAAATCAATTACCTAGGCAACGTGCTTCTCGCGCCGACGAACACCTTCAGCGTCGGTGCCAATTACCTGGCCGAAGACGCTTCGACTTCCGACAATCCTCAGCAGACGCAAAACGTGAAGGGGATCTTCGTTCAGGATCAATTCCAACTGTTCGAACGATTCTTTGGAACCGCCGGTGCGCGGTGGGATGACACTAGTCGGGCGGGGCCAGCCCAGACCTATAAAGTGACCGGCCTCTATCGCATCGATGAAACGAACACCGGCATCCACGGCACGCTCGGTACTGGCTTTCGTCAACCGGCGCTCGCCGAAAACTTGTTTCAGTTCGGCAATCCGAACCTTCGGCCTGAGCGCAGCAAGGGTTGGGACGCCGGCATTCGCCAAGGCATCTACGATGACATCGTGTGGGCCGATGCGACTTACTATCGCAACGACTTCACCGACCTGATCATTTTCGATTTCAACACGTTCAGCCTGCAGAACGTCGGCCGAGCGCGGGCCAGTGGTGTGGAGTTCTCGCTCTTCGCTCAGGTTACCGATCGCGTCGTTGCCAACGTCGCGTATACGCTCGACGATACGTTTAATGCCGACACCGGCATGCAGCTGTTGCGTCGGCCACGCGAGAAGTGGAACCTGTCGCTGACGCGGGCCTGGCTGCAGAACAAGGGAGCGCTCACGCTGTCGTATCAGTACTACAGCAATCGCCTCGATACAAACAACTTCATCCTGCCCAACTACTCGTTGCTGAATCTCTCCGGCAACTACTTCTACACCGACCGCATCGAACTTGTCGGCCGTTTGGACAACATCACCAACACCGAGTACGAAGAAGTCCGCGGCTACGGCACGCCGGGATTTGGCGCGTACGCTGGGTTCAATGTGTATTGGTAGAAGCTGCACAACGACGTCTGGGATAACCTCGATTGCGTCAGCAATCGAGGCGACGAAGTCGCAAGAGGCATTGCGTCCCTGGTGAAATATCAACGGACGGTCGATACGATGTCCGCCAGATGTGGTGACTCAGCCTCAACCGAGATGCCTCTAGCCGCTGGCGCGACATCGATTGCTGAAGCAATCGATGGTATCTAAACGCAATTACGCCGTGGGGCAAACCTTTGCAGGTTTCAACCATTTGCGAATCGTCGTAAGCAGCGTGCTGCGATCGATGGGCTTGGTAGCGAAATCATCGCAGCCCGCAGCCAGGCATTGACCGCGCACGCCGCTCATGGCGTTGGCCGTGAGTGCGATGATGGGAATTCGAACTCCGGCGTCGCGCAATGTGCGCGTCGCTTGCGCGCCATCCATACCGGGCATGATCATATCCATCAGGATCAAATCAAACGGCTCGCTGTTGGTCTCGGCAGCGAGCGTGAGATCCACAGCCTGTTGACCATCTTCGGCCAGCGTCACTTCCGCACCGGCCTTGCAGAGTAGATACGAAATCAATCGGCGATTATCGGGGCCGTCTTCGGCCAGCAGGATGCGGCAGTTGAGTCGCACATTAGCTAGTCGCAAGGTCGAGCGCGCGATCGATTGCGCTTCGCTATCGGCCGGCGAATCGAGTCTCGGCACGCCAGCGAGCGGTCCAGTTTGCACGCAAACCGTGAATTTGCTTCCCTGCCCGACGGCGCTCTTCACCGAGATGTCGCCGCCAAGTTTGCGGGCCAGTTCGCGGCTGATAGCGAGGCCCAGGCCGGTGCCGCCGTAAGTGCGACTCACCCACGAGCCGCCCTGTTGATAAGCAACGAACAAGCCTTGCTGCTGAGCTGCCGTCAGGCCGATGCCGGTGTCGGTCACCGTGAACTGCAACCGCGCTTCGTTGGGATTGCTGTGGCTCGTCGGCTCGATCAGTTGCACGCCGATCCGCACTTCGCCTTCCTTGGTGAACTTGATGGCGTTGCTCACTAGGTTCAGCAGGATCTGTTTGAGTCGCACCGAGTCGCTGGTGATCGTCGCCGGCACGCCGGGCGTCCAATCGAGTTCCAGCTTCAACCCCTTGCCGCGAGCGCGCGGCAGGAGCACTTCCATCACATCGAGAATGATCTGCGCCGGTGAGCAATCGAGCCGATCGACTTCGAAGCGGCAAGATTCGATTTTCGAGATGTCGAGAATGTCGTTGACGATCTCCAGCAAGTGCTGGCCGTTGCGTTTGATTGTTTCAGCCGCTGCGACGATTTCGTCGGGCGCGAGTTTGGGTTCGAGCAGGTTGTCAGAAAATCCCAGAATCGCCGTCAGCGGGCTGCGGATCTCGTGGCTCATGTGAGCGAGGAATTCGCTCTTCGCGCGACTCGCCGCGAGAGCTTCTTCCTTGGCCCGCTCGAGTTCGACTTCGATTTGTTTTCGTTCGAAGGCATACCGCACGCTGCGCGAAACCAGCGCGTAGCTGACGGCTTCTTTGATCAGATAATCTTGCGCGCCCGACTGAATCGCCGTGATCGCCATGTCTTCGTCGGCGACGGCAGTCAACACGACGATGGCCAGCTTGGGAAACTCTTCGCGCAGACGATCGAGCGTGCGCAGGCCTTGTTCATCGGGCAGATTCAATTCGACGAGAACCACATCGACTGGCAGCGTGCGCAGGTGGGCGAGCCCGGCGTCGAAGCAGTCGACGTGCCGGACATTGAGATCGCTGCGGCGCATGCTGGCGGCTTCGCACAGCAGGCTGGCGATCCACGGATCGTTTTCCATTAACAGTATTTGCATGTGACGCACCGCAGGCTGCAAAACGCGCGCACTCCGCCGCCTGACGGACTGCCCCCGCAAACCTACGTTGCAGATTCCTGCAAGAGTTCGTCACCGTCACAGTTTTGCACGGTTAGTGCAGTCGTTAAAACCGCTACGACGTGTCTCAGCCTACAGCCGGCAGTTATTAATCTGCGTTTCGAGAACGGCGCTAGCGCCGACGGCTTCCAGCTTTTCCATCACTTCGATCACTTCGCTGCGCCGAACCATTACGCGGATGGCGCACCAGTTCGGATCTTCGAGCGAGTTCACCGTGGGGCTGTTAAACCCGGGGGTGATCTTCTCGGCTTCGGCGAGCTTGGTGCGCGGAATGTTGTATTCCAGCAGCGAATAGCTGCGGGCGATGACCACCCCTTCCAAGCGCCGCACTACGCGGTCGGCGAGTGTCGATTCGCGGCGATCCTTATTCTGAATCAGAACGGTCGAATACCGGCCGATTTCATCGAGCACGCGTAGTCGATTCGCGGCGAGCGTGCTGCCGGTTTCGACGAGGTCGACAATCGCATCGGCCACGCCGAGGGCGATCATCACTTCGACCGAACCGCTGAGCTTTACCAAATGAACGTCGGCATGGTGCTGCTTCAGGTAATTGCGGGTGACATTCGGAAAGCTAGTCGCGACTCGCTTGCCGTGCAATTGCGCGGGTGTGCGGATGTCGCCATCCTCGCTCACGCAGAGAGCAAGCTTGCACTTGCCGACGCCCAGGTCGAGCCGGCTGATGACTTCGACTTGCGATTCGGCGAGCAGATCGCTGCCGGTGATTCCCATGTCGATCGCACCCTCGGCGACGAGTGTGGGAATATCGTCGGTGCGCAGAAAGGTGATATCGATCGGCATTTCGCCGACGCGAGCAAACAGGCTGCGGTCCTGACGCCGAAAGCTGAGGCCGGCCTGCTTGAGGATTTCGGCGGCGAGTTCACTGAGACGGCCCTTGCTAGGGACGCCGATGCGGAGGTTGGACATGATTTTCAAATCGGAGAGGAAGATAATGAGTGGTGGCGTCGTTCAACGCTTCGGCCCCTCACCCCAGCCCTCTCCCCGCAGCGGGGCGAGGGAGTGACTACGTGCGGCGCACGCCTGATAGATAATTCTAACTACGCCTTTCGCAGCGCCTTTTCATCGAGCCCGCTGATGCCGAAGCGGCGGGCGATTTCGGATTCGACTTCGTCCCATTTCACTTCTTGATGAGCGAGCAACACGAGCAGGTGATAGACCACGTCAGCCGCTTCGGCGATGACGTGCTTGCGACCCTGTTCGCCAGCTTCGTAGGCCGCTTCGACGACTTCGCGGGCTTCTTCCTGCACCTTGCCGCCGATCTTGGGAACGCCGCCGTTCAGCAAAGTCGTGGTGTACGACTTGGGGGGCGGGTTCCGCTTGCGGTCTTCGATGACCGCCATGAGTTGGGCGACGACGGAAGTGGACGATGCGGCTGACGATTCGGGCTGGGCGATGGCAGTCACGGTTTTCTCGTTGCTTGCGTGGGTTTTCTGCGGAAAGGACTGTAGGAAGCTGCAGCGCGGAGGCATGTTTCTGAAAAACACCGTCACGAACCGAATCTCGCCGACGCCCGTCAGTCCGGCTGCATCCAATTCGTGACCGCCCGTCCCCGCGGTTGGCAGTACCCTGCTATCCTAAGTTGCGAGGCCCTTAGCTGCAATGCATCCAAGGAGCCGCAAATGATTGCGAAGCAGCTGAATTCGCCAGAATTCAGAACCGGCAGTTGGCAGAAATCATCTGAATTCTGGCGAATTCAGCGACATTCATCATGAACCTCCCCGAACACGATCCGATCCCTGTTTCGCCCCTGCCGCCCGTGCGCGATGCCTGGTTTCTGACCGGTCCGACCGCGGCTGGCAAGACCAAGGTCGGTGTGCAACTGGCCCGGCGACTCGATGCCGAAATCATTTCGATCGACTCGATGGCCGTTTATCAGGGCATGGATATCGGCACCGCAAAGCCCAGCGAGGAAGAGCGGGCTGCCGTGCCGCATCACTTGCTCGATGTCGCTTCACCCCGCGATGAATACAGCCTGAGCGAATACCTCGACGCGGCCCACACTGCTGTCGACGAGATCCGCAGTCGCGGCAAGCGAGTCCTCTTCGTCGGTGGCACCCCGCTCTATTTGAAGTCGCTACTCCGCGGCGCTTATCAGGGACCGCCCGCCGATTGGGCCTTTCGCGAACAGATTGAAAAGGAACTCGCCGAGGTTGGTCTCGAGGCGCTCCACGAACGGCTACAAGTGATCGATCCTCTGCTGGCCGCCAAACTGCATCCGCGTGACAAACGCCGGATCGTGCGCGCACTCGAAGTCTTTCGCCTCACCGGCCAACCTCTCAGCCATCAGCAGTATCAGTTCGACGACGCCAAGTCAGCCGCCGAGAGTCACGTCTTCGTGCTGCAGTGGCCGCGCGAGATTCTGCATCAGCGGATCGAAGCTCGCGTCGATCAAATGTTCGCCGCCGGCCTCGTTGAGGAAGTGAAATCGCTGATCGCTCAGCACGGCTCGCTCAGCCGCACGGCCAACCAGGCCGTTGGCTATCGCGAAGTGCTCGAATTCCTCAAGCTGATTCCCAGCGAACGCGACCGGCCGCCAGTGTCGATCGGGCAGTGCATCGACTTCGTAAAAATCCGTACCCGCCAATTTGCCAAGCGGCAGGAAACCTGGTTCCGCAGTTTGAGCGAATGCACGCCGGTGGCGCTCGATGTCGATCACTCACCGGCCCAAGTGGCTGAGCAGATCGCCGCGCTGCGAGGAATCTCGTAGTTTCTCGTAGGCCGGACCATTGGTCCGGCCACGAAGCGTCTACGCCTTCTGCATTTCGCGCATCAGCCGGTTATATTCATCGACGGAATCCCGCTTCCCGGCCCGTTTGTTTCGTTCCTGCATCCACGTCGGCTCGAGGTAATCGCGCAGCTTTGGGCCGCGGATGAAGTACTCGAACATGCTATTATCCATCGGCTGATTCTGCAGAAAGTAGCGCTGGATCATGTTCTCCTTAACTGCTTCTTGCGGCATGAACGTGCGCACGAGATCGGCATCGTCGAGGACGTGCTCGAGTTCATGTTGAATGATGATCCGAAAGCGATTGACACTGGAGACGTCTTTGTCGCGCGGCTTGTATTCGTCGAGAATGTGCACGCTCACCGTCGCGTCGAAATAAACTTCGCCCCCGGTGAACTGCCACTGCGGCGGGCCGTTCTGCGACGGAAGCTGTTTCCACTGCTGGTTGAAGTTGGCAAACCCCAACTCGAATTTTGCCTTGGCAACGCCCTTCACACTCGGGTTCGGCTTGGCCAGCAGTTTGTCGAGCGCGGCGCGCGTGACAAACTCAGGCTGTGGGGCATCGGCAGCCGCCAGACCTGCCGGCAGCGCGATCTTGTATTTGCCCACGTCCACCTTGGCAGCGCTCGCAAACTTCAAGCGGCCCACAAACTTGGCCTTGAGCAAGGTACTGAACAACGGAAACGCAAACATCGTGGAAGGCGATGGCATGGGAGGGCTTTCGAGCAGCGGAGTTGGTACGCGGAAGGCGGGGGAAAGATGGTTCGCTCCCCAAAGAAGTAAGAGCGGTTCCGCGTCACGCCGTCACGAAAGATTTAAATAACAAAACGGCAATCGCGATCCTGAAGCGGTAGGCCGGATCTGCCTGCATAGCGATCGATCCCGAAGGGATCACAGCCATTAGCCCCGGGTCGCTGCTTCAGCAGCGCACCCGGGGTTAGCAATAGAATCACGCGCCGATCCCGAAGGGATCGCAGCACCGCTCATTCAAAATAGAACGGGTCGTAGTCGATCTCCGCCAGACGTAGCAATTCCAGCAACTCATCTTTAGATGAACGATTGCGATGATGCTCCTCTTGATTGCCAATGTACGATTTCACCCCGCCGCGACCGGTCGGGCTGACCGTAAAGGCTGCGTAACCTTCCTGCCACGAAAATTTCGGCAACTGAATTTCACGATGAACCCAATCCGTTGCAGCCTTCTTCAATTCACGCATCACATCGGCCAGACAGTGCGTGGATTTCAGGCTCACCAGCATGTGTATATGATCAGCAACGCCGCCAACTCCTTCGGAATACCCCTCAAGGCCTTGAATGGTACCGCCCAGATATTCATGCAAGCGTGATCGCCATTCGACGCCGATTAACGGTTGACGGTTTTTCGTGGCGAAAACTAAGTGATAGTGCAGGCTGAGATAGGTGGAAGCCATGGCAGGGCTCGCGAGGAAAGTGAAATCGCAAAGTGATAGCAACGAGATTGTGCCGCGACTAAATGGAGGCGTCAAACTCTCGTGCCGGTTTACTTGCTGCGATCCCGTTGGGATCGATGCGCCCTATTTAATCCGTTACCCCGGGTGCGCTGCTTAAGCAGCGACCCGGGGCTAATGGCTGAGGAAACCTATTCCCCGATCTGTACCAGCTTCGGTTGCGGCCGTGCCGGTGGTGTTTCCTGCCGGACGTCGATCCATTTCTTTTCGTCGAAGTGTTTGCCGTACGTGCCGTAGTCGTTGAAGAAGAAATATTTAGCGAGGCGATAAGCCCAGGATTTTTCCGGCACTTCGGCGCCGGGGTTGTATTGGCTCGGGCGGAGGTCCATCGATTGGAGTTCTTTGACGGCGGCGTGGCGGGCCGTCGTGTCGCGAGCGCCGTGGCGCTGGGCTAGTTGCTCGAGCAGGTCGGGTCGTTCGAGAACCAGGCAACCTCGCGTATGTTCCGCCGCGGTGTGGCGGAAGTCGCGGAGGAACTCGCTCTCTTGAAAAACTTGCTTCAGCGGCCGTTCGTCGTAGATGCTTTCCTTGGCAAACTGAATGATCGGGCAAGGCTCGATATCGCCCCACGGGCTGATGTGATGCGTGAAACCCGTCGCCGCGGGACAGAGGGCTCGGCCTTCGCCGTCGTAGTAGGCATCGACAATCACGATCGGCTTTTTCGCCCGCATCTCGACGACGAACTTGCGGCACTGCAGCTGTTGTTCGGGCGTGAGCGAAAGTTCCGGTTTCGCATCGGGACCCACCGGCCGGTAGATGTGAAACCAGGTGTACATCACCCCCATTTCGATCAGCCGGTCGAGCCATTTTTCGCTGAGGAGATCGAAATTCGTCTGACACAGACTCGTGCAGACGCCGGCCATCACTTTGTGCTTCAGGCAGTTCTGCAGCCCTTGCATCGTCTGGCTGTAGACGTGATCACGGCCGCGGCGTTCGTCGCTGACGATCTCGTTCCCCTCGACGCTGATCAGCGGCGTGACGTTGCCGCAGCGGCGGAGTTCCCGGGCCACTTCATCGGTGATGAAATGGCCGTTGGTGAAGACTTGGAAATAACAGTCCGGATGATTTTTGAAGATCTGCAGCACTTCGGGATGCATGAACGGCTCGCCGCCGAGGATGCCGAAGAACGAATTCCCCATCGCCTTGGCTTCGCGGATCAGCCGGTCCATGGCCGCGACTTCGATCTTCGATTGCTTGGCTGCAACGTCGACCCAGCAACCCTGACAACGGAGATTGCAGCTGTTGATAACCGACACGTAGAGGAACGGCGGAAAGAACTCGCCTCGTTTGAGGCGAGCTTTGTGCTTCTGGACGGACCACACGCCCTTCGCGCCGAAGTTCCAGGCGAGTTTCCAGAGAAGTCGTTTGTCGGTCTCGCGCAGCAACCGCCACGCCATACGAAAGTACATTACTATTGCTCAAATTGCGGTTTGGTCGCGGGTAGCGAGCCTATCGTGCGCAGGTTCATTCTATTCGGAATGACGACAGCGCGACACTGCTGCGGCGGCGGTTTCGACGGAGGTTGGCATGGCGTTGCGGAAACGAGGCAAGTACTGGTACGGTGAATCGCAAGCAGATATTCGCGACGAACTGGTCCGGGTCGGCAAGTTGAATGACGAGATCCCGACGCACTTTCAAGACGTACGCTGCAGTTGCGGCGCGAATCTATTTCGACTGAAGATGGACGACGAGCAGGGCGTCGCCGTGCGGACCTGTGGAACTTGTCAGGCCGAACACCCAATCGGCGACAGCGCGGAGTATTTACCCGGGGCCGATCTGCAGGAGAGTTGCTGCGTTTGCGACGCGGAACTTTTCGAACTCACCGTGGGTGTTTCGCTGTATCCAGATTCGAACGATGTCTGTTGGGTTTACATCGGCTGCCGCTGTCCCGCTTGCGGCGTGACGGGTAATTACGGCGATTGGTCGAGCGAGGCGGGGGATGTTGGTGAGTATTTGAAGCAGGTTTAATCGTTCGCGATTCCCGCGATTGCGGGTAGCAGACCAGTGAGCGCCCCACCGGGACGAGCCCGGCGGTCGCGGACTTCGTGCTAGCGCGAACGGTTTCCTTCTGCCAAAAATTCACGGACCTAAGTTGTCCAGCGCGGCTGTCTAATTGAGCAAGCGCCGAGTGTGGCGAACTTGTAATTCATTCAGCTCTCGGGTGGGTCCAGCAAGGCCGTGAGTAAGTCTCTGCTGCGCGCGTGACAACCAACGAGAATTAGGGTCTAGAAGTTGGCAGGTTGTGTCTGGCAGTTAGCGAGGTGTTGTATGACCTGTTGTGAAAAGGTTGTGAACCGTTATCGCAAAACTGCCAGTGTGTTGCACGCAAGTGTTTGCCGGGCCATGAGTTGTTGCGAGATTTCGCGGCAGCGAGCTCGCGCACAAAGTGTTGTTAAGATTTTGACCTCATTTTGCACAACACTCATGGTAGCAACGAGTTGCGGACAAACCAAAACAGCAACAACTGTTGTAAAGTTGTCGACCGATGCTGGCGTTGGACAGGCGAATGGGCAACCGCTCGTCAGCCAACAGAATCTGTCCATGGTGCCCGAACACTTTGCCTTGCCTCTCCGTATTTCCAGGGAGACACAGTTCCTGGTGACGGCATTGCTGCTGTCACGCATCGCTGGCGACAAAACGGACCATGTTTTACCGGTGGAATCGCCAATACCGGAAAATACGTTTCGATCCAACGCTCGGGCCGAAGATTCCGTTTCGTTGCAGCCGATGCAAGCTTTATCTATAAGGAACTGTGTCGTTAGAGTGGATAATTTCGCTGCCAGCACTGCTTTGTCGCAGCATCTCACTGCGTCATCGCAGCAGAAATAGTGGCTCGCCCCGAGCGGCATCAGAAAGGTTTGTATGTCGAAAGAACGTTCGCGGTCGATTCAATCCAAGCGGCTCGTTGTGGAACGCCTCGAAGATCGCTCCCTCATGGCCGGTAACGTGACGGCTGCGGTGAGTGGCGGTGTGCTCGTGATCACGGGCGACACGGCAGATAACGGCATCACGGTCGACTATATCGCGTCGAATAACACCTACCAGGTGACCGGCACGACTCCGACCGGCGGCACGGCAACGACGATCAACAGCCTCGATACGAGCGTCCCGGCCAACGCCCAGATTTTCAGCGGCGTGACGAAGGGCGTGACCGTGAACGCGGGCGCTGGCAACGACAACCTGGTGTTCGGCGCCGCGACGTCGACCACGTTCAAGGTGGTCGGCAATCTCGAAATCGACATGGGCCTCGGCAACGACACGGTCGCGATCGGTCGCAACGGCAATGCAGCCGGCGGCGCAACGCCAGTTGAAAACGAAATGAACATCAGCAAAGCGCTGGTGGTGAAACTGGGCGGCGGCGGCGACACGCTCGATATCACGAACACTACGGTCGGCGGCAACATGGTCATTCACGCCGATCCGGCGAGCGGCCCGACCACGACGCACGGCGCCGATACGGTTCGCTTCCCGACCACGTTCACGCCGACTGGCGGCACGCTGCAGACTTTCCCGGTGACGGTGGCTGGCAAAACGACGGTGATCCTGGGCGCCGGGGCCGATACGTTCAATGCGTTGAACCTGACCTCGCGGAAGGGCATGCTGATTCAAGATCAAGCCGGCAATCTGAACTTTGATCTCGTCAACGGCACGGTTGGCGGCGAGTTCAAAATGGTGAAGAATGGCGGCACGGCCAACGACATCGACATTCGCAATCTCAACACCGGCACGATGCGGATGAGCACCGGCAACGGTGTCGATACGATCGCGATTCGCGACTCGATCTTCGCCCGCATGTACATCGAAACCGCTGCTGGCCGCGATCAAATCACCATCGGCAATACCCGCGTGACCAAGCTCGGTTTGATCGACGGTGCTCGCGACAAAGCACGCCTGACTCAAGAAGCCGGCAACGTGCTGCGTGGCGTGGTGAAGGTCCGCACGTTTACGTAAGAACGAACGCGATCATGTAGCACGGGACGAACAAATAGTTCGTCCTGTGGGCAGACGAATCTACTGCGCCGCTTCGCCGCCATCGATGGTCGCTTGAGCGCGGTAGAGGCCGAGCGCCACGCTGTCTTGCAGAAAGCGCACGCTGCCGTCGCAATAGACAAACTGCACGCCGCCCGGATGCTTCGACCGAAAGCCGTTGTGGCCGGTCCAGTCATCGGCGGCGTAAGGCGTGCCATCGGGCCGCTTGGCATTCGGCGGCAGAGCTGCCGTGGCGTTGGCTTCGACGGGATGCCCCCAGGAATACCCCAGCCCATAACCGGGCGATGAGTTTGTTGCCCGCGTCTCATGCCAGACGTCTTCACCAGCGAGCATCGTCATGCTCGTGCCATCCTTGATCGCGGCCAGTCCCTTCGGCAACTGCCAATCCATGGGATAGAGCACGCCGTCTCCCTTCCACCACGGCTCGCAATCGCCGCCGATCGAACTGCCGTTGGCCCAATCGCCCCAGCAAAAATTGGCGCCCTGCACACCTTTGTAATTGGTCAGCCCGGTCTTGAGGCCGCGGAGATAGCGGGTCTTTTCGAAGAACGTTTTGATCCGCGCGATGTCATCGCTGGGGCAATGAAAAACAGCGATCGAAGAATCGAGGACGGTCGTTTGATTCAACTGCTGGTTCGGAATGTCTCCCTGGTTCGCGAGGTTCGACTGCTCGAGAAACGGCAGGATTGCTGACAACCAACTCCACGACTTGCTGTTTTCATAAGGCCCGCCGAACGCCGTCGAGTCGTCATAATCGCCGTAGCGATTGGCGGGGAGCTTCTTGTAGCTGTCTTCGAAATTGTGCACCGCGAGGCCGATTTGCCGGAGATGATTCTGGCATTTGGTTCGCCGCGCGGCTTCGCGAGCCGACTGCACGGCCGGCAGCATGAGCGCGACGAGCACGCCGATGATGGCGATGACCACGAGCAGTTCGACGAGTGTGAAACCGCGCGAGAGGTTCTTCATCTCTTCCTCCTACTTCACTAACTGCAGGTCATACTCACCTGCCGCGGGCGTGGGTTTGACTTCGAACGAGAAGGGCGATGTGCCAACATTGTTATAGCGCACGGGAATGATCGACCTCGGCAAACCGGGACTGACTTTGCCGGTGTCAACGAGCGGTTCGGTAGCGAACACGACGACGCTGTACCAGCCCGGCGGAGCGCCCGGTTGATTGGCAGTGTAGATGCGGTATTCGCCCCGCTCGTTGATGAGGCCAGTCGGTTGATGCTGGGTTTCGTTGTCGCGAACGGCGCGCAGCGAGACCGTGCCGGTGGTCAGCGGCGCACCGCCGTAACTCACCTGCCCGCGAACTTCATGAAGCACTGGACCCGACTGGCCGCAACCCGAGAGAAGGAAGATCGCAGCGCAAGGCCAAGCCCATCGAATCAACGAGAGCACACGCACTCTCCTGGGAATGACGAGGCCCTTATTGGAACAGGCAAAACGCGATTTCGCTAGTGCGAAAAGGTTACCTCAGGGCATCGGCTCGCTTTACCATCCGCAGCTCATTCCCGGCCGAGTTGTAAGTCACTTCATCCATGAAGGCTTGCATGAGCACGTGGCCACGCTTGGAAGATTGGCCGAGGGTGGCGGTTTCGCGCGCGGCGGCCAGCGGCGCTTGCCAGGCAAAGCCGGGGCCTTCGTCGCGGATAACGATCTCTACGTGCTCGGCCAGCACGATGACTTCCACATCCACACCGCGCGATGAGTAGGGGGACTGTTGAGCGCGGGCAGTGACTTTGGCGGCGAGTTCACCGTCGGACCGAACGGCCCGCGAATCGGGAATCTCGGCCGTGGTGAGTTCCAGGTTGCCGCGGATGACGGCGTTTTGTAGCCCTTCGCGAATGGCAGCGCCGATGCGAAAGCGGCCGGTGGGATCGGTGAGGGCCATGCCGCTGACCATCTGTTGCACGAGATCGACGAGAGGATCGATCAGCGCCAGATCGTTCTCGAGTTTGAAGCGAAACTCGCAGCGGCGGAGGCAGGTGATGAGTCGTTCGTAAGTCTTGTCGCCCCGCGTGAGCGAGAGCGTTTCATTCACGGCATCGAGCAAACGTTCGGCAAGCAACGACTTCGGCACGTAGCCGGCAGCACCGTGATGGAGCGCTTCGGCAGCGAGCGATTCGCGACCTTGCCCCGTAACGAGAATCACCGGCACACCGGGATAATCTAGACGGACGGCAGCCACGAGTTCGAGGCCGCTCCGTTGCGGCATGTGCAGATCAGTCACGATGAGATCGGGGATCTGTTCGCGAAGCGCGAGGAGCGCAGCACCGACATCTTCGGCAAACGCGATTTCGTGCGCGGAGTTGCGCTGCAGCAATCCGCCGATCAGGCGGCGATCGACGGCCGAGTCATCGACCACCAGAATTTTGGTCATGGCAGGTTGCCTCGCATCGCGAGTGCAGCGCATTAAGGAGGGAATTCGTTGACCCTAAGTATCTGTTCGGCAAGCGGCCACCGCCACCGCCGTATTCAAGATTGCCGAAACCCGCCGCGCCGAGTCTTAGCGAGTGCTCAGCTCAATCACGCGTTCGGCCACGATGTGTGGCTTGTTAAGCTTTTCAACCATGCCTCGCTTCCCATAAATGCCGACTGGTTTGTTCTCGTAGCGGCGGAGATTCATGCCCGGGCCGGGCGTGACGAAGGCGATTGGCTTTCCTTCGGAGTCGACCAGGGCATAATTCGCGGAGACCCGCAAGTCGCGATCGAGAATCGGCTGCAGCAGCCCCACGCCGTCGTAGCGAGCATCGGCAGCCGAAGCGGTTCCGCTCTTCGAGCGTGCCGCCAAGATCGGATCGTTCGGCAGATCGAAGGCTTCTTCGAATTTACGGATCTTTTCGAGCAGCAGGCGGGCTTGGCCGCGTTCGGTCGGTGAGTTCCCTTCGTCGACGATTCGCTGGACCTTGTTGCGGATCGATTCGAGGTTCCACGTTTCGCGGGGCTGCGAGATGCGGGAAGAAAGTTCGAGGTCGAGGGCTTTGAGTTTCTCTGTCGCGTTCAAGGCATCGAAACCAGGGCCGTCGTTGCGAATCGCCGGGGCGGGTTTCAAGCCGCTCGACTGACTCGTCGGCTGCGTGCTCGTGGTGGACTGCGCGGGGAGATCTTGAAAGTTGGTCGAGCGCGGCGAACCGTGAATGCTGTTCTGCATTTGCTCGCGACTGGCCATCCGCAGGTCGCTGGAAGGGGCCGGCACCCCGGCGGTGTTCTCGATCGGCCGTGGTTTGCGTTTGACAAATCCATCGGGCGAGGCTGTGTAGTCGCGGGCCACGTTCACCGGTTGTTGATGCTCAACTAGTCGCACATCGCTGTCGACCTTGCCATTCAAATCGCTGAGCACCATCGCCGGTTGCGTGGGCTTCTCGCGACGGGCCGCATTGAGCGAAGCCAGCGCGTTCATCGATTCCTTCATCCGGTTCACACCGGTGCCAACGGCGACTTGCACTTCGCGATATTCGCGCGGTGGAGTCTTTTCTTTGGCAACAGCCAGGTCTGCTTCACGTGGCGGCGACTTCGAAATCTGGTTGATGTGGATGTAGCGAAACTCACCTGCCGGCGGTGCGATCTTCAGCCAGGTTTCTGGGCCCTGGGCGGTCTTCACTGTCTTTTCGCCGACCACTTCGACGAGTTCGCCCGGGCGGAGTTTCACCTGATAATCGAAATTGCGAACGGCCGAATCGATCGAATGAATGTACGCCGGCACCGCGATCAGTACGCGATAAATGCCTTGGTCGTTGGTTTCTTCAACCGCATCGGCCACGATCCAGCTGTAACTATCTTCGGGCGGCCGGATCGCGAGCCAACCAGTTGCTTCGCGTCGATAGACCTGCACTTCATCGCCGGCGTAGAGCCGATGCGTCGCGTAGTTGCGCGTCGAGGGGCCGCTGACGACGTTGACTTCGTCGACCGCCACATAAGCGGTATACGGATATTGGTCGGCCGCCACTGCCATAGCGGGCAGCGTGAACAACAAGGCAGCGATAAGTACGCGATGAACCATAGCGAAGGCTCGCACAAAACGACGATGGCAACGGCCTGAAGCCGGTTTCATCGGGGCTTGTAGCGAAACAACGCAAAACGGGCAAGTTCAGCTAGACCGAGCTAGCAACTCGACCTAGCTAAGCCGAACGACGGAGCGGCATCGCCAAGCGAGGCGCGATCACCAGCGCCACTGGTTGTTCATCGGTCGTGATTACCTGGCGTCCGACGCGGCGGTCGAGGTTGACGACGATCGGGGCTTTGAGATTCACGGTCAGCGACGGGCCGTCCTGGCTGACGATCGTGAGCAGGTACGCCTGGTCGAACTGTGTTAGTTCGAGCGGCAGCAGTTGATTGCGAGCGACACGCACCTGATAGCCAGGGACGAACCGCCGCGGGCTGACCACAGGCAATGCAACCTCGGGCCGCGACACGCTTTGCAGCCAGCCAAGTGAATCGTTGTCGGCATCGCTGAGTAGCACCCAGTGACGGCAATCCTCAAACGCAATCAATCCATGCGGAAAGAGGATGATGTCGTCGGCCTCGATCCGCACTGCTCCGAAGCGAGAAGTATCGATTTGCATGACGGCCACGCGTTCGCAAGAGATCTGGCTGAGAAGAGCTATCGAATCAGTGATATCACGGCCAGCAGGAAGGCGAGGCATCACAGTTCCTATCATCGGCACAGTGCTACCGGTGAAATGCACTGCAACCTGCGAAATTCCAAATTCCGCCAAAATTCCAGGCCAGACGGTTCCCCACAATTGCCCCCCGCAAAACATTGCCCCGATCAAACTGGATTGATACGATTAAGGTGCCGAAGCAACCACTGCTGCGGTCCTACCGTCCAATTGCCCGCCGCATGCCGCTACGAGGGAACCCGCCATGCTGACCATTTTAGGTACTGCTGATCGAGGCGCAAAAACCTGCGATCGTCAAAGCCGCCGCGACTTTCTGAAGATCGGCGGTATGGTGATGGGCGGCTTGTCGTTGCCTCAACTGCTGGCAGCCGAAGCACAAGCGGGAATCGGCCGCAGCCACAAAGCTATTATCAACGTCTTTCTGCCAGGTGGGCCGCCGCATCAAGATATGTGGGATCTGAAGCCCGACGCCCCGAGCGAAATTCGCGGCGAGTTTCAGCCCATTAGCACCAAGGTCCCCGGCATCGAGATCGGCGAGATCTTTCCGAAGATCGCCGCCATTGCCGACAAGTGCATCTTCGTTCGCTCGGTGATCGGCGCCACCGGTGGCCACGACGCTTATCAATGCATGACAGGAAGGCCGCTCAATCCGGCACCGGCGGGAGGTTGGCCGGCGGCAGGCGCATGGATCAGCAAGCTCAAAGGGCCGGTGAATCAGAGCATTCCGCCGCACCTCAGCATGTGTTACAAGACTGATCACGGGCCCTGGGGCTACGACGGCGACGGCGGTTTCCTCGGCATCGCCCACACACCGTTCAAACTGGTCGGCGGCCGTGAAGAAACGAGCAAAACCGACAATATGGTCCTCAAGGGGATCACGCTCGATCGTCTGCAAGATCGCAATAATTTGCTCGCCTCGATTGATCATCTGAAACGCGATCTCGACACCAGCGGCAAGATGGCCGGGCTCGATACCTTCACGTCGCAAGCTGTCGGCATTCTCACTTCCTCGGCGCTCGCCGATGCGCTCGATATCACGAAAGAGTCGCCCGAAACCATCGAGAAGTATGGAGCTGGCGATAAGAAGTTCCGCGACGACGGTGCGCCGAAGCTGACCGAGAACTTCCTGATCGCACGGCGACTCGTCGAAGCCGGCGCGCGGGTTGTTTCGCTCAACTTCAGCCGCTGGGATCACCACGGACAGAATTTTCAAGCCATCAAGCAAGACGGCCCACTGCTCGATCGCGCCACGGCTGCCTTGATCACCGATTTGCACGAGCGCGGTCTAGATAAAGATGTCTCGGTCGTCGTCTGGGGCGAATTCGGCCGCACGCCGAAGATCAACCCACAAGCCGGACGCGACCACTGGCCACAAGTCAGCTGCGCCTTATTAGCGGGCGGCGGCATGCGAACCGGTCAAGTCATCGGCGCCACGAATCGTCTCGGCGAACACGCCACCGAACGGCCCGTGTCGTTCCAAGAAGTGTGGGCCACGCTCTATCAGAATTTGGGCCTCAACCTACGATCGGTTCGCGAGTTCGATCTGCGCGGCCGGCCGCAGTATCTGGTCGATCAGGGCGTCGAGCCCATGAAAGAAGTCGTTTAGCTGTCACAGCGCATCGATTGCCTGGTACTGAGTTAGTAGAATTAGCGCTAACTTCGTCCGAGGGCTTCTTCATGCGTTGCCGACACATCTGCAGCTTGTTGATCGCGCTGGCATTTCTCACGATGTCGCTGCGCCCCACGCGAGCTCAAGAAGAGCTTGATGCGGAGACCTACAACAGCATTCTCAGGGCCGTGCAAGTCGCCAACGACAACGGCCGCTATAAGGAAGCCGAGCGCTACGCGCGTCAAATCAAGGCCAACGACGAGCGGTATGACCCGCAGAATTTTATCTGGAGGCTCCTGCTCGGCCTGTCAATCAAGAATCAAAGCCGCTTCGAAGAAAGCAGGCCGCTGCTGGAATCGTACGTAGAGCTGTGCAAAAAGACGTACGGCGATGAGATCCGCACGGTAGAAGGCCTGACGACGCTCGGCGGCTTGTATGTGGAATTGGACTTGCTCGACAAGGCCACGGCGGTGCTGGAAGAAGGGTTGAAGATGGGCGTGCGCACGCTCGGCCCCGACGACGATCTGACACTCGCTGCGCAGGGCAACCTGGCACTCGTGTATCAGAGCAGCGGTGACTGGACGCGCGCGGTGCCGATGTATCGCGACATCATAAACCGGCAGCATCGGCTCAACCGGCGGGAGCTGATGCGATTGAATCCAATCTGCAATTTGGTGTTGCTGTATCAATCTCAAGGACGCTTTGACCTGGCCGAATCGCTGACCCACTACGGCCTGGGACTCGCCAAATCGTTTGGCTTGCCCACCAAGCATCCGAAGGTCATCACGCTGCTTGAACGCTTGGCCTTGAGTTACCAAAAACAGCATCGCCTGACCGAAGCCTTGTCGATACTGAAGCAGGCGCTGCAAGCCGCCGAAGGGACACTGGACGCCAACTCTGCCGAGATCGGCTCGCTGTGCCACAACCTCTCCGCGTGCTACTCGGAACTTGGTGACCGCGAAAAGTCGAGACCATTCAGTGAGCGGTCGATCGCAATCCACATTGCCGTATTCGGCGCCGACCATCCGCGGCTGTGTGCTCAGTACGGCGCGCTGGGATGGGACCTGATCAATGACGAAAAATATGCCGAAGCCGAAACGGTGCTGCGGCGCGGCTTGGAAATCGCCGACCGCGTGACCGGCGTGAACGCGGAAGCTTCGAGTGCGTTGCGAACGATACTGGGGAACGCTCTCTTTCTGCAAGGAAAGCTCGACGACGCGGACAAGCTGTTGCAGCAGGCCGTACGGGACTTGGAAGCCCTCGGCAGCGATCAGAATCGGCGTCATGATGCGCTGCGTTTGCAAGCTCAAGTGCAGCACGAGCGCGGCGACAAACCTGGCGCTATCCGGCTGCTGCAAAAGGCGATTGAAGTGGCCGATGCGTCGCGAGTGTCAACGAGCGGCGGCGAATTTGAGCGGGCCTCGTACTATTCCAAGTTCAACTATTCCCACGAACTGCTCGCCGCCTGGCAAGCCGAGCTCGGCGAAACCGCGGCCGTCTTTGCCGCATTCGAACAGGCTCGCGCCAGGACCTTTCTGGAATCGATGAATCAAGCGGGAATCGATCTGTGGGCAGGCCTCTCGGTGGAAGCAAAAGCCCGCGGCCAAGAGCAACAAATCAAGCTGACCAGCCGAGTTTCGCAGCTGAATACGCAGTGGCTGGAGCTTCCTGTGCCCAGCCCACGCGAAGATGCTGCCGTGGACCAGCAGCGCCGGCAACTCGCGCGTGATTTACTGATCGCGAAGGATTCGCTCTATGAATTCGAACGCAATCTGCGGAACTCCAGCCAGGCCTATCGTCAACTCATCGCCACGCAACCCAAGGTGTTCGAACTGTCCGCAGTGCAGCAACGTCTGGTGGGTGAGAAGACGCTGCTGCTGAGTTACTTTGTCGGTTACTACAACAGCTATCTGCTGGCGATTTCGCCGACATCCGCCCAGTTGCACGAGTTAGTGGTCTCTGAGCGAGATGCAGCGACTCTCGGGCTGATTGCTGGACCGCTGACACGGGAAGATCTGCAAAAAGTTTTGCTCGGCGACGGGAAAACGGGCGTGCTGCAACGCCTAGCAAGCAAAGAGCCGCTGGGCGATGCCGAGGCCAAATTGCACGGGCTGTGGAATGCGTTGCTGCCGGAACAGCTGCGCGGCGAAGTTACCGGCGGTAAGCTCGAGAAGCTGATCGTTGTTCCGGATGGCCCGCTGTCGCTCCTACCGCTGGAAGCGTTGATTGTCGAACGCTCGCCCACGGTCTATTTGCTCGATGTCGCACCGCCGATCGAGTACACGCCCTCCGCAGCTGTCCTCATGACATTAACCGAACGCCCGGCAGTTGCCACCCAGAAGGAGCCAGTGCTCACGCTCGGCAATCCACTCTACAACCGCGGCGATAAGACGCGCAGCACGCACACGCCGCTGCCATTCACTGGCACGGAATCGCGCTGGGTGGCCGAAACATACCGCAAAGCCAACGCGCCAGCGGTGCAGTTCCAGGGAGCAACGGCTACTGAAGCCAACATCCGTGCAAACATTTCCGGCCGTGAGATTATCCACTTGGCCTGTCATGGGTCGAGTGACAATACGTACGGCAATTTCTTCGGCTCGCTGTCGGTGGCTCCCGGCCAGAAAGTTGGCGATCCTCAGGACGATGGCGAGCTGACTTTGGCGGAGATTAACTCGCTCGATTTGAAGGGATGCGAGCTAGCAATCTTGAGTGCTTGCTTAACCAACCACGGCCCCCAGCAACAAGGCGAAGGCGTGTGGGCCCTGTCGCGCGGGTTTCTGGTCGCGGGTGCTCGGCGAGTGGTGGCCAGCGATTGGATCGTTGACGATGCCGCAGCCGGCAGCCTGATCAGTATCTTTTGCAGTCGCCTAGCGCAGGATCGGCAAGCAAAAAAGACAGCCGACTATTCCCAGGCGCTCCGCGACGCCAAGCGCTGGACACGCAATCAAGAGAAGTGGCAGCAACCGTATTACTGGGCGCCGTTCGTGTTCGTGGGACCGAAGTAGCTTCCCAACGAATTCTTACCGGTGAGGCTTGTTGCGTGACAATGGATTGCCATTGGCGATCTCTAAGACAGGCGATCTCCATTACTCTGCGCTCCGCGAGCGAGAAGAGTTTGCTTGTGAATGCTCAGCAGCACAGCGACGCTAGCTCTCCATTTCGACGAACCACGTAGTTCACACAATCTGGGCTATTCTCGGCCCAACTGCCTTCGAAGATTCCCACACGAATTTTCCATTTAGTCAAAGTTTGACGATTACGTCGTCGATAACAACCGCAACGATCCCCACAGTTGGGCGTGCGCGTTGCGCTCGTCTGATCAGGGCGTCGCTCAGGGGGGCCTGAGTACATCAATTTTGCCAGCACGTGCGATCGCGCGCTGCTGTCACGGCCTACTTGAACGGACGCACTGCTGGCACCTGCCGGCAGCAACAACTGAGGAATGGGGACGCGATGACCCGCCGCATTCAAACCTGGCAGACTCGATACGGGCGTTGGTTGCTCGTGGCTGTGATGAGCCTCGCTGGCTGTCACCCCACGCAGCCCTTCTACCTGCACGAAGATGGCGACTTGTCGCACTATCTCAACAAAGCCACGCAGCAGGAGACGCCTGATCTCAATCAGCCGCCGCTGCCCGAGGCCGCGCTGTCGCACGCGCCGCTCACGCTGAGCAATCCCGAATTCAAAGAGATTTGGGAGATCTCGCTGGAAGAGGTCGTGTCGATCGCCCTCGGCAACACCAAGCTGGTCCGCGGTGGTCAGCCGGCTCGCTTGCAGAACGGCACGCTCTTCGCCGGTACGCAAGAAGGCAACTTGTTGCAGCTCGGCAGCCGATCGTTCGCGTCGATCTACAGCCCAGCCATTCAAGGCTCGAACCCTGGCTTTCAAAACGATGGAGCCACGGTCGACGGCGGTGTGAATAACTCGCAGTTGGGTGAAGAAGCCGCCCTGTCGGCCTTCGATGCTCAGTTCAGCATGGTCGGCAACGGCCCTGGTGGTCAGAACGCGTTCCTCAACTACACCGACCGCCCGCGTAATATTGCCACGAACAACCCGACGTTCCCCTTCATTACGAAGACCGTTGACGGCGGCATCACGACTGCCATCAGCAAGCAATCGGCCGAAGGTACGACGTATACCGTCCGCAACAACACCGGTTACAACCGCGGTTTTAGCTTCGGCCAAAACGTGCAACCCCTCATCAGCACGTGGAATACCACGATGGAAATGGAAGCTCGCCATCCGCTGCTTCGCGGTCGCGGCACGCTGGTGAATCGCATGCCGGTCGTCATTGCCCGCATCGGCAACGACATCGAAATCATGAACCTGCAGGGTCAGCTGCTCGACATGCTGAACAACATCGAAATCCGCTACTGGGATCTCTATCTCGCCTACCGCAACTTGGAAACCGCCAAGGTGGGCCGAGACAGTGCTCTCATCACCTGGCGTAACGTTTACACCCGCTTCCGCGGTGGCCGTGACGACGAACAGAAAGAAGCTCAATCGCGGGAACAATATTACGCCTTCCGGGCGCAAGTCGAAACCGCGCTCCGCGAACTCTACAACAACGAAAACGAACTCCGCTTGCTCATGGGTATCTCGGCTGCCGACGGTCGGTTGATTCGGCCGAAGGATGACCCGAACCTGGCTCGCGTCACGTTCGATTGGTCCGAAATCATGGCCGAAGCGATCGCTCGCCGCCCCGAGCTCATCAGCAAGCGGTGGGAAATCAAGCAACGCGAAATGGAAATGATTCTGGCTCGCAATCGCTTGCTGCCGCAGCTCGATGTTGGTGCTGTGTACCGCTGGGTCGGCTTCGGCGATGACTTGATCAATGCCGACCGCAACGGCTTGAACTTCCCGGCCAAGGGTTCGACCGCTTGGGATGAACTGACCGAAGGCAACTACCAGGAATGGGGTGCGTTCTTCAGCATGACCATGCCGATCGGTTTCCGCCGCGAACTCGCCGGTGTGCGTCACGCTCAGCTGCGTCTCGCTCGCGAAAAGGCCGCCCTGGAAGACATGGAACTCGATGTGAACGTCGGCCTGGCCAAGGCTGTGCGTAACCTCGACGCCAACTACCAGCTCGCCCAAACGAACGCCAACCGCTGGGTTGCCGCTCAAACGGAAGTGGGTGTTGTCGAAAGCCAATACGAACTCGGTACCGTGACCCTCGACATCCTGCTCGAAGCTCAACGTCGCCGGGCTCAAGCTCAGAACGCCTTCTGGGTGGCCGTTGCTGAATACAACAAGTCGATCTCCGACCTGCACACGCGGAAGGGTTCGATCCTCGAGTACAACAGCATCTGCCTCGAAGAAGGTCCTTGGCCAGAAAAGGCTTACTTCGACGCTCTGCAGCGTGCTCGCGAACGTGACGCCGGTATCTACTTCAACTACGGTTGGACGCGACCCGAAGTCATCAGCCGCGGTGCCATGCCGCAGACCGGCTTCCACTCGGCCCCGGCCGTCGATGGTATGCCGAGCGAAATCTCGCTCGAATCGATCGAACGCCCCGCTGGTACGCCTGACGATGCTCCGATGTCGATCGATCCCTCGCCGGCTCCTGCCGATCCGATGCCGAACGTGGAACCGGCCCCGATGCCGGCTCCTGGTCGAGCCCGGATGACGCCTGAGTTCGGCACGTCGAGCTCGACCAGCAACGGCACGATTGGCACGGGAGTGGCTAACAACGGCAATCCGCTGCGAGGCGGTGGTGGTGCCTCACCGGCCCTGCGTCGCGAAGCTCTCGTGACGCGGTCGTCGGGCAGCACGTCGCCAAACGCTCGTACGGATGCTAAGGTAACTCCTGCGGCCTACTCCGAAACCGCAACTGCTCCTTAGTGATCGTACCTGCATCGTCGAATTGTTCTGTGGTTAAGACTCCGTCCCTGCCGCGAATCCGCCGAGTTGTCAAACTGCTCGGCATGATGCAGGGGGGACAGATTTATAACGTGCAGGAACTGGCAGACCTCTGCAAAGTTACCCGCCGCACCATCTTCCGCGATCTGGAAGTGCTCCGCGAAGCCGATGTCCCGCTCCTCTACAACGAAGAGCGGGGCGGCTATCAGATTCCCGGGCACTACTTTCTGCCGCCGACGCAGTTCACGGCCGAGGAAGCCTTCGCCCTGCTCGTCCTTTGTCGCCAACTGGGCGATAAGCGGATGATTCCGTTCTACACGGCCGCACAATCAGCGGCCGACAAGCTTTCGAACAACTTGCCCGAACGGCTGGTGGAATATGTCCGTAGCGTCTCGAGCGCGATTCGCATTCGCCTCGACGCCACGAACACGCTCACAGGACAAGAGCGTGTCTACGAGCAACTGTTGAATGCCATTTCACAGCGCTGCTGCGTGCGGATTCGCTACGAAAGCTTGCACGAACAGCGGCACATTCAAACCAAGCTCCATCCTTACCGGCTGCTGTTTCATCAACACACTTGGTATGTCGTGGGTCGATCATCGCTGCATCGCGAAGTGCGCACGTTCAACGTCGGCCGCATCAAAAAGATCCTGGTGCTGGAAGATCCCATCCGCATGCCGCGGAACTTCCGTATCGAGAACTATCTAAAAAACGCTTGGCGACTCATTCCCGAGGCCGGCGGCGATCGCGACGTGCGGATTCGCTTCTCGCCCAGGGTTGCGCAGAATGTCGCCGAAGTCAGCTGGCACAAAACGCAGCACACCAAATGGCTCGACGACGGCTCGCTCGAGTTTGCCGTAACAGTCACCGGCTTGCAGGAAATCAGCTGGTGGATCATGGGCTACGGCGATCAGGCCGAAGTGCTGGAACCGGCTGACCTGCGCGAGATGATTTGCGGACGAGCGCGGAAGATGCTCGAAGTGTACCAGCCGAAATAGTTCGCAGCCGCGGCAATCAGGTCCTGAATTTAGCCGCCAATTCAGCAATCGTCGCGCGCTCCGGCGCCGTAATCAGCGCTGGCTCGCCAGCGAACGGCCTGTGCAGCGCCAGCGAAATCTCATTTTGCCGCATGACGTTCGGCCAGAGCGATTTAGCAACCTTCTCCAAGCGGAAACCAGGTGGCAAATGCTTCTGGCTGTGAATTAAGTTGACTCCATAGCGAAACGTAGTGCGCGTGTGCTGCAGGAATTCTACGACCGGCAACGAGACATCGAGCTCGAGTCGATAGACCGAGCATTTCAGATCGGTCGCTGGTTTTGACAGCAGCAGCTCGCTGACGATCGACTCCAATCGATCGGCCAGTTCCACGTGCACTCCTTCGATCCAGACGTAGCCACTGGGCGGAAGCACGTCGCGCCAGCGACCATCTTCGAAAGGCGGCAGGATGGTGCTGAATAGGCCGTCGCGTTCCTGGATGGTGCAGTATTCGTACATGAGTGCAGTGTAAGCGGCGGCAGACGTCACGACTCATCTGTGATGGCAAACCGCACTCTTCGCAGCAGCCCACAACTGCCCAAATTCCGCACTGTCTCGCTCACGCGACGCACTAAATCAAGCTCCTGCGTCAGCCCGTCGTACTTGCACTATTCGCTCTTTAGTAATTTCCATTCTTCTGGCATACTCCCCGCGCTTATCGAAATTTCGCGGCCGCTCGATGCCGATAATCAGCCCTGCCGAAGTCATCGGGCCGCGAACAACGCTGCATTCGCAGTCACAACTTGTCTGGTTGGTCTTCTCTACAGTACGAGGCATGTCATGGCGGGTAAAACCCCTTCGCGCGCACGTTCGTCCAAGCCGTCTCCTTTCGCCGCGCGCCGTTTGCAAGTTGAATCGCTAGAGGACCGAGCCCTGATGGCGTCGAACATCGATGCCTTTGTCAGCTCGGGTGTGCTGACCATCGACGGCTCGAATCGCAACGACAGCATTGTCGTCCGCCTGGTGAAGTCCGGTAACAGCTACCAATATCAGGTCAGCGGCGTTTCGACTCGCTTCTCCGAAGCCAGTGTGACCTCGATCGTGGTCAACGGATACGAAGGGAACGACAGGATCGATCTTGGCTCGGGCCGGCCGAATCAGCCTGGCAAATTCATTACGGTTCCCACCACGATCAATGCGGGCGAGGGAAACGACACCGTCATTACGAGCAACGGTACGAACACAGTTGACCTGGGTGACGGCAACGACACCTTCACCGGTGGCGATGGCGACGACATTGTTCTCGGCGGCGAGGGGAACGACATCATCCGCGGCAACAAAGGGAACGATAATCTCTCGGGCGAAGGGGGCAACGATCAACTGATCGGCGGCGACGGCAATGACGTCCTCGTCGGCGGCGATGGCAACGACCTGTGCGATGGCGGTAACGGCGACGACAACATGCTCGGCGGCGATGGCGACGACAAGCTCGACGGCCGCGACGGCGACGACACGATTGCCGGTGGCGCTGGCAACGATATCATCACGGGTAGCGCCGGCGAAGACACACTCAGCGGTGACGACGGCGACGACAATTTGCACGGCGGCATCGGCAACGACGAATTGCATGGCGGCGACGGCAACGACATCTTGAATGGCTACGACGGCAATGACGCGGTCTATGGTGACGGCGGCAACGACACCATCTATGGCGGCAACGGCAACGATCAACTCGATGGCGGCGCCGGCAATGACACCATCCAAGGTGCTAACGGCAACGACGTGATCTACGGCGGCATCGGCAATGACAAGCTCGATGGCGGCGCCGGCGACGATCGCCTTGAAGGTGGCGACGGCAACGATACATTGCTCGGCGGCGCTGGGGCTGACATTCTCTACGGCGGTGCCGGCCAGGATTCACTCGACGGCAGCGCTGGAAATGATGAGTTGCACGGTGGCGACGGCAATGACACACTGCTCGGCGGCGCTGGCAACGATCGCATGTTCGGCGACGATGGCAACGACGTCTTCGATGCCGGTTCCGGCAACGACGTGCTCGACGGCGGCATCGGCAACGACCGCGTAAAGAATCGCAAGTCGCGAGACACTTATACGGACATCGATACGACGAATTTCTAACGAGCAGTTAGATTTCGAACTATTCTGGCAACTTCGGCGGCTTGACGTGCGGGTACGTCTCGCTGCTCAAACCTTCGGTGAGAAACTTCACCAGGTCGGCCTGATCTTCCTTGGTCAGCTTGAGGGGAAAGAGTTCTTCGTCAAGCTGCGGATTGGGATGGCCTCCCTTGTCGTAGTAGTCGACGACTTCGGCCAGCGTTTTGAATCGGCCGTCGTGCATATAAGGGGCGCTGCGCGCCACTTCGCGGAGCGTCGGCGTTTTGAACGAGCCTTTGTCCCCTTCGATCTTGGTGATCACGAAGCGGCCGAGGTCCGGCTTCTCTTTATCCATACCGACGCCGATGTTGTGAAAGGCGAAGTCGCTGAAGCTGTGTCCAGTGTGGCAGGCGCTGCAATTGGCTTTGTTGAAGAAGACCTTCATGCCACGCTGGGCTTGTTCCGACATGGCTTTCGTATCGCCCGCTTTGAAGCGGTCGTAGGGAGCATCGCCTGAGAGAATTGTCCGCTCAAATGCCGAGATCGCCTTGGCAATGCCGTCGGCCGTGACGTCGGTTTTGTAGAGAGCTTGGAATTGCTTCTTGTAGCCTTCGATCTTATTGAGCTTGGCAATCACTTCTTCCAGCGGCATGTCCATTTCGATCGGATTCTGAATCGGCCCGAGCGCTTGCCCCTCTAGTTGAGCAGCGCGACCATCCCAAAATTGCAACGCTGAATAAGCCGAGTTCACGATACTCGGCGCGCTGCGGCCACCCATTTGACCGCGGACACCGGTGGCAAAGGCTTCGCCATTCGACCAGCCTTTGTCCGGGTCATGACAGGAAGCACAGCTGATCGTGTTGTCCTTCGACAGTCGCTTGTCGAAGTACAGTTGCTTGCCGAGCTCGACTTTTTCTTCGAGGTGCGGATTGTCTTCCGGGTAAACCAACGCGGCGAGACCTTTCGGCAGCGTCGGAGCCGGTGGTTTTTGAGCGAAGGAAATCGGTGCGCCGATAACGGCAAATAAAACAGCAACGATCCAACAGCAATGAATACGCACGAGGATCACTCCTGACAGCGTGAGAGAGGCGGCTTTCGCGAGCCGGGAAACGGCCCAAGGCGGGAGATGCGACCCGCATTCTGCTCGCGCCGCACACTGCTGACAAGTGGCGAGATGCGATAGAATGGCCGAATGAAGAGCGTTTCCGCTTCCCAGCAAAGCTCCTGGAATCAACTCCAGCAGCAGATTGTCGATTGTGAAAAGTGTGCTCGGCTGCGCGAGTATTGTCAGGACATCGCCAGAACGAAGCGGAAGTCTTACTTAGAGTGGAGTTATTGGGGCAAGCCGGTGCCTAACTTTGGCACCGCGCCGGCGAAGCTGCTAATTGTAGGTCTCGCGCCAGCGGCGCACGGAGCTAATCGAACCGGGCGGATGTTCACCGGAGATCGGAGCGGCGAGTGGTTATATCGAGCGCTGCATCGGGCGGGATTCGCCAATCAGTCGCACTCGGAAGACGTCAACGACGGTCTCCGACTGATTGATTGCACCATCACCGCGATGTGCCATTGTGCTCCGCCCGACAATTCACCGTTGCCGACAGAGATTGCCGCCTGTCAGCCGTGGCTACAGCGAACCTTTGAGTTGACGCAACCGCGTGCCGTCGTCGCACTCGGGGGTTTGGCCTGGCGGGCGGTGCTTGATCACTTGCGAGCCACCGAGGAGTTCACGCCGAAGAAATTACCGACGTTTGCTCACGCGGCGGAAGTGAAAGTCGGGCCCCAACGCTGGCTCGTCGGCAGTTATCATCCCAGCCAGCAAAACACTTTTACGGGGCGACTGACCGAAGAGATGCTCGACGCGGTGTTTTCACGAGCAAAGGCGATTTTGAATTCATGAGTTCCTTTCAACCCAATCCACAACTCGCCGAAAACATCGCCCGTGTGCGCGCGGAGATCGCCGAGGCTACCGTGCGCTCGCGGCGTTCTGCTGATTCGGTTCGTCTGGTGGCCGCGACCAAGTACGTCGATGCTGCGACCACGCGCCAGGTGGCCGCGATCGGCGCGCTCGATCTGGGCGAGAGCAGGCCGCAAGAGATCTGGGCGAAAGCGCCGGAACTGACCGACCTGAAGATTCGCTGGCATTTGATTGGTCATTTGCAGCGCAACAAAGTTCGCCGCACGCTGCCTCTGGTCGCGTTAGTTCATTCCGTCGACAGTCTGCGGCTGATTGAGGAACTGCAGAGCGAAGCGGCGCGCATCGAACGAGTGCAGCCGATTCTGCTGGAAATAAACATCTCTGGCGATGCGACCAAGACCGGTTTCTCTGCGGCGGAAATTGAGCAAGCCATCGCAGCGACCGCCGCTTGTCAAAACCTGCAAGTGCAGGGGCTGATGAGCATGGCCGGTCTAGATACGGATGCCGCGACGGCTCAGAAACAGTTTGCCGCCGTGCGTGAACTGCGAGATCGATTGCTGGTGAACTCACCAGACAATGTTTCGCTCGCGGAACTCAGCATGGGAATGAGCGGCGACTTTCGCGAAGCGATCGCCGAGGGAGCGACGATGGTGCGGATTGGCTCAAGCCTGTTCGAAGGGCTCCTGTAATCCATGAAGCCTCTTGTCGGCCGTGTGCTCGCCATCGCCATTTTCTTTGCCTCCGGCGCCGCCGGCATGGTGTATGAAATCAGTTGGTCGCGACAGTTCGGCAATGTCTTTGGCCATACGGTTTCGACCGGCGCGATGGTGCTGTCGAGTTTTCTCGGCGGCATGGCTGTTGGTTATTGGCTGGCTGGAAAGTACCGCGGGCGTTGGTCCGCGCTCTCTGCGTATGGTTTGCTAGAGATCGTTGCTGCGGGTTGGGTTTGCCTCGTGCCAACGCTGTTGCAGTTCGGCGCGCGTACGGTGTTGGGATCTCTTGAGATCGGGCCGTTCGGTTTGTATCACGTGGCCCGCGCGCTCTTTTGCTTTGTGATTCTCTTGCCGGCCACGGCGTCGCTCGGCGGCACTTGGCCGTTGATGGCAGCGTTTCTCACGCAGCGTAAAGAGCGTTCGTCGGCATGGCTGAGCTTTGGTTACGCGACGAACACCGCCGGCGCGATGCTCGGCACGGTGCTGGCGACGACGTTTTTGTTGGTTACGGTTGGAGTTACGAACTCAAGTTACTTCGCCGCGGCCGTTTCGGCCGGATGTGGGTTGCTCGCGATCGGGCTCAGTGGAATCGCTGATCAGCGTGCGGTGAATACCTCCTCAAACGAAGCAGGACTTCGTTCTACGGAAGTCTTGTTGCCGTGGCGGTGGTGGTTGCTGGCGGTTGTTTCGGGGTTTTCGATTCTGGCGTTAGAAGTCTTGTACCTGCGGCTTTTCTCGCTGGTATTTCACAACAGCACGTACACCTTTGGTCTGGTCGTGACCGTGTTTTTGTTTGCCCTCGCGACGGGTTCAACGATCACCGGTTTTATCGGCGAGCGGTTGCGACCGCCACAGTTGATTGCGTGGTGCTGCGGCATCGGCGGACTGGGGATTGCTCTATCCATCGCGATCTTCACGCGCTGGACGCAGTTTCATTACTTCAGCGAGGGGGACAACTTCGTCGCCTATATCTTTTCGGCCCTCGGCTTTGTGAGTTGCGTGGTGCTACTGCCCGTCACCGCGCTCGGCATGATCCTGCCGACCACGTGGCGGGCACTCGAGCCGCAATCCTTGAATGAAGGTCAGATTGCTGGCCTCACTGCGGTCAGCACGATAGCCGGTGCGGTCGGTTCTCTGGCCGCAAGTTTCTTGCTGTCGGTTGTCGGCTTGTGGGGAAGCTTCGCGCTGCTGGTGATCATGTACTTGCTCATCGCCGTCGGTATGTTGGCCGTGCGGAGAGCGATTTGGGAATTAGCACTGCTTGGGTTGGTTGGTTTTGTGGCGATCGAGTTCAACTACTCGACGATGCACGAGACGACGACGCTGGAAGCGGGCGATAAGCTGTTGCAACGCTGGGAAAGTGCGTACGGCTGGATCGATGCGATTGAACTGAGCGATGGCTCGCGCTGCACGCGGCAGAATCTGCATTATGGTTTTGGCAACAGTCGCAACAGCGTGCAGCGTGACTATCGGCAGGGTCACTTGCCGTTGCTTCTGCATGGGAAAGCAAAGGATGCGTTGTTTCTCGGACTAGGAACGGGGCAAACTGCCGCGGCGGCGCTGAAGCATGACGAGCTTCAGAGCATCGTGGTGGTGGAGCTAATTCCAGAAGCGATCGAGGCCGCGCGCTATCTAAAAGAGACGAACCGCGGCTTGGTCGATGATTCTCGCGTGGAGATTCAGGCCAACGACGCCCGACGGTTTCTGCGCGGCAGCGGCCGGCAGTTCGATGTGATTGTGTCCGATCTGTTCGTGCCGTGGGAAAGTCACACCGGCTACTTGTACACGGTGGAGCACTATCGCGCGGGCCGTGCCTCGCTGCGCCCTGGCGGCCTGTTTGTGCAGTGGCTGCCGATGTATCAGATGGGGCCGGGCGATTTCGAACTCATCGCCAATAGTTTTGCGAAGGTCTTTCCACACACGACGCTCTGGTGGGTCCGCGCGTCAGCCAATTGGCCGGTGCTTGGGCTCGTTGGTTCCGAAACGCCGATTGAGTTTGCCGAAACCGCCGCCGCAAAGGGCTTTGTCGAGCATCATCCGCACTCCGGCCAGCAGGACGATTGGCTGGCCGATGGCAACTCAATTTTGTCGTACTACATCGGCGATTGGAGAGAGGGGACGGAACTCAACACGGATGAACATCCGCGAGTAGAATTCTCGGCGCCGATCGCGCATGTCGACAACCGCAAACTCCGCGGCGAGCGAATGCGGAGTTACTTCGAAGATGTTTTCGCCAAGCTGCCGCAAAACGGAGTCGAGACCGGCGGCGTCGAAGGATCAGCACTCAATCGTGCCTGGCGGCTCGCCCAGCAGCGCAGGCTGCTGGGGATTCCGTGATGCTTATTTCTTAAACGCCTTGTCGTCCGCTTTGCCGGCTGCTCGCAGATACGCCACCATATCGAGGATTTCGTCCTTCGTGAGCGTGTTTATCAAGCCCTGAGGCATTTCAGAAACCGGCGACTTCTGCCGTTCCTCGATGTCCTTCTTCAGCACGGTGACTAGTTCCTTGGCGAACGGATCGGTGCGGATGGTGATCTTCTCGTCGTTCTCGTCGAGGATCCGACCGGCGAAAACTTCGCCCTGCTGAGTGAGGACCAGCGAGTTCTGATACTGATCGGAGATCACTTTGCTGGGTACGACAATGGCTTCGAGAATGTACTGGGCAGTGAAGCGGTTGCCGACGCCGGTGATATCGGGGCCGGTGTCGCCGCCTTCGCCGGCAAAGCGGTGGCACTTGTAGCACTGGGCAGCGATGTAGGCAGCTTTCCCCTTCTCGAAGCTACGGCCGGTTTCAACTTTGCTCAACAGGTCGTTCAGGTCTTCCATCTGCCAGTTGTGCAGGAACTGGCGAGTGGTTTCGAGTTTCACGGCTTCGACTTTGGTCTTATTCTCGATCACCTCTTGCAGGGCGACGCGCGCTTCCGGCGTGATCAGTTTCACGGCATCTTCGCGAATGCGGATGATGAACTTCTTGAAGCTCGCGCCGCCGCGGTAGCTGTTCTCAGCCAAATTCAGCCAGCCGAAGTAGACCCGCTGTTGATCAGGATTCAGAAGATCAGCGACATTGCGGAGCGCGAGAGCATAGTAGAGTTGCTCTTCCTGTGTTTGACCCGCGGCGAGGATTTTCATTGAGGGCTCGGCGATGCCGGGCCAGCGGAGATAGACGAGCAAGGCGCAAAGCTCGCGATTGACGAACTCGTTTTGGTTGGGATAGAGCCCCTCGAGGCGGGCGATCACCTTGGCGGCCGTCACGTCGTCGGGTTTCCCATCGCGAATGAAGGCCAGGCCGTAAGCCCGCGCCACGCCGACGAGTTGTTCTTCCGGCAACCGCTCCAGCGGCAAACTGTTGAGCTTGTCGACGATCTTGGCTTGGAGCGCTTTGTCATTGGTGCGAGCCAGCGCCACCATCAGTTGAATGACGGCGTTGATTTTGGTTTCGGCAAGAGCTTTGTCCTGCCAGCTGGCCACCGGTTGCGTTTCGATCGCCACACGAGCGGCGTAACGCAGCGAACGATCGGCAGAGTTCAAGTGCGGCCAGGCGAATTCGATCGCGGCGGGATCTTGCTTGACTTGGAACGCTTCGAGCTTGCGGCGCACTTCGCGAGCGGCGGCCGCCTTATCATTCTTTTCGGGACCGACCGGTGCGGTCGATTCTTCGCCGGTGTACTTCACTCGATAAACACCCGATTGCGTGCCGCGGCCGCCGATCGAAAAGTAAATGCAGCCGTCGGGATGAACGCAAATGTCGGTCACCGGCAATGGCTTGCCGGTGATGAAGGGCTCGAAGGTGCCGGTATAAGAACCGCCGGTCGGCGTCATGTGCACCGCATAAATGCGGCCGTAGGTCCAGTCGTTGATGAACAGCGCCCGCTGATACTTGGCGGGAAACTTTGCTCCAGTTCCCATCTCCACGCCGGTCGGCGAACCGAGGCCGATGTTGACGACGGCGCCGAGGCTGTCGGGCGAGTATTCGGGCCATTTGCCCGTGCCGTTTCGCCAGCCATATTCGCCGCCACTCACAATGTGATTGACGCGCGTCGGCCGGTACCACGGGGTGCCAGTGTCCCATTCCATATCGCTGTCGAAGGTGAAGAGCTCGCCGTCTTGATTGAAGGCGATGTCGTATGAATTACGGAGCCCGGCGCATAGTAACTGCCAATTGCTGCCGTCGATGTCGCAGCGCGCGACCCAACCGCCCGGCGCCATGATGTTTGGATCGTGGCCGCCACCATCGGGATTCCGCGGCAGGAGCAAGTCTTCGGCCCAATTGCGATGGGGCGAGTTCTTGCCGCTCCCATCGGGAATGGCAGTGAAGTTGCCAGCGACAACGTAGAGCTTGCCGTCGGGGCCAAGTCGCACGGCGTGCGGACCGTGCTCGCCGCCGCCGTTGAGTTTCATCATCAGTTCGACCGTATCCCACTCATCATTTTTGTCGGCATCCGTCACGCGATACAGGCCGGGACCCTTTGCCGCGTTGCCGTTCACCACGACATACAACTTATCCTGCACGCAAAGCAGCCCTTGGGCCTGGCCAATCGGCACGCTCAGCTTTTCGACCTTGGTTTCTTCCGTCGTCTTGCCCGGCGTGACGCGGTAGAGCGAACCACCTTGATCCGACGTAATCAGCCGACCTTTTTGATCGACGGTCATCGAGACCCAACTCCCTTGATCTCCCTTCGGCACCGAGTAGACCATTTCGACTTCAAAGCCCGGCAGCGTCGTAATCGCGCTCGTAGCCGTGGCGAGTTGACCAGCAGGCCGAGCGCCGCCCCAGGCGACGTCGCTCCACGGTGCGATGCCGAGCTTGCCGATGACGTGGGCTGGTTTCCAGGCTTTGTCGTCAAACTTCGGCTGCTGCCAGCCGTCTTTTCCTTCGTTGCTGCCGAGCCAGGTTTTATCGGTCGGAATTTTTTGCACGCTGCCGTCGGCGTATTTCACGACGAGTTCGCCCACCATGCCGCCGGGACCACCTTCGTTGCGGCAGCGGAGGGCGATTAAGTTGCTCCCCTTCACCAAGTGCTTGGTGACGTCCTCGCGAACGGGCTGTTCCCAGTTATTGTGCTCGACGCAGTGCTTGGCGTTGACAAACAAAGTGAAGACATTGTCACACGAACCTGTGAACACGGCCGACTGCGGTGTGTCTTTGAGTTCGATGGCCCGGCGGAGAAAGATGATCTCGCCATCGCCTTGGGTGGCGGAAGTCCAGATCCACTCGGGCACCGCATCGGCGGCGACTGCGGCGGAAATCGGCCACGCGAAAAGCAAAGCTAGGAAGAGGCAAACGGAACGCATGGTTCACTCCAGCCGACGTTCAGGTGGGAAATTGGGGCCTCTCAGTATGCTTAACCCTCGCAGCCGATGGTAGTCCCTTCTCACCTTGTCACTTTGTCGCTCGCCGGGGATGATGACGGGCTCTGAATTGCGGTTTTATCCACACGAATGTGCGAAACGAATATGGCTCTTGCTGAGTATCTGACCGAGCTCGAAACGCTGCTGACCGACGCCCAGTCGGCCTTCGCCGCGGCCAAATCGCCCGAAGCCCTCGAGGCCGCGCGAATCGAATTTCTCGGCGCGAAGAGTGGCCGACTGAAGTCGGCCCAAAAAGGTTTGGGCCAAGTAACCGGTCCCGATAAACCCGGCGCCGGCAAACGCTTCAACGAAGTGAAGCAAGCCATCGAAGCGGCTTTCACCGAGATTCAACAAAAGCAAGAAGCGGGCGAAATCGTCGATCCCACGGCAGCGCGGTTCGACATCACACTCCCCGGCATTCGGCCGCGGGTCGGCCGGATTCATCCGATCTCGCAAACGATCGACGAACTTAAAGACATCATGGGCCGGCTCGGCTTCTCGATTGCCGATGGGCCTGAGATCGAAGACGAATGGCACAACTTCGAAGCGCTCAATATTCCGCTGGAGCATCCGGCGCGTAACCCGCTCGATAATTTTTATCTGCAAGTCGCTCAAACAACGGCTCCTCACACGGCTACGACTAACCCGACGTCGCCTTGCGGACAACTGTTGCTCCGCAGCCAAACGAGCACGGTGCAGATCCGCACGATGGAAACCGTGAAGCCGCCGGTCCGGGTCATTTCGCTCGGCCGCGTTTATCGCCCCGATGAAGCCGATGCGACGCACTTCCCGATGTTCCATCAGATGGAAGGGCTGCTCATCGACAAAGACGTCACGCTCGCCGATCTGAAGAGCGTGTTGCGAATGTTCGCCACGACCTATCTCGGCCGCGATGTGCATGTGCGATTCCGGCCGTCGTTCTTCCCGTTCACCGAACCGAGCGTGGAGGTGGATATGAGTTGGGGAGACAAATGGATGGAGTTCGGCGGCGCGGGCATGGTCGATCCGAACGTGCTGCGGGCCGTGGGTTACGATCCCGAAGAGGTCTGCGGCTTCGCGTTCGGTCTCGGCATCGAACGCCTCTGCATGCGTCGGCATGGGATCGATGACATTCGTTATCTCTATCAGAACGACGTGCGGTTTTTGGGACAGTTCTAAAGCAAGCGAGAGTAGGGTGGGTCGAGCTGTACTCGGCGAGGCCCACCGAATGGATGCAGTCGGCGGCAGAAAATGGTGGGCCTCGGGAGTACCCTTCGACCCACCCTACAGAGAATCAAGCAAATGTTAGTTAGCTGGAAATGGTTGCAAGAATACGTCGCGCTCAAGGTCACGCCAGGTGAGTTGGCTCACAAGCTGATGATGGCGGGGCTCAATCATGAGTCGACCGAGGAGGCGGCCGGCGGCGATTTTTGCATAGATCTCGAGATCACCAGCAATCGCCCCGACTGCCTCGGCCACATTGGCGTGGCTCGCGAAGCTGCCGTACTGCTGGGCGAATCGCTCAAAACAACCGAGCCGCAGCCAAAAACCGGCGGCGAGCCGCTTGAGAAATCGGTGCGCATTCAAATCGACGCGCCGGAGCTTTGCCCGCGCTACTCGGGTCGCTTGCTGCGCGGCGTGAAGGTCAAGCCGAGCCCGGCTTGGTTAGTTGAACGACTGGCCACGATCGATCAACCGGCGATTAACAATGTCGTCGACGTGACGAACTATGTGCTGATGGAATGTGGTCAGCCGTTGCACGCGTTCGATTTCAAAAAGCTCGCCGGCGGACAAATCATCGTCCGACGAGCAAAGGAGAGCGAGCAGTTCCCTGCCATCGATCACAAGACGTACACGCTGACAACCGACATGTGCGTGATCGCCGATGCGGAGCGACCTGTGGCGCTCGCCGGTGTGATGGGTGGACTCGATACCGAAGTTTCGTCGAGCACGACCGACGTGCTGATCGAAGCGGCTCAATTCGCACCGCTGGCAGTGCGCGGCGCTTCGCGCAAGCTGAAACTGCATAGCGATTCGTCATATCGCTTTGAGCGCGGGACGGACCCCGGCGGCGTCGATTGGGCCAGCCGGCGAGCTTGCGAATTGATCCTGCAATTGGCTGGTGGCGAACTGGCTCCCGGCGTGATCGATCTCGGACCGCGGCCCACCACGGCAGGGCCGGTCGTGCTGCGACTGTCGCAGCTCAAGCGGATCCTCGGCATCGAAATTCCGCCAACCGAAGTCGAACGGATCCTCGCCGCGCTCGGCTGCGCGATTGTGAAATCATCGGCCACCGAATTGGCCGCGCTGGCGCCGAGTTGGCGGCGGGATCTGACTCGCGAGATCGATCTCATCGAAGAAGCCGCACGGATTCACGGCTACGACAAAATCCCCGAAGACATCGGCGTGCCGATGGCCGCTTCGCACAAAAGTGACTCCGATCGCGTGCTGCAAAAAGTGCGGAATGTCTTCACGGCGGCTGGCTATGACGAAGCGCTGACAACGAGCGTCGTTCCCGAAGCGTGGTCGAACGCGTTCAGCCCGTGGACGAATGCCGAACCGCTAATCGCCAATCAGCCGATGCTGAAGGGAGCCGATCGGCTTCGCCGCAGCATCGTGCCGAGCCTGCTCGAAGCCCGCCGACTCAATGAATCGGTCGGCAACGACAGCAGCCAATTGTTCGAAACGGCGCGCATCTATCTGCCGCTCGGCAACAGCTTGCCGAACGAGCAATGGACATTGGCCGCCGTCAGTGGACAAGATTTTCTGACCGTGAAGGGCATTCTGGAAACGTTGCTGCAGCGCATCAACCCTGAGTGCATCCTCGAAGCCGTCGATTTCAAACATCCACTGCTCCTCGCCGATCAAGCCTGCGAGTTGAAACTCAGCGGCAAGCGGTGGGGCTTTCTCGGCAAGCTTTCGCCCGGCGGACTGAAGCAATTCGGACTCCGCCGCGATGCGCTCATTGCCGAATTCGATCTCGGCGCGCTCGTGCCGCTGGCGGTCCTCACGCCGCAGCATCAAAAGATCAGCACGTTCCCCGCCATCGCCCGCGACCTTAACCTCGTCGTCGACGAAGGTATCCGCTGGTCGCAGATTTCGGCCTCCGTCAAAGGCGCAGCCGGCGAACGCTTGCAGGCAGTCAGCTATCTCGACACTTACCGCGCTCCCGACAAGGACGGCGCAGGAAAGAAACGTCTGCTGCTGAGCGTGCAACTGCGTTCACCGCAAAAGACCCTGACCGGCGAAGAGGCCGATCAGATCATTGAGCGGATCGTGACCGCTTGCGGCGAGATGCATGGGGCGGTGTTGTTGAAATAACGCTACTGAAGCAATGCTAGCGGCGGCCCGACTCCAATTGTGATCGAGTGGTCGGGCTGCTAGAGTCCGCCCTGGTAGGGTCCGCTCTGCGGATCGGAATCAACTCGGGTAACCATCCGCACAGCGTAAGCTACAAAGGCATTTCCATGACAGCGATTCGCTCGTTTTCTGCTGCGTTACTCGTCAGCAGCCTGGCCCTTTTTGCCACCGGTTGCAGCCCAGCTACGCAAGTCGTCGGCACGTGGAAACTCGATACTACGAAGGCACTTCCCGCCGATTTTATGAATGCCAACCCGCTGGTTGGTGCGTTTCTCGCGGTATCGCAACCAACCATCGAAGCCAAGTTCGCCGGCGACGGCAATTTCAATTTGCGGGCCGAAGGTGGTCCCTTCAAGTATGCCGGCAAAGGTTCGTGGCGGTACGTAAAGTCTGAAGGAAAAACTCTGATTCTTATGATAAAAGAATCGGGAAAAACAGACGAAAGCGAGTTACGGTTCACACCTGTCGATAATGAACATGCGGAAATCCAGATACCGCTGGATTTCAGCAAGAAGCCGTTTTCGTTTGTGAAAGTGCCGCCCCAAAGCTAGCAGCGGCGCGACGGCTCGTGAGTCACCCCTGGTCGATCAAGGAGGATCACCATGCTTCGTATCGTTAAATTGACTTCGGTTACTCTCTCTCTCGCCGCGGTTATGATTGCCGCGGTCGGCTGCGGCCAAAGCGCCGCGCCACCTGCCCAACGCTTGCCCGGCAAGTGGTATGGCAAGGTCGTGCTCGAGAAAGAGACGATCGGCAATACCCTCACGCCGGCGCAGATCGCCAATCTGCAAAAGATGGAAATGGCGATCGAGTTTACCAAGGACGGCGTGATGGATTCGTCGGGCGTCGAAAACAACGTCCCTTACAAATCGGCTGGTAAGTGGCAGTTCGTCAGCCAAGAGGGTGACGTGCTGAATATCAACGCCATCGAAGCCAACGGCCAGCAAAAGCCAGCCATCCTGGTCTTCGAAGGGAACGACAACTTCACAATTCCGCTGAAGACGGAAGTCGCCAACATCGGTGGCATGAAGTTCGAGCGCGTGCGCTAAGCACTCACTCCGGCTTTTTGATCCGGTCGATCTGGGGCGGTTCCGACTTGTCCCACTTTTCTTTTTCCTCGGCGGCCGTTGGCTCGACCAGCGGCCGCACGACGCGGAAACCTACGCCCAGAGCATCGGTCAAATACCAGATGCTCTGCGGAATCTGGGGATCTTGCTGCTTCCAATCGAGATTCGAAGCATTCCGCGCCGCCGAACGGAGCGACGCTGCATCGCCATCCCACGAACCGCCGCGGACCACGCGGTTATATTCAGTGAGTGGCACGGCGAGCGGATTGACCGCTGGCTTGCCGGTCACCTTGCCGTAGAAATCGGTCGTGTGCTGATCGAGCACCCACTCGGCAACGTTGCCATGCATGTCGTGCAGGCCCCAAGGATTCGGCTTCTTCGTGCCGACCTTTTGATACTTCTCTTCGCTGTTGTCCATGTACCAGGCATAGTCGTCGAGCTTGGCGGGATCATCGCCAAATGAGTAAGCCGTCGTCGTTCCAGCGCGGCAAGCATATTCCCACTCGGCTTCCGTCGGCAGGCGATAGTAACGGCTGGTCTTGGCGCTCAGCCATTTGCAAAAGATGCGAGCCGAGTGCTGCGTCATGCAGATCGCCGGGTACTGCCGCTTTCCCATGCCGAAGCTCATGTCGGTGTAGGGCTTGGTTGGTTGGGTCTTTTGATATTTGTCAGCCGCCTTGTCGCGAGCATTCGCCGGTACGCCGGTCACTTCGCGTTTGAAGACATCGAGATCGGCCATCCACACTTCGTAGGCATCCCAAGTCAGTTCGCACTTGGCCATCCAAAAGGGATCGATCTGCACTTCGTGCTGCGGCCCTTCGTCAGCTTTGCGACCTTTCTCGGTCGCAGGGCTTCCCATCAGGAATTTGCCACCCTTGATCGGCACCATGTCGATCTTGCCGTCGGAGTGCTCGAGCAACTCGGTGTACGCCTTCATCTCCGCTTCGGTTTTGGCGTTAGAGTTTGCAACCTCAAGCGGCGCTGCCTTCTCTTCCTGTGCAAGAAGCGGAGCGGCAAAAACGACAATGCTGAGGAATAGAATCTGGCGTGTCATGAGCGAGCACATTTGTGGAGGGAACATTGGCAATCCCGCCATTAGAGCATGCGAACCCGCTACTGGCTAATCCCTGGCTCAGGCGGTCGGCTGCGAAGTCAGCGGCGAAGTCAGGACTTGTTCTGGAGCATGCTTGCCTCCGCGCAGGCCGATCATTTTGCCGACGAACGATCGCCAATAATAGCGCGCCCAAAATGGCCGGGCGGTTACCGCCATCACCAGACTTCCGCCGAAACTGCGGATCAGTGTGTTCGCGATTTGCGAAACCGGAAACCGATGCTTCCGCAGCAAATAGCCGCGGCCTCGGCTGTATTTGAAATTCCGTTCCTGCAGCCGCTCGTCCTGCGTTTGCAACGGATTCGGATGATGAATGACGAGGTCAGGGCAATAGTCGATCCGCAGTCCGCGGGCCATCATTCGCAGCAGCAGATCGGGCCCTTCGTCGCTGTTCCAAGGACTCTCGCAGCCGACGCCCATCAGCTCGTCGTACCGCAGATCGCCCAGCGGTCGCCGCCGCGCGAAGAGGCCCGCTTCGAGACAGCACTCCAGCACGTTGTCGCGCGTGATCTGGCCGCCAGGCGTCTCGGGCCGGCTCATGTGTTCGACGCTGGTCGAAATCGCATCGACCGCCGGATCGGCAAACTTTTGGAGCACGCCGCCGAGGAAGCCGCGCGGGTAATGGCAATCGTCATCCGGAAAGGTAATGAACTCGCCGCTGGCAAAACTCCAGCCGAAGTTGCGAGCGCGGGAAGCACCGCGGCCCTGCATCGGCAAATGAAGAATCGAGAACTCGACCGTTTGTCGCGCGAGGAGTTCGCCAGTTTCCGGCTTGTCGCTTTGATCGACGACGATCAGTTCCAAATCGCGCAGCGCGAGTTGATCCGTTCCCTGCAACTGCAAGTGATCGATGAACCGCTGCAAATCTGCAGGGCGGCCGACGGTGGGAACTACCAAGGAGAATTTCACAGTGGTGACTCCTTTGGTGGTGGAGTCGTCCGAGCGCGCGTGACTGCCGCTTGAATCAGCAGCGGCGAGGCATGACACCACACGCCGACGAAATAGCGCGCGGCCAGCCATTCGAGCGTGATCTGAGTTGCCGTGCAAATCGCTGCCGCGATCGCCAGACCCATCAATCCGCCGAAATGAGCGCCGATCGCCCCGACCACGATCGCCGATACGCCGCAGACCAGCGTGATGCAGAGCACCGTCCAGCGGCGACCTGTCATCAGCAGCACGTAGCCACACGGCCCAAGGCAATTTGCGGTCAGTTGTCCGAGCGTCAGGATGACAAGCACTCCCGCGGCGGCTTTGTATTGAGGACCAAACGCCAGTCCGAGCACTTGCTGAGGCAGCACAATGAGTGCGACGGCGGCGATGATCGCCGGCAAGGCGGCCAGGCTCGTTGCTTGCCGAATGACTCGCTGCAGTTCCGCGATTTGGCCGCGGGCGTACAAACTGGGAATGACGGCGATGATCGTGAGCATCGCGAGTTGTTCGGGAATGCCGAGCAACAGCACAAGACGTTTCGCGCTGCCGTAGAACGCGACATCGTCGGTCCCAAAGAACCGGCTGACGAGCCACAGATCAGCCGAGAGCGTGCAGAATGCTGCGATCTGCGAGAGCGCGATCGGCAGGGCATCGAAAGCAAGTTCGCTCACCGAGGGAACCTGGCCATCGAGCGCACTCGATCCGGTGGCAGGCAAAGCGCGACTCATCTGCCACAGCGTGATAACCGCGGTGAACGTGATCGCCGCCGACAAGACCTGCGCGGCCCGAGTGCTCGTCACGCCCAGGGACAGTAAGAACATCGTCGCCAGTACGGCGAGAAACAGCGACACCGCGATCGGTCCGCCTGATTGTCCACCGGAGAGGAGATTGGCCCATTTCACTTCATGCATGCCGCGCAGAACGGCTGCGCCGACCATTTGCCAGGCGAGTGCCACAATCGCCGAACCGACAACAACGGCGAGCAAGATGCTGCCGGGTAAATGAAATCGCTCAAATCCATCGAGCCAAAAGTAGGCCGCAGTGAGTGCTGCGGTCGTCATCGAGGTCATTAACAGAAGCAATCCGCAGCGCCGGACCAGTAAGCGAATGGCCGAGTGATTGCCTTGAGCCAGGTTAGCGGCGACGTGGCGGATCATCGTTTCGGGCAATCCGAACGAGCCGATCATCGCGGCAATGCCAACCAGCGAAAGAACGAGGAGTACTTCGCCGCAGGCTCCGACGTTGGCGCCGAACCAGCGCGGCAACAAAAAGCTGAGCGCTGCCGAAGCGGCGACGTTCCAACCACGTGCGATCACGACCCACATCGCCGATTGCGATAGCGCGCCGGCTTGGGCGGGTTTCACCTCTGCCTCGACCGGCGGCATCACAATTTCATCGTTGCCAGACACAGGTTTTTCGCTGCTAGAAGCAGTGTCGGCTTTCGGATTGGAGGCAAGCGAAACCATGAACGTTGACGACAAGCCTGGCGGGAGAATTGGGGTGAGGTGCCATTGCAGCCGCGTGGCAGACAGACCATCCAATATAGTCGCGAGCGGCAAATTAGGCAGTTACAATTTGCCCGCAAACGGCCTCTGCGCAAACCAGCAGGCCGATCCGCTGAGAGAATCAGCGGAAAACCGCGATACAATCGAGTTAAACGTCACGGTAGGAATCTCCGCAACATTGAGGCGAACAATGCGACACATACTTTTCTACGTCACCTGCCTCGCTCTGCTTTGCGGTTTCCTCCCCTGTTCAAGCCAGGCGGAAGGGCCTTCGCTCGAACCTACCAAGGTCGACCTCTTCGAAGCCGGCAAGGATGGCTATGGCACGTATCGCATTCCTGGCATCGTGGTAACCAAGAACGGAGTGGTGCTGGCCTACTGTGAAGCTCGTCGCAACGCGAGCACCGACTGGGGACAGATCGATGTGATGCTCCGCCGCAGCACCGACGGCGGCGTGACTTGGTCGCCGATGAAAAAGATCATCGAACTCGAAGGGAAGTTTGAACGCAATCCCGCCGCCGTCGCGCAAAAGCTCGGCAAGGAAGGGGAGATTACGGTCAATAATCCGATCGCCATCGCCGATCCTCGGCCGGGCGTTGTCCACTTTCTTTACTGCGTCGAATACAACCGCCTTTTCTACATGCGGAGCGAAGACGATGGCCTGAGTTTCAGCAAGCCGATCGACCTCACGGCCGTCGTCGAAAAACTCCGCCCCTCGTACGATTGGCAAAGCCTGGCCGTTGGGCCGGGCCACGGAATCCGTTTGCAGAACGGCCGACTGCTCGCCGCGATCTGGCTGTCGACCGGCAACGGCGGCCATGCGCATCGGCCCTCGGTGGTCTCAACCGTCTACAGCGACGACGACGGCAAAACCTGGCAACTGGGCGATATTGTTGCCAACGAAACCAAGCCGCTGGTGAATCCCAACGAGTCGATTTTGATTGAGTTGGCCGATGGTCGCGTGATGATCAACATGAGGAGCGAATCGCCCGAACATCGCCGCGCTGTTTCGATCAGCCCCGACGGCAGCACCAAGTGGAGCACGCCGAAATTCAACGAGCAACTGCTCGAACCAATTTGCATGGCCAACATCATTCGCTGGCCGAATGCCAAGGAAGGTAGCAAAACCGGTATCGTCTTTTCGAATCCCCACAACCTCGAACGAGCCAATGCCAAACCGGGCCAAGGGCGTGACCGCAAGAACCTGTCGCTCAAGCTGAGCTATGACGAGGGAGAAACCTGGCCGATCAGCAAAACGCTCGAAGCCGGCAGCAGCGCCTACAGCGATCTCGCCGTTTCGGCCGATGGCTCGTTGCTGTGTTTTTATGAGCGAACCAAAATCGATGAAGCCACCAAAAAGCGGACTGCATTTCTCACGGTTGCGCGGGTCAGCGTGGCGTGGATGACGGACGGGAAAGATAAGTAGCAGTTTGTCACGGCAACTCTAAATCGCGGCAACTTTTGCAAATTCCTGTCAAGGAAAATTTGTGGCATTGCGCATTAATGGCCGAAGTGCGAATTCTTGGTGAAATCGGCTGGAAACGCCGCTCATGTAGGTTATTTTAATAGCCGTCCTGCCGGAGCTAAATGACCTCCGCTTGCGTGGCCCGCCAGATTTCCTTGACCACAAAAACCGCAAAGGGTTTTCCATGCGGCGACCTTCCTGCCTGTCGTTCGTGTTTTGCCTCGTCTTGTTTTTCGCAGCAGCTGCATCGGCTCAACAGGGCTCGCTGAATTTTACTGGCGATGTCTTTGCAACGCGCGTCTGGACCGATGCCTCCAGCACGTTCAAGGTCGAAGCGCAGCTGTTGAAAGTGGTCAACGGCGTTGCGCACTTGAAGCGCGTCGACAATTCCAAAACCATTGAGATCCCGCTCGCCAAGCTGTGCGCAGCCGACAACGAGTACATTCGCAAATTTGCAGAACCCGTAGCAGGCGGGCCGCAATCGGCATTTCCGACGGCAGCCAAACTGGAAGTAGCGGCAAAGCGCCAGCGCGATGCCAAGAAAGCGCTGGCACTCTACAGCGTGTTCATGGCCGATGCGAAAATTCCTGACGAAGAAAAGGAACGCGCCAAAGCGGGACACGAAAGCTGGCAGCGAGCCGCCGATCAATCATTACTGCGACTCGGCACCAAATGGCTCACGAAGGCCGAAATCGAAAAGCTGGAAGCGGAAGAGCTCAAGCTGTTTCACGAGGCGACACAGCTCTATCAGATCGGTTCGGTGGAAGCCGCCGAGAAACGGTTTCGCGATGCGAGTCGAGCTCAGCCCGAAAGCATTCGCGCCGACTTTCGCCTGGGACTGCTCGCCGCCATTATCGATCGCGATACCAATAAAGCAGCCGATCGCTTCGAGGCATGCGTGACTCGCCGGCTTAACAAGCGCGAAGAATTGACCGTTGCAGAAACGGCCAACCTCTGTGCTTCGCTCAACAACCTGGCGATCACGGAGATCCGTCAGCGCCAGTATTCGCAGGCCCTCGGTCACTGGGCACAAGCGTTGGACCTGACGCCCACCGTCCCCGAAATTGTGCAGAACCTCGGCCGGGTCGGTCTTTTGTCGCGAGCTGAAATGCGAGCCAAAATGGGACCGCTCTTGTCGGTGAATCTAGATACAGCCGAAACGAAGCGATGGGAAACGCTCTACACCAAAGCCCGCCGAGTGAACGGCGGCTATGAGTTTGATCCCAAAACCGGCTGGCTGTACATGAATGATGTGCGCGAAGTGAAACCGGCCGCCACACTCGAACAATTTCCACCAACCTCGCCAAACTCTTCAACTTCACCAACGTCGTCAGTGACGCGTTACCAAGATCCTTATCGCAAGCTGCGCGTCGCAGGCTCTGGGACAGGTTTCGTGATCGCGCCCGGTTATGTCATGACCAATGCACACGTGGCCGACGAAGCCGATGGTCTCTATCTCGTCGAACAGGAGAATCCACAAAAGCGAATGCCGGCCACCGTGCACGTTGTTTCGAAACGGCCCGACTTGGACCTGGCCATTCTGCGTTGCAACGAACTGCAAGCGCCGCCGCTGAGTTTTGCCACCGAACTCCCCCGCCTGGGCGCGGAGTTGCGACTCCTTGGTTTTCCCCGCTCGTTCGAGCTCGGCAATACGCTCAAAGTGACGCGCGGTTTGGTTTCCGGCTTGCCGCCCCATTCGGGAATGGAAGGAGCGCTGGCTAATTTCCGTAACTACTTGCTCTACGATGCGGTCATGAATGGTGGCAATAGTGGCGGGCCTGCCTGCGACATTCACGGTCGCGTGGTGGCGGTGAATACAGCGATCCTGCTCCCTTATTCGGTCGGCGGCGGTTATCCCGCCGGCGTCGGTTCTGACCAAGCTGTCGCATTTTTGCAAGACAACCTGCGCGGCATACGCGACAACTGGCATGATGCCGTAGCGAAAGAGCGGACCTGGGAAGAAGCCGTCGAACACGTTGCCGCGTCCACAGTTCAGGTGCTAATCCTCAAGGACACCAACACGGTCGAGTTCACCGATAAGTACGAAGCGACGCGCCGCCGCAAAACCTGGGACGGGTTCGAGGATCCATGGTGCATGGCCTGTCACGGTAGCGGCATGTTTCCCTGCCCGGTGCGTGATTGCAAACAGGGACGAACATTAACGTATCGCACCGAATCGGTGCCGTTACTCGATGGCAGCCGATTGACGAAGCAGGTTCCCGTGCGGGTTCCCTGCAGCACCTGCGACGGCGCCGGAAAAGTTCGCTGCACCGCCTGTTACCAGGGGATCGACCCTGCGTTTTCCAGGTACTAACGGGGATCTCCACGCGGACTAGGCTCGATTGGCATCCCGCGCCGGGGGCCAGATTTGGTATGGTGAAGGGAGTGGTTTCTTCAAACTCGTCGCCATCTTCGCCTAACGGATTAGCGCGTGACCATTCGCATTTTGCAGATCATTCCTACCCTCGTGCGCGGTGGCGCCGAGAAGCAACTCGCCTTGCTGGCGGCGGGCTTGCCGCGCGATAAGTTTGATGTGCATGTGTGCGTGCTGACGCATAGCGGCCCCCTGGAAGAAAACCTGCGGGCCGCCGATGTGCCGCTGTCGTTCATCAACAAGCAGTGGAAGATCGATCCCTTTGCCTACTGGCGACTGCGGAAAGAGATCAAGCGGTTGCAGCCCGATATCGTGCAGACCTGGCTGTTTGCCGCGAATGCCTACGGCCGACAAGCGGCGATCTCGACGAACGTCAAGCACATCCTGGCCAGTGAGCGCTGCGTTGATCCTTGGAAAGGAACGCTGCAACTATCGATCGATCGCGTTCTGGCCAAGAAGACCGACCGGATCATCACCAACAGTAGCGGTGTGCAGGACTTTTACGCACAGCACGGCTTGCCTGTCGAAAAATTCGCAGTGATTCCAAACGGCATTCGTCCGTTCACCCCCACAGACACGATCTCGCGCGAACAACTGCTCACGGAGTTGAAGATCCCCGCGGATGCGCGCTTGATTGGTGCGATTGGCCGACTCTGGCCGCAGAAGCGCGTGAAGGATTTGATCTGGGCAACAGATCTTTTGAAATGCATTCGCGAGGATGCTCACCTGCTGGTAATCGGCGACGGTCCGCAGCGTTGGCGACTCGAACGCTACGCGCGGCAGGCCAATGTGCCTGAGAAAGTCCACTTCCTCGGCGAACGCAATGACGTGCCGCAGATCCTGCCGCACCTCGATTTGCTCTGGCTCGCCAGCGGCTATGAAGGCCAATCGAATGCCGTGCTTGAAGCGATGAGCGCGGGCCTGCCGGTGGTGGCCAGCGACATTCCCGGCAATCGCGACCTGATTGTGCCGGAGGAAACAGGCTTTCTGGTCGATGTTGGCGACCGCGGCACATTCGCTCAACGGGCGCAACTATTGCTCAGCGAACCGGATTTAGCGAAGAAACTCGGCGCAGCGGGCAAAGCGCGCGTCTTGAGCGAGTTTTCGGTGGAAAAGATGGTTGACCGCCACGCTGCTCTTTACGAACAATTAGCTGGATGACATTGTTCGGCAGCACGAGTACCCATGACCAGGCACTTCCCACCGGCTGAAGATTTCTCGCCTGATCAAATTGCTCAGGTCGAGCATCAAACGCAGCAGTTGGGAATGCAGCTCTTCAGCAGCCTAAAGCTAGGCCAACCGCACATCTGGCAGCGGCGGTGGTGGGATGAAAAGCTGCTGTCGTGGACGATGCGCGATGAAGGGCTGAAGGTGCAGCTCTTTCGCTTCGTCGATGTGCTGCCGATGCTGCAATCGCCGGAAGCGGTGACTGACCATCTGCATGAATATCTAGCCGGTGTGAAAGAGCATTTGCCGGCGCCGGCCCGCGTAGCGCTGAATCTCACGCAGCGACTGCCGTTCACGCAAGCGGCGGTCGCACGAGCAGCGCGACTGAGTGCCCGCGACATGGCCCGGCGGTTCATCGCGGGCGAGACTCAGGAAGAGGTCGTGCGAGCCGCTCGTCACGAGCGCGATCTGCGGCGGGCTTTCACGCTCGACATTCTCGGTGAAGCAGTTCTGACCGAGCGCGAGGCGGAAGAACACTTCCGCCATTATCTCGAACTGCTCGAAAACCTCGCGCCGCAGATTGCGACGTGGCCGACCGATCTGCTGGTAGATGAGGACGATCGCGGGCCGATTCCGCGGTTGAATCTTTCGATCAAACTCAGCGCGCTCGATAGCCAGTTCGATGCCATCGACCCGGCTGGCACACTGAAGCGTGTCGGTCCTCGCCTGCGCGAGTTATTCCGCACGGCGCGGCGACTTCACGCGTTTATCAACGTCGACATGGAGTCGTACGAGAAGAAGTCTCTCACGCTGCATATTTTCCGGACGATTCTCAGCGAGCCGGAGTTCAATACATGGACCGACGTCGGCATCGTGCTGCAATGTTACTTGCGCGACACGCCAGCCGATCTCATCACGTTGCGCGATTGGGCTGCTCAACGGGGCGCGCCTGTTTGGGTTCGCTTGGTGAAGGGAGCCTATTGGGATTTTGAAACGATCCGCGCCCAAGCCAACGGCTGGCCCATTCCGGTTTTTCAGCGGAAATGGCAGTCGGATGTTTGCTATGAGGAGTGCACGCGGTTCGTACTACGCAATCGGCTTCATCTGCGACCGGCGCTCGCTTCGCACAATGTTCGTTCGCTGGCGCATGGTATTGCCGCGGCCCGCGTGCTCGGCATTCCGTCGGACGGAGTCGAACTGCAAATGCTCTATGGTATGGCCGATGCCGAAAAGCAGGCTTTGGTCGATCTCGGTATGCGGGTTCGCGTTTACATGCCGTTCGGCGATTTGATTCCCGGCATGGCGTATCTCGTGCGCCGCCTGCTGGAAAACACGTCGAACGATTCGTTCCTGCGGGCAGGTTCTTTCGATCACGTGCCGGCGGCTCAGCTGCTAAAAAATCCGCTCGACAATGCGACCGGCGAATCGCCTACGTCGACAAAATCAACCTATCGCGTGCTAACCGAGGATGCAGATATGGCTCCGCTCGCGTTCCGCAATCAACCTCCAGTCGACTTCGCCCGCGAGGAAAACCGAGACGCGATGCAGTCTGCCATCGCGAATGTCCGTGAGCAGCTTGGCCTGACTTATCCACTTGTCATCGGTGGTGAGCCGGTCGACTCGGGAGAGTATTTTGAATCGCTCAATCCCGCCCAGGGAACAACCGTCGTCGGCCAGATCGCCGCGGCGAACAAATCGCATGCAGAGCAGGCGGTGGCTGCGGCGAAGACGGCCCTGCCGGTCTGGTCGCGATTGCCGGTCGAAGAGCGAGCGAACTATCTGCGCCGCGCCGCCGAAGTGATGCGCGAGCGCCTGTTCGAACTCTCGGCTTGGGAAGTTTTTGAATGCGGCAAGACCTGGCGAGAAGCCACCGGCGATGTCGATGAAGCGATCGACTTCTGCGAATACTACGCTGAACAAGCCGTTCGACTGCAGGGCCTTGCCGGCGTCGATGTCCCCGGTGAAGAGAATCGATTCGAATATCTGCCTCGCGGCGTGACTGCGGTGATCGCTCCTTGGAACTTCCCGCTGGCGATTCTCACGGGCATGACAGTCGCGGCCATGGTGACGGGCAACACCGTCATCATGAAGCCCGCGGAAACCTCGTCGGTGATCGGCGCACTGCTGATGGAAGTCTTCGAGGAAGTCGATCTTCCCGCTGGCGTGCTGAATTATCTGCCGGGCCGCGGCGAAGTCGTCGGCGCGGCGCTCGTCGAGCATCCCGACGTGGCGATCATCGCCTTCACCGGTTCGCGCAAAGTGGGTTTGGCGATCAACGCCCGTGCTGCCGAGGTTTCGCAAAAAGGAATGGTGCAGGTCAAAAAGGTCATCGCCGAGCTGGGCGGCAAGAATGCCATCATCGTCGATGCCGATGCCGATCTCGACGAAGCCGTCAGCGGCGTCGTGAAGAGTGCGTTCGGCTATCAAGGTCAGAAGTGTTCGGCCTGTAGCCGAGTCATTGTGCTCGCTGACGTTTACGACACATTCTTGCATCGGCTGGTGGCCGCGGCCGAGAGTTTGAAGATCGGTTTGCCCGACGATCCTGCCACGGTCATCGGCCCGGTGATCGATGAAGAATCGGCGACGCGCATTCGACGCTACATTGAAATCGGCATTCACGAATCGCGTTTGGTGCTCGGTCGCGATGTCGCCACGCTCGCCCAGCAAGGGGCCTTCGTCGGCCCGCACATTTTTGCCGATGTGCCGCCGAACGCGCGGATCGCTCAAGAGGAAATCTTTGGCCCAGTCCTGGCAGTCATCAAAGCAGCCGATATGACCGAAGCCCTGCAGATCGCCAACGGCACCGACTATGCGTTAACCGGCGGCTGTTTTTCGCGGAGTCCGGAAACGCTCGACCGTGTTCGTCGTGAATTCGTCGTCGGCAATTTGTATCTCAATCGCTCGATCACCGGCGCGCTCGTCGGCCGGCAACCCTTCGGAGGTTTCAAGATGTCGGGCATCGGCAGCAAAGCGGGCGGCGCCGACTATCTACTGCAATTCGTCTTACCGCGAACGATCACCGAGCACACCGTGCGACGCGGCTTTGCTCCGCCGCCGGAGCAGGGCGAATAAACGCTCGCTAGCGGATGATTTCTCCAGATTTCCGTGCCTGAACGGAATATCGCCCACTTTGCAGCGAATCACTGCTCAATCTGCATTCGCGCGCAGCTGACTCCCCGCCGGCGCTGTCACTTCATACAGCGCGCAGCGGGGCGTTAATTCGACGCTTGATTGGCAATTCTGTTGCTGGGAGAAACACACGATGAAGTTGGTCTCATGGTTGCGGCTGGCGGTTGGTTGCACACTGGCCCTGGTTTGCTTTACTGCGGGACAACTGCGCGGGCAGGAACAAACGCTGACCGAGCAGGGAGTGATCGCGGGGACGATGGAAATCGACTTCAAGACCCGCACCGAGCTCGACTCGACTGGCACGTACACCGAGGGCTCGTCGGCGCTCGGCGCGAAGGACACTTACGCCTTCAAACTGTCGGTGGCGAAGACTACCGAGTTCAGCGGCAAGATCACGCGGCAGCCCGACTTGTTTACAAAGATCATTCGCAGCCAGAAGCAGAAGGCCGAGCTGTCGTTCGACATCGGCCTGGCTGTGCGCAATCCGACAAATCTCGACGAGAAGCGCAACGTCGGCAAATGGGTCGGCACGGTGCCGATCAATGCCACGACCGGCGCGTATGAAATCACCGGCGGCGCAATACTCGATAGTCCGCTGCGCATCGCCATCGACGCAGTCAACAAGCAGCCTTCGTTCACCGATAAGTTCGGCGGCAAACTGATTGGCAAGTCGAAGAAAGAAGACAACCTGGCTTCGTACACCTACAAGCGGCTCGTCGGCAACAAGACAGTCGAAATCAAGGTTGCTAAGGTCGATCCGATGAAATTCGTCGACTTGGAGTTGGCCAAGGGACCGGCGGGGAACTACCCGCGGACCACGGTCAACGGGCGGCTCGACTTCGATTATGAAACGGGCAACTGGCTGACCGACGGTATTCGCTTTCGTTACAACTTCAACGGCAAGGATGTCGAAGACATCGTCACCGGCAGCGTGAAGTGGGTCGAAGACGACAACCGCAAGACCAATGGCAAGGGTGAATACCAATTCAACCTCCGCTGGAATGAAGCCAAGCAAGCGCCGCAGACGACCGAAGCCGCCGCGTTTGACAAGTTGAGCGACGAAGATGCGTTCTTCGCCGTCGACGACTCGCTGCCGTGCATGACGGGCAAAATCGCCTACGAGGACAAGTTCATCTCGGGCGGGGAAACCCCGGCATCGAGCAAAGTGACGTACGCCCTGAATGCCAACAAGCTGACGAAGACGCAAATCGTCAACTTCTTTAAGCTCTGGCTGGTTGGCATTGGTCCGATCAACGATGAGTAGTGAAGACAAATTGTCCAATCACTTCCTCTCCTCGCTTCTGCGGGGAGAGGGTCTAGGGTGAGAAGCTCTTTTGCAGTTTCTCGCCACTTCATCCAAGCGTCCTTGCTCACCTCTGAAAGCCTGCAAATATGTCCAACTCTCTCTATTCTCGTCTTCGCCGCAAGTTTCTGGGACCGGTCTCCACTGAAGACCGCCGCCGCTTTTTGCAAGCCACATTGGCGACCACCGCTGGTTTATTACTCAGCGATCAATTCGCAGGTGAGTCGCGGGCGCAAGCTCAAGGCGCCAAACGAGTGATCGTGATCGGTGCTGGATTTTCTGGCTTGGCCTGCGCATACGAACTGGCCACGGCTGGTTACAAGGTGACGGTCATCGAAGCCCGCAATCGCCTCGGCGGCCGCGTCCACACCTTCACCGATATGGCCGAGAAGAAATGGTGCGAGGGAGGCGGCGAACTGATCGGCTCGAATCATCCAACGTGGGTGCGGTACGCCGAAAGTTTTGGCTTGAAGTTTATCGACGTCACCGATGACGCAGCGCTGCTGTACCCTGTGCACCTGCAAGGCAAGTTGCGGAGCGAAGACGAGGTCAAGAAAATCTATGAAGAGCTTGACGCTTCGTTTTCATCGCTCAACGAGCAAGCCGATAAGATCGATGCCGATCAGCCTTGGACGAGCCCCGATGCGGCGGCGCTCGACAAGCAATCGCTGGCCGATTGGCTCAGCGGGCTAAAAGACGTTGGTGAGCTGTCTCGGGCTGCAATCGGTATTCAGCTCGCATCCGACAACGCCGTAGACAATGCGCACGCCAGCCTGCTGGCCATGCTCACCACCATCAAAGGTGGCGGCGGTCAGGCCTATTGGGACGATACCGAGGTCTATCGCTGCGTCGGTGGCAATCAGCAACTGGCCCTGCAACTGGCGGAGCGGATCGGCGCTGAGCGAATCCGTCTGCGGTTGCCGGTGACTGAAGTCAGGTTCGATGCCAACGGCGTTGTAGTAACCTGTGCCGATGGACGAACAATCGAAGCCGATGACGTCGTTCTCGCGACGCCGCCGAGCGTGTGGGAGCGAATCAAGTTCTCGCCCGATCTGCCGGCGAACATCCGCACGCAGATGGGCGTGGCCTGCAAATATCTTTCCGCGGTCAAGAAGCGATTTTGGCTCGACACGAAGAATTCGCAATACAGCTTGACCGACGGCGACGTCAGCCAAACTTGGGAAGGAACGGATAGTCAGCCTGACGACCCCACGACCGCTCTGCTCGTCGGCTTCTCGGGCGGTAGCCAAGCCAAACATTGCCTGACGCGCGAAGGCGCTGCTGCCGATACCGCGTACAAAGCGGAGCTGTCGAAGGTCTATCCCGCGTACGGCGACAACCTCGTGAAAACTCGTTTCATGACTTGGCCCAAGGAAGAATGGACCAAGGGTGGATATTCATTCCCTGCGCCAGGGCAAGTCACCTCGATCGGTCCGACCTATTACAAAGGGCTCGGCCGTTTGCACTTTGCCGGCGAGCACACGTGCTACAAGTTTGTGGGCTACATGGAAGGCGCGCTCAATAGCGGCGCGTCGCTAGCGCTGAGCTTGGCGAAGCGGGATGGCGTGGTGAAGGAATAGCTATTCCCGATTCGCGCCGATAATAAACTGCTCAACCGGCCACTCGCCAAGCGGGACTTTGAGAGTCACCTTGCGTTGCACGGGCTGATTGTTGGCATCGAGTGCGGTGCGCTGCACAACCAATTCGGCGGTGTCACGGGCCTTGAGTTTCGAGATGATGCTGGTCAGCGTTTCGAAATCAGGAACGGCCTGCTCGTTGAAACTCAGCACGATGTCTTCTTGTTGAATGCCAGCGCGATCGGCCGGACTGTCTTTGTTCACCCGGCTGATCGTGCAACTGGTGTCGACCGTAATGCAACCAACGCCCAGGAACGCGCCGTGCCGAAAGTCGACCTTGCCGGCGCCGAGACCGGCTTGAAGTTCGGCAGCGACTTCGGGAGTAGCACGAGTGCCGTAAACGCGAACGGCAGTGAGCGCTTTCACTCCCTTCAGCGATTGCAACGACTCGTTGGTGATGGCTTGGATGTAGTACAAACCGACTTCTTCGAGTTGAGAGCAGTTGGCCAAGTTCTTGACACCGGCGTCGGTGATATTGGCTCGATAGGCTTGCACCGATTTCAGGCCCTTCATGTCGCCGACGTACTTCAGCGCGCCATCGGTGGCGCGATCGCCGACGAGGGCGATCTGTCGAATGTCGGTCAGCCATTTCAAGCGGCGGAAATCGTCATCGTTGCCGCGCCAATCGCTGCCGATCTCGAGTGATTGAATCACTTCCTCGGTGGCGAAGCCGGTGACGTAATTGGTGCGGCGGATACGAGCCCCGAGCCCTTCGAGCTCGCCGAGCGTGATGGCTTGACGCTGAGAGTTGAGCTGGGCAAGCACTTCTTCGGCCCGCGACTTCAGGGGAGTGCTTTTTCCGCGAGTCATTTCCTCGAGTGCGCCACGGGAAGCGTCGAGCAGTGTGAGATCATTCGAGAGTGCTAGCTGATGCAACACGTGCATGGCCCGCGAACCCGACTCGGGAGTGGGCTGCTGCAGAACTCGGCGGCAGACTTCCACGGCAGGCAAGCCAGCGCGGACGAGTTGCTGAGTCGCTTCCTCGCGCACCAGAAATTCGTCGTGGTCGAGTTCACGGCCCCAGCGAGCCAGTTGCTCGGCAGTCGGCGGCGGCCCAGCCGGCGCTTTGGCTTCCTGCGCACTTGCCACCGAGCCAAGCACCAGCAGCAAAACTGCCAGCCACAGGCCCAGGCGCACTGCGAGCGTCGTGGGGGGATGATTTTTGAGCATGCGATCCTCCTGCCCAAGTATAACTGATTTCCGGGAATTTCACTCCCCAAAAATCGCCTGAACAGCGGTGATTGCTATCACGCGTGGATAAGCTTCTGCAGCTACTCCGCCAGCCGATTCTGCAGTGTTTGCAACACGCCGATCGATTCGATGCCGGTCAGGCCGAAGCATTCGAAGAGGAGGACCAACGCGCCGTTGTAAGTGCCACTGGCAACCTCGGTACGGAGTTGCATGGCGCGGGCGATGAAGTCGGGGTTACGACGCCAGCGTTCGGCAAACGTTGCGGCACACAGCAGAGCGCGGCTATCGGGAAGAGCGAATAGTACGGCGAGGGTTTTGCCCGCGGCCCGCACGTCGCTGGCTTGCACTTGCAGGACGAAGTGCTGCAGCGACGGCTCTTCGCCCGGGAACGGCGAGGGTTCGTGTTTCGGTGCCGGCAGCGCCGGGGCCGAGACGTACATCGGGCCGACGAGGGCTGGCCGAGGATTAGTAGCGACCATGTCGTGCGTCACCGCCTCTTCGGCGATGACCGGATAATCCTGCGAACTCAAATCGTCGTCGGTACGAAACTCACTGATCGGCTGCTGTACGTCAACCTCTTCTTCGGCTGGCAGGTTCGCGAGCATCTGCGTGATGTGCGAGAGCCGGAGACCGACTTGTTCGTACACGACGTCGATGTCGTTCATGTACGATTCGCCGCGAGCATCGGCGAGAATTTCGTCAGCCGAATCGAGCACTCGCTCGGTCAAACGTTCGGCCAGTATTTCTCGTGCTTCTGTCAGGATTTGGATCGCACGGTTCCGAGGCGGGACATGACGATCGACCATAGTGCAACTCAAAGCGAATGGCAGGCACGTGGTGGGAGCGGCAGATTAGCAACCGGTGGACTCGCTGCGGGAGAGGAGGCAGCGAAATACGCACGGCTGAGTAGCCACTTTCAGTTTATTCCGATGACTAACAGAAGAAAAGCATTTTGTCCGGCGGGCTATCGTCGTCGTCGCGCGGGAGCAAAAAAAATCCGTACGACAGCCAGAATCCACTGAAAGATGAGGCAGCCGAAGAGACCAAAGAGAATTGCACCAGCCGCGACCACGAAGGCGAGATTGGAGACGTGTTTCACGCCAAACTGCTGGGCAAATTGGCCGGCGAACACGGCCATGGTGAGCGCCGCCACGGTGAAACTCGCGAACCAACTCAGATTCCAGCGGTGTCTCCGACACCAAAAGATAGGCTAAGTAGGCCACGGCAGCCTCTCGCGCGAGAGGCTTTCTTAAAAGTGATCCATACCGTCGGCCCACACTACTTTCTCGGCAGAGATTTTAAGGGCCGGAATGTGCCTCAGCTCGTTCCACGCATCGTCACACTCGACAATCTCGTAGTTTCGCCCACAGGTCTGCCAACTCGAACACGGCGCCCGATTCGGCTCTTGATCCCACGGAATCAAAACGCGACGTCGCAATTCGGCGATAGCTTCGGCAAGAGTTACGTATGGCCCCCACTGTGTCGCGTGGAGTTCGTCCTCGATCATAAACATGGCAGCGAGTCCGCTACGCCATGACTTCCTTGATCGGTTCCGCCCCTTCTACTCCCACCAGCTTTTGATCGAGCCCGCCGTAAAAGTACGTGAGCCGATCGGGATCGAGGCCCATCAGGTGAAGCATGGTTGCATGCAGATGCTTCACATGGAACGGCTTCTCGACGGCAGCGGCGCCGATTTCGTCGGTCGTACCGACACTCACGCCGCCCTTCACACCGCCACCGGCCATCCACATCGTGAAGCCGTAAGCGTTGTGGTCGCGCCCCGTGCCGTTGGGGTATTCCGCCGTTGGTTGACGGCCGAATTCGCCACCCCACACGATGAGCGTGCTTTCCAGCAGACCCTTGTCCTTGAGATCTTTGAGCAGGGCCGCGATCGGCTTGTCGGTTTCGCCGGCGTGCAGGTTGTGATTGTGAGCGAGGTCGCCGTGGGCGTCCCAGTTGTCGTCGTTGTGAGCGCCGCCGGAGTAGAGCTGCACAAACCGCACGCCGCGCTCGACCAGTCGCCGCGCGAGTAGGCACTGCCGGCCGAAGGTCGCGGTCTTCTTGTCGTTGAGACCATACATTTCGTGAATGCTCTCGGGCTCGCTGGCGATATCGGTCGCTTCGGGCGAACTGGTTTGCATCTTGAACGCCAGTTCGTAGCTGGCGATGCGGGCAGCCAGCGCGTTGTGCTGGTCGTGAGCCGCCATGTGATCGTCATTGAAGCCGCGAACCGTGTCGAGCAGCCGTCGCTGTTCTGCCTCAGTCATACCGGACGGGCGAGCCAGGTCGAGGATCGGCGTCCCTTGCGAGCGGAACATCGTTCCTTCGTACTGCGCGGGCATGTAGCCGCTGCTCCAGTTCTTCGCGCCGCTGATCGGGCCACCACGGGGATCGAGCATCACCACAAAGCCCGGCAGATTTTCATTCACGCTGCCGAGGCCGTAGTTGGCCCACGAGCCGATGCAAGGAGCACCGCTGAGGACCTTGCCCGTGTTCATCTGAATCATCGCCGAGCCGTGGATCGGCGAATCGGCCGTCATCGAATGGAGGAACGCGATATCGTCGACATGATTGGCGAGATTCGGAAAGAGATCGCTGACCCACTTGCCCGATTCGCCGTACTGCTTGAACTTCCAGCGCGGCTCGACGATGCGACCTTCATCCTTTTTGCCGCCGCGACCAAAGGTCTTCACCTTGATGGTCTTGTTGTCCATGCCGATCATCGCCGGCTTGTAGTCGAACGTGTCCATGTGGCTGGGGCCGCCATACATGTACAGAAAGATCACACTCTTGGCCTTCGCGGCAAAGTGCGGCTTTTTCGGGGCCAGCGGGTTGGCAAACGCCGGCTTGGCGTCGGCGGCTTTCGCTTGGGGAGCCAGTTCATTGCCGAACAACCCAGCCATCGCGACGCCGGTGAAACCTGCGCCGGTTTGCCAAATGAATTCGCGCCGGGTGCGACCGCAGAAGTTTTTCATGGTTATTGTTCCTGTGTCTTTTCGTCACCTCTCCTCGGCATTCCGGGGAGAAGGTTTGGGTGAAGGGCGGTTACACCAATGCAAGGCGACTAATCCACAAACACAAACTCATTCAAATTCAAAACCAGCAAACAAAACCGCCGCAGCGAAACATCGGCAGGCAACTTGTCCGTTTCCTGCGAGTCCTTCAAAAACTGCAAACCGCGAGTAATTTCTTTCTCATTCGGCTCGCGCTGCAAAGCCCGATTGAGAGCCAATCGAACTTGCTCGCGTGGCTCGCTCGCCGCCTTTTGCAATTGCTCGGCGAAGACCTTGGCCTGCGAATGCATAAACTCGCCGTTGATCATGCCGAGGGCCTGCGTCGGCTGGGTCGTGGTGAATCGGACCGGACAGGGAGCGTCCGGATCGGGCGCATCAAACGCCACCAGAATCGGCAAGCCGAGCGAGCGCTTGATATGGACATACACGCTGCGGGCCGCAGCATCTTCGGGCGAGGATTTTTCCCAGCCCTTGCCGGGGACCGATTGACCGGCGAGGACCTCGGCGGGGATCAGCGGATAAATGCTGGGGCCCGAGGACTTGCTCAGATTGATGTTGCCGCTGACCGTCAGCACCGAGTCGCGAATTTCCTCCGCCGTGAGCCGCCGCATATCGAAGTGGGAGTACGAATCGTTCTCCGGATCCTTCAACTTCGCCTCGGCACTCTGCTGGCTCCCCATGCGAAAGGTGTTTGAGGTGAGCAGCAGTTTGTGAAGCGGTTTGAGCTTCATGCCGCCGGCGATGAGCTCGGTTGTTAGATAATCGAGCAACTCAGGATGCGTCGGCGGCGAGCCCATGTAACCAAAGTTGCTCGACGAACGTACCAAGCCGCGGCCAAAGTTGTACTGCCAAATGCGGTTGACCAGCACGCGATACGTCAGCTGATTGTTTGGGCTGGCAATCCAATCGGCGAGCACGCGGCGACGGCCCGAGCTTTGATTGTTGTCGGCAGGTCTAATCTCCGGAATCGCCGGAGCGTCCGCGGGCTGCAGAACCGAAGGAAACGCCGGCTCAACTTTGTCGCCCTGACTTTGCGGATTGCCCCGCAGCAGGATGAATGTCTCCTTGGCTCGGTTGCCATTCTCAGTCACAACGAGCGCTTGCTCGCCCGACTTTGGCGGATTGCGGCGCATTCGTTCGCGTTCGCGAAAATTGTCGCGGAAGGTTTCGAAGGTCTCGCGGGTAATCGTATCTGGCTGATACTTCTTCAGTATGTCGACCTTGCGGTTGTCATGCTTGAAATCGTCCCGCTCGCCACCTTTCAGGTGCGGCTTCACGATCTGCTCGATCTCGGACAGCGACTGATCGAGTTCACGGATTCGATCGTTGTGAGCATCAAGTTGACCTTGGAACTTTTTCTGATCCTCGGCCGACGCGATCGAGCGGAGCGAACCGTTGCCATTGTCGAAGTGCCGCACACCGTGGAAGAACGCCATGAAGGAGTAGTAGTCCTTCTGGGGCACGGGATCGATCTTGTGATCGTGGCAGCGGCAGCAATTGAGCGTCAGGCCGAGAAAAGCCTGGCTGGTCGTCGCGAGAATGTCATCAAGACCGTCGTAGTAAGCCAGCGTGCGATCGGCCGGTTCGTCGTCCCACAAGCCGAGGCGATAAAAGCCGGTCGCGATTCGCGTCTCAGCCGTCGCGTTGTCGAGTTCATCGCCGGCGAGTTGCTCGCGGATGAATTGATCGTAGGGTTTGTCGTCGTTGAACGCGCGAATCACGTAGTCGCGATAACGCCAGACAAACGGCTTAGGATTATCACGTTCAAAACTGTTGGTCTCGGCATAACGAACCAGGTCGAGCCAATGCCGGCCCCAATGTTCACCGTACTGCCGCGATTCAAGCAAGCGATCGATGGCCCGCTCGTAAGCGCCGTCGCTGTTGTCTTTCAAAAAGCTCTCAACCTCAGCCGGCGACGGCGGCAAACCAGTCACTGCATAGTAAGCGCGACGCAACAGCGAAGCCTTCTCTGCCGGTGCGGCGGGTGTGAAGCCTTTGCTTTCGAGCCCCGCGAGAATGAAGGCATCGACGGGATTGCGAACCCACGACTTGTTTTTTACTTCCGGCACGGCTGGTCGCGTCACCGCGCGAAACGCCCAGAAGTTGCGGGCTTCATCATCGACCACCGGCGCGCCGTGGCGTTTCTGCGCTTTCGCGACGAGTTCCGCCGAGTAGGGCAGACCGATCTTGACCCACTTGGTGAGCACATCGATCTGGGCTTGCGCCAACTTTCCCTTCGGCGGCATTTCGAGACCGCGATAGTTAATCGCTTCGATCAAGCTGCTCGACTCAGGCTTGCCGGGCGTCGCGCCGGCTTCGCCACTTTCGCCACCTTTGAGAATGTCCTCGCGCGAAGTGAGTTTGAAATCGCCTTGCACTTTGGGCTCACCACCGTGGCAAGAAAAGCAGTTCGCCCGCAGAATGGGGAAAACTTCCTTCTCGAAGAACGTCACGTCTTCGGCGGAAAACTTCTCAGGCTCGGCAGCGGTGGCCAGTGCAGCTGTGCTCAGCAGGACGCACATCGCCAACAGGTGGGAGCGATTCATCTTGCCTGAATCCTTGGATCGGGAGGTGGGAATAAAGGTCGCGTATCGTCACGCAAACCCTTTACTTTATTTCAGACTGAAAATAATATAACGGCAGGCGCACCGCAAGGCAACAATTTTCTAGCGCGAGCAATCTCTCATGCTACCACCTGGCGCGCAACTGGGTAAACATTCTGGCGAGAATCGCGGCAAGCCGAATCGCGCGCAGGCCTCGCTCCTGCGTCAGCTCAACACCCGCGAAGTTCTTGCCGCGCTGCAACGTCACGGGCCACTCTCGCGCGCCGAAATCGCTCGGCTTACCGGCATCAGTGGACCGACGATTACGCGCACTGTTGTCGATCTGCTCGCTGGACAATTGGTCGAGGAAGGAACGTTTCGTCCACCACCGGTAGGACAATCACTGCTCGGCCGGCCTGGAAAAGTCCTCCGCCTCGCGCGGGCTGCCGTCAGCGTGCAAGGCGTGGTGATCGGTGTCTCTCAATGTGAATTGACCACGGCGGGCCTCGATGGTTCGCCGCAAGCGGAACCGAAAACGTTCGCCACGCCGCGGCGGTATGGCGAACTAGTCAAAAAAATTGTCGAGCAACTGTTGCGTTCGCGCGAAACCCTGCAAACTCGCAATGACAACTCACCTACCGAAGTACTGGGCATTGGCATCAGCATTCCTGGTTTGCTCCGTCGCGAAGACAAGCGAACGCTGATCTCACCCAACTTGCATCAGACTGACGATCAACAGTTGGGCGTCGACATCGCGCAGCGAATGGAAGAACTAGGACTCGCAACGGAAGTCGTCCTGCTGCAAGAAATGCAGGCCCTCTGTCTCGGTGAACAACTCTATGGCGCTGCTCAGGGTGTTGCCGATTTTGCGATGGTCGACATTGCAGACGGTTTGGGTCTGGGCGTGGTCCAAGCCGGACAATACGTCGAAGGAAGCAACGGTCTCGCCGGTGAACTCGGCCACATCACGGTCGATCTCCACGGCAAGCAATGTGGCTGCGGCAACTTTGGCTGTTTAGAAACGGTCGCGACCGATGCGGCGCTCGCGGGGAGCATCTCTGCCCGACTCTGCGAATCGTACAGCCTGGACGAACTGCTGCCGCGTATTCAAAGCGGCGAACTCAATGTCGAAAAAGAACTCGGGCCTTGGCTCGACTACTTATCCGTCGGTTTGGCCGCGGTCATCAACTTGTACAACCCAAGCCGTCTCTTTGTGCATGGCCGGGGACTCGATGCCGCACCGGATCTCTTCGACCGCCTAATCGAACGAACGGCCAAGCGGGCACTCGCGCCGTCATTGGCCGGTTGCGAGCTGATCCGCGCCCGCGGCAGCAAGCGGCATGGTGCTGTCGCTGCCATCATTCAGCGCATTACCGGTGCGTGAGCGACAAAATTGCAGTTCCAAGTTGAACTTTGAATTTCGGAACGATTTCGCTAATCTCCGCGCACTCGTCTCCAGTTTTCTCATCGTTGCTTGTCGGAACCTGTCATGCAGAGGGCTCGAATTATCGCGCTCACTCGCTTCCTGTTAGGGATGGCGCTCATCCTTGCGCTCTGGTCGCCGAATTCGCTCTGCGCACAGGAGCCGCAACAGATCAATCTCGATGGGCCGTTCTTGCTCCCACCGCCGCCACCCGAAGAAACCGGACCAACTGGCAACTTCGCGCCGGCGAATGCTCCGCCCCCTCCTTTTCAATTCTCTCCGCCACAGCAGCAGATCAGTCCGCCGATGCCGCCGCTGAACGCGCTGCCGATTAACTCGCAGGGTGCGCCGCCACCGCCGGCAACTCCCCAAACGCAGCAGCCGTTTCAATTTCAGCCCGACGCTTCGCAGTACCCGCAGCCCACCGCGGCAATGGGTGTTTCGCAGCCCACACCACTGCCTCCGCCCGCGCCGGAAGCGATCGCTGCCCCTGCGGCCAAAAGCAAAGCCGATGCGCCGTTGCTCATCGAAGAGCCCGGCGGCAACTGGTGGGCGTCCAAGGTGTGGGATCCTTGGGAAGGAAACGTCGAGCTCGGCCTGAACGGCACCGATGGCAACAGCGAAACGTTCAACGTCCGCCTCGGCGTGACTGCCAAGCATAAGACCGACACGTTCGTGCGCTCGGTGCAATTCACCACGATTCAAAAATCCGCCAACGGCGTAACCACCGCGAACACGGCCCTGCTCGACGGCCGCCTCGAATGGCCAATGCCCGGCTCACGCTGGAACTACTTCATTCACGGCCTGGCCGAATACGACGAATTCAAAGCCTTCGACGCTCGCGTGTCGGGCGACACCGGTTTTGGCTACGAATGGATTCAGAACGACGCCACGACGTTCATCACTCGCACGGGTCTCTCAGTTTCGAATGAAATCGGCGGCCCCGACGACACGGTGCATCCCGAATTGTTGTTCGGCGCTGAATTCAAACACAAGTTCAACGCCACTCACTCGATCAGCTTCAAATCAGACTTCTATCCCGACGTCACCGAGTTCAGCGACTTCCGTCTCAACAGCCAGGCCTCGTGGGAAATCGCCCTCGCCCAGGCTTGGGGCCTCAGCTTGAAACTGAGCATCATCGATCGCTACGACAGCACGCCGCAGGGCGCGCGACCGAACGATCTGGATTACTCGACGCTGCTAATTTGGTCGTTCTAAGTAGTCCGAACGCGTAAACGAGGGAGAAGCGGGTACAACCTCTCCTGGCAGTCCACGCTCAGCTACATCCGTTCGACCAAATTCGCCGCCGTCCTCGCTCCGCCCGCAGCAACAATCTCAGCCTGAATCCGTTCAGCAGCCTCGCGATACCTCGGTTGTGCAAACACTCGCTGCGTTAGTTCACGCAGTCTGGCTGCGGTCACCTTCTTCAGCGGCAGCAGTTCTCCGGCACCGACGTGTACGACGCGGGCCGCCACTCCCGGTTGATCATTCGTCACCGGAATGCAAACCATCGGCTTGCCGCGGGTCAACGTTTCGAGCGCGGTATTCAGCCCCGCGTGCGTAATCACCAGACTTGCTCGCTCAATTAACTCGAGCTGCGGCGCGTAACCGACGACGATGGCGTTAGCCGGCGTCGGCTCATTCCAAACGGCATCTTTCTTTCCCAGCGCGAGAACAAGTTGAATGTCTAAATCCGCCAGCCCGGCAAGAATCGCTCGAAAAACATACTGCAGTTGATTCTGCAACGTTCCCAGCGACGCATAAACCAGCGGCTTATCGCTCAGGCGGCTCCAGGGGAAATTCGCCGCGGCCGGATTGGCAGCGTGAGCGTCGGCTTGATGCAATGGACCGACGTAACGGAGCGCAGCCGGCAATTCTCGCCGATGAAAATCAAACGAAGCAGGCTGCTGGCAAAGCTGCAAACGGCTCGACCATGTTTCTGCGATGTGTTCGGGGACATTCAGCCCGAGTTCGCGTCGTCGCGTTTGAATCATCCGCAGAATCGGCTGATACAAACGATTCAGTCCGGCCCACGCCAGCCGATTTCGCAGCCGAGCCCACCATGCATCGCGATACGGCCACGTCGTGAAAAACGGCGGCACGCTAGGTTCGCCGTGTAACAGCAACGCATTGCAAACGGTCGCGAACGGCAACTTCAATTGGTCAGCCACGGTGCCGCCGGCAAACGAACCTTGATCGACGATCATATGCGTGATGCCCGCGCGCTCGATCACGGCCGGTCCAGCCGCCAGCATTACTTCCGTGCCGCGGATAGCCAGGTCGAATGTGTGCTTCAGCGCCGCTCGGCCTGTCAGCACACCGAGCTTGGCCATGGCGGCGCGATACTCTGCCGGCGAAATCAAATCGCCACCGATCGGTAACACCTCGAACCCCAGTGCGGTGATCGACTGCGGTGGATCGCCCAGCAAGCAGAAAGTGACGCGATGCCCACGCGCACGTAGTTCCGTGGCTAGACCAGAGACCGGATTGAGGTGCCCCGATGCATTGGGACAGATAACGCCATAATGTGCCATGCAGCCAGTTTAGCGATTATTCCCCAGTCGCTAAGATCAACCGCATGGAACCCGAACAACTGCAGCAGCGACATTGGTATTGGATCCGCCGCAAAGACGGCAGCCTCGCGCCCTACGTCTTTCATCAGATTCGCCGCGACGACGAGGGCAAACTCGTCGCCGATTTCTTCGTCGGCAGTTTTCTCGTGCCCTTTGGACTCAATCAAATCGAAGGCGAAGCCTCGATGCCGAAGATCGAATCGTAGACGAGTCGCTACGTGCCTCGCCTTAGCGGTGGGAGTTCAACTTCACCTCGCCGTCGGCTAAATTACTTCCATCCCTTCGCACACCTCTCTCGTGAGATCGACCATGGCCGCGCACAAGCGTTCTTCTTCGCGTCGTCAATTTCTGCAAACCGCCGCTGGTGTAACTGCCGGAGCCGTGGTGGCTCCTTATTTCTTCAGCGACTCGCCGCTCATGGCGCAGGATGCGAAGACCAAGAGTGCAAACGATCGGCCGGTGCTCGGTTGCATCGGCGTCGGCGATCGCTGGAATGCAGTCGGGCCGCAAGCGTTGAACTTTGCCGATTGCGTCGCGGTTTGCGATGTCGATACGGCAATGACCGACAAAGCCAAGGCCAAATGCGAAGACGTTCAGGCGAAGAAAGGGAACACCCGTAAGATCGAAGTCTTCGGCGACTACCGCAAGCTGCTCGATAACAAAGACATCAACGTCGTAACGATCGTTACCCCCGATCACTGGCACAGCAAGATCGCCATCGAAGCGATGCGGGCTGGCAAAGACGTCTACTGCGAAAAGCCGTTGACGCTGACGATCGATGAAGGCAAGCAGATCATCAAGGTGCTGAAAGAGACAGGCCGGGTCTTTCAGGTCGGCACGCAGCAGCGCAGCGAAATGAGCGCCAACAAGGGCGAGTTCAAATCGCAATTCCTCACCGCCGTTGCTCTGTGTCGGCAAGGTCGGCTTGGCGACATCAAAAAGGTGCAATGCGCCATCGGCGGTTCGGTCGCTTCGGGGCCGTTGCCGAAGGTAGCCGCGCCGAGCACGATCAATTGGGAAATGTGGCTCGGCCAAGCCCCGCTCGTCGATTACGTTGCAGGCCCCAACACGGCCAGCTCCAACAAAACCTATCCCGCCAGCCGCTGTCACTACGAATTCCGCTGGTGGTACGAATACTCCGGCGGCAAGATGACTGACTGGGGCGCTCACCACGTCGACATCGCTCAATGGGCGATCGGCATGGAAAACAGCGGCCCGAACAGCATTGAAGGAACGGCCAAGCACCCAGTGCCGTTCAAGGACGGCTGGCCGACGCTCGACAATCAATACAACGCTGCGACCGAGTTCAAGGTGGTCGCCAACTTCCCCAATCAAGTCGAGATGACCATTCGCAGCGACACCGAAAACGGCATTACGATCGAAGGGACGAAGGGAACCATCTTCGTCAGCCGCGGCGCCCTGCGCGATGTAACCGGCACCGTGATTGCCGATCTGAAGTCGGAAAATCCGCTGCCGGAAGAAGTCATCACCAAGCTCTATAAGGGGAAGAAGCCCGGCAACCACATGGGCAACTTCTTTGAATGCGTGGCTTCGCGCGAGCAACCGATCAGCGACGTGTACACGCACCATCGCTCGATGACGACCTGCCATTTGGCCAACATCGCCATCCGTCTCGACCGCAAAGTGAAGTGGAATCCTGAGACCGAACAAATCGAGGGTGACGACCAGGCCAATGGGTTCGTCAAGCGCGAACAACGGAAGGGCTACGAAGTCGTCGGTTAGTTGTATTTAGAAGTAGCTGAATTCGCCAGAATTCAGACGACGTGCATAAGAATCTGAATTCTGGCGAATTCAGCTACAGGCAAACTGCTCGACTGTTTATGCGCGACGTTGTCCGTCCACTATTGGCCGCTCTCGCTTCTGGGCGGCCGACTGCTTATTGCCGGCTGGTGGAAACGCGCGGCTCCACGCCGCAAAAAGCCGGCGCGGTCATGCTCGTTTTCGCCGACGGCAACCAAGCCGGCACGCTCGGCGGCGGCTGTGTCGAAGCCGAAGTCAAACGCCGCGCGATCGCGCTGATCGCCGCGGGAAAGAGCGACCTCTGCAAGTTTCAACTCGACAGCGATTACGGCTGGGACGACGGCCTGATTTGCGGTGGGCGAATGCTGGTGCTCATCGAGCCGATCCAATCTTCTTCGGCCGATTACTTTCGCCTGTTATCGGAGCGGATCGATGCAGGGCTGGGAACGACCGAAGCAATTGTGTTCGACGAAACCGCACAGCTTGCAGCTCCGACGAACTATCTGCTTGATGACGATGGAAAGTTGCTGGCCGCGCTACATGCAACTGACAATTCGGTGCCCGAGATAATTGTGCAGGAACTCAAGCCGCTCGACATTCGCCCGCGGCCGTATGTTTCGAGCGGGATTTCCTTCCTGCCAGTGCTCCCCCGTTGCCGGTTGATTATTGTCGGCGGTGGACATGTCGGCCAAGCCGTGGCCGAACTCGCCACGCCGCTCGATTTCGAAGTGTGGGTCGTCGACGACCGCGCCGATGTCGTGAGCGAGGCCCGGTTCCCCAAAGCCGATCGGCGGATCGCGGGCCCGGTTGATCAGGTGCTGCCGTCGCTCCCCATCGATTGCAACACTTACTGCCTGATCGTAACCCGTGGCCATAATCACGATGAGGAAGCGCTGTTCCACGTCGTCAGCCGCGGCGCACGCTACGTCGGCCTGATCGGCAGCCGGCGAAAAATTCGACTGATCTTCGACGACCTGCTCGAACAGGGCGTAACGCGCGAAGCCCTCGAGCGTGTCCACGCGCCGCTCGGCATCGACATCGGTTCGCAAACGGTGCCAGAGATCGCCGTGAGTATTGCTGCCGAATTGGTCGCACACCGCAATCGCGATGGCTTCATTCCGGGGCGCCCCGCCCGCGTCGAGATGGCACAGTTCGATAGGCGGGCCACGCCGTGAGCGGCCGACGTTTTCGACCTGTCGAGATTCCGCCGCGAGCCTTCGCGATCATTCCCGCTGCCGGTGAGAGTCGCCGGATGGGGGGCGTGGCTAAGTTGCTGTTGCCGGTCCAAGGCGTGCCGCTCATTGCCCACACGCTCGCTGCGTGGCAAGCAGCGGGCCTCGTTCCACTGGTCGTGATTCGCCCCAGCGATGATGCACTCGCAGAAGTCTGCCACGCCTACGGAGCAGAAGTACTGCGAGCTGAAACGCCGCCGGCCGAAATGAAGATCAGCGTGCAACTCGCGCTCAAACATCTACAGCGGTATTCACTGCCGCCGAACTTCGCCTGGCTGCTCGCTCCAGCCGATATGCCGCGGTTGTCGCCGGCGATCATAGCCCGCTTGATCGATCAACATGCTGCCGCGGAAACAAAGTCGATTCTGGTTCCGACCATTTGCGGGAAGCAAGGCCATCCGGTTCTGTTTCCCTGGTCACTCGCTTCGCAAGTTTTCGAACTCGCGGCTAACGAAGGCGTGAAGGCGCTCCTCACGCGAAATCCGGTTCGCGAGATCGCCTGCGATGATCTGGCTCGGTATGAACCGTTCGTCGATGTCGACACGCCTGTCGACTATCAACAGCTGCGCGACGGCATTTAAAATCGCCTACGACTGAGCAGCCGAACTGATTTCGGCAATCGCCCGATATGGCCGCGTGCCGCGGACACGGCGTTTTTTTGCTGAAGCGGGAAAGCGAGTCTGACCGCACATTTCGCAGCGTTTCGCACCGGTGATCCATTCGCTCCGACACACCTCGCAGTGCGGCCGCAGGTTCCACCACAGGCCGTCAATCTCGCCGCGCGGGAAGAGTTGTATGCTCAAGGCCAGATGTTTTTCGTGACAGGTCTGCAGCGCTGCGTTCAGCTCGCGCAGCGGCTGATTGGCCGCGAACTCTGGTTCGCTGCTGATCGTAGCGAACTGCCGCGCGAGGTACTCAACTTGCACACCTTGCAACGGCGACTGCATCCACCAGCCATACCAGAGGAACTGCGCGGGCTTGAACAATTGATTGTCGCGCGGGCAGCGTTGCACACGCTGTAGCCACGGCTCGCGCGGCTCCGGCACGGGGAACAAGCCATAGCAACCGGCGTAGCTAGGTTGCTGAAACTGCGAGATCGCATTCGCCGGGCAGTTGCCGCAGCAGTCGCGGACGATGGCTTCGCCGCCGTAGATGGCCAGCGATTCGCTCACGCGAAAGCCGAGGGTTTGATCAGCGGTCGTCGCCAGATCGTCATGCACTCGACCTTCGGCTAGCGCCTCGGAAGTGCAACGCGCCGAGCGCAGTTGCCGCTCGACTTTTTCTGGCTGATTTTCGGGCAGCATCTCCCGCAGTGGGCATTGCCGCTCGATGGCCCAGCACAAAAATTCGGGCGTAAGCTCGTTAGTAACTGCCACCAAACCGGCCTTCCTATCGCCCCAACCTTTCCGCAAAACGTCACGCCAGGCTTCTTACCCGACGCCGTCTATCTTAATTGCTAACCGCGGCGACCGTGGTGAAAAAGCCGTAATTCTTCGACCGGTGGTGCCGAGTTTAATGCTTGAAGTGCCGCCGACCGGTAAAGATCATCGGCAGGCCGTGCTCATTGCAAGCCGCAATCACTTCGGGATCCTTCACGCTGCCACCGGGCTGAATGATGCCAATCACCCCCGCCGCGGCAGCGCGATGGATCGAATCGGGGAAGGGGAAAAACGCATCGCTAGCGAGCACGCTCCCCGGCGCCCGTTGACCCGCCTTTTGAATCGCGATCTCGACCGAATCGACGCGGCTCATCTGTCCAGCGCCGCAACCAATCAGCATGCCGTCTTTCGACAGCGAAATCGCGTTGCTCTTCACGTGTCGCACCACGGCCCAGGCAAACTTCAACTCGGCCAGTGCGCGAGCATCGGGTTGCTTCTCGGTGACGATTTTCCATTCACTCTCGGGATCAGCGAGCACATCGGCCTGTTGCACGAGCATGCCACCCTCGATCTGCCGATAACCAATCGTCGGCTGCTGCGGCGTGAAGTCGCCGACCGCGAGCAAACGGACATTGGCTTTCCACTTCGGCTTGCTCTTGAGCATGTCGAGGGCCGCTGCATCGAAGGCCGGCGCGACAATGGCTTCGAGAAACAAACCAGGCTGACAGAGAACTTCCGCCGTGGCCTGATCAATCGTTTGATTCATCGCCAGCACGCCGCCGAAGGCACTTTGCGGATCACCCTCAAGAGCCTTGCGAGTCGCCGCCGCCAGCGTGTCGCCCACCGCAGCGCCGCAAGGATTGTTGTGTTTGATCACCGCACAGGCGGCCTGCGACAACGGCCGCACAATGGCCAGCGCGCTATCGAGATCGAGCAGATTGTTGTACGACAGTTCCTTGCCGTTCAGTTGCTTCGCGCGGACCAGGCTCGTGCCGTTCGCGCCGGCCTGACGATAGACGGCGGCCAATTGATGCGAGTTTTCGCCGTAGCGCAGTTCGTTTTCGAGCACCAGCGGAATGCTGAGTTGCTGCGGAAACGTATCTCCGAGTTGCTTCGCAAACCACGCGCTGATCGCCGCGTCGTAACCCGCCGTGTGAGCATAAGCAGCCGCGGCCAACTTCCGCCGCAAGGCAAAGCTGGTCGCGCCCTGATCCTTTACTTCCTGCAGAATCGCTTCGTACTGCGACGGGCTCGTAGCGATCGTCACGAACGCATGATTCTTCGCCGCCGCTCGCACCAGGCTCGGCCCGCCGATGTCGATATTCTCGATCGCGTCCTCGACACTCACGTTCGGCTTGGCGACGGTCGCTTCGAACGGATAGAGATTCACCACCACCAGTTCGAAACTAACGATGCCATGCTCAGCGGTCAGCTGCATGTCTTCGGCATGATCGCGGCGGGCGAGAATGCCGCCGAAAATCTTCGGATGGAGTGTCTTCACCCGGCCGTCGAGCATCTCGGGAAAGCCGGTGTACTCGGCGACGTCGCGAACCTTCAGGCCGGCCTGCTCGAGAAACTTCCGCGTACCGCCGGTGCTGTAGATTTCGACTCCCGCCGCGGCCAACCCTTGGGCAAACTCGGCGAGGCCCGCCTTATCGCTGACACTAATAACCGCCCGCTGCAAACGAGGATTGCTCATGGCACAAACACGCAAAAAGAGGCCGCGAAGAGTGAAGCAGCCAACTTCCCGCAGCCCCGCCAGAGCGTCAAGCCGGAGTTGACAAACGGCGGCTGACGGATTTCCGTTAGCCTCGCTCGGCCACAACTTTTACAACAGTAGTACGCACAAATTGCGATGAACCGAAACGGTCATTACTTACGAACAAAACCTCAGGTTCTAGTGACGTTTTCTCACAACATTTTCGCAATAACTATACATCAACCTCTTACGAAAATCCCAGTCCGCCGAACTACCGGCCAACCCTCGACTTGCCGCCAACCGCTTGATCGCAAACCCTTAAGCTCGCTGCTAACCGCACAACAGAGGTGAGGCTGAGCTCACAACAGTTCCACTGCCCCGGCACAACAACGCCGAACCGTGCGGCCGATCCGCAAAAACATTCACCAGCTTGCCAAAGAGCAGAACGACGCGGTCAGCGCGCCAATCGATATTGTACTTATGTCCACTATTTGGTCAAGCACGAATTCTGAATGCCGCCTCAGCCGTCACCGCGGTTCACTCCGGCAGCAACCGTGGCCGCGGCACGCGCTGACCGACGATTCTTCCCCAGCGATGATGCAGCTGCGTGAAATCGAGCTTGAGAAAACTCCACAGCGCCTCGGGTGGTTGTTGGGCGAGCCAGGCGTCGACCAGCACTTCCATGTGAGCGTCGTACTGGGCCTGCGACCCGCTGTGGGCGTAGCAGCGACCTTCGTGGCGGCGGATGTCGCCATCGAACTGCGGGCTGATGTGCCACAGCTCGTGAAAGATAGTGATCAGCTTCTCGCGCAGATCGAGATCCTGAAATCGCGGCAGATAAAACGTGAGAATGTAGAGCAGTTCCTGACCCTGCTCCTTGCCGGGAGTCGCCGGCGCGTACATTCGCTGAATGGTGTAAGGCCTGCCGCGGCGCTTCGTCGTCAGGCTGCCATCCTTGAACCGCAACGGCGTGAGCGAGGCATACAAGCCGTAGTTCACTCGCTTGCGCGCTTGCGCAAACACGACGGCAATCTGCTCGAACTTCACATGCCCAAGCACCGGCGTGCGGGCGACCATATCCTGGCCGAGCAACCGCATCGCGAGGCAGAAATCGAAGGGCGTCTTCAATTGCCCGGCGCTCGTCGCCTTCCGATCCAAGCGTCGCCGCAAACTCGCCGCCGGCTGCAGCTTTCCTGGGACTGACTTGCTTTCCATCCGTGTGCTCCTCAGCGCAAACCATTTCGCACCGGCAGATTAGCACGATTTGCGCAGGCGTGTACAGCTGACTGCTGCGTATCCATCGTCGCCGAAATTCTCCGAATTCGGTGGGCTGAGGTTATTCAATCGCGCGCCGCCGAAAGAGCTCCGCGAATTCGGCACTTTCGCGAGTGCACTCGGCGGCGGTTAGTCTGCGAATCTCGACTGAATCCGAACGCGCGGTTCTTGTATAGACGTGCCAAACACGGAACTTCGCGGGGCTCGTTCCTCAGCGCGCTTCAGGTCAACCGCAACCCATCGTTTTCGGAGAAAACGACGACAAAGGTCGATCGCAGTGGCCAGCGAGCTGAGTTTCGCTCACTATTGCAACTTGCCGAGTACACCGACCGCGACTTGTGATGAGCAACAGCGAAAGCCTCTGCGATGTATCTCCGTCAAATAAGCATGAAAGTGGATCCTGCCTTCGTGGATCAACACTCAGGGGCACTCGTTGGGAGAATTAGCAACGACAGCGCATGTGTGTGCGACCTGTGGAGCGAGCAATTGCGGCGGCTGTCGATTCAAACCGATGGCGATCGCGTGATCGTGGTGACGGTGATCGAACATCAAGAACCGCCGGACACTGTCGCGGTGCTTAACTTTGGCTGGGAATTTCCGTTGGCACGTTACCAGCAAGCGGAGAACTCCGCAGCGGCGCGCGCAGGCGTGATCCATGGTTGGATTCGCGATGCGGTGATTTTCCTGGCCAAGGCTCGCGGCTGGGACTGGGAGTCGTTGTTATCTGCGGCTCAGCACGTCGAGCAGAGTGGATTCATCTACCAAGCAGCGCTGCCGAAAAAGGCCTGGAGCGCCGACAGAAAGTTCGGCGTAACGGCTGGTGTGTGGATGTCGCCCGACTGTTTGAAGCTGCGGGCGTTTCTCTATCGACGTGGCAACCCAGATCCCATTGCCGTTCGCGACTTCGCGGAACTACCTCCCTGCCACGATTCCCTGCAGAGCTTCATCGGGGGAGTTCGTTACGTGCGCAATGCCCGCTGGCAGGTTGGGATGCCGAGTTGGTCGTTCGCGCGCAAGAGATGGGATGTGAACTTCGCGGACGAAGTGGCTGCATTGAGCGACAAGAAAAAATAGGAGCCATATGGTTGGGTATGGCGATTGATAGATACCGTGTGATCAGGACATTCCTTGCTTCGGCGGCGCGAAGATTTGGCGATCGTTCAGCAGCTTGATGACATGGTCCGCGAGTTCTCCCATTCCAATCAGAAAACTTGGCGTGTCACCTGCCGTCATCCAAAATGACAAGGGCCTACTTATGACCCTGAGGGGGTAATGTTCAATGTTTTCGATGGTGTAGTAGGTGCCGGACTCGCCTTGGTGGCAACTAACTTCATAGCCGTGCTCTTTGAGAAGCTGCAGAATGAATGCAGCCTGATCCTTCGCGCGGAGCGGAATCATGTAGAGTCCCACGGGTTTACTCCAAGGGGCAGAATATGAACCTCGTACCACGCACATCAAATAATAGCGTAACGGACAACGTCTTGCGAAATGCGTCATCCCTTCCGGATGGTCGCAAGAAACAGCAAGAGCCACGCGGTTGATCGCGTGGCTCTTGAGATTTGAACCAGAAAAGACCGGCCGAAACCGGAATTTAAACTAGGCCGACTCGAAGGCGGGCTTTTCGCTCTTCTGGACCTTGCGGTCGCGGACACCGGTGAATTCGAGGATGCCGCGGATGCCGGCGTCGCCGAGGCGGGGCTTGGCGAGGCGGAGGACGCGGGTGTAACCGCCGTTACGATCCTTGAACCGCGGGGCCACTTCGCTGAAAAGGAGCTTGACGGCTTGCTTGTCGCCGAGCATTTGGATGCAGCGACGGCGAGCGTTAACGACCGGCGCCATGGCGGCGGCCCACTTTTGCCACTTGTCGCTCTTCCGCCAGGTCTTCCAGGCGTCGCTTTGACGATCGGCAGTGGTGCCGTGTTCGCGGGCAGCTTCTTGAGCGATGAGGGCCTTCTTGGCGATGGTGATCGTCTTCTCGACGAGCGAGCGAACTTCCTTCGCCTTGTGCAGCGTCGTGACGATGCGGCCCTTGATCTTTGGCTTGTTGGCGTCGAGCTCGGCATCGCGCTCGGTCAGAAAGATCGCGCTGGCCAAGTTCTTAAGCAGGGCTTTGCGATGGCTGGGGCTACGGCCGAGGACGCGGCTACGACGACGATGACGCATGGCTGATCACTTTGCAAAAACGATTTGACTTCATTTCGTAGGACGAACCGTTGGTTCGTCCCAATCGATTTTCAATTCCATTGAGAAGCGGGAGCTTGGTACCCGCTTCCTAGACGGACCAATGGTCCGTCCTACGATTCCAATTAACGGGTAGCCGTTGGCACTCGCATGCCGAGGTACATACCCATGTCGTGCAGCTTTTCCTTGACTTCGTTGAGCGTGGTTTCGCCGAAGTTGCGAACTTCCAGCAAGGTGTCTTCGGTCTTCTGCACCAGATCGCGCACCGTGTGGATGTTTTCCGATTCGAGGCAGTTCATCGCCCGAACGGAGAGTTTCATTTCGGCCAGGCTCATGCCGAGCTTGGTCTCGAGAGCGCCGTCGCCGCCAGCCGAACCGCCGCGGGGAGCCACATGCACCTTCGGACCCAATTCGGCGTATTGCACGAAAGGATTGAGGTGCTTGCGGAGGATCTTGGCGGCTTCGACGAGGGCCATTTCCGGATGGATCGCGCCGTTGGTCCAGATCTCGAGGTTCATCCGGTCGTAGTTGGTCTTTTGACCGACGCGGGTTTCTTCGATTTCGTAGCGAACGCGAACGATCGGGCTGTAGATCGCATCGACAGGAATGATGCCGATTTCGTGATCGCCGGTGCTGTGCTCCGTCGAGGGAACATAGCCACGGCCGTTTTCGACGACCATTTCCATCATGAACGGGACGTTGTCGGTGACGGTGCAGAGAACGTGATCCTTGTTGATGATTTCAACATCGGAATCGGTCTGCACATCGGCGCCGGTGATCACGCCAGCCGTGTTCTTTTCAACGGTGATGACGCGGGTCGAATCGCTGTGATTCTTGACGACCAGGGCCTTCACATTCAGCACGATGTCGGTCACGTCTTCGAGGACGCCCGGAATCGTAGTGAATTCGTGCTGAGCGCCACGAATCTTGATTTGAGTGACAGCCGAACCTTCCAAGCTGGAAAGCAACACGCGTCGCAAGCTGTTGCCGACGGTAACACCGAAGCCGCGCTCGAAGGGCTCGGCAACGAACTTGCCGTAGGTGCCCGTAAGCGAAGCGGCATCGCAATTCACCAGGCTGGGCAATTCCAGACCGCGCCACCGAACGTGCATCGCTGCTTTACCTTGCATTCTCAATCCCCCTGAGTCATATTTATGGTTTGAAGTTCGAAGCTAAAAAGCTTGAAGTGATCTACTTCAAACTTCCAACTACGAACTTCAAACTGGCAAACCTTGTTATGCGAGCGTGCGTCCGTGCGTGTGAATTGTTGCCGAATTAAACGCGACGGCGTTTTGGTGGGCGGCAACCATTGTGTGGAATGGGTGTGACGTCTTCGATCGTCTTCACCGTCATACCGGCGGTCTGCAGAGCGGTAATCGCGCTTTCACGGCCCGAACCTGGCCCCTTCACGCGAACTTCCAACTCCTTCACGCCATACTTCGAAGCCTTTTCGGCGGCTTGTTGACCCGCGCACTGACCGGCGAACGGCGTGCTCTTGCGGCTTCCCTTGAAACCGCTCGTGCCAGCCGAAGCCCAGCACAGCGTGTCACCCTTGGTGTCGGTAATCGTCACCGTGGTGTTGTTGAACGTAGCCCGCACGTGGGCGATGGCCACCGTGACGTTGCGGCGAATCTTCTTCTTCTTGACCTTCGACACCGATTAACTCCAAAAATACAAACTCGCAACAGATTCGGACCCCGGTAACCAACCCGGGTACATCCGCAATCGTTTAGCGGAGATCCTTCACACCCTTCTTACCGGCGACCGTCTTCTTCGGTCCCTTCCGGGTACGGGCATTTGTCTTGGTCCGTTGACCACGCACGGGCAAGCCGAGACCGTGGCGAATGCCGCGGTAGCAGCGGACGTGACGCAGACGGCCGATGTTTTGCGTGATGAGCCGGCGGAGGGGACCTTCGACCGTGTAGTCACGTTCGAGCAAGGTCGCCAAGCGGGCCACTTCTTCTTCCGTCAGGTCGCGGGCATGCTTTTGCATGTCGATGCCGGCCTTGTGGCACAGCTCGCGAGCGATGAAATCACCCACGCCGTACAAATAACGGAGCGAGATGAACGTGGGCTTGTCGTTCGGAATGTCGACACCAAGCAAACGTGGCATAACCGGTATCCTGCCAGAAACAATTCTGTATAGCGAAGTGTATGGAAAACTAGCCCTGGCGTTGCTTGTGCCGGGCGTTGCTGCAAACGACGTACACGCGGCCTTTGCGGCGGACGATCTTGCAGTTGTCACAAATCTTTTTGACGCTTGCTCTTACCTTCATGACCAATCCTTCCGACCCGCTCCCCAAGAAACAGCTGAAGCAGGGTAGTATAGAGATATTCTGTGGCAGTTCACAAGGGGCGTATCAAAAAAGTAAACGCCTTGTGGACCTGATGTTGGAGCACCGGCGTGAGCCGGCAATCGCTGGAAAACCGACCTAGGCCGGAGTGCCAACAAGTCTTACTTCTTGGCGGCCGGCTTGGCAGCGGCGGCGGGAGCCTTGCCGCCAGCAGCTGGCTTGCCAGCAGCAGGAGCAGCCTTGCCGTCGGCCCCCTCTTCGGCCTTGACCTTCTTCTTCTTCTTGAGCGACAGCTTCATGACGCGCACCTTCGGCAGGCCGAGGACTTTGTCCCCTTCCTTGAACTTTTCGGACGCGATCAGCTTTTCGATGCGCTCGGCCCGGGTGAGAACGTTCCGGTTCTGAGTGCCGCTTCCCTTGACCTTCAAACTCTTATCAATCGTCATGGCTCATCCACTCCAAGCCGCTGGCCCGAGCATTTGTTTGTTGAGGACTTTACTGCCGTCCGCAGTGGCGAATCGCTCAATATAGAAATCTCTGCCGCAGTCCGCAACGGCATGTACGCCAGTTTTGATCGTGCGGAATTTGCCGGTTGTCCAGCCGATTGCCAGCGATTTCCCAAAGTTTTCAGTTTGTTTTCCCCCAGAGGCTCGATTATCTTGGAAAGGAACCAGCTGCCGGGAGGAGCCACTTTTCATAACCGCTGCAGCTGAGGGGCGCTTCGAGTTTTCTGCTGCACCAGCTCGCATTTACCTGCGGAGCTGCGACTGCGCAAACTCGGGCAGTCAGCTTTTCAAAGAGGTTTACGATGAAATGCCGGATGTTGCTCGGTTGTTTTTTGGCCCTGGGTCTGATTGCCACGGTTGCTGTTGCCGACGATAGCACGTCGAAGCCAGCAGGCAAATCAGAACCGCAAGGCGAAATGGTTGAGCTCTTTGCCGCGGCCAAGAATGGCGACATCGAAGTGAAGATGATCGTCAAGGATGCAACCGCCGGTCAGGTGATCATCACCAATAAGACCAAGAAGCCGCTGACGATTCAGCTGCCGGAAGTGTTCGCTGGCGTGCCGGTCCTCGCCCAAATCGGCGGTGGCGGCTTTGGCGGCGGCGGCAATCAGGGTGGCAACCAAAACCAAAACCAAGGCATTGGTGGCGGTGGTGGTGGCTTTGGCGGCGGTGGCGGCGGCTTTGGTGGTGGCGGTGGTGGCGGCGGCGGCTTGTTCAACGTCGGCCCGGAAAAGGTTGGCAAGATCAAGTTCGTTGCGGTCTGCCTCGAACACGGCAAGATCGACCCGAATCCTCGCGTCCCCTACGAAATGCGGCCGATCGAATCGTTCGTCAGCAAGCCGGACGTGATCGAAGTCGTGCGGATGCTCGCCAAGGGCGAAATCAGCCAAGGCTCGGCCCAAGCCGCGGCTTGGAATCTGAACAACGAAATTTCCTGGAACGAGTTGGGCAACAAGGTCGGCAAGAAGCACCTCGACGGCAGCACTGAACCGTTCTTCACGGCCAACGTGCTCGAAGTTGCTGTTCGCAGCACTCGCGAAGCCGCTTATCGTGCTGCCGAGCTGGCCAAGAAGAGCCCTGCCAAGGAAACGAAGTCGGCGACCAGCGAAGCCAGCAAGTAGTTTTGCTAGTCCTGCGTTCAAACTAGTTCGATATATTGAACGGGCGTTTGTCAGGTGACAAACGCCCGTTTTGTTTCTTGATGGTCAAAGGATGACCGATGACAAAAGATCGGCAAGTCGCGATTCCCACAGCGCGACCCGCAGCAAACGAGCAGCGCCGACTCATCACGCCCATGCGTTGTCTCTGGGCGAGCGCCGTTTTGACCGCCTTGACCATCGTGGCGTTGCCGTTCGATGTCTCGATCAGCGCGTGGATGAAACAGAACCACATCCGTGGCGAACTCGAGCGCATCATTTCGCTGTGCGAGTTCTTTGGCTTCGGCTGGACAGTGCTGTTTGTCGCGGTTACCGCCGCTTTCATCGATCGCCGCGGTTGGCGTGTCATGCCGCGACTGGTGATCGGTTCACTCGGCGTGGGCCTGGTGGCTGATCTGGGAAAGATCATCATCGCCCGTTGGCGGCCGAATGCCGATTTTGCGCCGCAGGGCTTTCGCGAGACGTTCATCAGCTGGCTGCCGTGGATCTGGCCCGAACAACTGCCGGACAAATGGAATCGCGGCTTTGCATCGTTTCCCTCCGGCCATTCCGCGACCGCGGTCGGACTGGCACTCGCGCTCAGCACGCTTTATCCCAAAGCAACGCTCTGGTTCATCTTTCTGGCCGGCATGACGATGCTCCAACGGGTCGAAAGCCGGGCGCATTATCCGAGCGACACGTTCGCCGGCGCCGCACTGGCCTGCTTCATCACGGCAGTGCTACTCCATTCGAACTGGCTGCAAAGCAAATTCAACAAACTGGAAAAATAGGCCGCTAGCACAACTGATCTTGGTCGATTGCTGCAACCGCAGGTACGATTCGCCGCATGGACGTGTCGCTGCTACTCGCGAATATTTTCTCCCAGATCCCGGGAAACTGGGGACTGGCGGCAGCGCTCGCGGCGGCTTGCTTTCTGCTGCTGCGCGGCAACTGGTTGAAGCAAAAGCGCTCGCAAGATTCCACGCCCGATCCGGTAGCCATCCAACAGTCGTTCGCACCCAAGACACGCGAACTCTCGGCGCACCACGCGCCAGAAGACCTGCTCCGCTGGCAAGTCGAGATGCACGAACTGGCCCGCGATGTGAAAGCCGAGATTGATACCAAGGTACTCGCGTTACAGTCGCTCATGATCATTGCCAACGAACACGCGCAGCGACTCGAATCGCTCATCGCGCAGGCCGAAAAGAACGGCGCGACCAAAGCGGAGCCGCCCATTACCGGGCGCGAAATCCTCACACGCATCGAAAACATGAGCCGCGATCTGCCGCCCCTCAATGCGAAGGCTCAAGGCCGAGAAGTGCTCAACGCCGCTCAAGCCAAGCTGGCCCGACAACTCGCCGAAGAGCACGACTACACGCCTGTGCAAATTGCTCAATACATCGGCGCGAGTACGGTTGATGTGGAGATGTTTCTCAGTCTGCACTCGCCGACTGTGTAGTCGTCACGCTCCGCGTGGCGCGCACCACGCGGAGCGTGGTGACTACACTGAAAGGCGACTTTACGACAGCTGCAACAGCTTTTCGTTCTTCTTCACAGCAGCCGGCACGCTAATGGTGATCAGCACATTTTTGAACGCCGGCGTCTTCGAATACGGATCCGCGGTGCGCGGCACGAGGACGTTCGATTCGGGGTAATACATCAGAGCGTTGCCGGCGCGGATTTCCGGGAAGGGCCGAACGAGAATGTTTTTCATCTCGCCCACTTCGCTGGTGATCGTCACCGGCTGATCTTCTTTGAGGCCCAGCCGTTCGACGTCGTCGGGATGAAGCAGAATCACATCGCGACGAGTTTGATTGCGATACAGGTCATAGTCTTCGTACACAACCGTGTTGAACTGCCCTTCACTGCGAACGGTCATCAGTCGCAGCTGTTCGCCGCTACCGCGCAGTTCCGGCAACTGATGGCAATGAATCTTTGCGCGGCCCGAGGGCGTCGGGAAGCCCGGCTTGTGAAACGTACGGCCGGGGATTTGAAATTCTTCCTTCGTCTTGTCGATCGTCGCGAGTTGCTCAAAGCCCGGCACGACCTTGGCGATGGCTTCACGAATCTTGCCGGTGTTCTGCATCGACTGCCAATCGATCGGCCCCGCATCGCCCAGCACCTGCGATGCCATGGTCGCGATCACTTCCACTTCGCTCCGCGGCCCTTCGTGCCGGGCCGGACCGCCGTCGCTGAGGCGGACGTAATTGAACATCGACTCCTGCGTCGTGACTTGCGGCTCTTCGTCGCGGGCGAGCACCGGCAGAATGATCGTTTCCTTGGCGAGGCCGTGAGCATGACCGGTGTTGAGCGTCGTGTTGAGATAAACGAGCGTATCGAGCGCGGCAAGTGCTTCGCCGGCAAACGTCGCCTCGGGATTGCTGCCGTAGAGATTGCCGCCCAGGCAAAAGCCAAACTTCAATCGGCCCGCGTGCGACTCTTCCATGCAACCGAGCGTATCAAGACCTTTGGTCGTCGGCAGTTGCACAGCAAACTCGCGCTCGAGCGCCGCAAACACGCTGTCCTTCAGCTTCGGTGTCACGCCCATGCTGCCGATCCCTTGCACGTTCGAGTGCCCGCGAATCGGCATCACGCCGGCGCCCTCCTTGCCGATCATCGCGCGGAGCAGCGCGAGATTGACGATGCCCTGCACGTTCTCCACGCCGTTGGCGTGATGCGTAATGCCCATCGTCCAGGCAAAAATCACTCGCTTCGCCGCGGCGTATTGCGCGGCCATATCGTCGATCTCGGCTTTCGATACGCCGGACTTACGTTCGACGTCTTCCCAGCTGAGTTCTTGCAGCGTAACCAGAAATTCGTCGTAACCCTCGCAAAACTCGCGCAGATACGCTTCGTCGTGGGCCTTCAGCTCCACGATCCGCTTCGCGAGGCCATGCAGCAACGCTAGATCGCCGCCAATGTGCGGCTGCACATAGGTCGAGCTGATCTTCGTGCCGAAGAACAAACTCCACATGTTGCTCGGCACGCGGAAGTTGACCATACCCGTTTCGATCACGGGATTGATCGAGATCACCTTGCCGCCGTTGTTGCGGACCTTCATCAGCGACGACATGAGGCGCGGATGATTACTCGGTGGATTGCCGCCAATGAGAAACACCAGGTCGGCGTGCTCGACATCCTCGAGCGTAACCGTCGCGGTCCCCGTGCCGAGCGAAGTCGTCAGGCCCACGCCGCTGGCTTGGTGACAATAGAAGCTGCAGTTGTTGACGTTGTTCGTACCGTACATGCGGGCGAACAGCTGCAGCAAAAAGCCCGCTTCGTTCGAACTGCGGCCGCTGAAGTACCAAAACGTTTCGTTCGCCGTGAGCGTTTTCAACTTGCGCGAGATTCGGCCGAGCGCGTCTTCCCACGAGATCGGTTTGTAATATTGCTCGCCTTTTTCCAGCACAACAGGCTGCGTGATGCGGCCGCAAGTTTCCAGCTCGAGGGGCGAAAACTGCTGCATCTGCGGCGTGCTGTAAGTGCTCCAAAACTCCGGCTTGATAGCCCCCTGCATGTCAGCCGCCATGGCTTGCAGCGACTTCTTGCAGAACTCCGGCCAGCTGCCGGCTTCGTTGACCATGCCCCCTTTTTGGCCGCCCATGCCCAGCGCGCAAGTCTTGCACGCGTTTTTGGTCCGCATGGCTTGGAACATTTTCCAGATGCCGCCGACCTCGCGTGACTTTTTCAGCGTGTACCAGATGGCGCGCCAGCCGCCACCACTTTTGACTTTTGACATGAGCGGGAGCTTTAGGAGGGAGAGACTGCTGGAAGCAATTATACCCCGCATTTCCGGCGGCCGCTCAGGTTTCCCGCGATACGTCTGGCATAGTTTTTTCGTACGACGCTAAAATGGAGACATGACCACGTTTTCAGCCATCATATGGTGCGTGCTCGCACCAGTCATGCTTTACGTAGCATGGGTTATCCTGTCGAGTGCCCTCACACAATCTCGAACGTCGAAACTGCCCCTCATCTTGCTCCTATCCGGTCTTAGTTTTGGCATTTCCGGTTTGGGTTTTGCTAGTTTTTCAATTGGGCACTTTGCAAGTCAACACGCTTTCTCCCTAGGTTCACTGTTAGTCGCAATCACTGCCTTCCTTCTCTTCGTTGCTGTTGGCTGGTTCGCGAAGGTTAGATTTCCGCAAGAGAAAGAATCGTTTGAAGAAACAAGTAGTACGGGGTCACAAAATCAGAACGATTCAAGTGACGTAGCTTCCCACGTACAGCGCCCGCAGGAGTAACAAAATCGTAGCGGAGTATTTCTTCCTGATGTCACCGCTACTTGGTCAACTGGACAAACGATTTGCACCAGAGATCGATTCTGCTTTCTTCGTGCGTCGTTTGCCTATCGTGCCGCGCGTTGCTGGGTCATCTCAATCGCCAGCAAAAGCCCACGAGCCTTATTGAGAGTTTCCTGATACTCACTCTCCGGATCGCTGTCGGCCACGATGCCGGCGCCGGCTTGCACGTAGGCTTGGTTCCCTTGCACGACAAGCGTCCGCAGCGCGATGCAGGTGTCCATGTTTCCCGCGTAATCGATGTAACCAACCGCGCCGGCATAAGGGCCGCGGCGATGGGGTTCGAGCTCGTCGATGATTTCCATCGCGCGAACTTTGGGAGCACCCGAAACAGTGCCAGCCGGCAGACACGCTTTCATCGCGTCGAAGGCATCGAGTTCGGGCCGGAGTTCGCCAGTCACGTTCGATGTGATGTGCATCACGTGGCTATAGCGTTCGATGACCATCACGTCGCTGAGCTTCACGCTGCCGAAGCGGGCAACGCGGCCGACGTCGTTGCGGCCTAGATCGACCAGCATCACGTGTTCGGCCCGTTCTTTCGGGTCCTTCATCAGTTCATCGGCCAGGCGGCGATCTTCTTCGTCAGTTTCGCCGCGCTTGCGGGTGCCGGCGAGCGGCCGAACCGTCACGATGCCGTCCTGCACGCGGCACATCACCTCGGGCGAGCTGCCGACGAGTGTGGTCTCCGGCGTGCGGAGGAAAAACATGAACGGGCTCGGGTTCACGACACGCAGCGTGCGATAGACCTCGAAGGGATCGCAGTTGAGCTCGAGCTGCAAACGCTGGCTGAGGACGACTTGAAAAATGTCGCCGGCGCGGATGTATTCAACGCACTTCTTTACGGCGTCTTGGTAGGCAGACGAAGTCGTATTCGATTTGAATGACAGCGAGAGTTTGTTCGAACGCTGAATGTCGACCGGCGGCAGCGCGGCTGCTTGCGTCAGTTTCTCGACCCATTCATCGACGCGCCGCTGTGCATCGGCATACGCAGTTTCGAAGTCAGCGAACTTATCGAGCCGAGCCATAGCGATGACGTACAGCGTCTTGTTGACGTTGTCGAACACCAGCATCCGATCGACGAGTCCGAAGCACAGATCCGGCAAGCCGCGATCGTCCTTCGGTGGATTCTTCAGTTTTTCGACGTAGCGAACCACGTCATACGCACAGTAACCAATGGCCCCGCCCGTGAACGGCGGCAGCTCGGGCAAGTGAGCCGCGGGAAACTCGGCCAAGCGGCGACGGAGTTCGACGAGCGGGTCGTCGATGGTGAGCGTCTCTTCCCCCTGCTCGCTCTTCACCGTCACTTGGTTGCCGCGGGCGGTGAGCGACAGGAACGGGTCCATCGCCACGAACGTATAGCGGCCGACTTTCTCGCCGCCGATCACGCTTTCGAATAGCGAGGCATAGCCACCCTGATCGAGCAGGTGGAACGCACTCACGGGCGTGAGGCTATCGCTGAGCAGCCGGCGATAAACGGGAACAAGCTTGTGCCCGGCAGCAAGTTTCTGGGCATCGGCAAGAGCAGGCAAATGAGGGGAGTTTGGCATGGAAGGATTTTAACACAGGTTTGTTTTTTGGGGATTGGGGCCCAGGGGATTGGACGCCGCGGGGATGCGAGGATAATGCACCGATATGACCCCGCCCGACGAAAAAAGTTCACGACGCGATTTCCTGGCCGGCCGTGCCGCGAAGAAGGAAATCGTGCGGTTTGTCGAGGAAACCACGCCGCGGCCCGCTGTTCCTACGGCCGAACCGCCGCGACCCGCGCCGCCGTTGTTGCATGTCAGCCGCGATGCCATGGCGTGCGAGTTCGAGATTTTTTTCGATCCGGTCCGCTATCCGAGCGGGGCCGATGTCTCGGTCGCGGCCCTCGATCTGGTGGCGGCGCTCGAAGATCAGCTGACCGTTTATCGTGACACCAGCGAAGTCGCTCGGCTGAATGCCATTGCTTCGTTTCGGGCGGTGCCAGTCGAGACCGGACTATTTGAACTGCTACAGAAGGCGAAAACGCTCTCGCGGCAAACGGGCGGAGCCTTTGATGTAACGGCTGGGCAGTTGAGCAAAACGTGGGGCTTTTATCGCCGCGCGGGACGCATGCCGTCGGCTGATGAGATTGAGGAAGCTCTAGCGACGGTCGGTTACGAGCAACTGGAATTGGCTGCCGACCAACAGTCGGTGCAGTTTCTCAAGCCCGGTATGGAAATCAATCTCGGCGCGATCGGCAAGGGTTATGCGCTCGATCGTGCCGCCGACATGTTGAAAGAAAAAGAACTCTGCGATTGCCTGCTGCACGGCGGCAACAGCAGCGTGCTCGCGCGGGGCCATCGCGAGGGAGATGCCGGCGGCTGGACGATCGCGCTGAAACATCCGCTCCGGCCGACCGAGCGATTTGCCGAGTTCACTCTCCGCGATCAAGCTCTCGGCACTTCCGGCAGCGGCACGCAGTATTTTCACCACGGCGGCCGGCGGTATGGTCACATTATCGATCCGCGCAATGGTTGGCCGGCGGAGAAAATCCTCTCCAGCACAGTCATCGCCCCCACGGCTGCCGAAGCCGATGCGTTTTCGACGGCCCTGTATGTGATGACGCTCGACGAAGCGGCCGCGTTCGCGCAACAGCGGCCCGATGTCGCCGCCCTCCTCACCACCTTCGGCAAGCATCCTGGCGAAATCGGCGTCCATCCGTTTAACCTCGCCGACGACGCTTGGCGTGTTTAGCGAAGGACTCTACCTTTCCGCTGCTACGCCCGTTAGCATCGCCACATGCTCGAGCTCAACGAACAAAACGCCGTCGAGATTCTGCACGCCCACGGCCATCTGCCGACAAGGCAGGGCGTGACTGTGCGCGAACTTTCCGGCGGAGTCTCGAACGCGGTGTTTCTGATCGAGCACGGCGACGAGCGTTTTGTTGTGAAGCAAGCTCGCGGCAAATTGCGGGTGGCTGCTGATTGGCAATGCAGCGTCGAGCGGATCTGGCGAGAAGTGGAAGTGCTGGCGGCGTACGCGGCGCTGCTCGATGGAAGTGCGCTTAAATTCGGCCAGATTCCCGCGTTGCTCTGGAAAAACAACGAGCTCTACGCCTACGCGATGACCGCTGCCCCTCCAGAAGCGGAGACCTGGAAACAGCGGTTGCTCGCCGGAAAAATCGACTTCGCGCTCGCCGAGGCGGCTGGCTCGATGCTGGGCTATCTGCACGGGCGCAGTTGGAACCGCGCCGACCTGGCAGATCAATTTCAAGATCGAACGTACTTCGCACAGCTGCGTCTCGAGCCGTATTATCTGGCAGCCGCTCAAGCTTTTCCCCGTTTATCGAATCCACTGTCGGATCTAGTTGATCAGACCTGGCGCGAACGGCATGCTCTGGTGCATGGCGATTTCAGCCCCAAGAATTTACTCGTCACCGAGCAGTCGTTGCTGCTGATCGATTTCGAAGTTGGCCACTTCGGCGATCCGGCATTCGACTTGGGATTCTTCCTGACGCATCTCTATTTGAAGGCGATTCATCTCCCCGCGAACCGCGATCGAATCTTGTTGCTCATTGATCAATTCGCTCACGACTATTCCGCCCGCATCAGTTCGTTTATATCGTCGGACGATCGCCAGTTGCTTTGGCGGCGAACTAGGCAGCACTTGGCCGGTTGCCTTGTGGCGCGTGTCCATGGCAAAAGCCCGGTCGATTATTTAGCTGCTGACGAGCAAGCGCGAGCGGTAGGCTTGGCCGAGAAACTGTTTGCAATCGATGAAACGGTTTCGTGGGAAGAGACAACTCAGCTGTTAAGAAACGAACTGAACTCTTAACCGATCTGCCTCCTCGCTGAAACTTTTGCGCACGCGCGGTATCTTGCCGACTTCGATTTCGCTCGCGACTGGAGAATTCGACCATGTTTCGAAACGCCGTTTGCCTGGTAGCGTTGCTCGCTTCTCTCTCGTTGCTATCGACGACTGCTCTGGCGCAGAACGCCAAGCCCAAGAACGTCCTGTTTCTCGTCGCCGATGATTTGAACTGCGATTTGCATTGCTATGGGGCCGAGCAAGTCGCCACGCCGAATATCGATGCGCTGGCGGCGAGCGGCACACGGTTCGACCGGGCTTATTGCCAGTACCCGCTCTGCAGCCCGAGTCGTTCGTCGTTCCTCACCGGTCGTCGGCCGAATGCCACAAAGGTCTTGAAGAATCCCGGCGCGGGGAAGTTTGCCACCGATTACACCTCGGCATCGCCTCACTTTCGCGAAGCCTTGCCGAACTGGGTGAGCATGCCGCAGCTGTTTAAGAACAATGGTTATCAAGTGGCCCGCGTTGGCAAGCTCTATCACTACGGCGTGCCCGGCCAGATCGGCACGCCGGGGCTTGATGACAAGGCTTCGTGGGAATATGTCGTGAATCCCGCCGGCCGCGACAAAGCCGAAGAGAACAAGATTTTCAGTCTCACGCCGGGGAGCTACGGTGCTTCGCTCAGTTGGCTGCGGGCGGAAGGAACCGATCTGGAACAAACCGACGGCCTGAGCGCGACGGCCGCGATCAGCCTGTTGGAGCAATACAAAGACAAGCCATTCTTTCTCGCGGTTGGTTTCTTTCGGCCACACACGCCCTATGTCGCGCCGCAGAAATACTTCACGACGCCACCCAGTGAGATCAAACTGCCATCTCTTTCGGCCGACGACAAATCGCGCACACCGGCGGCCGCTTACGTGAGTGCCAAGCCTGAGCAAGAGAAAATGACCGACGCGCAGCGGCAAGAAGCGATTCAAGCCTATCACGCCTCGATCTCGTTTATGGATGCTCAAGTGGGCCGCGTGGTCGACGGGCTGAAGAAGCTGGGCCTCGCCGAAAACACCGTGATCGTCTTCACGAGCGACCACGGCTACCACATGTACGAGCACGGTCTGTGGCAGAAGATGAGCCTCTTTGAAAACAGCGCTCGCGTGCCGCTGATCGTGGTCGATCCAGCAGCAAAGTCGAAAGGAAAAGTATCGACGTCACTGGCCGAGCTCGTCGATCTCTACCCGACCCTCGCCGATCTGTGCGGACTGAAAGCCCCTGCCGAAGTCGACGGCCTCAGCCTGCAACCCGTCCTCAACGATCCCGCCGCAACGGTCAAAGACGCCGCCTTCACGCAATGCCGCCAAGGCTACAGCATCCGCACCACGCAATATCGCTTTACTTCGTGGAACGGCGGCAAAGCTGGCGAACAACTCTACGACCTGAAAGCCGATCCGCAGGAAGCAAAAAATCTAGTCGCCGAGCCGCAGCACGAGAAGTTAGTCGCTGAGTTGCGTGCCCGACTGCAGGAATATGCAAAGAATGAACCGGCAGGGAATTAAGGACGTTTTCCCGTCTGGCAGGTAGTGAACTACGATAGAGATATGAGCACGACACCTTCTTCAATACCCGATCCCGCAGGCTGGACGTCAACCACCGTCAGCATGGGGCCTGAGATACTCGATCGGATGGAGCGCGCCGTGACCAAAGTTCGTGAACGCTTGCTGCGCGCGACAAAAGCCCTGAACCAAGCCGGCATTCCGTACGCCGTGGTCGGTGGACATGCGGTGGCGTCGTGGGTGGCCACGATTGATGAAGGCGCTGTTCGCAATACGCGCGATGTAGATCTGCTTGTGCGCCGCAACGATTTGCCCGTCATCACCAGTGTGCTTGAGCAAGCGGGTTTCGTGGCCGGCAAGGCGATGGACGTAGTCTTGTTTCGTGATGGCGAGGATGGCAAACCCAGCGAGGCGATTCACTTGCTCTTCGCTGGCGAAAAGACGCGGCCCGATCATTTGCTCCCCGCACCGGAGATCGAAACGATCGATGATCCCGCGAACTTTCGAGTTTTGCAGCTGGAGTCGGTGCTGATCATGAAGCTGATGAGCAATCGCGATAAGGATCGGACTCATCTTCGTGACTTAATTGCCTTGGGCTTGATCGACGCCACCTGGCTGCCGAACTTGCCCACCGAACTCGCCGCGCGGTTGCAGCACTTGCTCGATACGCCCGATGGTTAAATAACGTTGCCAAAATCCTTGTCCCGCCCCATTCGTAGGATTAGATTCAGAGGCGCAGACTCTTCTCTTTCTCTCGGACCTGTCAAATGGCGGCGGTCTCGCAACTCCTAGCCGATCTCGCGACGGGCGTCGCGCTCCTGACCATACCCGTCCTCGCGCTCTTCCTCGCGTTCACCAACCGCCTGCGGATGAACGTGTTGTATTGGTTGCTGATTGTGCTACTCGTCGCCGCCGGCGCGATGCACATGACGCAGGCCATTCCTTGGCTGCGCGAAAACAATACGCTGCATTTCATCGTCGGCACGACGATGGCCATTCTCTCGTGGGCCACACTCATCACGCTCTTGATCGTGGTGCCGCGGTTGCTCGAGCAGCGCAGCCCCGAAGAGCTGCAGCATCAGATCATCCGCCGCGAGTTGGCCGAAACGCGTCTGAAAGAAACGATCGCACTCTATCAGTCGTTGAATGAAAGTCTGCCGCTCAACGTGATCCGCAAGGATCTGGCCGGCGGTTTTATCGATTGCAATCAGCGATTTTGCGATACGCTGCAGCGCTCGCGTGAATCGATCTTGCACCGGAACGACTTCGATTTTTTCCCCGAAGAGCAAGCGGCCAAGTATCGCTACGACGATATGCAGGTCATCTCCACCGGCCAACCACTGGAAGTCGTCGAAGAATACGTCGGCCCGCATGGCGAGAAGTTGTACATGCAGGTGCTCAAGGCGCCCGTCCGCGATGCCGCGGGCAAGATCATCGGCGTGCAAGGAATGTTCTGGGATGTCACGCTTCGCATGCGAGCCGAAGATGCCTTGCGGGCCAGCGATGCTCGCTTCCGTAAGCTGGGGCAGTCGAGCATTATCGGCGTGATTGTCGCCACCTTCGACGGCCGCATCCTCGAAGCCAACGACGCCTTCCTGCATATGATCGGCCGGACGCGCGAGGAGTTTACCAAGGGGATGGTCCGCTGGGATGAAATCACGCCGGCCGATTTTCGCGCGGGCGACGAGCAGGCTATCGCCACGTTGCTCGAACACGACGATTGTGCTCCCTACGAAAAGGAATTCATCCACGCCGCCGGCCATCGCGTGCCCGTGCTGATCGGCGTGACGATGCTCAGCCGTTCGCCGCAAGAATGCATTTGCTTCGTGGCCGATATCACGAAACAGAAACAGACCGAGCGCGAACTAACTGCCGCCAAAGAAGCAGCCGACCTGGCGAACCGCGCCAAGAGCCAATTCCTGGCCAACATGAGCCACGAAGTTCGCACGCCCATGAACGCCGTGATCGGCCTGACCGAGCTTGTGCTCAATACGCCGCTCGAAATGCAACAGCGCGAATATCTGCAACTCGTGCTGCAATCGGGCGAAGGCTTGCTCTCGGTCATCAACGACGTGCTCGACTTTTCGAAGGTCGAATCTGGACACATCGAGCTCGATCGGCAACCGGTTGCGCTGCGCGAATGTCTGGGGGATGCGCTCAAGTCGCTCGCCGTGCGCGCTCACAGCAAGCAGCTGGAGCTGTTGCTCGACGTCGGTCCAGACGTGCCCGAGTGGGTTGTCGCTGATCGGGGTCGGCTGCGGCAAGTGATCATCAATTTGGTGAGCAACTCGATCAAGTTCACCTACGCGGGCGAAGTGATCGTGAATGTTGCGCTCGTCGGCAAGAGCGCCAGCGTGCACGAACAATCGGTCGAAGTGAAATTCTCGGTCACCGACACCGGCATCGGCATCGCGCAGGAAAAACAGCGTCTCATCTTCGAGCCCTTCGAGCAGGCCGATGCCTCGACCACGCGGCAGTTCGGCGGCACGGGGCTGGGGCTGACGATTGTGCAGCGGCTCGTCGATCTCATGGGTGGCTCGATCGACGTCGCCAGCAATCTGGGCCGCGGCAGTACGTTTCATTTCACCCTCACGCTCGATACTTGCCCGGCACCCGCTTCGGCGGTCGCTCAGCGCGCGGTGAGTCTCGATGGCGCCCGCGTGATGGTTGTCGACGATCACGCCACCAGTCGGCGAATTTTGGAAGAAACGCTTCGTAGTTGGCGGATGCAGCCGCTGCTCTTCAGCAGCACGCAGGCCGCGATTCAACATTTCGAAGCATCGAATGGTCAGCCTCCTTGCGATCTCGTGCTCGCCGATGTTCGGCAAAATGATCACGAGGCCTGGCAACTGCTCGAACAGATTCGCGGCAACCCGGCCACGGCCGATCTGCCGGTGATTCTGCTGATGTCGCACGACATTCTCGACATAGCGCCGCAATGTCAGCGGTTCGGCATTAAGACGCGCCTGTTCAAACCGGTGAAGCAATCGGAGCTGCTCGACGCTCTTGCCGATGCGCTGCATTCCGACGAATTGAACGACGGCGAAAAGAGTGCGCCGCTGCCGGCCTCGACGTCGCCGGTCGCCGTTCGTTCGCTGCGAATTCTGCTGGCGGAAGACAGCCTGGTGAATCAGCGGCTGGCCGTTGGGACGCTTGAGCGGCTCGGCCATCAAACAACGATTGCGAACAACGGGCAAGAGGCTTTGTCGCTCTTGCAGCGGCAGTCGTTCGATCTGGTCCTGATGGACATTCAAATGCCCGAGCTCGATGGCCTGGAGACAAGCCTGCGCATTCGCGAGCAGGAAAAACGCACCGGTGGTCACATTCCGATCATCGCGGTAACCGCCCATGCATTAAAAGGAGATCGCGAGCGTTGCCTGGAGGTCGGCATGGACGGTTATGTATCGAAACCGATCCGGCAGAAGTTGCTCATCGAGGAGATCGAGCACGTGCTGGGAACGTCGCTCGCGCCGCGGCCGGTATCGGCCGACGATTACTCGGTGAATGGCGTGAGTCCGATCAACTGGCAAGTGGCTCTCGATTTCTGCGGTGGCGATCCGGCGCTGTTACGCGATATCGCCGAAGCCTTTCTCGAAGAATGGCCGAAGCGCTCGACCGAAATCCGCCGCGCGCTCGATGCCTGCGATTTTGAACTGCTGCATCGCGCCGCCCACACGGTAAAAGGTTCGATGCGCTACTTCGGCGCTCATCAAGCCTTTCAAACGGCGCTCGATCTGGAATTGCGCGGCTCGCAAAAGAGCGACGCCGGGGCCGAAGAGATCTGGACGCGATTGCAGCATGAAGTGCAATGCGTCGTGCCGCCCCTCGTCGAGTACGTCCAAGGCCGCCTGCAATTGCCGGCGATGCCAGTGGCTGTTTAATCACCAAGGGAGGCGCGGCTCGCGGCTGCTAGCGTTCGACTCAAATCTCGCCTTAATTGCGCTTGCTGCATTCTCGGCGCCTTGGTAATTATCGCCCCGCACTGGTCATCAACGCGGTGGCCGTGCCGAACATTCATTGCGAAACTTTGGAAAGCTTCATCGTCCGTCATTCGTTTGCGGGAATGAATGACTCCCCCCCTCCTGGGTCGAAGCAACTAAGCTCGCGACGGGCAATTTCTGGGTCAATTGACGTCGCGGGTGCTTCACGATGAAGCTTTTACTGGCGGTCGGAGCGGGTTACACCGCTCCGGCCCCAGGGAACACGCGGGGCACTCACCAAGCATGGTGAGTGCCCCGCTTTTTTTTGCGCCTGCAGAAAACCCTCGCACATGCTGCCCGGTTCATTTCTCCGGAAGTGACAATCGCGTGACACGGCAACATTGAGATTTCGGGCCGCCGATGCCAGAATGCAGAAGGTCTGGAGAGAAGAAATTCTGTAGGAGAGGCAAACCATGCACGCGGATCGACCCCGAACAGGCCTGGCTTGCATCTGCTTCTTGTGGCTCTCTTGCTTGGCAGTCGCTCAAGAAAAATCTCTCGACGAGCAGTTGCTCGACGACCTCAAGCCGCCGCCGGCGAAGGTGAAGCCTGTCTCGCCGCCGAAACCCGCTGACAAACCGGCGAGCAAGCTCGATGAGGAACTCCGCCGAGATTTAGGAGGCCGCGATCTGGGTGGAGAGGATCTCGGCCAGGAGAAAAAGGAAGAGCATCCGCTGCTGAAGCTCGGCCGCGAGATGCGTGAAGTGCAAGAGCGAATCGCCGCCAAGGACACAGCCGAAGGGACGCAGCAAAAGCAAAAGGAAATTGCCGCCGAGTTGGCCAAGCTGATCGAGCAGGCCCAAAAGAAACCGCAGGGGAGCAAGCAGCAGGGAAATCAAAACAACAAGCCCAGCAACGGTTCGACGCAAAGCGGAGCGAACAGCGGCGACAACCAGCCACAGTCGCAGCCTGGCCAGCAGAGCACCCAGCGACTCGAGCAAGGAGAACAGACGCAGGCCCAAATGAACGAAGTGAAAGAGGCGATGCGGCGGATTTGGGGCCATCTGCCCGAGAAGGAACGGGAAGAAATGATCGGGGCCTTGGGCGAGCAGTTTTTGCCGAAATACGAACGGCTGATCGAAGCCTTCTATAAAAGACTGGCGGAACGACCTGCCGCGCGACCATAATGGCGGCCGGTAGGGTTTTCGAAAGGAAGTGTGCATGTTGCCAATTTGCCGCCGAAATTTTCTCGCTGCCACGGGAAGCCTGCTAGGAGCAGGACTCGCTGGCAATTTTCTGCCTGCTGCTGCGCAGGCCAAATTCGGCGATGCCGAACGCCTGGCCGCAACCCTGATCAAGCCCGCCACCCAAGCCGCCATCGACAAAGCACTCGCCTGGCTCGCCAGCCGGCAGAACGACGATGGCTCGTTCGGCGGCAATGGTTACAGCCGCAACATCGCCGTGGTCAGTCTCGCCGGCATGGCCTTCCTTTCGGCCGGCAACACTCCTGGCCGCGGTGAGTATGGCGAGCATGTCAACAAATGCATCAGCTATGTGCTGAATGCTGCCGATGAGAGCGGCTTTGTTTCGGTGCCGTCGACGGCTTCGCACGGGCCGATGTACGACCACGGCTTTGCGACCCTGTTCCTCGCCGAAATTTACGGCATGACGCCCGATTCCGATGTGCGCGACAAATTGCATCGCGCGGTTCGGCTGATCGTGACAACACAGAATCAAGAGGGTGGCTGGCGGTATCAGCCCAAGCCGGTCGAAGCAGACATCAGCGTGACCATTTGCCAGATGATGGCCCTCCGCGCCGCTCGCAACGCCGGCCTCTATGTGCCGAATGAAACGGTCGACCGCTGTATTGAATATGTGAAACGCAGCCAGAACGCCGACGGCGGATTCATGTACATGCTGCAGGGCGGCCCGAGCAAGTTCCCGCGTTCCGCCGCTGGAGTCGTCGCGCTCTATAGCGCCGGCATCTACGAGGGAGATGAAATTCGCAAAGGCCTCGATTACATTTCGCAGCAGTTGCCGAAGGCCGAAGACTTCAGCCGCGATACGCATGCGATGTACGGCCATTACTACGCCACCCAGGCCATGTGGCAAGCCGGCGGCGAGCACTGGAACAAATGGTATCCCGCCATTCACGATGTGCTACTCAAATGGCAGCAAAACGACGGCTCGTGGATGGATCTGATCTGTGCCGAATATGGCACAGCCATGGCGTGCATCATTCTGCAAATGCCCAACAACTACTTGCCGATTTTCCAACGGTGATTCGCGCTACGTTTTTGCTCGCCCTGTTGATGCTGCCGTCGCTGGTCCGCGCGCAAACATCACCAGCCTTTCCGATCACCGGCGAGCCCTTCTCGGCTGAACTCGCCGGGTTCGATACGCAGCAAAACGTAAAATTCAAAATCGGCAACAAACTGCGGATCATGCCCGCAGCGGAACTGGTCCGCTGGGGAACATTTCGCGATGCCGACACTGGTCCGCAGATCATTCTCGCCAGCGGCGGCGCACTCCGGGCCGATGTGTTGTCGCTCGATGAAACGCATCTCGTCATCGGCGATGCTTCGGATTTAGGCAGCGTGCTTTGGGGCGAGTCGTCGCTGCCGGTTGAAGCCGTCGGCGGACTCGTCTGGCAACCGCCAGCCGATTCACTCGCTCGCGATCGACTGCTGTATCGGTTGCTCGCGCTACCCGTCGGCGATGACCAGGTGCTGCTCGGCGGCGGTGAAGTCTTGCAAGGAACCTTGCTCTCCGTCCCGCCCGCAGGTCGTTTCGCCGAAAAGTTGACGAAGCAGGAACTGGCCGCGGCGGAAGTCTTCACATTGCAACTGCCGCGAGTCGAAAAGCCGCTGCTGATCGCCGCGAGCAAGGTTGTCGCCGTTCGCTTCGGCGCTGCCGCGATTGCGAAGCCCGCCGCGAATCAAGCCTTCACGCGCGTCGGTTTTCGCGATGGCTCGTGGCTGAATGCCAGTCGTTTCGAAGCTAACCGCGATAGCGTGCTCGTCCATTTTCCCGGCGGCGGCAAAGTCGCAGCCAACAATGCCTTCGGCGATGGCTCGGCCGATTGGTTTTGGAAACAGATTTCGCTCCTGCAGCCGATCAGCAACTCGGTTGTGTACGTTTCCGACCTGCAACCGATCGGCTACAAGCACCTGCCGTTTCTTTCCGGCGAATGGAAATACGGCGTCGACCAGAACGTGCTCGGCGGTCAACTTCGCACGCCCGACCAGGTTTTCTTCAAAGGCTTGGGCATGTTTCCCGCCTCGCGCCTGGCCTACGCGCTCGACGGCAAATTCCGCCGTTTGCAGGGGCAACTCGCCATCGACGAACGAGCCAAGCTGCAAGGGAGCGTCGTCTTTCGCGTGCTGCTCGAGACGGCCAGTGGTTGGAGCACGGCTTACGAAAGCCCGCTCATCCGCGGCGGCGATGCCAAGCCGATCGAACTCTCGCTCGACGTCAAAGACGCCCAGCGGATGGCCATCCTCGTCGACTTCGGCGATCGAGGCGATGCTTGTGACTATGCGAATTGGCTCGACCTGCGACTTTTGAAATAGCGAGCTATGGTGCGGCGAATCATCAAGTTGCTGTTGCCGGTGGCGTTCATCGTTGGCGCTTGCTTTTTTTGTCAGTCAAGCTTTCGTCGCTCTCAACTTGCGAAAGAGCACGCGCAGCTGACTCGCCAATTAGGCACGTTCGACCGCACGTCAAACGACAAGATCTATCTGCGGGCCGTGGATACGGGCGAACCGCTGCACTTCGCCTGGCGGATGTTCTTGCCCGCCAACTATCAGTTCGGCATGCAAACCAAGGTCATAGGTCCTGGTGGCGGAATTTCCTCAGCGGATCAGGAGTTTATCCTGCGCTATCGGCTTTACGAGCAGGGCGAAAAGTGGTTTGTGTACTCCGAGATTTTCGACTTTCGGCATGGTGGCTCGATCGAAGTGAAATCTCCCGAGTTGCTGGAATTTCTCTCGCAACGTCCCGAGAAAATCCGCGAACTGCGAGTCGACCAATTTGCCCGTGATGAAACCAAGACGCTAGGCCCTCAGGAAGCAGTCGACCTGCTCAAGCTCTGGATCCCATCCGACAAACCCATGCCCGTGGGCACGGAAAAATTAGTCGAATGGATTCGCCTTGGCCCGGCAAATGTCTCCAACGCGCCGCTTCCCTCGCTGCCGCAATGAATTCGAATCCCCCCACAACTCGGCGCTGGCCCCAACTCGGGCTGCGGACGCTGCTCCTGGCCGTCGCGGTGGCCGGGATTTGGTTGGCTGATTTTGTGAATCGCCGTGAGATCGGACGATTGGAAGGGAAAGTCAAAAGCCAACGAACAGCCGCGCGCGTTTTCGAAGTGAAGGACTCGAACGCCCTCGTCTATTTGCGTGTCAATCCGTTACGGGCGGACGATTACCGGTGGGATATTCACGTTCCCAGCGGTCAGTTCCGGCTGGTGCTGGCCACAAAAAACTTTCCCAACTCCAACCAACTACCGCCGGGCGAGTCGATCGTCTTACCTGCCGGCCGCTCACGAGTCGTGCTCGACAGCCAAGATGTGGATGGCACGTTGACGGCGAGCGCGCAACTCAACGGCAAAACGGTTCTCACCGCGCAGCAAACCTACAAGGCCACCGCGATACCGCAGCGGCCCGAGCGTTTAGGCTCGCGTGAAGCCACGCACGAGAAGGGAAACAGGCCAGTGATGTTGCACCGTCTTCGCCACCCGAGCGGCGACACCGGTCTGATGCTGTGGATCGAACCGGCGGTGAACTGAAAACGGCGGCGCTGTATACTTCAGCGCGGAGAAATTTGCCCGATGTCCGCTATTCCTCAACCACGATACAGCTTCGAAGAATACCTGGCGCGCGAACGCGTTGCTGAGGAACGGAGCGAGTTTTATCGTGGCCAAATCTTCGCGATGGCGGGGGGCAGTCCCCGGCACAACACGATCTGCCTCAGTATCGCCAGTGCGCTGAAGAGTCGTTTGCGAGGCGGCCCGTGTCGTCCGTTTGCCAGCGATCAACGGCTACGAATTCCCACGAACGGGTTGTCGACTTATCCAGATATTTCCGTGGTCTGCGGCGAACTGAAATTCAATGAAATCGATCACGACGCGATCGTAAATCCCAAGGTGCTAGTCGAAGTCCTTTCGCCGTCGACCGAAAGTTACAACCGCGGCAAAAAGTTTGATCTCTACCGTGAGCTGCCCTCGCTGCAGGAGTACATTCTCGTCTCGCAAGACGAGGCACTCGTCGAACGCTTTGTCCGCCAAGACGATGGCGATTGGCTGCTGACTGTCTTCAAAGGTATGAACTCGGTGCTCGAGCTGGGGACGATCGCCTGCCATCTCTCATTTGCTGAAATCTACGAAGACATTTCGTTCGGGCCGGATGAGACTCAGTTGAACATTACGAACTGAGATCGCGAAATTACTTGACCATCCGAATCGACAACGGATAACGGTAGGCATTCCCTTGGTACGCGCTCACGCCGGCGATGACGCTCATGATGATCAAAAGCGGAACAGCAACGATTGCGCCGACGCACGTGAGTGAGATGAGGAGCATGGTCAGCTGAAAGTTGAGAGCTTCTTTGGCCTGGTCTTGCAAGAAGGGGGAGTCCTTCTTCAGCACCATGCAGAGGATCGGCCCGAGAATTCCGAAGCTGACGTAGACTGACAAGTGCGAGGCCAGAGCGAAGACGCGCTCTTCGTTGTCGGATTTAATCGGTAGGGGTAAGTCGGACATGTTTGTTGCTTTCGAATTTCAAAACCTGCGGCCAGTGAAGGGGGATTCGCTACGACGGCAGGTTTCTTTTGCGCTCAGCGAGAAATTGTCGCAGGAACTGCGGCGATGACAGTTTTCGCTGCAGATCGCTGGTTAGTTCCTGTACGAGGGGCGCGCATTCGGCGAGGAGTTCGTCATCGCTCATTTCATTCGCGGCTCCCAGCACGGGCAGGCGTTGTCGCCAGCGGAGATCTTTGAGTAACTCGCGGCGGAGGGAATCGACCAGGTCGATGCCGGTCGGCGAGAGAATGCCGATCGAAAGCGAGGTGGAAATCTGCGGCGCGCTGGTGCGATGCCAGTAGCCGGCGGGAATGTAGAGCCAGTCGCCAGCCGCGAGCGTGCAACGCATGGCCGGCATGATTTCGCGCTCGTAACGCATGTCGGCAGGGATGGTTTCGACGAGCGGCCAGGGGTTCACCGTGTTCTTCCGCAGCCACCAATCTTTCGTCCCCTCCGTTTGCAGGATGAAGACATCTTCGGCGTCGTAGTGCCAGCCAAAACCAGGGCGCTCGGCGGGGGTGCAATAGACGTGCACGTCGATGGGCGCCAGAAACGCCGCTTGAAAATCAGCAGCTATTTTGGCCAGCAGCGGATCATGCCGATCGGCGTGGCGGATGCAAAGGGTGTAGCCATCGGCGAGGGCAGTGCGACCGACTTCGGCGCTGTTCACCGCAGCTCCGGGCCAAGGAAGACCTTCGCGGGTGACGAGCAGATCGAGTTCTGGCTGCGGCAGCAACCGCTCACAGGTGGCAGCGACATCCCACTCGACGACGTTTCGGCAACCGCCGGCGAGAGCAAACGGGCTGCGGAACATGTTTTCGGCGAGAAAGGTCGCGGCGGGAAGGCTGCCGAGAAGCTGTTGCAAAATCGTCATGAGGAACCAGAGCAGAGGCGGTCGTTTGGCAAGCAACGCGCGCGAGCGTTGCTCACCGCGCGTTGGCCTCATCGTAGCAGGATCCAGAAAACTGCGTGATTTGCCGTACAGAATTCACTGCATAAAACCGCAGCAAAATTTGGCACGCTCGTTGCATTTCTGATCGCCGCGTAGCAGTGACGCTTGTTTTGTCACAGCTGCACAACCCACACGAGGAGAGAAAATCATGGCAACGCTCGGCACTATCATTTCGTGGATCGTCTTCGGTCTGGTCATCGGTCTCATTGCTCGCATGCTTTATCCAGGCCGCCAGTCGATGGGCTTTTTCGCCACCATGCTACTCGGCATCGCCGGCTCGCTGGTGGGCGGTTTCATCTCTTGGGCGATGGGCTTCCGGCCAGAAGAAGGAGCGTTTCGCGGCGCGGGCTGGATCATGTCGATCGTCGGCGCCCTGATCGTCGTTTGGCTGGGACTTGCCGCCTCGACGCGCGGTTCGGCGGGACGCTTGACGTAAGTGTAATGAGCGTTGGTTTGCATTAGCCACCAGCTTTAGCTGGTGGCTAGATAACTGGTTTGCTGGGCTTCAGCCATGGACCTCCTACGAGGTGGAATGGCTGAAGCCCGCAGCGTTTTTTGCGCATTACCACCAGCTGAAGCTGGTGGCTAAGTTGCTGCGGCAAGACATCAAAAAATGCTGCGTCGAGGCGGCGCTGCAGTTTGCCGCTTCCCTCTCCTTGTCACCTTCGCCCTTCGTCTCCTATGTTGAGGAATGGCCCGCAGCGAATCGTTGCGGCCATGGCGCGAGTTCAGTGACTATCAGCAGAGGACCGCCGCGTGGGTTTTCGTATTCATCGTCCCTATGAGCCAGCCGGCGATCAGCCCGCGGCAATCGAAGCCCTGACCGCTGCCATCGAAAAAGGGCAGAAGTCGCAAGTGCTGATGGGTGTGACCGGCTCGGGCAAGACGTTCACGATGGCCAACGTCATCCAGAACGTGCAACGCCCGACGCTGGTGATCTCGCACAATAAGACGCTGGCCGCTCAGCTGTACGGCGAGTTCAAGGAGTTCTTTCCGAACAACGCCGTCCACTACTTCGTCAGCTATTACGACTACTACCAGCCGGAAGCGTACATTCCGCAGCGTGATATCTACATCGAGAAAGACGCCTCGATCAACCAGGAACTCGATCGTCTGCGTCTAGCCACGACGAGCTCGCTCGTTAGCCGCAAGGACGTGATTATCGTCGCGAGCGTCTCGTGCATTTACGGCTTGGGTTCGCCCAAGGATTACAAGGCGATGATGGTCGGCCTGACCGTCGGCCAGGTGATCGATCGCGACGACATGCTAAAGCGGCTCGTCGACATTCAATACGACCGCAACGACATTTCGTTCGAGCGCTGCAAGATCCGCGTCCGCGGTGATTGCGTCGAAGTCTGGCCGTCGTACGAAGAGTATGCCTATCGCATCGAGTTCTGGGGCGACGAGGTCGAGAAACTCTCGATCATCAATCCGACGAGCGGCGAAACGCTCGTGCAGCAGCAACAGCTGTTTATTTATCCGGCCAAGCACTTTGTGATGTCGGAAGACCGGATCAAGGCCGCCATCGATTCGATCAAGAGTGAACTCGACGAACGGCTGCAACAATTGCGAGAAGCCGGCAAGCTGCTGGAGGCGCAGCGGTTGAGCGCGCGGACGCGATTTGATCTCGAAATGCTGCAGGAAGTTGGGCATTGCCCGGGCATCGAGAACTACAGCCGGCCCCTCTCCGGTCGGCCGCCGGGTTCGACGCCCGATACGCTCTACGATTTCTTTCCCGAAGACTATTTGCTAGTCATCGACGAATCGCACGTCACGCTGCCGCAGATCCGCGCGATGTACAACGGCGACCGTGCGCGAAAAATGACGCTCGTCGAGCACGGCTTTCGGTTGCCGAGCGCGCTCGACAATCGGCCGATGAAATTCGACGAGTGGGAAAAGAAGATCAACCAGATCGTCTACGTTTCGGCGACCCCCAACGAATACGAACTGCAGTCGACCGGCGGCGAAGTGGTCGAGCAGATCATTCGCCCGACGGGCTTGCTCGATCCGGTCGTCGAAGTGAAACCAGCCCGCGGCCAGGTGCCAGATCTGCTCGAGCAAATTCGCGAACGGGTGAAGCTCGGCGAGCGCGTGCTCGTTACCGCCCTCACCAAGCGTCTCGCGGAGGATTTATCGGCGTATCTCGTCGAACAGAAAGTGCAGTGCAAATGGTTGCACAGCGAACTCGATGCATTTGAACGCGTCGAGCTGCTCCGCGATCTGCGGCTCGGCCATTTCGATTGCCTGGTCGGTGTGAACCTGCTTCGCGAAGGTCTCGACTTGCCAGAAGTGTCGCTCGTCGCGATTCTCGATGCCGACAAGGAAGGCTTTTTGCGGAGCGAGACGTCGCTGATTCAAACCATCGGCCGCGCCGCTCGTAACGTGAATGCCAAGGTCATTCTCTATGCCGATAAGATGACCGAATCGATGCGACTCGCCATCGAAGAGACCCGCCGCCGGCGTGAGATTCAGGAAGCGTACAACAAAGAGCACGGCATCACGCCCGAAACGGTAAAGAAGAACATTCGTCAGGGCATTGAGGAAGCCGTCTCGGCCCATCGCATCGCCAACGAAGCTGTCGGCCGGAAGGACGAAACGGAGTATGTCACGCAGGAATATCTCAACGAGCTCGAAGCTGAAATGTACGCGGCCGCCGAAGCGATGGAGTTCGAACGGGCCGCAATCCTGCGCGATCGGATCACGAAGATGCAGGATTCGATCGGCGAAAAGGTGAGCGACGTGAAAGTCGACTCCTATTCGCCCAAAGGCAAGAAACGCGGCGGCGGCAAAGGTCAACGCGTACCTCGGCCGAAGAAGAATGCTTGAGCTACAGTGCGATGCGAGAAGTAGAACTGCCGCGCACCGTTCAAAACGAAATCGACGCCGGGAGACTCACGCTCCATTGGGGCGATGGCGTTCCACTCAAGGCATATTTCGAAGGAGCAGATGAAGCATTTGTCGATTTGTGCAAGCTAGGAACTCTGATTGAGTTGAATCTCGATAGTTCAGCAGTCACTTCCGCAGCGTTTGCGGCTGTCGCGTGGTCGACTCGATTGGAAGCACTGTCGTTACAATTCACTTCTGTTAGCGGAGATGCGTTCAGGGCATTGCGCTCGTGCACGAATCTACAAACCTTGGTCTGTAACCCTGCTCAGGAAGTGACCGAAGCCGCAACCGCAATCGGCTCTCTCGTCTCCTTGCGCGATCTGAATATCGAAGCAGGGAGTTGGTGTGATCTGGATGTGAGGCTGATCTGCGAGAAACTGCGATTGAGAAGCCTCAGCCTGGCTCAATGTTCTCAGCTTTCCGACGAGTCGGCAGCCGCACTTTTGCCGCTAGTGCCGAGCCTTGAGAGTTTCTCCGCGAGCGACACAAGTTTCGGTGACGATGCGTGCCGTTTCATTGGCAAGTTGGATCATTCAATCAAACTGGGTTTGGGCGGGACCGCAGTGACTGCAGTTGGCGTTGCGCAGCTTCGATCGCTTGTGCAGCTACGATCTCTGCGGCTAATCGGGTGCACTAATCTCAATGACGCAGATTCATTTATCGATACGATAGCTGCACTGACGAACCTCGAATCGCTGTTCATCGACGGATGTGCGATGCCGCGCTCGGCGGTTCTGAAACTATCGCGATTACGAAAGTGGAAATTGTTGTCAGCGTGAAGAATATTCACGCTGAAATGACCCGCGTTGAATGAAGGACGCGTGCTTTTTCGAAAGAACGCGTAAATTCGCCGCACCAAATGGCGGGATTCTCAACCGGTAGTTTTCCGACAGGCTACAATGCGGGCGCTATTCACTCTTCCTTTTCATCGAGGGGCTACCATGAAACTGCGCCTGGTTTGTCTGTCGTTGCTGTTATTGGGTTGTGTAACCACTATTGGCTGGTCACAACCAGCGGGCGGCTCGAAGCCGAACATTCTCTTCTTGGTTTCGGACGACACCGGCTACGGTGATCTCGGTCCTTATGGCGGCGGCGAAGGCCGCGGCATGCCGACTCCCAACATCGATCAACTCGCCCGCGAAGGGATGACGTTCTATTCCTTCTATGCTCAACCGAGTTGCACGCCCGGTCGCGCGGCGATGCAGACTGGAAGAATTCCGAACCGTAGCGGCATGACGACCGTCGCTTTTCAGGGACAAGGCGGCGGACTTCCCGCGGCCGAATGGACCCTTGCTTCGGTGTTGAAAACGGGCGGTTACAAGACCTACTTCACCGGCAAGTGGCACCTGGGCGAAGCCGACTACGCGCTGCCGACCGCGCAGGGCTACGACGTGATGAAGTACTGCGGCTTGTATCACTTGAATGCCTACACATACGCCGATCCAACCTGGTTCCCCGACATGGATCCGGAGTTGCGCAACCTGTTTCAAAAAGTGACGAAAGGTTCGCTGTCGGGCAAAGCAGGCGGCGCGATCACCGAAGATTTCAAAATCAACGGTCAATACGTAGACACTCCCGACAAGGGCGTCGTCGGCATTCCTTATTTCGATGGCTATGTCGAAAAAGCGGCGCTCGAATTCTTGGACGATGCGGCCAAATCGAAAGAGCCGTTCTTCATCAACGTGAACTTCATGAAAGTGCATCAGCCGAACCTGCCGCACCCTGACTTCGTTCACAAGTCGATGTCGAAGAGCAAGTTTGCCGACTCCATCGTCGAGCTCGATACGCGTATCGGGCGGATCATGGACAAGCTGCGCTCGCTCGGCCTCGATAAGAACACGCTCGTGGTTTACACGACCGACAACGGCGCCTGGCAGGATGTTTATCCCGATGCCGGCTACACGCCGTTTCGCGGCACCAAAGGAACCGTGCGCGAAGGTGGCAATCGTGTCCCCGCCATTGCCAGCTGGCCCGGCAAGATCAAGGCTGGAGCGAAGAATCACGAGATCGTCGGCGGTCTCGATTTGATGGCCACTTTCGCATCCGTAGGCGGTGTGAAACTGCCAGCCAACGATCGCGAAAACAAACCGATCATTTTCGACAGCTACGACCTGACTCCCGTGCTGACCGGCACCGGCAAATCGCCGCGCAATACTTGGTTTTATTTCACCGAGAACGAACTCGCTCCCGGTGCTGCCCGCGTCAACAACTACAAAGCCGTCTTCAATCTCCGCGGCGACAACGGCCAGGCCACGGGCGGCCTTGCAGTCGACAGCAATCAGGGCTGGAAAGGCCCGGAGAAGTATGTTGCCACCGTGCCGCAAGTTTTCGATCTCTGGCAGGATCCGCAGGAACGCTACGACATCTTCATGAACAACTACACCGAGCGAACGTGGACCATGATCACGATCTCGTCCGAGATCAAAAAGCTCATGCAAACGTACGTGAAGTATCCGCCCCGCAAAGCTCAAAGTGAGTCGTACACTGGACCCGTCACCATCTCGAACTACGAGAAGTTCCAGCATGTTCGCGAACTGCTGGAAAAAGAGGGAGTGAAAATCCCGATCCCCTCGGGCAACTAATTTTTCACTGCAGATAGCTCCGGTTGCTTCAGCAACCGGAGCGGCGCAGCCGCAAGAGGCATCCGGCTCAACGGCTGATTTCTAGCGGCGCCTGTTTGGCAAATCGACGATCTCTCGTAGGCGCACCGCACACAGGATGCCTCTCACCGCTGGCGCGGAACCGATTGCTGAAGCAATCGGTTCTAGCCAAGGCCCAGCATACTATTCAGCCACTTCGTGAATAGTTCGGCATCGGCTTCATTCGACTGCTCCGGCAGAGTGAGCGAGCTTGGCGATTGCGTCGCCGAATCAAAAAACGGCAAGGTCAGCGGAAACTTCTCTACGCGATCACCATCCGAGTCTTTCGACTCTTGCCGAGAATACGTCACCGGTTGCAGATCCTCGTGAGCAACCGAATAGCTCACGCCGTTTGGCGAGCGGAGTTCGATGCGACTGCGCAGCGGATCGCGGCGGATCTCGGTGTACTTCCGCCGGGCAAACCACCAACCCCACACAGCCGCGGCGATCGTCGCAATCCAACCCAGCGCGATGGCCACGTCAGATGGCAGCAGCATGGTGATCAGCAAGAAGGCGAACACGCTGACGAACCCGGTTCCGCCGCCAGCCATGAGGGCGGCCAGTGCCGGACTGATTTCGTAAAGGCGAATCGTCTGCCCCAGCACATCGTTGCGAAAGTACACGCCCATCATCGGCCTGCCGAGTTGTCTCGATCGAATCCAGGCACAGGCCCCAGCGACAAAACCGAGCGCCACGGCGTTGAAGGGCACCAGAAATAACAGCACGAGCAGATTGGCCGAATCCAACCCGAGTTCCAAAACCGCTTCCTCCGGCGCTGCCGAGTCGTAATGCACCGTCGCGGCATTTCCCGGCAAATACTTGCTGACAGTCGCCTGCGCGTGCGCCTCACCAATGCTCACTGCGTCGTAGCGAATCCGCTTTCCCTCGAACGGCCGACCGTTGACCTCGTAGCGGTATTCAACTTCCGCCTTGTACGAACTCCCTTCACTGTCGCGGTCGACTTTCACTTTCGACTGGGTGATGGTCCCATTCGTGGTCGCAAACGAACTGGCTCGAACTTGCTGGCAGGCATTCCAGCCCAACATGCCATCGAAAAAGAAGACAAAACTGCACCACAGAAGCCCAAAGAGACCGAGGAAAATTCTGCCGCCGGTGTCGTGCATGGGAACCAGATTTCGCGGTGCAGGTGTCAGATGGATCTCCTGAGTTATCTACCTGACGATTCGTTTCGTCCAGGCTGACCTTGGAAAGCTACTTCGGAAATTCATTTTCCCGGTAGTCTTACTCGCGATAAGGCTGATGCTGGTAATACTTCGGCGAATTGTCCAGGCGAACATGCAGCCAGTAAACGCCAGCGCCTGCCGTGCTCAGCCAGACTGGCTCAGCGTTGATTCGTTCCTGCATCGCGTTGCCAACGCATTGCCATAGCCGATCGCGCTGCTCGGCAGGTGCACCGCGAACGAACGCGCCGAGATGCGGATAATGCTTGTCAGCGGCGAGCGGAACGGGCGCAACCAGCACGGCGTTGCGGCCGAGATTGGCGAAGGTCACGACCGATTCGTCTTCAGCAGCGCGATAGAAGTGCTCGGCAAACGCATCGCGCTCGGGCCGCGGCGCCAGTCCGGGGCTGTCGTGAACGACGAACTCGAACGGCTGGTGGATGGTCTGCTGAGTGACCGGTGGCGTTTCCCAGCGGAAGGATGGATAGGGAACGGCGGCGAGCAGTTGATTGAACCAAGTGCGAAACGTTGCATCGTTTTGCCAGGCAGCGATGACTTGCTCGAAAGAAGCGTCTCGCCCGTCGATTTGGAGTTGATACTTTTCAGTTCCCGCGCGCACGAGTTCGCGAGTTGCCGACCATTCAGGCATATTTGTTTTCCAAGGGGCTACGGGAGTCGCGGAGTAAAGGCACCGAAATGAACCATGCCGCGGATTGACATCAGTACAATCGCTACGGCGACGATCAGCATCGGAAAATGTAGACCGAGCGCCCAGTAGAGCTTGCGACGCAGGGCGGGCCGGATCGGCAAGTCGCTTTTCCAAACATCGAGCAGCACCCAGGTCGCATACAACTGCAGCGGAATCATCATGTAACCGACGAGCACCGCGCGATAAGCCCGCTCGATGTTGTCCTCACGTTCGTTCAGCGGCGGCTCGTCCTCTTCGTCGTCAGTGCCCGGCTTTGGTTCGACGAGTGCAGCAGCTTCGTCGCTTGATTTTTCTTCTGCCGTCTCGTCTGCCGCCTGCTTGTGTCGCTGCTCGAGTTCATCGAGCACCGCATCGGCTCGTTCCACATCTTCCTCGGCAACCTGGAGCTTGATGCCGCCGATCGCGCCCGCGAGATGCCAGAAATTCGAAACCGCAAACTCATCGGCAATGACGCAACGAATGCCCGCGTCTTCGAGTTGCTGCTTGACCAGCCGAGCTTCCATCGCGTTTTGATAGCTTTCGATCGTGATCAGTCGGCCGAGCATAAGAATTCGCTTGCTGAGAAGGGCAGGTCGTTTCTCTCATCATAACTGGTGCGGCAACAAAACAATTGCCGGCCAGCAACCGTCTTCGCTATAACCGACATGCAAGCCATTACTCATTCAAATGAAATTCCGATGAAAACTTTTTCACTCTGCGCGTTGTTGCTTACTGCTTTGCTCGCCGGTTGCACTACCGAACAAGCCTCGACGCCGCCGATCACGGAGACGCCGAAGCCAGCGTCGGTTGATCCGGAGACGCCGCTGCAAAGGTCGCCAATTGAAAGACCGGATCAGATCGAAAAAGTGCCGGTCGAGCCAGCGCCAGCTGATCCAACGCCTGTCGATCCGCCGGCGAAAGTGCCGGAAAACAACCCGCCGACGCCCACTCCGCCGAAACCGGTTGTCAATGTTGACGATCTCGTCAAGCAACTCGCCACAACCGAACGGCAAGCAGCAGCCGTGTCGCTCGCCACGGCGGGAAAGCTCGCAGTCCCCGCGCTGGTAAAGGCACTCGACGATAAAGATTGGCAAGTGCGGGCCGCAGCCGTTTTCGCCCTCGGTCAGATTGGCAAGGATGCCATGGATGCGAAAACTCGTTTGCAGACCATCGCCGAGAAAGATGAAAACGCCAGCGTGCGCGATGCAGCCGCGTTCGCGCTCGATGCGATCTCGGAAGGTTGATTTTTGCAATCAACTCTCGCGCGCGTTACATTGCGGCTCCTCCGTCCCTTCCCACCTTGAGCGTGCGAGGAGCTGCATGTCGCGAAACTCTTTCTTCGTTCTTTGCTGTGCGATTCTGCTCACGCCATCGGCTTCGAGCTTCGCCGCTGATCCGCCCGATTTGATTTTGCATCACGGCAAGATCGTGACGGTCGACAAGCAATTCAGCATCGCCGAAGCGATCGCTATTCGCGGCGAACGGATCACCGCCGTCGGCAAGAACGACGACGTACTAAAGACCAAGGGAGAGTCGACAAAGCTCGTCGATCTGCAAGGCAAGTTCGTGATGCCCGGCTTGATGGATTCGCACGTTCATCCAGGCGGGGCGAGTCTGCACGAGTTCGATCATCCGATTCCCGAGATGGAATCGATCGCCGATGTGCTTGCCTACGTTCGCTCGCGAGCGGCGGTTGTTCCCGCCGGCGAGTGGATTGTCGTGCGGCAGATTTTCATCACGCGACTGAAAGAGCCGCGCTATCCGACCCGGGCCGAACTCGATGCCGCAGCGCCGAAGCATCCCGTGATGTTTTCGACTGGGCCCGATGCGATGCTGAACTCGCTCGCGCTCAAGGAAAGCGGCATCGACAAGGACTTCGTCGTTTCGGGTACCGGCCAGATCGAAAAGGATGCGAATGGCGAACTCACCGGCATGCTGCGGAGTTGTTCGCGTTATGCGAAGAGCAAATCGAGCGGTAAGAGTGCGACGGACGAAGAGAAGACGCAACGGCTGCGCGATTTATTTGCCGATTACAACAGCGTGGGCCTGACGACCGTTTCGGACCGCAGTTGCGGCGAAGGGGAGCTCGCGCGCTATCACCAGATGCACACCGACGGCAAGCTAACCGTGCGGATGATGGTCTCGGGGAGCGTCGATGCCGGCGGCAAAACCGAAGACGTGCAAAAGCGAATCCGCTTTTGGGGCGCTCATCCGTTGCGGGCCAAGAGCAACTGGGTTCGCGTCATCGGCACGAAGTCGTTTCTCGATGGCGGCATGCTCACCGGCAGCGCGTACATGCGTCAGCCGTGGGGCGTGAGCGAGATCTATTCGATTCGCGATCCCGACTATCGCGGCATTCTTTACATCGAACCCGACAAGTTGAAAGCGATTGTGCAAACGGCCGTCGAAGAGAAGTTGCAGTTCACCGCCCACTCGGTCGGCGATGGCGCGATTCATAATTTGATCGATGCCTACGCAGCGGTGAACCCGACGCATCCGGTGCGTGAGACTCGCCCCTGCATCACGCATTGCAACTTTCTGACAAAGGACGCCGTCGCGCAGATGGCCCAGCTCGGCATCGTGGCCGACCTGCAGCCGGCCTGGCTGTATCTCGATGCTCGCGTCCTCACGCAGCAGTTCGGCTACGATCGCGTGCGCTACTTTCAGCCGTACAAAAGTCTGTTCGAGCAGGGCGTGATGGTTGGCGGCGGCAGCGATCACATGCAAAAGATCGGTTCGCTGCGGAGCATCAATCCCTACAACCCGTTCCTCGCGATCGCGACCACGGTCAGCCGTCGCGCGCGTTGGTACGACGCGCAGTTTCATCCCGAAGAATGCATCAGCCGCGAGCAAGCCATCCGCTTCTACACGAGCAACAACGCTTACCTGTTGTTTCTCGAAGAGGAAACCGGCTCGCTCGAACCAGGCAAGCTCGCCGATCTGATTGTGCTCGATCGCGATCTGCTCACCTGCGAAGCCGATCAAATCGCGGCGACGCAGGTGCAGAAAACCTGGCTGGGTGGCAAGTTGGTTTATGAAGCGAAGTAGCACGCGATTCGGGATGGCGAGGCCATCCCGAGAAGACGCGTCCTTTCGCGGAGCGAAAGGCGACTATCGGGGGAACAGGTTCTTGAACTGATCCAGCGGATTCACCGGCGCTTGCGGTGCGGCTCCCGGTGCTGCGGGGTTCGCGCCAGGCGCCTGCCCGGCGGGATTGAAGCCCGGCGGCAGGAACTTGTTGATCTCCGAACCAACTTTGTCCTTGAGCAAACCGGTGGCCGCATTGCGGGCGAGATCCTTCGACAGATTCGCCAGGCCGCGGAAATCGGGGGCCGGTGCTGACAGCGTGCCGCGGATCGGAATCTGCAGCATCTGTCCCTTCAAACCGCTGAGCGCGGCGTTCTTCTTCAGCCAATCGTCTTGCACGGGAATCTCGGCGACCAGTTCCATCGTTTGATCGAGACCCACGCTGCCGCGCGTAGTGATAACGACGTCCTTCACGGCCATCTGCAGGCCCTGGTGATGGACGCGGCCGTCGATCATTTCAAATTTCACCTGCTGTTGCGGCAACACCAGCATGCCGCGGTTGTTGGTCGCGCCGGGCGATTGCGGTTGAGCCGGTGCGGCCCCCGCTCCGCCGAAGAGATTGCCGATGGCAGCGTAGTTGCCGTCGGCGATGTCCTTCACTTGCTTGGCCATGTTCAGGTACTGCTGCGCGAGGGGGCCAGGGCCGACCTCGGCTTTGTGAATGGTCATCACGCCGCCGAGCGATCCCTTGGTGGGAACCATCACGGGGACCTTGGCCATCTCGAGATCCATCGAGAAGTTGCCTTCCGCCCGCGTGACGCCAGCGAGGAGCGGCGCGACGAATTTCATCCAGCCGTCGCAGAGTTCGGGCGAGATCCGCAGGTTCTGAATGACCGGACCTTTGTCCATTTCGATCAGCGGCGATTCGCCGGCGAGATTGAGTCGCGGCGCACCGACGAGTTTGCCTTCGTTGATCGTCAGATCGAGCGGCCCCATATAGACGACGCTGTTTTCCAGCTTCGCCGGAAAGACGCCGGGACCCGCCGACAGGCCGAAGTACGTCGCGCTTTGCCAACCCATCTCGGCATTGGCGACGAGTTCGGAACTGACCACCGCTTTCGAACCAGCGGCCGGCAGCAGCGGCCCCTTCACGGCAAACTGCCGGTTCTCCTTGCCGGTGAGTTCCGGCACGTTGAGGGGTTTTTCGTTGGGATTCTTCGCGAGGGCTTCTTTGTTGAGCTTGTCGTTGATCAGCTGCGTGATCACGGCCAGGTCGTAAGCGATCTGACCTTTCACATCGGCCACGCATTGCTTGGTGAGCCCGGCGACACTGCCATCGGCGTTGAGGCTGGCGAGGGACGATTGCAGCTGAGCCTTGGAAACGGTCAGGGCGTCGGTGGCCGGATCGTAAGAAGCCTGTGAGCTGATCTTTACGAGCGGCTCGACGTGACGCACGACAAACGGCCCGGCCGAAGAGTTCGAAACGAGCGCTGCGTTGCGCGGACCAGGGCCGGGCATGTCGGGCGAGGCGTAGGTCAGGTTCTTGATGTCGTTGGTAAAGATCGCTTCCACCTTGCCATCGCGGAGAGCAGCTTCGAGGCGACCCTCGAGCATGCCGGAGAGCTGATAAGCCCGCGGCTCGGTTTGCGGCATCCATTGCATGAGGCGATTGAGATCGCCGCGATAATCGATCACGCCTTGCACGGTCGGCGTGCTGCCGGTGAGAACGGCTTTGATATTGTCGCCGCGGAGTGCGATGGCCGAGCTGGCGATGGTGGTCGAGGTGCTGATGAACGTCAGATTTTTCTGATCCCAGCTGCCGGCCGTTTCGATGACGACTTGCGGTTCCGAAATGGCGACGCCCGGGCCGCTCACTTCGAGCTTGGTGAGCGACAGCTTCGTGGCCGTGAGCTCCGTCGTTTGCGGCGAGAACGTGCCGTTGCCGTTCAAATCGATGCCACCTCCGGTGCGCCAACCGGCGAGCGGCACGAAGGCTTGCACGCGCGGTTGCCAGGTCGCGAGATCACCCTTGAGCGCGAACCGCAACGGCCAGGCCGTGGTGCTGCTCGGCGCGTCGACTGGCTTGGTGAGCGAAGCTTCGAGTTGATCGGCCGAAGAGAGCACGTTGAACGTGGCCGTGCTAATTTGTTGCAGCGCGGTGCCGACGACTCGGCCCGTCACCTGGCCGCCGAGTTGCAGATTGTCTTCGCGCCACGGCACGACGCCCGGCGCTTCGAGCGCGAACTGACGGACTTGCGCATTGGCAGTTGCTTGCCAGTTGTCGCCCTGATTCTGCTGCCAGTTGAGCTTGGCCGCGAGATTGCCGGCGAGCTTCACGGCGCCGAAGTCGACGAACTGATCGAGCTCGGCGACCAGGCGATTGAGATCGGCGCCGGCGGTGAGTTCACCCTTGGCCAGCGTGCCGTTGCCTTGCATCTCGAAGAAGCTGGCCTTGCCGGTGAGTTGTTCGATGGTCACACCGCTGGCCGATTGCCGCGCGGTGGCTTCGACGGTGAGCGGTTCATCCCACTGCACCTGCCGACCGGCGGCATGCGCGACGAGGTTGTCGGTTTGCAAACCGGCTCGCCACAAACGGCCCGTGGGTTCGCTGCGGCTGACGAGCATCAGGTTGACGCGGCCGCTGGCGATGCGCGTGTCGTTCTTCAGATGGAGCGTTGCCGGCAACTGGGCCGCGAGCGCGGCGAGATCGAGTTGTCCTTGCACCTGCAGCTGCGTATCGCCACCGAGGTTGCCACTCGCGGCAGCAGCCGTCAATTCACCGACCGCGGCCTGTCCGCTGCCGGAGAGGGTGAGGACATTGGTGCGGACATCGAGTCCGGCGACCGTGATCTTGCCAGCCGCGTATTGCACCTGGCCTTGGCAGGCTTCGATCGCCAGACGCGGCACGTCGGTGGTGAGATAAGTGCCGGAAGCAACGGCCAACTGGGGCGCGCTGAGCCGACGCAACTGAATGCCATGGTCCTGCAGGTCGCGAGCAAAGTTGTAAACGAGTTCGGTGGTGAGCGAGCCAGCCGCTTGCACATCGACACCGGCGCGGCGGAGCGCGCCCTGCGAGATATCGAGGGCGAGGCTGTTGGCGCGGAGCGTGACTTGTCCCGAGCCGAGACCTTTTTCCGTCGGCTGCCAGGAGAAATCGCACTGCAGATCGCCGGGAGGAATGGTCGAGGGTTGCGCACCAGCTGGGCGCACGGCGGCGCTTACTTTGCCGGTCTTCGGTTTATCGGCTGCGGCGGTCCAATCGAGCTCGCAGTTCAAACCATCGACGGTCCATTGCTTGCCGGCGATTTGATCGTCGAGTTGCACCGCGCCGCGGAGCACTTCGAGTTGAATGCCGACCGGCTTCGATGCGGATTTCGATTCGCTCTTCGGGAGGATTTTCAGGAAGTCTTCCCAGTTGCTGCCGTCGGCCCGCAGCACGACGTTGGCCTTGGGTTCGGTGACGCGGAACTTGCCAAGGTTGGTGGTATCGAAGGCGAGTTGCAGCAGCGTCTTGTCGCTCTGCAGCTCGGCGACATCGGCCAGGGCGTTGCCCTGAGCATCCTTCAGCACGATGTTCTTGGCCCGAATGCCCGACAGCCAACCGAGCGACAGCGTGCCGATGGCGACGCGGTCTTTCAGTTCCGGCGCGGCAAAGCCCAGGCCGGTCTTCCAAACGCTGGAGCTCGAGGCGATCGCCGGCAGAAACCAGACGAGCACACCCAGCAGCAGCGACATGACGATCAGTCGGCTGGCGAACCAGCGGAGCCGCGAGGGCTTGGCACGTTCCTTGGTGGGCGTGGGTGTTTCTTCGTATTCGTCGTCGTCGGCAGGGGCGACCTTGTGCTTGGCCATGGCCAGTGCTCTCTTCATCCGTGAAAATGGGCTATCAAGCGGCGGATTGTAGAGCGCGGCGGCAGTTTTTCCCTAGAGAGAATTGGCCCTGTTGGAGTTCCGGCAGCGGCTGTCGTTGGAGCTCCGGCTTAAGCCGGTTGGTTTGTGCACTTTGGACACGGAGGAGCAGCTGAAGCCGAAACCCGATCGCAACAGCCACCCGAAACAGCTACAATATATTGCAATATCTTGAAGTGAATATCGCAGCCATTCTTATTCGCAAGTCGTTTCCAAATAGAGACTTAAGAAAAAATCAAGAAGTTGCAAGACTTGCAATACTCCGGGAGTACGAAAGAGGGGGTGGGGTGCCAGGATGGCGGCCGCGGATTGGCTGGTCTCTTTTCCGCGAACCGCCTCTCGACGAACTTCCTCGATCCCTGTACACTCTGTGATTCCCAAGAAATCCACCGCATCTCCAGAGCAGTAGCATGTACGCGATCATCGCCGATGGCGGCCGCCAGTATAAGGTCGAAGAAGGCCAGATTCTCTCCATTGATCTCCGCGACGGCATCGCCGAAGGCGCTGCGATCACGTTCGACCAGGTGCTGGCTGTGAGCGGCGCCGGCGGCATCAAGATCGGCAAGCCGGTCGTCAGCGGCGCTACGGTGCAAGCTGAAGTGATCATTCCGCTCGAAAAGGGCGAAAAGGTCTACATCCAAAAGATGCGCCGCCGCAAGAACTACCGCCGCCGCACCGGCCATCGCCAGAAGTACACGCAAGTGAAGATCAACAAGATCCTGGCCTAAGTGCTCGCGGACAAAAAGTCTGCCGCAACGGCGAACCTACATCAAAAAGCCATGCTCCTTATGGGAGGATGGCTTTTTTCGTTGCGCCAGTGAAAATCGGCGGGCGACGTAGCACGAACCCCTAGGTTCGTGTGAGTCGGGCGTGCAAGACACTGCGCTGGTTTTCATACGCGCTCGCACGAACCTAGGGGTTCGTGCTACGCGACTTGATTAGACCAAGCCTGTGATCGGCGCTGGCGTCGAGATCGCTCGCAGCAGATCCTGCGGCAGGCCGGTTTGCAGGCGGGCTTGGCCGAGGTCGACGAGGGAGTGCATGACGGTGGCGAGCAGGTTGTCGAGTTCCTGCGGTTCGGTGTGAGGGCTGCCGCCGTCGCTGGTGCTTTGGCCGATTGTTTGACCCATGTTCAGCCCGCCGCCGTGCAGCAGCAGCGGCGTGAGACCGCCCCAGTGATCGCGGCCGCCGCTTTTGTTGATCTTCGGAGTGCGGCCCATTTCGCCCGTAACGACCACGAGAACTTTCTCGCTCAAGCCGCGTTGATGCAAATCTTCGATCAACGCCGAGAGGGCGTAGTCGAGCGGGCTCCCCATGTAACCCATCCCTTCCTCCACGCCGGCGTTGTTCGAGTCGGCGTGCATGTCCCACACAAAGTTGGTGGTGACCGTCACAAAGCCGCAGCCCGTTTCGCACAAGCGGCGCGCGAGGAGCAGCAGCTTGCCGAGCGACTTGGCGTTGTCGACGTAGTTGTTGTAGTTGTTCCACTTGCGGCTGATCTGATCGGGCCGCACCAGCGGCGCCGTGTCATAGCGAGCGACCGTCTTTGCGTCCTCCTGCTTCAGATCAAAGGCCTTCGCAATGCCGCCGAGCACGGTTTGAAAGGCTTGCGTCTGCAGCCGGTCGACGCCGTTGATGTTCTGTGAATCGAGATTCCGCTGCAAGCGATCGAGACCGGCCAGCAGGTTGCGGCGGTCCTCGACGCGATCGCGCGAGAGATGCAGTTCCAGGTCCTTCTGAAAATTCCCTTCGCCGCCGGGCGTGAACGGCGCGTAAGCCGTGCCGAGCGTGCCGGTGGAACTGAACTTGCCAAAGGCGCTCACTTCTTTTTGCGTATCGGGATCAACCGCCCGCGGATAGAGTGCGGCGTTCGTGGGCATGCCAGTTACGGGATGATTTGTGCCGGCGATGCGGGCGTACAGCGAACCCATATTCGCGCCGAGTGTCGTTTTGCTGACGATCGGTTTGATGTCGTGATTGCCGTCGCCGGTGCGGAACGAACGGACGATGCTGAACTTGTCGTTGAGCGCCGCCAGCCGCTGAAAAGTGCTGCCGAACGTGATACCGGGGATCTTCGTCGCAATCTCGCCGGTCGAACTGCGCACGCCGTGAGGCGCTTCCATCTTGGGATCGAAAGTTTCGAACTGGCTCGGCCCGCCGTGGAGGAAAACAAAGATGACGCTGCGGTCCTTGAGGACTTTGCCCTTACTCGAACCACCAGCTTGCGCTTGCTGCAAACCGATGAGCTGCGGCAAGGTCAGACCGCCGAGCGCGAGGCTGCCGACCTGCAGAAAGTTGCGCCTGCCGAGTCGCGAGTTGCCGTCGTGAAAGGTGAGCATGGTGATCTCGGGCGGGAGTGGAGAGAGGGATTAGCCGAACAGGTCGGTGAGCACACGACCGCCGTCGACGATCGACACGGGACGGCCTTGCGGATCGGGAAGTTGCAAATGGGGATCGATGCCAAGGGCGGAATAAATGGTCGCGGCGAGATCCTCGGGCGTGACCGGTTTATCGATGGGATACGCCGCGTCTTTGTCGCTGCTGCCATAGGCGATGCCGCGCTTCAAACCGCCGCCGGCGAGAACCGCAGGAAAAAGCGTGCTCCAGTGACTACGGCCCCAGGTCGGTGTGGGTTGCGGTGTGCGGCCCATTTCGCCGAGGCAAACGACCAGCGTTTCGTCGAGCAAACCGCGATCCTGCAGATCGGCGATGAGCGTGGCGAGCGCGTTGTCGAGCGCCGGCAAGAGGGACTTTTGCAAGTCGTTGCTCGTGGTGTGCGAATCCCAACCGTAACCATCCACCGCATCGAAATGAACGGTGACAAACCGGGTGCCGGCTTCGACGAGGCGGCGGGCCATGAGCACCGATTGCCCGAACAGATTGCGGCCGTAGCGATCGCGCAGTTCGGGCTTTTCTGCGGCGATGTTCAATGCCTGGCGCGTAGCCGACGAGGTGGCGAGCGACATGGCCCGCTGTTGCAACTTGCCCCAGGCGGTGACGCCGGCGTGTCGATCGAGCTGCCGCAACTGATCGTCGAATTTCGAAACCAGCGTCTGCCGATGCTGCAGTCGTTCGAGCGTGATCCCCTCGGGCAACTGTAAGCCTTGCACTTCGAACTTCAGCTCATCATCGGCGCAGTCGCGATAATACGGATTGTCCTTCGCCGACTTTTTGCCGACGCTCGTCGTCAGGCCGTCGTAGCCACGGCCGAGCCAACCGGCATATTCGCCCGGGCGGCGAAGTTGCGAAGAGTACTCCTGCAGCTTTCCCAAAAAGTTCGGCAGCACGGCGTAGTTCGGCAGGTCGCCTTGCTGCAGGCCGTTCTTCTGCGCGACGTACTCCGTGACCGAACCCAGCGACGGCCAGTCGCGGGGCGTGGCATTGAAACCGCCGCCGATCGGGATCTGCCAACGATGGCCCGTTTGAATGTAATGACCGCCGCCGCTGTGGTCGTTGTAGTTGTGCGTCATCGTGCGAATGACGCACAGCTGATCGCTGATGTCGGCGATACGCGGCAGGTGCTCGCTCACGCGGAGCTCTGGATTGCGGCTCGTGGTCGTTTGGAACGGGCCACGAATTTTCGCCGGGGCGTCCGGCTTCATGTCGAAGGTTTCGAGCTGACTCGGACCACCAAAGAGGAACAGAAAGATGACCGACTTGGCCCGCGGCTTGTTTCCGCTGCTGAGTTGCTCGGCGGCCAACAGTCGCGGCAAAGTCAGTCCAAACAGGCCCGCCCCGGCGGCTTGCAGCACGGTCCGTCGTGTGATGTGGTCGCAGGAGTGAACCTGCGGCGAGCCGAGGAGGGAAAGCATGGTCGCCTCGTTGACCAAGGTGGCGGGAGAGCCCCAGCGAAACGGCTGCGCGAGTCGGCCGCGTCGCTGCGAGTACTCAGTCTCAAAGTATCGGCAGCCGCTGATGCATGCAAGAGAATTCTTGAGGCGGTCGCGGCCGGGAAGCGTCTGGCCGCGGGTGTATACTCAACGCACCTCTTACTTTACCAGGATCTACCGATGCGCTCCGTATCCTTACTGTTCGCCCTCGTTGCCGTCTCGGCCACACTCTTCGCAGAACAAGCCAGCGCGGAGAAACCAAACATCGTCGTCATTGTCGGCGATGACATGGGTTACGCCGACGTCGGCTTTCATGGTTGTACTGACATTCCCACGCCGCATCTCGATAAGCTGGCCGCGAGCGGTGTAAAGTTTACCAGCGGTTATGTGAGTGGTCCTTATTGCTCGCCGACGCGGGCCGGTTTGCTCACCGGCCGCTATCAAACGCGCTTCGGCCACGAGTTCAATCCCGCCGGCGGTGAAGCGGGTTTGCCACTCAGCGAAAAGACGATCGCCGATCGTTTGAAGGGCGCCGGTTATAAAACGGCCCTCATCGGCAAATGGCACCTCGGCGGCAAACCAGACCAGCATCCGCAGGCCCGTGGCTTTGAGGAGTTCTTTGGATTCCTCGGTGGAGCGCACGATTACTTCAGCGACAACGGCATTCTTCGCGGCCGCGAACAGATCGAAGAGCCCGCCTATCTGACCGATGCCTTCGGGCGCGAAGCCGAAGCCTTCATCGAGAAGAACAAATCCAATCCGTTCTTTTTGTACCTGGCCTTCAACGCGGTCCACACGCCGATGCAAGCCGACGATGCGCGGCTGAAAAAGTTCGACATCGCCGACAAAACCCGCCGCACTTATGCAGCCATGATGTCGGCGATGGACGATTCGATCGGCCGCGTGATCGCCAAGCTCGAAAGCGCGAACCTCACCAAGAATACGCTGGTCATGTTCATCAGCGACAACGGCGGCCCCACGATGCCGGGCGTCACGATCAACGGCAGCGTGAACAAACCGTTCCGCGGCAGCAAACGCACCACGCTCGAAGGCGGCGTGCGAGTTCCCTTTGTCATCAGCTGGCCCGGCACCATCCAGCCGGCCACCTTCGACACCCCCGTCATTCAACTCGACCTGCATGCCACCTCGCTAGCCGTCGCCGGCGTGAAGGCGACCGAGGACATGCAACTCGAAGGAGTCAACTTGCTGCCGCATGTGCAGGGCGAAACGAAAAAGCCGCCGCACGACGCGCTCTACTGGCGGTTCGGCCAACAGATGGCCATTCGCGCCGGCAACTACAAACTCGTCCGCTACGACACAACGGCTGACCTCGACGACAAGCCAAAAACGACGAGCCCCGCGAAACTCTACGACCTAAGCGCCAATCCGAGCGAAACCACTGATCTGGCCGAAAAGATGCCCGAGAAAGTCAAAGAGCTGCAAGGCTTGTGGGACAAGTGGAACGAAAAGAACGTGAAGCCGCTGTGGGGCGCCGGCGCGGCTGGCAAGGGAGAAGGGAAGAAGAAAAAGCAGCAGGACGACTAGTCGTCGACCGCTCCGCGGTCGATGAACGGAGCTAAACCAACAACGCGCCGTGAGCACCAGCGCGGCGAAGTATCCAACTGCGAGCATCGGCGGCCCGTTGAGTCGCTACTTCCATTCATCGACCGCGGAGGTTCGACGACTGTGAGCTGGCGACTCAGTTAAAACTCTTGCCGCTCCATATACACACAACCAATCAGCAGCATCACGCACATAAACGCGAGGCTGCTGTAAACGGGGCGCCAAGGACTGATCTTGGGCTCGGGTTCATATTCGTGGCGCTCGGAGTCGGGAGTTTCCAAGGCCTTGTTGTCTTCGGGTTTCTTTTGCTCGGTGAGCAGGTAAGTAACCGTGCGATACAGTTCGCCCGGCTTGGGGCAAACGGTGTAGACCGGCTTGAGTACGTAGAGATAGATCATCGTCTGCACGTCGAGTCGCGGCGCCCAGGTTTGCTTTCGCTCCCACGTTTGCGTGTCGTACTCGCTCACGCGCTGAAACAAATCGGTCACGAGGAACTTGTTGTCGGCTAGAAACTGCGACGAAGAAATATCTCCCTGGCCGCGAACCGGCGCGAGCTTCAGTTTTTCTTCGCCATCGGCGAGGAGCCATAGCTTGCGATTTTCCATGAGGATGGCCAGAGTTTTGCCATCGGGCGAAGCCGAAAGAATGCGAGGGCATTGGCCTGGGGCTGGCTCAAGCGTGCTGCGGAGTTCCAGTGTCTGCGGGTCACGCAACTGCAGCTTGCCATCGAGATGACTGAGATAGAGCGTGCTCTTGGTGGCTGCGATCCAGCCGCGACGTTCGGCCTTGGGCTCGAATTTTTCCGTCTTATCGAGTTCGTATTTTCCCTCGCTCGTCTTCGTCAGCCGTTGCAGTTTGCCGCGCGAGTAAACGAACAGTGTGCCATCGGGGCCAAACGCCGCCGAGAACGGTGTATCCCAGTTTTGCATCGGCGTGGGACCAACTTCGTGCAGCGGCCCACGACTGGGGAACGGAATTTTGTAGCCGAAGAACTTCACTTCGTCGGCTGTCGACGCCAAATCACCTTGCAGCCGATACAACCCTTGGCTGGTGGCGAGCATCGGTTCGCCCGTCGGTTCATTGAAGAGCAACATCGACGACGAAGGAGACACAGGGCCCTCCTTGTAGCTGAACCCAGCGTCGGCCTTACCGCTGCCAATAAGTTGCTGTCCGCTCTTCATCGAAACTTGCACGACAACCGCTTGCTTCCCCTGTTCGTCATAGATGGGACCACGCACCGGCATCTGAGCCACGACCGAGATAATCGGTCGCAAGTTGCGCAGCTCGCGCGACAGCAGGCCGGGAACCCATTTTCGTTTTTCTTGATTCCAGATCAGTGGCGTATTGGTGCAGTCAACGGCCAGCAGCCCGTCATTCGCTGGCACAACGCGCCGCAGCCGCGCTTTGTTGAGCGAGCCTTCGATCCATTCCTTGCTTAGCCCCACGGAAAAGCAGAGGGCCCAGAACACGATCGCCACAATGATGCTGACGATCATGTTTCGCCACACCAGCGCAGCGACGGCGGCCACGGAGTAGTAGATGCCGAAAACGAAGGTGTAAACCGGAATGCACCACATCAACCGCGGTTCCCACACACCCCAGCGCGTGCCGAGCAGAAAATAAATGCCGATGAACAAATAGGTGGCACACATCAGCACGAATGCGCACGAGCCGAGAAACTTGCTGAGAAACATCAGCGAGCGCAGCACTGGCTTGCTCAGCAGCAAGTGGAGCGACCCCGGATCGAACATATTAGGAATGGCCGGCGACGTGACGATGATCGCCACCAGCAGACCGATGCCGAGCAGACCCTTATCCACCAGGAACGGCAGCCAACCGCGGACAATGTCGACCAGCATTTGCTTGCTGACTGGCCAGGCATCTTCGGTCAGGTCGTACCCGGCCAGACAGAGCACCAGCGACGTCGCTTCGCTCTCGCCGATTGCATTCGGAAAAGCTGCCTCGAGCAGCAGTCGATTGAGTCGCAACCGTTCGTCTTTGGCGAGTGCTTTCTCGCGCTGCAACAACGCCTTGCCTTCGGTCGACACGCTCGACGCCGAGAACGACGTCGATTGGTAGAGATCTTCTTTGTTCAGAATGCTTTGCAGATCTTTTACGATCGACTGAGTGACCTCGCGATGGATTTGCTGCTCGTCCAGCGTCGAGCCCGGCAGGATCGGCTTGAACTTGGCGATGTTGTCTTGAGCGGTCGAGTTCATCAGCGACCAGATCCGCTGTGCGCCCGAAGTCCCTTTGCCGGCTTTGGCTTTTTCGAGTTGTTCGATCAGCGCTGGCCAATCAATTTCATTGCCGCGCAGTCCGACGGTCAACGTTTGCCGATAGCTGAGAAGCGCGAGAGCCAACAGAAAAATGGTGATCAGTGCGATCACGATCCACAAGACGTACGAATGAAACGCCTCGCGAAAAGAATCCTTGATGATGGCCAGATACGGTCTCATGCCTGCTCCGTGAGGGCGGTCAAACGCTACTTTTCAATGACTTCTGCCGCGACAATTTCCAGATACGCCTGCTCCAGGCTCATGCGCGGCCGCGTCAGCCCAACAATACTCACCTGCCGGCGGCGAAGTTCGTCGACCAGCGAGTCGACACCCAATTGATCGGGAAGCTTGACGTTAAAACGAAAGCTGTGCGCTTTCACCGGCGTTGCTCCAGCCACTTGCGGATCCGCCACCGCTTGCCAGTTCGTCACGGCTGCTGGCGGAACGGCTTGACGCTGCAAGCTATCGCGAATGGCTGTTTCCTCGCCGACCAGGTCGAGATGCACGTCCACTTCGTTGAGCAAACTCGCGCTCTTACGCGCGGTCAGTTCCTTCACCGGCGCAACTTCTTTCAAAACTCCCTGAGCCAGAATCGCCACGCGATCGCAGATCAACTCCACTTCCTGCAGAATGTGGCTATTGAGAAAAACGGTCTTTCCCTGCTGCTTTAACTCGGCAAGGTAACCGCGGACTTGCGAGCGCGCGATCGGATCGAGTCCGTCGGTCGGTTCATCGAGAATGAAAATGTCTGGATCATGCAGCATCGCCTGCGCGAGTCCGAGGCGCTGCAACATCCCTTTTGAATAGTTCCGCACCGGATCTTTCGCTCGCGGCGCCAGACCAACGCGTTCCAGCAACGGACCGCGGCGCGAGCGAATGATGTGGCTCGGCACGTTGCTCAGATGGCCGTAGTACTCAAGCGCCGTGATCGCCGTTAAATGCCGCGGCACGCGGAGGTTTTCAGGTAAATAGCCAACCCGTTTGCGGGCACGGCGATCGCCGGCAGGAAAGCCCAGCAGCATGGCGAGCCCTTCCGACCGCCGGATGATGCCGAGCAGAATCTTAATGAAGGTCGTCTTTCCCGCGCCGTTGCCGCCGAGCAGGCCGAAGATTTCGCCCGGCTGGACCGTAAAGCTCACGTTTTTTAGAGCCTGCCGTTTTTTACGGCGCAAGATGCCCTCGACATAAGTCTTCGAGAGGTGCTCGACGTGGATAGCTGCCGACATGCAGGTGCCTGAAAAGGTCGAAACGTGCTGCGATTGTTCTTACGCTGCATTGAACTTAGCAGAAATTACCCTCGCGGCGGGGCTTTGGTTTCACCCCGTTTGCCTGCGGCCCGTTTGACGGATAATGAAGCCATTCGCCCTGGAGAACCGCATGTCCGACTTGTCCCCGTCACCGGCCGCCCTCGATTTGTATGCCCAACTGCATCAGCACGCGGCCGTGCTGTCGCTCGGCAACTGCACGCACGTGATCCTCGCGGGCGCCGATCGCGTCGGCCTGCTGAATGCGTTCTGCACGGCGGATATTAAGAAGCTGCAGCCGTCGCAGGGAGCTGAAGCGTTTGTTACGAATCATCAAGGCAAAGCGGCGGGGCATCTGTTGATCCTCGCGGAGGATGATCAACTTCTGCTGCACGGCGCGCCGGGCCAAGGCGAAACTGTGATCCAGCATTTGGATCGCTTTGTGATCTCCGAGCGCGTCGAGTTCAAAAATCAATCGGAGGCAACTACCGATTTGCTCCTCGCGGGGCCGGCGGCAGACTCGGTGGTTAATCAGCTGAAGTTCGCTCAGCCGCAGCCAGAGCGGTTGAGTCACAAGCGATACGCACTTGAAGGCCGCGGAGACTTGTTGCTGACTCGCGTCGATTTTTTCGGAACAACCCCGGCCTATCTGATCACCGTGCCCGCGGAATTCGCCGACCAAGTGCAAGCCGAGATTGCCGCCTGCGGCGCAAGCACTGCTAACAACGAGACCTGCGCTGCCGTGTGGAACATGGCCCGCATCGAAGCCGGCTATCCGCTCTTTGGTCAGGACATTACCGACGACAACCTGCCTCAAGAAGTTTGCCGCACCGAGCAGGCGATCAACTTCAAAAAGGGTTGCTATCTGGGCCAAGAAACAATCGCTCGTCTCGATGCGTTGGGACACGTGAATCGCGTGCTGACCGGTTTGAAGCTTCCTGCCGGAAGTGACATGAAGCCGGGCGATACGATCCAGCTAGGCGAGAAGAAGATCGCGCAGATCACATCGCTGGCCTGGTCGCCCAAGTTGCAGCAACCGCTGGCGCTCGCCTATGTCCGCACGTTGCACGCGACGTCGGGAAAAAAACTGGCCGTGACGGGCGGCGAAGCCGAAATTGTGAAACTACCCCTGGAGTAAATGGAAAAGATGGCTGAGTATCGCTGGAATACATCTGAATTCGCTGAAGGATATGATGCGGCGGCGCCGGAGATTCATCCGCGTTACACCGCAGTGCAGGAGCAGATTGTTCAGTTGCTGATTGAGCATGCGAAATCGCTCGGTGGCAGTTATCACGTTGTCGATCTCGGCGGCGGTTCGGGCCGGTTGCTACAACGGGTATTGACGGCCATTCCGAGCGCGACCGCGACGATCATCGATCAATCGGAAGCCTTTCTCGCGCTGGCCGAGCGGCGGTTAGCTCCATTTGCCAATCGCGTCACCTACGTCGTAAGTCGTCTGCAAGAAGACTGGCTCGCAAAGCTTACGCAGCAGCCGCAGGCCATCATCAGCACATCGGCCATCCATCATCTCGATCCGGTTGAAAAACAGAAGCTCTATCAGCAGATCGCCACGAAGTTGCCTGCCGGCGGCCTGTTTCTCAACGGCGACGAAGTGCGTCCCGAGGACGATGTCGAGTATCAGGCCACGATGGAACGCTGGGCCGATTTCATGCGGGCAGGAATGCAGAGCGGTAAGATTCCACAGGGCTTTCATCCGGCGGCCAGCAGTTGGATCGAGCGGAACGTGACGAAATTCGGTCAGCCAAAAAAGAGCGGCGACGACTGCCACGAAACGGCGCCGGTACAACTCGGCTATTTTCGTGCAGGTGGGTTTCGCGAGGCGGATGTCGCCTGGAGTGAAGAGTTGTGGTCGGTGCTGCGCGGCAAGCGCTAGCTACAATCTCTCCGCCAACTTGTCGAGGATCAGCTTCCCCACATTCAATGCCGATGTCGCCGCGGGCGACGGTGCGTTGAGGACGTTGACGAAACGGCCGGTCCCTTCGATCAAAAAATCGTCCACGATCAGGCCATCGGGCGTGATGGCTTGGGCGCGAACTCCTGTTCGCGCGGGGACCAGGTGTTCGCTGCGGATCTCAGGAATGAGATGCTGCAGCGCGCGGACGAAGGCGGCTTTGCTCCACGATCGCCACATTTCGCCGGCGCCGGTGCGCCAGTACTTGGCAGCGAGGCGGAGAAAGCCGCCATAGGTGAGCGTGCCGACGAGATCGCCGAAGTTGAGGTCGGTTTTGCGATATCCTTCGCGGGCAAAGGCCAGCACCGCATTCGGACCGCATTCGATGCCCCCTTCGATCATCCGCGTGAAATGCACGCCGAGGAAAGGAAACGACGGATCGGGAACGGGGTAAATCAAGTTGCGGCAGAAATGCTCGGCTTCGGGCTTGAGGTCGTAGTACTCGCCGCGAAACGGCACGATGCGGTTCGGCGTGGGATGGCCGCTGAGCTTGGCCAGGCGGTCGCTGTGCAAGCCGCCGGTGGTAACGACGTGCTTCGCCATGAGTTCGCCGGCGGGAGAAATCAACAAGACGCCGGTCGGCTCTTCATGCATCTTCGTCACTTGCCAGCCGGTCAGCACTTCGCCGCCGCGCTGCTTCAAGATCTCTGCGAGCTTGCGCGTGACGGCGGCGTAGTTGACGATGCCGGCTTCGGGAACATGAATCGCCTTGATGCCCGCGGTGTGCGGCTCGAGTTCGCACAGGCGCTCGCGGCCGATCATTTCGCACCGCACGCCGTTTTGCTGGCCTCGCTCAAAAATGATTTCAAGTCGCGGCAGCTCCTGTTCATTGACGGCGACGATCACCTTGCCGCAGATGTCGTACGGCACGCCCTGCTCTTTGCAAAACGCTTCCATCGCCGCTTTGCCGGTACGGCAATTGGTGGCTCGCAGCGAGCCCGGCTTGTAGTAGATGCCGGAGTGCAGCACGCCGCTGTTGTGACCGGTTTGATGGGTGCCGACCTCGGGCTCTTTTTCGAGCACGGCGACGCGCAGCTGCGGAAAGCGATTGCCAATCTGCCAGGCCGTGGCAAGGCCGACAATTCCGCCACCAACGATTGCGACATCAGCCTGGTGCATCGATGGTCTTCAACTTCCTGCCGAGTTTTTCTTCCACACTGCTGACCTTGGCGTTCAATCGGCCCGTTGCGTCTTTGCGATAGTCGAGCTTCATCGTGCAGCTGACGCGATCGCAATCGGCCGAGATCGCGGCCAGGCACTGCTGAAAAACGGCCAGCACTTGGTCAACTTCTCCCTCGATGATCGTCCCCATCGCATGCAGCCGATAGTCGAGACCGCTGGCTTCGATGATGGCCAGGCTCCGCGCGACATAATCACCGACGCTCGGCCCTTTTTCCAGCGGCGCGATGCTGAACTCGAGAAGCACCATTATTTCTTCTCAACCGTGTCTGCGGCGTTCTTATCGACCGCTTTTTCGGCTGGCTTATCCGCAGTGGGCTTTTCTTCGGCTTTATCGTCTTTCTTTTCCACCGGGCCCGGATTCTTCGCTCGATAGTCAGTCCACTTCTTGAAGACTTCGGCTCGCTTGGCTTCGTCCGAATGGCCGATGATGCGCGCGTTGGTCAGCACCATTTGCGGATCGCTAAAGGCCTGGCCGGCGGGAATTGTGTAGTACGACTTCAAATCTTGCTTGGTCAGAAATAGCGCGGCAGCGAGGGCCGAATCGCGAACTTCGACTTTGATCATCACCTTCTCGCGCTCTTGCATCTGCGTCACCAGGTTGGTGTCGGCAAAGAGCTTTTCGATTTGCGGCAGATGCGACTCGTCGCCCATCGCCGCGATCGTCATCAGCGCCATGCTGGCCATGTGCGGCTGGCGGTTGGCTTTGAGGATCTTTTCGGCGCAGGTCAGGCCTTCCTTCATATTGAACCGGCGGGCCAGCGACATAGCCGAATAGGCGGCGAAATCTTCGCTCTTGAGGATCAGTCGCGAGAGCATTTTCCTCGGCACATCGCCGCGCGAACTGCCGGTGATCGCATCGGCGAAATTGGCCTGGCTGCAATAATTGAAAACCACGCTGTTGTGATTCTGATTGAGCGAGACATCTTCCTCGCCGGCGACGAACACCAACATGGCCACCTGTCCGTAACCGAGCTGCGTGTTGCCACCGCCGCCGAACTGCGCGAGCTGTTGATTCTGCTGAATACGCACGCCGAACAATTCGGCTACGTTCTTGGGATTGGATTCGAGCGTTTGCAGCATTTCAGGATCGGCCTTGGTCAGGTCGACGAAGTTCTTACGCGATGACTCGGCATCGCCGAACGCCTTTTTGAAACGAGTCCAACCCGGCAGCTGGTAGTCGTCAGTGGCTTCTTTGCCGGCGATGAATGCATCCAACCGCCGCTGCAGATCCGTCTGGCGGATACGCCCCAGCACGCGCTCGGCCCGGTAACGGACCTCGCGGTCAGGATGTTGAACGGCTCCTTCGACCGCCTTGTAAGCGGGCAAGCCAATACGGGCGAGCTGTTCGGTGGCCGCTTCGCGCGTGGCGAATTCATCGGCGCCGAGTTCTTCGATCAGCTTCTTCACCGTCGGTGCATCGGCGGCGGGCTTTTCCGGCGCGGCGGGTTGAGCGCGAAGCAGCGTGGTAGCGAAGGAAGCAAAACCGAGCAGAATCGGTAGGAGGTAGGAATGGCGGAGCATGCCCGGCCCTTTCGTGCGGCGGATTCAGTCCGGAAGGAATGGACTTCGAGAGAAACAGCCAAGCCCGGATTATAAGATGAACACGGGCCTCTTCGCGAGCATTACGCAGCAAAAATCAGAAACTAGCCGGCTGCCGACTCAACCGTCACTTTTTTTTTATCGACGGCGGCGCGGATCAATTCAAAGACGTCGTCGGGCGAACCCATCGCGTCGACCGATACGAGCAACCCCTGCTTGCGATAGTAATCGAGCAGCGGCGACGTTTGCCGATGATAGACTTCCATTCGCCGGCCGATCGTTTCGGGCGTATCGTCGACCCGTTTTTCGGTAGCGGCTCGGCGGAGCATGCGGGTAATAAGTTCCGCTTCATCGGCTTTGAGCTCGATGACGATGCTGAGCGGCGTGCCTCGCTGGCGAAGCGAATCATCCAGCGACTTGGCTTGCTGAATGGTACGCGGAAAACCATCGAACATGCAGCCGCGGCTGAAGGCGGGCTTGTCGAGCTCTTCGCCAACCATGCTAAGCACGATTGGATCGGGCACGAGTTGACCACGATCCATATACTGCGCGGCGAGCCGGCCGAGCGGTGAACTCTGCTTGGCAGCCCGCAGCAACTCGCCCGTCGATAGGTGAGGAATTTGCAGATAGTCGAGCAATTTGCGCGACGCTGTACCTTTGCCGGCGCCGGGCGGGCCGATGAACACAATCAACATCGCAACCTCGCGGCCGGTGCCCCCATGATCGCAAAAACCTCCACCCGCCTGCGTCTCTGAACTGTGAGTTGACTGTTGCCTAATCCAGTCAACCGATAGCCATCCAACCTATGCTTCGAGCAGACCACGATAGTCACGCATGACCAGGTGACTATCGATCTTTTGAATCAAATCGAAGGCCACGCTCACCGCGATGAGCAGCCCCGTACCGCCATAGAAACTAGCCACACCTGGATCAACCTTCAGCCAAGCTGAGATGATCGTCGGCACGATGGCCACCAGGGCCAAAAAGCCGGCGCCCACGTACGTGATGCGGATCATCACCTTTTCCAAATGCTCCGCGGTCCGTCGGCCTGGCCGGTAACCTGGAATGAACGTGCCGAAATCCTTGAGGTTCTCGGCCATTTCCTTGGGATTGAACGTGATCGCCATCCAGAAGTAGCTGAAGAAGTAAATCAGCGCGACATATAGGAGGTTGTAGATAAACGAGCTGCCTTGGCCCAGTGAATTGGCAATTGCGGCGATGGTCGCGTTTTGGGTCTGGGTTCCCAGCCACTGAAACAAAAACGCCGGCAACATAAGCATGCTGCTGGCAAAGATGATCGGCATCACGCCCGACTGATTGAGCTTCAGCGGCAGGTATTGACGCGAACCACCAAAGACGCGACGACCGCGAACATGCTTGGCGCTTTGGGTGGGAATCTGCCGTTGACCGAGCGTTATGAAGCAAACGCCCATCACCACAATCACGAACAGGAACAGCAAGATCACCAGCGTTTCGATACCGGGCGTGCCGTTGAAACCAGTGAGCTGCCATTGCATGTTGGCAAAGAAGTTCATCATCGCCTTCGGCATCTGAGCCAGAATGCCGGCCATGATCAACAAGCTAATGCCGTTGCCAATGCCGAACTCGTCGATCTGTTCACCCAACCACATCACAAACAGGGTGCCGCAGGTCATGATCGCCAGGCAGGTAAAAAACCAAGCCGGATGCAAATATGGCGAACCTGTCGATGAGATCACCAGGAAGGTGTCGTAAAGCGGCACCGACGCTTGTGAACCCTGCGCTGTCATGCCCCGCAGATAGAAGTAACTCTGCACGATGCAAATCGCGACCGTCAGATAGCGAGTGTATTCGTTGATCTTTTTCCGCCCGGTTTCGCCTTCTTTCCGCAAGTCTTCGAGCGGTTTATAGACGCTGCCGAGCAACTGCAGAATGATCGAGGCCGAGATGTACGGCATGATGCCGAGGCCGAGGATCGTGAGGACCCGCATGTCGGCCGCGCTAAACACTGCCACCTTGGTGAGCAGGTTGCCGAAGGCGGAATTGTCTTCCCGCTGCAGCCGTTCGGCCATCTTTTCCTGGTCGACGATCGGCAGGGGAATTTGATAACCAATCCGGAACACAGCGAGCAGAATCAGCGTGAAGAGAATCTTCTGCCGCAGTTCAGGAATGGTGAAGATGGCTCGGAATTTCTCCCACATAGCATCCGTCCAGTTTTGAGGATCGCGAGCGTTGCTTGGAACCGTGATTCGAGTAAACCGACCGCTAACGCAACTGCAAGCGGTGCATCAGCTTACCAGAAAGCAAGGTAGCAAAAAAAGAGCAGCGTCACGATGCCGCTGCTCTTCCATACATTTAAATTTGGGTGGAGCGCGACAAATCGTTCGTCCCGCACTTCAGTTTTCGATCCAATGCAGCAGTCACAATGCAGCTTATCGTTTCTTGGCCGCCTTGTTGTCGCTCGTCTTCTTACCCTTGGCAGCGCGAGACGCGGCTTGCTTTTCGGCAACTGGGGTGCGGCCTGGAATGACCGTCGCCGTGCCGCCAGCCTTCTCGATCTTTTCCTTGGCCGTTTCGCTGAAGCGATGGGCCGAGACCTTGAGCTTCTTGCTCAGATCGCCGTTGCCCAGGATCTTCAAAACGTCGAAGGTCTTCTTCAGCAAACCCTTGGCTTGGAGGCTGGCGATATTGACTTCTTCGCCGGCTTCAAACAAATCTTGGATTTCGCTGACGTTGATGCTGGTAATAGTCAGGGCGAACGAGTTGGTGAAACCACGCTTCGGCACGCGACGAACCAGGGGGCTACCGCCACCTTGGAAAATCGGCAGTTGCTTCCAACCCGAACGGGCCATCTGACCCTTGTGACCGCGACCCGAGGTCTTGCCCTGGCCGGAGCCAATGCCGCGACCCAACCGGTTCGGACGCTTGTGTTTGTGAACGCCTTGATTTACTTCGTGCAAGCTCATGACAACGTAACTCCCCGCAGACGCTCCGTATCAGCGGTCGTGCGTAATTGCTTCAGGGCCTTGATCGCGGCTTTGACGACCGTGATCTGATTGCTGGTGCCCATGCTCTTGGTGATGATGTTCTTAATGCCCGCTGCTTCGCAAACCGAGCGAACGGCAGCGCCCGCGATGATGCCCGTACCGCCACCGGCCGGCATCAAGAGCACGTCGGCCGAACCGAACTTGGCCCGCACGGCGTGGGGAATGGTGTCGTTCACAAGGGGAACGGTAACCAGGGTACGAGTCGCTTGCTTTTGACCTTTTTCCACGGCTGGCGGCACTTCGTTGGCCTTGCCATAGCCCCAACCGACGCGGCCCTTGCCGTCGCCGACGACGACCATCGCCGCAAAACTGAATCGACGACCACCCTTGACCACTGCGGCGCACCGCTTGATCTGGACAGTCTTGTCGACAAACTCACCACGATTCGATTCGTTAGACACGCTGGATTGCTCCGTCGCTGGCTCTTATCTCGGAAAACTACTAGAAGCTCAAACCACCTTCGCGAGCAGCATCGGCCAGCGACGCGACCCGACCATGATACCGCAAATGACCGCGATCGAACGCGACCTCTTTGATTCCCTTGGCCAGCGCCCGTTCAGCAATGATCTTGCCGATCTTGGCCGCTGCGTCCTTATTGCCGCCGTATTTGAACTCGGCGCGGAGATCCTTGTCCTGCGTGCTGGCCGCAACCAGCGTGGTGCCGGTCACATCGTCGATGATCTGCACAGCCATGTTCTTGTGGCTGCGATTGACCGACAGCCGCGGACGACCGCCGCCATGCTTGAAGTGCTTCCGCACGCGGTAGGCGCGACGTTCGCGACGGCCACCCAAAGTTCGTTGCTTGTCCATTGTGTCTTCCTTCTCGCGTTGCTCGTCCGCGTATAAGACGAAGCCGAGAATCTTTTAGAATAGTAATTACTTCGAAGCGGCCTTACCTGGCTTGAGCTTGATCTGCTCGCCCTGGTAACGCACACCCTTGCCTTTGTATGGTTCCGGCTTGCGGAGCTGACGGAGTTCGGCAGCGAACTGACCAACCCGTTGCTTGTCGGGGCCTTGGATCACGACGTGCGTCGAGTCCGGCACGGTCACGTTTAAGCCTTCGGGAATGGCCCGCACCAACTCGTTGGCGAAACCAACCCGTAGCGACAGGTTCTTGCCCTTCAGCGTGGCTTGGTAACCGACGCCAACGATCTCGAGCCGCTTTTCGTAGCCGTTCTTGCAGCCGAAGATCATGTTGTTGATCACGGCGCGGGTCAGGCCGTGGAAGGCCCGAGCTTCGCGCTCATCGTTGGCCCGCTTCACGACAACGTTCTTGCCGTCGACCGCTACGCAAACTTCAGGCCGGTGTTCCCAGCTGAGCTTGCCCTTGGGGCCTTCGACGTTCACGGTCCGGCCATTCACGCCGACTTTGACGCCGTCGATGATGGCAACCGGTTTATTTCCAATTCGTGACATGATTCGTACCTGCCGATATGGGCTCTTTTTTAAGGCGCGGGCTGGCGACTGCCGGGTGACAATTACCGGGCGATCATCTGCTTACCAGATTTCGCACAGCACTTCGCCGCCGATGTTCTTTTGCCGGGCTTCGCGATCGCTGACCACGCCGCCACTGGTGCTCAAAATGGTGATCCCTTGGCCGTTCAGCACGGGACGCAGTTCCTTGGCACGACGGAAAACCCGTCGACCAGGCGAGCTGACGCGCTTGATGTGCTGGATGACGTGCTCGCCAGCCGGGCCGTACTTGAGCTCCAAACGGAGCTGTGGCACGGGGTCGAGTTCCACGACCTGCCAGTCCCAGATGTAGCCTTCGCGCTTCAGCACATCGGCCAGGCCGCGCTTCAACAACGAAAGCGGCACATCTACGCTGGGCCGCTCCACCGAGACGGCGTTTCGGATGCGGGTCAACATATCCGCGATTGGGTCAGTCAACATGTTACCGGGGACCCCTCTTACCAACTGGCTTTACGAACACCGGGAATCAACCCTTTGTCCGCGAGATTGCGAAAACAAATACGACAGATGCCGAACTTCCGGTACACGGCCCGGGGGCGACCGCATAGCTGACAACGCCGGTGCTGCCGGGTCGAAAACTTCGCCGGCTGCTTGGCTTTGGCAATCTTCGAGTTGCTTGCCACTGGATTTACTCACACTGCGAAATGAAAAACGAAACGATTCGAACGAGAGCGATCAAGCTCACCGACCTGGCCGGCCAATGTTACTTGGGGGCGGCGGCTGGCTTGGGCTCTTTTTTGACTTCTGCTTGAAACGGCACGCCGAGGATTCGGAGCAGCTCACGCGACTCATCGTCCGAGGCATTCCGAATGACGAACGTAATGTTCATTCCCTGCACTCGCAGGAATTTGTCCGGATTCAACTCCGGAAACACGAGCTGTTCCGACAACCCCAGGCTATAGCTGCCATTGCCGTCGAAGGCTTTGCGATTCACACCGCGAAAGTCGCGGACGCGAGGCAGAGCGATCGAGACCAGGCGGTCGAAAAACTCATACATTTTTCGGCCACGCAAGGTAACCTTGCAGCCGATCGGCATGTCTTCTCGCAGCTTGAAAGCCGAGATCGCCTTGCGCGACTTGGTGACGATCGGCTTTTGACCGGTGATCAACCCCATCGCTTCGACGGCAACTTCCAAGTGCTTCTTTTCCTGCGTCGCGATGCCGACACCCATGTTCACCACGATCTTTTCGAGTCGTGGCAAGGACATTGGGTTACTCCGCCCCAGCTTTTCTGCTAGTGCAGGAATGGCTTCCTTTTGGTATTTAGTCTGCAGGCGGGGGGTCGGAGCGGGGCCGCTCGACGCTTCGGCTTCTGCTGCTTTTGCTTTCTTGGCCACTGAATCAATCCTCTGTGAAGACGGCTGTACTAGAACCGCTCGTTATTGTTTTGCACTGCGAAGCTACTTCGCGGCGACCTTCTTCTTGGACTTCGAAACTTCGCCGAGCGAAGCGTTGCACTTCTTGCAAACGCGATGCTTCACGCCGTTCTCTTCCTTCACACCCGTTCGCACACCCTTGTTGCACTTTGGGCACATCAGGAGGACGTTCGAGATCTGGACCGGCATTTCTTTCGACAGACGGCCACCTTGTGGGTTGCGTTGGCTGCGTTTGACGTGCTTATAGACCTTGTTGACGCCTTCGACCGTCAACCGACCTTTTTCACGATCGATGTGCAGCACTTTGCCTTTGACGTCTTTGTCGTCGCCGGCAATCACTTCCACGATATCGCCAGTTTTAATGTGCATTAGACCACCTCGCTCGCCAGGCTGACGATTTTCATGAATGACATTTCGCGGAGTTCGCGGGCTACTGCGCCGAAAATGCGAGTGCCACGCGGATTGTTGTCCGCATCGATCAGCACGACCGCGTTGCTGTCGAACTTCACATAGCTACCGTCCTTGCGACGAGCGGGGCTCTTGGTACGAACCACCACGCCGCGTACAACGGCCTTCTTTTTGATTTCGCTGCCGGCGATCACGCTCTTCACGCTGCAAATGATGACGTCACCAATGCCAGCCGACCGCTTCTTCGAGCCGCCGAGCACCTTGATGCACATCACCTCTTTGGCGCCGGTGTTGTCAGCCACCGCCAGGCGAGTTTCTTGTTGAATCATGTTGTTGTTCCTTGGTCAAATGCTACTTCGGCTTCGGCCGTTGCAACTAGGAGGCGGGGGTCTCGGCGACGATCGCAGCGTTCTGCGAAGCCGAGGCCTTGGCGACCACGCGGGTCAGCACCCAGCGCTTCAGCTTCGACAGCGGACGCGATTCTTCGATCTCGACGGTATCACCGTTCTTCGAGATGCCATCGGCGTCGTGAGCGTAGCAAATCGTCCGGCGACGCATCGTCTTGCCGTAGACTTCGTGCTTCACAAGGCGCGGCACTTCGACACGCCGGGTCGTCGGAGACGAATCGCGAGTCACCTGGCCGATCAACAATCGCTTGGGCATATTCCACCAACTTCCAACCTGCGTATTCGCAGCAATAAAACGTTTGAGTTGCAGCCTTACTTGGCGGCGGCCTTGGCTTTTTCCGATTGAACCGTCTTCACGCGAGCAATCAGGCGACGTTGCCGGCGGAGTTCGCTAGGAACGTCGAGCCGTTCGGTCGAGGCCTGCATCCGCAGCTTGAACAACGACTTTTCAGTCTCTTCAATCGTGAGCACAAGTTGCTCGTCGCTCATCTGTCGCAGTTCTGCAGCTTTCATCCGACTAATCCTTCGCCAACACTGTTCGAAACTTTTCACTTTGCTGAATCAGCAAAGCCCTGCTTATTCGCAGTCAACGTCTGCGTACTTGCAGCAAAAACCTAGGCAGGACGACGGCGAACCATGCGGCACGGAATCGGCATCTTGTGGGCGAGACGAGCAAAGCAAAGCTTTGCTTGAGCCTCGGTCACACCAGCCAATTCAAACAACACAGTCCCTTCCTTCACCACAGCCACCCAGTGATCTGGTTCGCCTTTACCCTTACCCATCCGGGTTTCGAGCGGGCGAGACGTCACCGACTTGTGCGGGAAGATGCGGATGTACAACCGACCCTCGCCGCGGATGTATTGCTGAGCCGCAATACGTCCCGACTCGATCGTGGTTGCCTTGATCCAGCCACCCATCAAAGCCTGCAGGCCGAAGTCACCGAAGGCAACTTTGTTGCCTCGGGTGGCTTTACCTTTTATACGTCCTCTTTGGCTTTTTCGGTGCTTCACTCGCTTGGGCATCAGGGCCATTTGTCGCGTCTCCCTCGTGCATTCCTTGGTTTACCCAGACCTGTACGCCGATGTTGCCTTGGGCAGTGGCCGCCTCGGTAAAACCGTAATCAATTTTTGCCCGCAACGTACTGAGCGGCAGCGAGCCAGCCGAAGCCTTTTCGCAACGTGCCATTTCGGCGCCACCCAACCGCCCCGCGAGTTGAATCTTCACACCACGAGCACCGGCATCCATCACGGATTCGATAGCTCGCTTGATCGTCCGCCGGAAGCTTGCCCGCTTGGCCAACTGCAGAGCAATTTCTTCTGCAATCAGCTGGGCCATGATTTCCGGACGGGAGATTTCTTCAATTTTCAAGTTCACCCGGCGACCAGTCAGGTTCTGCAGTTCTTCCTGCAGGATTTCGACTTCCTGGCCCTTCTTACCGATGATCAGACCTGGCCGAGCGACATGCAGCACGACCTTGACTTCGTCGCGTGTCCGCTCGATTTCGATCCGGTCGATACCGGCGCTTTTGTATTCTTTTCGCGGGTGGTTCTTGATGAATCGCCGCAGCTTGAAATCTTCCAGCAACAGGGCCGAAAATTCCTTCTTGGAAGCGTACCAGCGGCTCTTCCACCCGATCATGATCCCGGTGCGAAATGCAACAGGATTCACTTTTTGACCCATAATGTCCTCAACCAAGTTTCAAGTAACAAGTTCCAACGATCTGAAACTACGTCTACAACTCGGAAATTTCTTCCACCGTCACGTGAATGTGAGCCGAACGCCGCTTGATCATGTAAGCCATGCCGCGCGACACCGGACGAATCCGCTTGAACATCGGGCCGCCATCGATGCGTGCATCGGTGACCACGAGTTGTTCCACGCGGATGTTCTTACCTTTGTTTTGTTCCGGGTCTTGGGCGTTGCCGAGGGCGCTCATCAGCACCTTCTCAAGCAACCGAGCACCACGTTCCGGTTGATACTTCAAAATGTCGAGCGCTTCGTCGGCGAACTTGCCGCGAATCAGCGTGGCCAGCGGCCGCACCTTACGGGCGCTGATCCGAATGAAGCGATGCGATGCTTTGTATGCCATTGTCAGGTACCTCGAATATCGTCAGACAACACTGAATGAGTCATTCAGAGCTGGACTACTTCGCTTCCTTCTTCGTTTTGCCGCCGTGACCTTTGAACGTTCGCGTTGGCGAGAACTCGCCCAAGCGATGGCCGACCATTTCTTCGGTGACGAAGACCTTGAGGTGGGCTTTGCCGTTGTGAACCATGAAGGTCAATCCGACAAACTCAGGCACAATCGTGCACGCGCGAGCCCAGGTCTTGATCGGCTCCTTCGAGCCGCCCTGCTGCTGGGCTTGCACCTTCTTGTACACGTTGGGGTCGACGTACGGCCCCTTTTTGCTGGAACGACTCATGACTTATCTCACACCACTACAGCTGCGTAAATTAATTCAGGTGAATTGCGTTTGGCGGATTACTTCAACTTCAATTGACCGTAACGGCGGCTCTTGCGGCGACGCACGATCGCAGAATTCGACGGCTTGCGACGCTTGCGGGTCGAACCACCCTTGGCGAGCACACCCGAAGGGCTAACCGGATGGCGGCCACCCTTGGTACGACCTTCACCACCACCGTGCGGGTGATCGATCGGGTTCATCGCAGTACCGCGGACGTGAGGACGAATCCCCTTCCAGCGGTTGCGACCAGCCTTGCCGATCACCACGTTCATTTGTTCGGAATTACCCACCATGCCGACCGTAGCCCGGCAAGTGGCGGGAATCTTGCGGATTTCGCCGCTTGGCAGGGAAATCTGAGCCCACTCACCATCGCGGGCCATGAGAATCGCATTGCAACCAGCACTACGGCACAGCTTGGCACCGGAACCTGGCAGCAACTCAATTCCGTGAATTTGCGTGCTCAGCGGAATGCGAGTCAGGGGCAAGCAGTTGCCGACGGTCGGGGGCGCTTCGGCACCATTCTCGATCGTCTGGCCGACTTCCAAACCCTCAGGAGCGAGGATATACCGCTTTTCGCCGTCGACGAAATACAACAACGCGATGCGGCAATTCCGATTCGGATCGTACTGAATCGAGTTGACCTTGGCCTGCACACCGTCTTTGTTGCGCAGGAAGTCAATAACGCGATACTGTTGCTTGTGACCGCCACCGCGGTGCCGGGCCGTGATGCGACCTTGGTTGTTACGGCCACCCTTCTTCTTCAGAGGGCGGAGCAACGACTTTTCCGGCTTGGCACCAGGCGTGAGTTCAGCGAAGTCGCTGACGCTCGCACCACGGCGTCCTGCTGTAACCGGCTTGTATTGTTTGATACCCATGACTCAAGACCTTATTGCAACCACTGAAGTCAACCTGCGCACCCGCAGCAAAGACACTGGATTAGTAGAAGTCGATCCGATGCTCTTCGTTGAGCGTGACCAGAGCCTTCTTCCAACCCTTGGTGGCACCCAGCTTGAACTTGTGCCGACGAGACTTGCCGAGCCGGTTCTGCGTGCGAACCTTTTCGACCTTCACATTGAACAAATCTTCAACAGCCCGCTTTACGTCTTCTTTGGTGGCTTGCGAGTTCACTTCGAAGGCATACTGATTGTAACGCGTCGAGCGGTGCATCCCTTTTTCAGTCACCAGCGGACGCAAGATGATCTGATAGGCCGGCAACACAGCAGGAGTATTTTCAGTGCTCATGACTTACGCCCCTTCTTTCTTGGCGGCATCTTTTTCGCTCTTCAGCTTGGCAGCACGATCGCGAATCACATCCAAGGCCGCCCGAGTGACGAGCAACTTCCGAGGAATCAACACTGACAGTGCGTTTAGCTCACCGACCGGAGCGATCGTCACACCGGCGATATTACGAGCACTCTTCAGAACCACCGGATCCAGAGCAGCCGTCGCCAGGATGGTGCTCACACCTTCCAGCTTGAGGGCCTTCAGAATCGCGGCGACTTCCTTGGTCTTTGGCTCTTTCAGCGACAACTCATCGAGAACCACCACGTCTTGCGAATTCAACTTGCTGGCGATCGCCATGCGAGTAGCGGCTTGAATCGCCTTCTTCGGCAAGCGATAGGAGTAATCACGATTGCGGAGAGCAAAGGCATGACCACCACCGGTACGCTGCGGAGCTTGCTTCGAGCCAGCACGAGCGTTGCCAGTACCCTTTTGACGATACATCTTCTTGGTCGTGCCGCGCACTTCAGCCCGCGACTTCGTCTTGTGCGTACCCATGCGTTTATTCGCTTGGTACATCACGACGACATCATGCAACAACTGCTTGTTGATGTTCGGAGCAATCGCGGCTGGGTCGATGTCGTACTTGCCGACCTCCTTACCCGCACGATCAAAAACCGGAAGACTTGCCATGACTTATTTATCCGAAGTAGTTCTTAAAACCTTGCTGCGACAGCAAAACTGGGCCTAGCTCTTGTAATTCGATTCGCGAATCACGAGCATCTGCCCCGGCGGACCAGGCACAGCACCATAGATCAGCAGCAGGTTCTTTTCCTTATCCACTTTCACGAGCCGCATGTTGCGGATCGTCACTCGCTCATTGCCGTAGCGACCGGGCATATGCTTGCCCTTCTTCATACGACCACCACCGCGGTTCGCGGCGAGAGCACCGGTACCACCCATGTGACGGTGCACCTTCTTCACACCGTGCGTGGCACGCTGACCAGCGAAATTCCAACGCTTCATCGCACCCGTGAAGCCGCGGCCCTTGGTATTGCCGGTCACATCGACCGTCTTCACACCTTCCATGGCCGAGACATCGACCGTTGCACCAACAGCCAGACCAGCGGCGGCACCGCGGAGCTCGCGAACAAACCGCTGCGGCTCGCAATTGGCCTTCGCAGGAACAGCAACGCCAGCAGCCTTGAGCTTGGCCGAGCGACGGCTAGAGATATCGGCAACGTGGCCCGATTCCGAGCGAGAAGCCAAACGGCGAGGCTTATCCAAGAAGCCGAGCTGAACGGCTTCGTAGCCATCCTTATCGGCAGTACGGACCTGCAGTACGCGGCAAGGGCCAGCCAGAACGACAGTCACGGGCAAGCAGGCCCCGGACTCATCAAATATTTGCGTCATCCCGACCTTACGGCCGAGTATTCCCTTGGTCATCGCGATATTCCTGTGGTCCGTTGCCCACCGAGAACACCAAAGCTCAACTTCAAAGCTTGGCTTTACTCGGACGGCTTCCGTTCAATAAAAACGGCTCGCATGAAACAACGAATTCGAAACAATTAAACAACAAACAACGTGCGCACTTGCAGCAAACGCCACTTAGCGAGTTGTTGCCTTGATTTTGATATCAACGCCAGCCGGCAGGCTGAGCTTATTGAGCGCTTCGATGGTCTTGGCAGTCGCCTGCACAATATCGATCAAACGCTTGTGCGTTCGGATTTCGTATTGCTGGCGAGCCTTCTTGTCGATCGTCGGACCCGAAAGGACCGTGTAACGCTCGACGCGGGTCGGCAGCGGAATCGGGCCGTGGACTTCGCTATGGGTACGCTTGGCCGTATCGACGATCTCCTGGGCACTTTGGTCCAGAATCGCGTGGTCGTACGCTTCCATTCGAATTCGAATGACTTCTTTCGCTGCAGCCACCGTGGCTCATCTCCTAACTTGCAAATGCCCAGCGGCCAAAGGTTGGCCAATTGGGAAGCGACTAAGATTAGCAGCGAAGCGGCAAAACGGTCAACGGGGTCTGCGATGAAATTTCAGTATTCCAGAGAATATTTCGCGAACCCGAGCGACTGCCGACGCCCAAGCGAGTCAAACGCCGGAAAAGTTTGCCCTATTGCCGCAAAACCAAGACCGGGCAGTGCGCCAATCGCACTACTCGCTCTGCCGTCGATCCCATTAGTAGTCGAGTTAGTCCTCTTAGACCGTGCGAGGGAATGACAATTAGCTGGGCTTTGTTCTGCTCGGCAAAATCCGCGATTCCGTGGGCTGGGTCGCCCAAAATCACTTCCAGAGTGACGGCAGAATATTTTTCAGCCGTGAGCCGTTCTTGCAGGGCTTTGCGAGCACTCTCGATCCGCGCGGTCGGATCGACGACTCCCCACACCTCGCCCGCTTCCAGCGGCGCGATGTCCTGAATCACATGCACGATGCTCACTTGGTTTGGCAGCTCGACTAATTGCAGCGCGACATCGAGCGCTCCAAACGACTCCGCCGAAAAATCGATCGGCACGACGACGCGTTGTTTCGGAAACCAAGTCATATAGCTGCTCCAGGGAAGAGGTGGATAGGCTTCATCCTATCGAATCGCCAGCGCAGAAGAAACGCAAGCATTTCGGCTGCTAGCAAGGCCCCGACGCTAGCAATTCACTGCCAGCCGCCGCAAAGTCGCCTTAATTCGCCAAAACGCACGGAGGCGTCAAAGTCGACTAAACCGTCACCACCCATCCAACCGATACATGCTGCGAATAGAAGTTTTCAGATTCCGTAGAAGGGGATCCGACGATGCCTCGTCGAGCCGCTGTTTGGGGAACGAGCCTGATGCTCGCTGCCATTTGTGTCGTAGCCATCGTGCGTGCACAGGATGGTAGCTGGCAACCTGCTGCTAGCAACTCGCCTCCTCCGGAACCCGCGTTTCTGCCTCCCCAAGCCATTGGCGATGCCGTGCCGGTCGCGATGCAAATCGACGATCCACCGCAACAACACGGCCCCGCGCCAGCCGCCTTCGGCTTCGGTGCTCGCCGCCAAGGGAATCAGCCTGGGCCGCAGCCGATTGCCGAAGCTCCGGCCAACGCCGAGCCGCTGCCGTTTCCGCCGGTAAATCAGCTGCCGCCTGCTGAATATGCTCAGCAACCGGCAACTCCACCTGGCCCAGTTCCGCAGCAGCGCAGCGTGCTTCGTCGTCCTGGTCAACCTGCACCTCAGGCAGCGCCGCAGCCCGAGACCTATCCTACGTCGGCCCCTGTTGTGCCGAACGAATCTGTTCAACAACAGCCTGTTTATCAGCAGCAACCGTCTGCCGCGCCGCGTTCGGTTCTCAAGCGTCCGACGGGACCAGTCATTGGTGAAGCCGCTGCGCCGATCGCGCCCGTTCAAGAAGCTCTGCCGCCGATCGCTGATGTGCCGAGCGGCTCGTCGCGCCGGCAATACGATCCTGCTACTCCTGCCTCGCCAACTCCGCGCAATCCCGCCCGCTCGGGCTTTGGCGCTGCATCCGACATCATGGTCTCGTCGCAATCGCCGCGGCTGCGCGTCGAACTCGCCGGCCCGCAATCGCTGATGGTTGGCAAGAGCGCCAAGTACACGCTCAACCTCGTCAACGATGGCGATGTCGCTGCCGACGACGTTCAACTCCGTCTCAATATTCCGGCCTGGATCAGTGTTGAATCGGGCGAATCGACTTCGGGCGATGCCGCCGCGCAAGCCGACGCTCAAGGCTCGATCCGCATGGTTTGGAATCTGCCGAAAGTGAAGGCCGGCTCGCAAGAAACGCTCCGCCTGCAACTCGTTGCTGCGGAAGGCAAGCCTTGCGAACTGACTGCCGATTGGACCTGCCGTCCCACGTCGCTAAAGGCCGCCATCGCGGTCAAACAGCCGCAAATCGAACTCTCGCTTTCAGGTCCTAGCGACATGGTCTTCGGCGAAGAAAAACCGTTCACCATCAATGTCAGCAACCCCGGCAACGGCGATGCCGAACACGTCGTTGTTCAACTCGTCGCTGGCGGCAATGCTCCGCAGACGGTCGAAGTCGGCACGGTTCCCGCCGGCAAAGCCAAAGACGTCAACGTCAAGGTTGTCGCCAATCAGCAAGGTGGCATGGATCTGAAAATGACCGCTACAGCCGATGGAAATCTCCGCGCCGAAGCCGCTGGTCGCATCATCGTGAAACAAGCGATCCTCGCCATTCACGTCGAAGGCCCGCCGCTCAAGTTTGCTGGCGCCGAAGCCACCTACGCCATTACCGTTTCGAACACCGGCAACGCTGCCGCTGACGATCTCACCGTTTCGACCACGCTGCCAACCGGGGCCAAGTATCTTGGTGGCATCGACGGCGCTCAGTTCGCCGGCGGCGTGTTGAAGTGGAAGGCCGGTCTCCTGCCGCCCGAAACACAACGCACCTTCGATATCCGCTGCCAGCTCAACGCTGCCGGCGCTCATCGTGTCGTCGCCCAAGCCATCGGTCCTCGCACCGGTGCTGTCGCTCACGAAGCCGAAACCACCGTCGAAGCCGTCTCGAATCTGAAGCTCGCCGTCAACGATCCGACTGGCCCAGCTCCGACCGGCCAGGACGTGACTTACGAAGTGCAGCTGATGAATCGTGGCAGCCTCGCCGCCAAGAACGTCAAGGTGGTGATGCAGTTCTCGGAAGGTCTCGAACCCTCGATCGTCGAAGGGGCCGAAGCTCGCCTCGTCCCAGGCCAGGTCTTGTTCGACACGCTGCCGGAACTCGCCGCTGGCGAACAGGTGGTCGTTCACGTCAAGGCCAAGGCCGTCAAGGAAGGCTCACACCGCTTCCGCGTCGAAGTGGTCAGCACCGACAACGACACCCGCCTGGTCAGCGAAGGAACCAGCCGCTTTTTCACCGACACCCGCGGCCCAGCCAACTCGGCTGCGACCCGCACGGCGACGAAGCCCAAGCTGGCCCCGCAACCGATTCAGAATATCCAACGATAAGCGTTGGAAGTCGAGCGACTCGCTCGTTCGTTTCAATCAACTCGTTCAAAATTCACCTCGAATTTTGAACGGCCCCTGGCAAAGTACTGCGGGAATAGTGATAGACAGTGTTCAAAGTTTCCAGCGAACTTTGAACGCCGCTCACAAGCATTAGCGAGCAACTTGCAGCGATTCCGTTGCAGACTCTTACGCCGTCGCTGCGGCGAGTCTAACTCAGCTTCTCAACAAACCGGACTGCGATTTCGAACATCGATCCCTTGCGCCGACAGCGAATGCGTTCGGCGAGCAGGCGGATGATCTGGTCCGAATCGGCGGCGAGCAAGTCGACGATGGCGAGATCAGAGAGAAGCGGATGGTCGCTCATGAGGCACAGACCACCGCGCGAGAGATCGATCGAGACCGCATCAAGCCGAGCGCCCATCGCCTCGCGTTGGCCGTTGACTGGTTGTACCGCCACCACCAGATGCGCCGGATTGCGCGGGCTATTGCGACGGTTTTGATCGAATTCGGTAGTCATCAGTCGCGCGGGTCGTTTCCCACGACGTGTTCGAGTGTCACTGGTTCGTCGGGGGCACCGGCGGCATCGAGCAGCGCGCGGGCTCGGCGAATGTCGGCGATCAAGCGACTCAGTTCGCGAACCGGCGGGATTGCGCCGATTTGCTTGGCGGCAGATTCGCGGTTCCAAGTGGCGGGTGCGGTTGGCGGCGAGGCAGAGAGTTCGAGTTGGTTCATGGGCTGGCAGGTTGAACGCGAAATCGAAACCAAGGGCGTTGCCCGGACAGATGTTGTCACCTACCGGCAAGCCGCATTAAAGATTGACCACTCCCCGCCAAAGGCAAACGAACGGTTGAATTTTGCACGCGCCATACCAGCAAGATCAACGCAATCGATACAGCCCGCAGCTGGCGTTTTCAGTGCGTCTCGCCTTTTGACGATTCCGACGATTCGCTATATTGAATGCGATTCGTCAACAACTGTTCACCGGCTAAGCCCGGCAATCTACGGATGGACGGAACGAGATGCCGCGCGAGAAGATTGTTACACCAGACCCAGACGATGAGCCGCTTGGTTCGGCAGGCGAATCGGGTTCGCAAGATGCCGACCGCGATTTGCGGCCGACGCGGATCGCCGAAATGATCGGCCAGCGCGATGTGATGGCCCGGCTCGACATCGTGCTCGATGCCGCCCGCAAGCGCGGCGAACCTCTCGGCCATATTCTCTTCGACGGCCCGCCAGGCCTCGGTAAGACGACCTTCGCCACGTGCATTCCTCGTGAGCTCAACGTACCGCTACACACCTCCAGCGGCCCGGCCCTCAAGGCTCCGAAGGATCTGATTCCCTATCTGACGAATCTCGAAGAAGGGGCCTGCCTCTTCATCGACGAGATCCATCGCATTCCCAAAGCGGTCGAAGAATACCTCTACACCGCCATGGAGGACTTTCGCCTCGATATCATCCTCGGCGAAGGGGTGAATGCCCGCACGATCAACTTGCGGCTGAAGCAGTTCACGCTGATCGGCGCCACGACGCGGGCCGGCATGCTCACTGCGCCGCTGCGCGATCGCTTTCATGTGCGCGAGCATCTGGGCTTCTATTCGGTCGAAGAACTGACCGCCATCGTGCGCCGCAGCGGTCGTAAGTTGGCCTGCGATCTTGATGACGATGCTGCGATTGAAATCGCTCGTCGCAGCCGCGGCACGCCGCGCGTGGCAAATAACCGCCTGCGCTGGGTGCGCGATTACGCCGACAGCAAAGCCGGTGGCAAGGTATCGCTCGACGTGGCCCGCGCCGCACTCGCCATGGCCGGCATTGATGTGCTCGGGCTCGATAAACAGGATCGTGGTTATTTGGAAACGATCATCCGCGTTTTCGGCGGCGGCCCCGTCGGTGTCGAAGCCGTCGCGCACACGATGAACTTGGCGACCGACACGCTCTCGGACGAAGTCGAGCCGTTCCTGCTGCGCAGCGAACTCGTGGTTCGCACGCCGCGCGGCCGCATCGTCACGACCAAGGCTTATCAGCACCTCGCCATCAAACCGCCGGAAAAAAAGCAGTCGGATGAAGAGCGGCCGCTGTTTGATTGAGTTGTCGGCTACAACCGCAACTCCAACTTATGCCTGCGGAATCCGAATGCCGCTGAGAGCATGTCGCAGGTTCGACTTCGGAATGACCGGCACCGGCGGGACCTTTTCTTCCTTGACCCACGGCATTTCGGTTTTGAACGCTTCGGGAATGCCGGCCACGCGAGTTTGCACGAGGTGCGGCATCCAGAGGGCTTTGCTGACGAGTTCGATCAGCACTTCGGGATCGAACGGCTTGCGAAGATAATACGAACCGTCAGCCGCGTGCGAACGGCGAACGATATCGGGCTGCTGCGACGACGAGATGAACATCATCGGCACGTCTTCGACGCCCGGCAGTTGCCGCAGTTGGCTGCAGAGATCGAGGCCGCTGTGCGGTCCCAGATCGACATCGCAAATGATCAGGTCGAGAGCCAGCGTTTGCACGGCCTTCGTCGCCGCGGCTCCGTCACGAGCACAGTGGCACTCGTAGCCCGTCATGTTGAGGACGGCAGCAATGCCCGTCAGCATGATCGGGTCATTGTCGATAATCAAAATCACGGCCGGTTCATGAGCCAAGGCAGACATGCAAACCCTCGCGTCTAGCGCAGAAGTGCAAACCCGTCCTTGGCGGAAAAATCCTCGATCACAACTGACTTCGGCCAGCAGAGTCGCCGTGAATCAGAAATGTTTCCGCAAGCGGCACGCGAGGCACAGTCGCTACAATGCGATCTGCCGTCCGCAACCGTAATCGACCCTCACGAAAAATGCCTGAGCTCAACAACCTTCCCTGCTGCGGCCCCACCGAAACCGCCCAGCTCAAAGAGCTGCCGCACGCGTTTGGCTACGACTTTGACCTGCATCAATGCCTCGGCTGCGGCCGAACGTTCATCTATGTCTGGTCGAACGCCGGAGCAGCTGGCGCGTGGGAATGGGTGCCGGAATCAACCGCGCAGGCGATGATCGATGCAGAGGGCGAAGACTTGCTCTCGCTGTTGCGCGATTGGGCGAAAGAGTTATAGGGCCGGAGTGTCCGCACTCACGCAGTTGGCAGCGGTGGGTCGGCCGGGGCATACGAGATTTGCCCGTCCGTCACGTTCTTGATTTCGATCGCCGGCCCGTACGGTTGCTTGACCAGACGAAAGGTGAAGGGAATCACCGCGGAAGGAAGTTCCACTTGGTCCGTTTGAGTCGAGGTGCCGACTTCGATAAAGCTTCCCTCTTGCAAGCGAAGGAGAGTGAGTTGCCAGGGTTTACGGTCAACGATCAATAACTCGCGCGTGCCGACCTTGGCGTAGAAGTCGAGCTTATCCCAAGTGCGGTCATTTTCGCTGACGACTTCGACCGCGAAGTCGGGACCACCTTCCCAATGTGCGCCGTGGAATTTAGCCGTTGTGGTTGTCAGAAAGACGACCACGTCGGGACAACGATAATTTTGCATCCAATCGCCGGCGCGATCGCTGATATTGCAACCAGGCACTACTCGACCAAGTTTTTGCCGCCGTAGTGCCGTCTGCAGGCAGGAATTCAAGTCACCAACAATTTCCTGATGATAATACTCTGGCAATGGCGACACGATGTAAACTCCGTCCCACACTTCGTCGTAGCGATCGAGTCCCTTGGCGCGGCGATCGGCGAGATAGTCGGCTTCGGCGAGTGGATCGATAATGAGCGTGGTCATGGCGGTTTCTCCCGACCTGAATTATAGCTCAATCGCGCTGGCGGCTCGTAGCTGAGCTATTTCTTCGGCTGCAGTTCAATCATCGACTTCGCTAGCGCACCGCCGATGTCTTTCATCGTGCGGCAACTGCCGAGGTAGTGGAAGGGATAGTCGCTGCCGACCTTGTTCCATTCGTCGATGTTATCGCGCCAGCCTTTTTTGTAGACGGCTTCGGCGGCGGTGTCCCAAAAGACGTCGGTTTTCACGAGCGCGACGTTCCCTTTGAATTCGGCGGCGTCGAGCACGGCGGCTTGGGCTTCTTTGAATTTCTGCACGTTGCCGGTCGCCTTCTCGCCATCGACACCCATTTGGCCGATGACAAACGGCAGATTCGGCTTGTCCAAGTCCTTCCGCACATCGCGAATGAAGTGTTGCAGATTCACGGTGTACTCGGCCGTGTAATCGGCGTTGATCATGTCATTCCAGCCTTGGAACCAAGCCAGGCCGCACAGCTCGTACTTCAGATCGGTCGCGCCGGGAAATTGATTCTTAAGATCGGCAAGCGTTTCGCGAACCTCTTTCAGCATGTCGCGATACGCGGCGCCAAACGGCGTCTTCACATCATCGAGCGTGGCTTCCGGTTTTTTCTTCTGCATCTCGGTGAGCATCTTCTGCAGCACTTCATCCTTCGGCAGACCGGCGCTCGGCGAGCGAAAGTCGCGATAGAGGCTCCTGCCGCCCCAAGCTGTTTTGATCAGCAGCACCGGCTCTTCGTAGTGATTGCCGACGACCGTGCCGAACTCGATCTCGGGACCGATGCACTTTGGCGAGCCGTAGCCGATGGTGAGCGGTCCGGCGCGATCGAGAAACTTGATCCGCACATCCGAGCGTTCGATCCACTTGCCATCTTTCTGCCAATGGGCAAAGAGGTCGCGCGTTTCCGGCTGTGCGATTTGATATTCGAGGAGAGAGACCTTCCCCTTTCCCTCCATGTTGGATTGGCCGGCGAGGATAAAGACTTTGATCGGGCGATCGGCGGCAGAGAGTTTGAGCGATCCAAACGCCAACAGCAGAAGCGACACGCAAACAGTGCGAATCATGGCAGGCTCACGCGGAGAGGGGGATGATAGAGCAGCGAACGAAGTATAAGTTCGCCGCTCACCCGTCGAAAGAAGCTACCTGCTGATCGCTACCAACTGAACTCTGGCGAATTCAGCAACATTCCAATTTACTTGCTGGCCGTGGTCAGATTCGTAGCGGCTTGCAAGCCAGCCCGCAGGATGGCATCGTCACCGGCAGCAACCGGCTGGCCCGGCACCGGCTTGGCGACCGAGCGAACCACGATGTCCGGATCGATACCCTTCTTGCTGATCGCAGTGCCGTTCGGCGTGAACCACTGAGCCGTAGTCAAGCGGATGCCGGTGTGGTTCACGGCCAGCGGGAAGATGCCTTGCACCGAACCCTTACCGTAGCTCTTCTCACCGACCACCGTGCCGCGGTGATGATCGTGGATGGCACCGGCGAGAATTTCGCTGGCACTGGCCGAGTCGTGATCGATCAGCACCACCAACGGCATGCCCCACGTGTTTTCGGTCTTGCCCCAGTGCGAGGCGTTTTCGCGATTGCTACGGCCGCGAGTTTCCACAATCAGACCGTCCTTCACAAACTTGTCGGCCACGTCGACGGCAGCCGTCAGCAGACCACCTGGGTTGCCGCGGAGGTCCATGATCAGGCTCCGCATGCCCTGCTTGTGCAGGCTCCACAGAGCAGCGTCCACATCTCGCGAAGTCGTCTTCTGAAAGCTCGTCAGTTTGAAGTAACCGACGCCCGTGTCGTCGATCATCCGCACGTCTTCAACGCTGGGGACTTCGACACGGCGGCGAGCAAGCTTCAGGGTACGCAACTCACCGGTTGGGTTGCGGAGCGTGACCGAGACCAGGCTCCCTTCCGTGCCGCGAAGTAGATCGGCCAACTGATCAGGCGAAACTTGATCGCTACTCTTTTCATCGACTTGCACAATGCGATCGCCAGCCCGCACGCCGCCTTGCTGAGCAGGGCCGCCGCTGATGACGTTCACCACGAGCAGGCCGGCCGGTTCGGTCTTCAGCTCCACACCCAGGCCGACAAAGTTGCCTTCGATTTGAGCGAAGATTTCGTCCATCTGGCTGTCGGTGAGGAAGCTCGAGTATTCATCGAGGGCCGCGGCAGCGCCACTGGCATATTCCAGAATGATGGCTTGCGGGGCGATCGAGTAGCGATGCTTGATCGTACGGGCGATGGCTTCGACCAGATCCTTCGCAGCGCGACGATCGTCGATCGGCTGGCGGTCGGTCCAAAAGCGAATGTCACGTTGCAGCTGAGCGTGCTGTTCGGCGGTCAGGTTCAAGCGGTTCGAGGAAGCGAACACCGGTTCGGTGAGAGCAGCGCCCAGGTTGGTCGTGCCTTGCCGCACCAGATCTTGCCACTTCGGCGCGGTTACATAGTGGGCCGAAACCTTCAGCAGCACATCTTCATAGATCTGCAGGGCTTCGACTTCGGTGAGCGTGTGAATGGCCTTCGTGTAGCTGCCGTCGTTGTAGCGGCGGGCCACATCGTAGTGAGCCTTGACCATGGTCAAGCGTTGCTTGAGCTCAGGTCGTTCGGGGTTGGCTTTGAGGGCGTCTTCATAGTGCAGCACAGCCTCGGCCCAGCGTTTTTGCTGTTCGAGCTGCGAGCCTTGCTCGAGCGCCTGGGCGAGATCGCCGTGATTGATCGCAGCGCCGCTATTGAGAGCGGGAGCGTTCAAAAGTGGTTGCTGAGCGCGACCAACGGTCGGAATGACCGTCAATGCGGCGAGAGCAACAATGCAGAGCGGGGAGTTGAAGCGTAGAGTCATCTGCCTTCTCGGCCGGCGTGCTTCCGCTCCCCACGCCTGCACCATCCGGCCGAGCGCAAACGCGCAAGCAGCAGGGATGGAGCCGGGGAGCGGAACCACGCCGTTTCAGGATGCGGGCGAATCATCGGACCGAGAACTTGACGGCAGCGGGGAAGCTGCCGGCCGGTGCAGAAATCGAAGGTCCCGATCACAACGACAGAATCGCTACAACCGGGCTGGAGCCCCTCAAATCCCGCGGCCAGCTCACGCAATGTGAATTGCGTGCGAAGCATCAGCCAGATGGAATATAGGACACGATTTTGCCGTGGTCAAAGAAAGTGGCGACGAACTCTACGCTTCCCTGTGCAGCGCGGTCTAACAATCGACACAAGCGGCATGATGAGTTACGGAACCGCGTGGCCGTTGGTTCGCGCGGGCGTTTCGGAGGTCGCCTCGTAGCGATTTTGCGGACTTTTTTGCCGAACGCGATTCATCAGCCGCCAAAGAACTGATCGGCGCGATAGGTTTTTGACTTCGCATGCGCCGCGGCTTGGCGAACATGCCAGGCTCGCGGCGAGAAGTGGGAATCGAGCAACGAACCAACCGCATCTCCTCTCTTCCTCTCCTCGGCACTCCGGGGAAAGGGCTGAGGTGAGGGGCAGACGCCACAACCGATCCCGACTAACTCAAACGTATCCCCCGCGCGAAAAGAAAAGTGCTCCGTCAGGCCCGCCAGCTTCGCCACAAACAGCGTTTGCTTGCCACCTTTCCGCCGCGGCAAAAAGATCGCGCCGTGCCAGTTCTCTTCCGCCGTCTCTGTCGACTGTTGTGATTCAGCAGACATCGCCGCCGTAATAAGCCGTTCGCCGCGCTGCGACAGTTCGAGCGACGCGGGAAACTTCGGCTCGACGGCAATCTTCCCTGCGGCGTACGGCGTGCCGAACATCGTCCGCTCGATCCAAGCGAAAGCACTTAACGAGTTCCAAGCCTGAATCAAAAACATCGCCGGCATGCCCTCCGGCATCGTGCTCGTCGGCTGCACGTGAATGCCAATGAGCGATTCGCGGAAAGTGATCCCCATGAAGCGAGCTTCGGTCGCGCTCACAAAAACCTGCGCGAGTCCATCGGCCGCCAAGGGCTGCAGATTTTCCGCCGCGAGTTTCTCCCGCCAGTACGCCAGATCAGCCGTGCCGTGCAGCGTCACTTCTTTGACGGGGGAGACTTCGGCGACGTATTTCACCGGTTGCATTTTCATGTTGCTTACCAATCGCCCACGCTGCCGTCGCTGAGAAAGACACGTTGCAGCAGTTCCTGTTCGAACGGATGCTTGCGCACTTCGGCTTCGTTGATCTCAATGCCCAGGCCAGGCCGAGTGTTCGGTCGCACGATGCGTCCTTTCGGGTCAATCGAAAAACCTTCCTGCACTACGTCGTTGCGCCAGGGAACGTCGTTGTGAACCGTTTCGCAAATGATGTAGCTCGGCTGCGAGAAGCCGAACTCCAGCGAAGCCGCGGTGCTCACCGGCCCTTGTGGATTGTGCGGCGCGAGTGAAATGCGATGGGCCTCGGCCAGTGCGGCGATGCGACGAGCTTCCGATAGACCGCCGCAGTGCGTGATATCGAGCTGACAAACTTCGCACCCGCGGGCCGCAAACAAATCGCGGAACTGCGCGAGATGCGTCATCCGCTCGCCGGTCGCGACGGGCGTGACCAGCTCGCGATTGATCATCGCCAGCCCTTCGATGTTCTCTGCCCAGCAGGGCTCTTCGAAAAAGTAGAGATGATACGGCTCGAGCGCCTTGCCGAATTGCAAACCCATCGCCGGCGAAGGCCGAGCATGGCAATCGACCATGATGTCGATCTCCTCGCCGACTGCTTCGCGCATCGCGCGCACGGCCGCTTCGGCAGCGCGGATCGGCTTCATCCCTTCCAGCGGCAACGTCGAGGGCACGGCCATGCTCTTGAACGCGGTGTAACCATCGGCCACGGCCTGCTGCGCGAGCTCGGCAAATCGTTTCGCATTGTCGACCGGCGTTTCATAAAAATCTTCCATCCGCCCGCCGCCGAGATGGCAATACGTGCGGACATGATCGCGCACCGGACCGCCCCAGAGTTTGCTGCAGGGCATGCTCGCCACCTTGCCGAGAATATCCCACAGCGCGAGATCGATACCGGCGATCGCCGTGGCGCGCACGATGCCCGTGCCGTGCCAGAAGTGTTGGCGGTGCATCATCTGCCACAGGTGTTCGATCCGCGTGGGATCTTCACCGACGAGGAGTTGCGAAAGATCCTCAAGCGCGCCAACCACGGCCCGCGTGTGCCACTCGAGCGTCGCTTCGCCCCAACCGAACAGGCCCGGCTGATCGGTGTGGACCTTCACAAAGATCCAATTCCGCATGCGGGCGTGACAGACGAGTGGCTCGATCCGGGTGATTTTCATGGGCGATGCTTGCGGGCCGCTGGTGGTATTTGCGTATTACGATTCGAGGCGAACCGTTATGATGGCGGGAACATTTTGTTCCGGGAGTTTCGTCATGTACAGATTGCTGGCTTGCACTGCACTGGTTGCCGCCTTCCTGCTGACCCATCGTTCTGCTGCAGCGCAGATTCCGGGCGCGCCGGCGTTTCCGGTGCAGCTGCGAATCTTCGAGAAGTATGACGAGAACCTGGCCACTCTGCTGGTCAAAGAGTCGTATCTCGCCGAGCGACCCGTGACCGTGGTGAGCATCAACGCGGCCGGCGTGGAAGAAAAACGTGTCGAGAAGACGATGGAAGTTCGCGAGGCCACTTCGAAGTACCTGCTCGCCGAAACCACGATCTACACCGTCGGCGGCAAAGAACTCGACCGCAAAGTCGCCGCTAAAGAAATCAAAAAGGGGCAACCGGTGATCATGGTCACCCCTTTCAGCAAACTCCCCGATGCCTACAAACAACTCTTCCGCGACGATGCGATCATCCTCGAAGTGAAAGCCCTCGGGACGCTGCCCGATCTCGACGGCGTGCCACCAGAGAAACCGTAAACCGAGAGCGACCAAGCCGGAGGCTAGCGCCTGGCGGCTGATAAGACGATCGGCAATTTGGTTTTGAACGAATTTGGAAATCTCTAGTACGAATGGATTCTATGCGACTCTCTCTCCTAACCCTGTTCTGCTGCGGTCTCGGTTTGGCCACTCAGCTTCACGCCCAATCGCCGCCCGCGCCGCAAGTGATGGGCGTCGGTGGCTACGACGCGGCATCGAAAGTTCTCAGCCTCAACTTCACGGTGATGCTCACGCGCGAAGTGCTGCAACGGCAAACAGCCCCCGATGGCAAACTGATCGCCGTCCCGGTCACGGTCTTCGAAGAATCGCTTCGCCGCCAAGACCTGAACCTGGCCGATCTCAAATTCAGCAACGTGGCTGGCAAGGACCTCAACGCCGCCGACGCTGCTAAGAAACTAAAGCCCGGCCAGGCCGTTGTCGTCCTGACGATGGGCGCGAATCTCTCGAAGTTGCAACGCAGTCTCTACCGCGACGACGCGATCATCATCGAAGTCAAACCGATGACGCCAACACCAGCGCAAGGCCCGCCGCCCGCACCGTAGGCCGCTGGCGGCGGAAATGCGCCGTGATGAATTTGCTGTGAAGAAATCGGAGGCGAGCAAGACGCAGACATCGAGCGCGAATAGAGAGTAAAGGAGCGTTCGATGAGCAGCAGTGAGCAGCCAGTCGCCGACAAGCCGATCACCGTCTGGGAGGTCGCTCAAACGCTGACTGGATTTCTGCTGCTGCTCGCGATTGGCTACTCCTGGCTGTTCACGCTCACGTTCATCAATCGTTGCAACATTCGGTGGAACAAACAGAACTACGGGTTGGAAACATTTGTCGTGACGGCGGTTGATTACGACGCGAATGGCGAGTTTGGCCCTGATTATCATCTCGATGGAGAAGTTGCAGGGAGCTCTGAGCGGCACGTGCCGCGACTGCGCCGCGATCAAGCGGTGAGAGGAAAGGGGGATCTGGCACGGCTATTCCCCGCGGGGACGAAACTCGCCGTTTACTACAACCCCACAATGCCGCGCTCGATTATCCAGAACGAGTCTCTCCGCGTCCTGACTGCCGAACCGGACTTCTGGCAAAAAGAAATCAACTTGACGGTCTGGCTAGGCTGGCGAGTGTTTTTGCCGGTACCAGTCATGGCGACGATCTACCTGCTGGTGCGGAGAGAAAACTTTCGACGGTCCCAGCTGATTGCGGCCGGGAGTGACGTTGCAAAACGGGGTCGGCAAGCAGTTGACTAAATGGTGAACATTAGTACAATATCGATGGCGTGTCGCCATGCCGTGATCGTTGGCAATTTGGTGGAAGATCAGGATCCGTAGCCAGCTGCGATTGCACCTTCGCTCTCATCTCGAAGAGATCACTTGGGGGAATGAGGCGACACACGCAGATGTGGACGGCGATGATTGAATGGTGGTGGAGAACGGTTGTGAATCGTTGTGGAAACTGTTGTGAAGTTCGACGGCAATTCGAGTGACGTTTAAGGGTTTGCATCGATGGGATGCACGGCAAGTTGCGAAGCAGCAGTAAGTTGAATCACCTGAAAACGTCGCAAGTGGTTATGCGACCACGGTTGTGAAAGTGTTGTAAAAAAATACGGAGAATGGTGGTGATTTGTTGCGTAAGCAATGGCTAGCGAAGAGCTTGCGGCAGTTTCAATTCGCGCTCACAACTGTTGTGAAGCTCGTACACCGCCAGTGTTAAGGGCAGTGGCGGCGGCGCAAGTCGCTACGCAGGTCGCGGTACGGCGTAACGCAGTTCGGCGAGGCCGTTGTTGATCTGTTCGACGGAGAGCAACTTCAACGGCGGCGTGATGATGCGGCGGGGGAGGAGTGGCTTGCCGGTGACGAGTGTGACCGCGCCGATTTGGAGGATGAGTTCGTCGAGCAAGCCGGCGTCGTAGAATTGGCCGACGAGTTCGCCGCCACCAACGATCCAGAGATTTTTGCCACCGGCGGCAGCGGTCATTTGCTCATGGATGGGGCGGACATCGCCAGAGACAAAGCGGATATCGGCGCCGGGAATGACGGGCAGCTGGCGCGTGGTAAAGATCCAGGTCGGTTGTGAGTAAGGCCAGGGTTCGCCGGCTGGATCGCCAGGTTTGATGGCATGGCGGAGGAGCCATTCGTAAGTGGTCGAGCCCATGGCAAGGGCGCCGACATTGCGAATGAATTCGCCGTAGCTAGTTTCGCTCGGATCGCCGAGCTGAAAGAGCCACTCGAGGGAATCGTCCTCGGTGGCGATGAAACCGTCGAGACTGCATGCGGTGTAGTATTGCGTGGGCATGCCACGATCATACATTTCCCTCCCGCGATCGTGACACGGGAGGGATGAACGCCGCGAACTCGCCTAGGCCTTGGCCGCGATGTTGATATAGGCGTGCACGTGGGGTGCGCCGCGGAAGTGCCAGACAAACGACGGACCTTCGACGCGCCAGATATCCCAGGTCTTGTCCTGACCGAGATCGCCCGTTTGATAGAAGGCCATGTGGAGCTTGCTCACGCCGCCATCGGCTTTGAGCATGGCCATCACTTCATCGGCGTCTTCGGCACGGTACGGAGCAAGCAGCACCTTGAGGGTGTCTTCGACCAGTTCCTGCTGATCACTGCTTAGTTCGCTCACACCGACGCCGGGGAACTTGCCGCTGGCACCTTGGATCTGCACTTTGTCTTCGCCAGGTGCATTCGCGAGCAGCGCCTTCTCGGCTTGCTTCGGATCGAGGGCTTTGAAGACCTCGTTGGTCTTTTGCGTTTGATAGAGGTAGAGGTTTTCCTTGGGATTTTCTTCGCCGTGGCCATAGATCAGCGGCCCGCCGAAGGCAGCCTTGTCGACGCTGTCGCCATCGGCCCGCAGTGTGAGATGGCGGCCGGTAAGAGTCCACTGAAACTTGCCCGAGTCGGGGTTGCCGAAGAAGGCCATGCTGTAAGCACCGACGCCGCCGTCGTCGTATTCGGTTTGCTTCAGCAGCCGCTGATAGCCGTCTTCGGAGCAGACGCGCTTGACGATTTCGTTGGCTTGGGCCTTTTGTTCCTTGGTATAGAACGGGTCGTCGATCTTTTGCTTGGTGATGTGCCAGTTGGCGTTGATCTTTTTGCGGAGGTCGTGATCGAAGTCAAAGCAAACGGCTTTGCGTTGCTCGGCAGAGAGTGACTTGAAGAGCTCGGCAGCCACGGTTTCGGCGGCGCTCTTGGGCGAAGGCGCGGCAAAGACAGAGCTGGTCAGCAGCGGCGCGGCTGCGGTGGCGAGGGCTACGCCGCCTACCGCGCGGAGGAAGTCGCGACGATCGACTTCGCAGTCGGGACAGGCTTTTTTCTTCAGGTTCATGCTTGCTCTCCGGTTCAATTTCTGGGGAGGGATAACTGGCGGGAACGCCCGGCATTGTAGCGAAGCGGCGCGGCGGGTGCGAAACTAAATCGTGCCGGAATGGTTTACTACTTGGCCGAGTCCGTGTTGTCGCCGCCTCTCCTTAACTTGGTGCTCACATGCAGACGAAAATGTGCTTTGTGTTGATGGGCTTGTGTTCTGTTGGTCTCTTAGGCAACGCGTTCGGACAGGAACGGGCTTCGGAACGAGGGAGGGTCGCCGCTCGGCCTGCAATCGGCGAACCGACCAATCCAGTCACTCAGCTGCGAGTCGATAAAGTCGCGCCGAGCCTGAAGCATGACTCGCGGGTGATTGAGTATGTCGAGAATATGCTGAAGGACTATGACAAGAACAATGACGGCGCGCTCGATAGCACCGAATGGAAAGCCGCCCGCTGGAATACTCCGCCAGAGACCTCCGACACCAATCAAGATGGCAAGCTCGATCGAGATGAGCTCTTGCAACGAATCGCAGCCCGCTTCAGCTTGACTGCCGTCAGCGCTCCGGCTGCGGCCAACGAAAAATCGGTCGCTCGCAAGCTGATTCATTTCGAATTTGTGCTCATCGAACGAGGTGCTGGCGAACTGGGTGTTGATAAGCACAAGACGCCATCGGTCGAGCAGTTGCTGCAACTCGAAAAGGATGGCAAGGCTTCGCAAGTACAGCGGCTGAAGCTTAATGCGCTCGAGAATGTGGAAGCCCGTTTGCAACTCGGCGAGGATGCGCCGTTTGTGACTGGTCGCACGAATCGCGCGGGAGGCGGCGGTTTTGGTGGCTCACAAGAGAGCGTGACTTACAACTCGCTCGGCACGACGATCACACTGACGGCGGAAACGGAAAGCGATGGCAATGTGCTGGCGTCGCTCAATCTGGCTCGCAGCACGGTGGCGCAGCCGAAAGCGGCGGAGAAGATCGAAGGACAAGAGCCGACTACGAATTCGTATCCGCGGCGCGTATCGGGAACGATCGTGACCACGGTTCGCATCAAGCCCGGCGAAGCCACGCTGATCGGCGGTCAGCAAACTCCCACCGGTGCCTCGGCGGGCGAATTGTGGGTGATTGTGACCGCGAAAGTGGACTGAGAGTCGGCTTTCGCTCCGCGAAAGCGGTAGGTCAGGCACTTAAGTGCCTGACCTACGAAGCGGGCGTTTCCGGTTCGGCAGCAGCGGTCTCGGCGAGGAGTTGCTTGCGGTCGATTTCGGTCGCCACGAGATACGACTTGAGATTGGCGAGCATCTTGCGAGCTCGTTCCAACACGTCGGACTGACGGCGGTCGCGGTTGCGGACCGGGCGGACCGAGACTTTGCAGATCGTGCGATCGGCGATGCCTGTGCGGCCGCCGAGATCGAGCTTGCCTTCTTCGAACCACATCTCGATGAGGAAGGCGACCGGGCGATCGCTGCTGCGGCGCATGTGCGGCGAGTTTTGGCCGTTGATACGCAACAGCAGGTGGCCTTCTTCGATCTTCTCGACTTCGGCGTAGTAGTCGGAGACGAAGCCGCGCATCTTTTCGACGACCACGTTGAGCGGCACGGCGGTGGCGAGCGTCTTCTCGAGCAGGTGGTCGGTCTTTTCGCCGCGGAACCAGTTGAACCAGCTCCAAGCCTTTGGCGCGGGCTCTTCGCCCGACCAGCCGCTGCCGAGTTGCACGACGCAGTTGCGGCCGTTTTCCTTAGCTTGATACAAACCGCGGTCAGCCCGGCGGAGCATGGTTTCCGGCGTATCGCCGCTTTGAATTTCGGTCACACCAAAGCTGGCAGTCACGCTGCGGCCGTTGAGGGCTGGCAGCGGCAACTCGGCGAGTTCGGCACGGATTTCGTCGCCCTTGCGAGTCGCACTGCTGTTGTCGCAGTCACTGCAAAGCATGACGAATTCTTCACCGCCGTAGCGAGCGACGAGATCGCCGGCGCGGCAGTTGCGCCGCAGCAAAGCCGCGAAATTCACGAGTACTTCGTCACCGGCCTGGTGACCAAAGGTGTCGTTCACTTTCTTGAAGTGATCGATGTCGCAAATGATCAAGCTGCAGGGGAGATTCCGTTTCATGTGGTCGGAAACGGTCATCGAGAAGAAGCGATCGAACTCGGCGCGGTTGGCGACCTGCGTGAGCGGATCGCGCGTGGCCCGTTCGTGCAGCGATTGGACGCGTTGTTCGAGTGTGATCTGCGACGAGGCGTCGTGCATTAGCACCGCGGCGCCAAAGGTCACGCCGTTTTTGCCGTGCACGGGAACTACATGAGCATCGACATCAATGACGGCTTGATTGCGGCCGGTGATCGAGAGCCGCTTCAGGGTTTGACCGCCCTGATGAATGGCTTGGATGACCGGGCAGTCGTCTTCGTCGACGAGCTTGTGGCGATCGTCTCGCAGGCTGACGAGCGACGGCGTCCAGTGTTTGTGTTCGATGCTCGCAGCCGCAATGCCGGTAAGGCGTTCGGCCGCGCGATTCCAGAGGACGATGCGGAGCGAGCTATCGACGAAAATCACAGCGTCGTGCATGTTTTCGAGCAAGCGCTGCTGGAACACGCTGTCGCCAGAGGCGCTCGAAGTGCCCGTCGATTGCGATAGTTGCCAGAAAGCGTTGACCTGATCGGGCTGCAGATTTTTCAACCAGCGACGGGCCGAGTTGCCATGCAACTTCACCATGTCGGCGCTGAGATAGCTACAGAACTCGCGCACGAGTTGTGGATCGAATTGCACGCCGGCGAATTCAAACAATTCGGCGACGGCACGTTCGCGCGACAACGCGCGGCGATAAACCTGATCGCTAGTCATGGCATCGAAGGCATCGACGATCGCCAGAATACGAGCGCCGAGTGGAAGCTGTTCGCTGCGCAGGTCGTAGCCTTCGCGACTGCCATCGAACCAAGCGCCAGCATAGTGAACGATATTGAGCATCGGCGGCGACGCAGCGCACGAGCGGAGAATCTCGACGCCGATGCGGCGATGGTTCTCGACAACAAGGTATTCATCGCGCGTCAGTTTGCCGGGCTTGAGCAGGATGCGATCGGGCACGCCGATCTTGCCGATGTCGTGCAGCAGCGCGGCCAGCTCGATTTCATCGCGCAATTGATCGGGCAACCCCAACAGTGCAGCCCACGACGAGCAGCCCATGGCAACGCGCAAGCAATGCGCTGCTGTCGGCGCATGCTTCGCACGGAGCGCCGAGAACAAGCTGCTGCCGAGTCCCAGACGCACTTGAACCAGCTGATTTTCGAAAGCGAGCTCGACGGGATTAACGTCCTCGAGCGCGGGATCGAGTTGATCGAGCAAGCTGGCAACGGCATCCAAGCGCGCGTCAGTCTCTCGCGAGGGACTCGCGGAGGTGTTCGAAGCGCTGGATGGGCAAGGCTTATCCATGTAGCTGGGCAGGTCTTCAGGGTAAGTCGTGGGATGTAACAGCGAGCAGGGCCCGCTCAGACCGACTTATCGGGTCTGTAGCCAAACGTAGGACGCACCAGCGGAAGTGGCAAATGACGACCCATCGGAAGTATGGCAACGAAGCAAACTCAGGAAAAAATCGCGCACGGAAATCCGTTTTTTATGATTTTGTTGATTCTGAGGATTACAAAAAGTAAAGACAGCAATTAGCTGTCAGGGGGCGAAAGCAATACCGTCTTCTCGTCACAACGGCGTCTTATTTCGCATTGCTGATTTATCGCTCTATTACGAAATATGAAAGAGAGGCGGCCGATCATCGCAATTCCGAAATTTATCGCCAAAAGGGCTTTACGCGTTAATCCAGGCCAATTAAGTTGTTAGGCGTGAAAGCGACCTGCTGAATCAGGCAACAGAACATTCCAGCTTGGCGGCGACGGATGTTTTGGCAGCGGGGCGACCGAGGCACGTGTGTTAGCGGTTGCTGACAGGCGACACGAGGCCTCGAACGTTTCGAGTGACACTTGTCACAGAGGAAGAGTCGATGTCTGAAACCCGTATGTCGTGGCGGCGCTCCGGGTGCGCGCTGGCCCTGTTGGTCCTTTTCACCAGTTTCGCTTTTGGCCAGGAAACCCCACCTGCCGAAGCCAAGACCGAAACCCCTAAGGCAGAGGCTCCTGCCGAAACGCCCAAGGTGGAAGCACCGAAAACTGAGACTCCACCGGCCACTGCCGCGGAGCCCGCTGCAACTACCGTAGCGGCACCGACCCTCGCATCGGTCGACACCAAGGCCAATCTCGCGCTGCTCGCTGCGAACAATGCCTGGTTGCTGACATCGTCGGCGCTGGTGCTCTTCATGACCGCGCCGGGCCTGGCCATGTTCTACAGCGGCTTGGTTCGCAAGAAGAACGTGCTCGGCGTCATGATGCAGTGCGTGTTCTTGATGGGCCTCATGACGGTTCTCTGGGCCATCTACGGTTACTCGCTGTCGTTCGGCGGTTCGAACCCGTACATCGGCAACGGCGACTACTTGTTCATGAACGGCGTCCAACGCGAATGGAAAGACGGCGCGCCGTACACTCCGCTTATGAACGAAGGCTTGCCGAACGTGCTGCCTCGTTTGACGCACATGCTCTTCCAGGGCATGTTCTTCATCATCACTCCTGCTCTCATCTGCGGTGCTTTCGCCGAACGGATGAAGTTCAGCACGATGGTGGTCTTCAGCATTCTCTGGGGCACGCTGATTTACTGCCCGCTCTGCCACATGGTTTGGGGTGGTGGTTGGCTGGCATTCCGCACCGATGAGACCATGAAAGACAGTTTGATGGGCGGTGCGATGGACTTTGCTGGTGGTGCAGTCGTGCACATCAGCTCGGGCGTTTCGGCCCTCATTTGTGCCCTCGTGATGGGCAAGCGGTTGGGTTACGGCACGGAGCCGATGCCTCCGCACAATCTGACTTACACCTGCTTGGGCGCTGCCATGCTGTGGGTGGGTTGGTTCGGCTTCAACGCCGGTAGCGAACTCGCCAGCGACGACTTGACCTCGAGCGCTTTCGCTACGACGCACTTCTCGGCCGCTGCCGGTACGCTGGCTTGGGCCCTGATGGAATGGATCACTCGTGGCAAGCCGAGCGTGCTCGGTGCTTGCTCGGGTGCCGTAGCCGGTCTCGTGGTGATTACGCCTGCTGCTGGTTTTGTGAACTGCATGCCAGCCCTCGCCATGGGTGCTGCTGGTGGTGTGGTTTGCTTCTTTGCTTGCACCAAGCTGAAGAGCATGTTCGGCTACGACGATTCGCTCGACGCCTTCGGCGTGCACGGTGTAGGCGGTACTCTCGGTGCAATCCTCACTGGTGTCTTCGCAACCCGAGCTTGCTGGGACATTAACACCGGCAGACCGCTCGGCCTGATCGAAGGTTCGTCGCGGTTTTTCATCGGTCAAATCGCTGCCACGGTGTTGACTTGGGTCTTTGCCGCGGTCGTCACCTTCATCCTCCTCAAGATCCTTGACGCCACGATGGGTCTCCGCGTGAGCAAGGAAGACGAAATCACCGGCCTCGACCTGAGCCAGCACGGTGAAGAGGGCTACATCTCGCTGTAAGCGAGGGGTAGACTATCGATTAGTCGTCAAATAGCGGCGAACCAGCTGGAGAGATCTAGTTGGTTCGCCCCTTCGTTCCAGCGTACTGCTGATTCGCAGCTACAAAGCTCTGCGACGCTGCGCTGGAAATTCGGGCAGACGATATCCACTGAGTACCGCTATCCATAGAGTACGCAGCCAGGCCGATGCTGATTGGCTGGCTGTTTGCACGTTGAGGAAGAATCTATGAAAAAGGTCGAAGCGATCGTCCGGCATTTTAAGCTGGAAGACATCAAAAACGCCTTGGCAGAACGGGGCGTGCATGGAATGACGATCTGCGAGGTGCGCGGTTTTGGACGGCAAAAGGGTCACACCGAGATGTATCGCGGCACGGAATACGCCGTCGATTTCGTTCCCAAGGTGAAGATCGAAGTCGTCGTGGCCGATGCCAACTTGCCCTTGGTTTTGGATACCATCATGCGGTCGGCCCAAACCGGGCAGATCGGCGATGGCAAGATTTTTGTGCACGAACTCTCCAATGTCATTCGTATTCGCACTGGCGAAACGGGTGAAGACGCCCTCTAAAGCGTCGTAGCAATGTCCACTGGCCCCAGGCTTCATCCTGCCGTTCTTGCAGCTAAAGAAAGCCTTGCGGCCGGTCGCGCCAAGCTGCGCAAGCAGCACGAAAGTGGTTCGCTGGGAGTGCAGGTTTGCACGCACTTCTCCGAACTGCTGGATGGTGTGATCGAAAGTCTTTTCAACGCGGCGACTGACGACTTAGATCAGTCGCTGCGAACTCAGGCGATCGCGGAAACTTGCGTCGCCGTGCACAGCGGCTCGGGCCGACGCGAAATGGCGCCATTCTCCGACCTCGATGTGCTGCTGCTGCATCCCGAAGGGGCCGACGACAAATACTTGCCGCTCGTCCGACGTTTTTCGCAGCATTTATACGACACGGGCCTGGAAGTTGGCTTCGCGGCTCGCAGTCCTGAGGAAGCGGTGAAATCGGCTCGCGGTGATGCGACGATCTACACCGCCATCACCGAAGCCCGCCGACTGATCGGCAATGAAACACTGTTTGCTGATTTGCAAAAACGTTTCAGCAACCTGGCCCGTTGGCAGTGGCCGCTGCTCATGCGGATGGTTGTCGAAGCTCGCAAAGACGAGCGGTCAAAATTTGGCGAAACGGTTTTCCTGCTCGAGCCGAATGTGAAACGCTCGCGCGGCGGCCTGCGCGATATTCAATTGATCCGCTGGATCGGGTTCACTCGCTATGGTGAGAGCGAACCCGAAGCATTGATGCGGATCGGCGTGCTCACCAAGAGTGAATTTAAGCAATTGCGCGATGCCCGCGATTTCCTGCTGTGGCTGCGCAACGATCTGCACTTTCAAGCCGACAAAGCCAACGATCTGCTCGAACGACACGAACAGTTGCGCGTCGCTGAACAGCGACAGTATCCGCCGAAGGAAGGCTTGCTGCCGGTTGAGCAGTTCATGCGCGAATACTTCACGCATACCAGTGCGGTGCGCGAGATCGCCGCCAATGTGTGCGCAAACGCAGAACCGCGGCGGTGGTGGCGCTGGTTCACCGATCCACTCTTCAGTCATCAATTCGAAGGGGATTACCGAGTTGGCCCGCAAAGCGTGTATGCCACCAGCCGCGGCTTGAAGAAGCTGCACGGCGACACGGCTCAAGTGCTGCGGTTGTTGGAAATCGCCAATCTCTACAACAAGCGAGTCGATCAGCACACCTGGCAATCGATTCGTCTGTCGATGGCGACTCCGCCGCCTGTTGATGCAAGCGAACCAGTTCCAGAAGAACTGTCGCAGCGATTTATGTCGCTGATGGCCACTCCCAGCCGGCTGTATGATTCGTTGCGTCGATTGCATGAACTACGCGTGCTGGAGCGAATCGTTCCCGCCCTGACGCACGCCCGCGGCCTCTTGCAGTTCAACGCCTATCACCGCTATACGGTCGATGAGCATTCGCTGCGGGTCGTCGAAGCCGTCGCCAAAATGCAGCACGATTCCGGTGTGCCTGGGCAGGTGTATCGCAGCCTGCGCGACAAGCGGATCCTGCACTTGGCCGCGCTAATTCACGATCTCGGCAAAGGCTATATCGAAGACCACAGCGAACTCGGCGCACGGCAAGCTCTACAGCTCGGCAAGCGACTGCGTCTTGAGCAGCACGAGACCGAGCAACTCAGTTTCCTGGTCCTCAAGCATTTGCGGATGTCGCACCTTGCCCAGCAACACGACATCAACGACGCCCAGGTCATCGTGCCGTTTGCGGCCGAAGTTGGGTCACCCGAGCTGCTGAAGATGCTGTACGTTCTCACGCTCGCCGATCTCACGGCGGTAGGGCCCGGCGTGCTGAACGATTGGAAGCAACAGCTGCTGACTGATTTGTACGAACACACGCTCGCGCTGCTGGCCAGCGATTCACCGGCGGCGAAGGCCAGTCAACGACAACGGGCTCAGCGGGAAGAATTGCAACTCCTGGCCGAGCGCTATCCCGATCAAGATTGGTGGAAGGAGCAAATCACTAACTTGCCGGCCTGCTGCTTATTTGCAGGTCCCAGCGAGCAAGTGGTCGGCGAACTTGAACGCCTCCGCAATCTGCCGCACAACCAAGCCATGGCTTGGGGACGGTACATTCCGCAGCGCGACGTCGTGGAATACACGATCGGCACTTACGAAGAGATCACGCCTGGAATTTTTCATCGCCTGACGGGAACGCTCACAAGCAAACGGCAACAGATTCTGTCGGCAGAGATCAATACACTCCGCCGCGGCCTCGTGCTCGACCGCTTTTATGTGCATGACGAAGACGCCACCGGCGAGCCGAGCACGCAGCGAATGGATGAGGTGAGCGAAGCCCTCGAAGCAGCTTTGAAGCGGCCCAGCGATCGACCGCCCGTCTTTCGCAAGCTTTGGCAAGATCGTTCGAACGCGCAAGAAGCGGCCGTCAAACATCTGCCGACGCGAGTGACTTTCGATAACACAACGTCGGATACGTGTACGATCCTCGCCGTGTTCGCCTACGACCGAATGGGGCTGCTGTACACGATTTCGAAGACGCTGTTCGACGTCAATCTCTCGGTGAGCATCGCCCGCATCGGCACGCATCTCGATCAGGTGGTCGACGTCTTCTACGTGACCGACCGAGAGCGGGGCGGCAAGATTACCGACCCCGGTTATTTGCATCACATCCGTGAACGCGTGCTGGCAGAGATCACGGCGTTAGAGCAAAAGCCCGCGTAAGCGGCTGTGGTTTATCTTCGGCAGCAACTAGGTTTCATTCAGCCCGGCAAAATAATTCTTCACCGCGACGTCGAGTCCTTTCGCCGTCAGCACCAGCGGCAGGTCGTGGAACTCGCAGAACGTGCGCACCTGTTCGATCAGATCGCGCGGATGACAGTACCGCATCGGCCGGCCCGATTCGGCATAGTGCTTCGTCAGCAAATGCTCGAAGGCATCGTCGCGAAATTCAATGCCGGCCTTCTGGCAGCACAGCTTGAGGAGATCGCGGAACTCGCGCGGAGCCGGGTCGTTGACTTCGATTTTGTAGGGAATTCGGCGGAGAAAGGCTTCATCGACTAGGCTCTTCGGCGGCAGGTTGGTCGAGAAGATCAGCAGCTGATCGAAGGGCACCTGCACCTGCCGACCCGATGGCAGCGACAGATAATCGTAACCCTTTTCGAGCGGAACGATCCAGCGATTCAAGAGTTCGGCAGCACCCATCCGTTGCCGGCCGAAATCGTCGACGACCAGTGCGCCGCAGTTTGCTTTCAGCTGGACCGGCGATTCGAGAATGCCGGTCGCTGGGTTGAAGATTACTTCGAGTTGTTCCATACGCAGTTCGCCACCAACGATGATCGACGGCCGCTTGATGCGGACCCAGCGACGATCGAAGTGGACCGTGTCGAGGAGCGCGCCGCCGGCGAGCGGTGGCGCTTCTTCGTGACTGGCGGGGTCGAACAGCCGGATGATCTCGCCCGAGATCGTCATCGTCCGCGGAATCCACACATAGTTGTTGATCGAGCGAATCACCCGTTCGGCAATGCTCGTCTTGCCGTTGCCAGGCTGGCCGAAGACAAACATCGCCTTGCCGGCGTGAATGGCCTGACCGATCTGGCTGATGATCGCGGGCGGTAGCATGAGGTCGCTGAACGCGGCGCATAGGTCGGGCAAGCGTGGCCGCGATTTGCGGACCGATTGCCGTTCGATGCCGGCGATGTAATCCTTCAGCGGCACGGGAGCGGCGCCGCAGTATGTGCAGCGCTCGAGATGAAAACGGGCTCGCTTGTCACCTTCTTCGCTCAGTTCGTATTCAAAGTCGCCGACGGTGGCCTGACCTTTGTAATTGAGCAGCATCTGGGCCTTCAGACTCCGCAGCGCTTCCTGCAGGATGCCGAAGGGGAGCTTGATTTGGTCAGCGATTTTGCGGCCGATGCACGAACCGGTCGTGAGGAGCTGTTTAAGGATTAGCGCCTCGACTTCGGTCAACGTCAGGCCGGTGTCTTCGAGTGCTTTTGGTTCCGGTGGCAGGAAGCCGTCGTACTTCGGCTTGGGCTGCGCGGCGAGCTGGGCGAACTGAGTCTCGATCGGGCGGCCGCTTTCCGTCTGCGGCTTTTCGGTGGACAGAGCATCGGCGGTGTTCGACATGGAGAGTCCCGATCTAAATCAAGAAATGACAGTTGCTGACAGAGGAACCCTACCTTACGGCACGACTGGCGCGGCCGCGAAAAGTCGATTCGCAGCCGAAGTAATCCGTCTCGCGCGGCAAGGTTGGCGCAATCCGCACAACTGCGTTGTTCGCTGCTTGTCACATTGCGATCCGCCCAGCGGCAACTCCTGACGTATGTTGCAATGTACGTCCCAAATCTCCGTACACTCTCGTCTCATTGCCCCTTCACTTATCAGCGGCGCGCATGATTCACGTTCACCGGCTCGCAAAGTCGTACGCCGATCTGCATCAAGGTCCGCGCGTGGCCCTGGGGGGCATTTCGTTTCAAGCGGCGGCGGGAGAAATCTTCGGCCTGCTCGGTCCCAATGGCGCGGGAAAGACCACCGCGCTGCGCATCCTGGCGACCATCCTGCAGCCGACTTCCGGGACGGCGACGGTCAACGGATATGACGTACACACGCAGCCCGCGCTAGTTCGCCGACAGATCGGCGTGGTGAGCTGCAACACGGCCATCTACGATCGCATGACCGCTTGGGAAATGGTCGAGTATTTCGGCCGACTTTATGGTCTGCCTGCCGATGAACTGCGCGACCGCATGACGCAGCTGTTCGAACGGCTGCAGATGAAAGAAATTCGCGACACGCTCGGCGCGAAGATGTCGACGGGCATGAAGCAAAAGGTCTCGATCGCGCGAGCCCTGGTACACGATCCGCCGGTGCTGATCTTTGATGAAGCCACCGCTGGTCTCGATGTGTTGGTCGCGCGGGCGTTGCTCACGACGGTTGGTCAATTGCGTGATCTCGGCAAGTGCATCATTTTTTCGACACACATCATGCGTGAAGCCGAACGGCTGTGCGATCGCCTGGCGATCATGCACCGCGGCCAGATTCTGGCGCATGGAACTTTGCCGGAACTCGCCGACAAATACAACGAAAAAGATCTGGAAGAGTTGTTCTTCCGCCTGATCAGCGAACAAAGCGAATCGACCGCGACCTTGCTAACCATGTCGCCTACCAGCGCCCTCACTGCAGCCACCACCACGAGTCACGCATGAGCTGGACCAATACCAAGCTGATTTATTTGCGCGAATTGCGCGACCAGCTGCGCGATCGGCGAACGCTGTTCACCATCGTCATCTTGCCGCTGCTGATGTATCCGCTGCTGGCGATGGTGTGGTGCCAGATGCAGCAGTTCCTGAAGGAACGGCCATCGAAAGTGCTGATCGTGGGGGCAGAGCATCTGCCCGCCGAACCAGCCTTGCTCAAGGAAGCCATCTTTTCGTCGATCATCTGCACCGAAATGGAAAACGGGCTGCTACAGCTCGAGACCAAGAGCAAATTCGATAAGCTGCCTGCGAGCGACGTGAAATCAACCGCCGAGCGCGAGATCGCGGCGCGGCTGTATGACCTCGTCGTCTATTTCCCGCCGGACTTCGCCGCCAACCTGGATCGCTTCCGACAAGAGAAGAACAAAGTCGGTGAAAAGAATCTGCAAGTCGCCGATCTCGATCAGGCGCCGCAGCCGGAGATTTTTGTCGACTCGGCCAGTGACAGTTCGCGCGTGGCCATGTCGCGAGTCGATTTGATCTTGCGCCGTTGGCGCGAGACGCTGGTTCAACAAAACTTAATTCAAAGCGACATTCCCCTCGGCGTAGCGCGGCCGTTCGAAGTGGTCAATACCGATATTGCCGAGACGTTTCGACGACGAGCAGCGCTCTGGTCAAAGGTTCTGCCGTTTGTCGTGCTGATTTGGGCATTGACCGGCGCGTTCTATCCCGCAGTCGATTTGTGTGCCGGTGAAAAAGAACGAGGTACGCTCGAAACTTTGCTCGTCAGCCCCGCGATGCGGAGCGAAATCGTCTGGGGAAAACTACTGACGGTCACTACGTTCAGCATGGCGACCAGTTTGCTCAACCTGGCTTGCATGGGATTGACCGGTTCGCTGTTTTTCATGCAGATGGCCCAGCAGTCGTCGATGATGCTCGACCTGGGACCGCCGCCGCTCGCTTCGCTTTGCTGGCTGGCCGTCGCGGTGGTACCGATCTCGGCGCTCTTTAGCGCGCTGGCCCTGGCGATTGCCGCGTTCGCGCGCAGCACCAAGGAAGGTCAGTATTATTTGATGCCGCTACTGCTCATCAGTTTGCCGCTGATGGTGCTGCCGCTGCTGCCGCAGGTTCGACTCGACTTGGGTTTCAGCTTGATTCCCGTGACCGGCATGATGCTGCTCCTGCGAGCGCTCATGGAAGGCCAATATTTCGAAGCGCTTCGTTACGCACCGTTCGTGCTCGGCGTGACCGGACTGTGCTGCTGGTTGGCGATTCGTTGGGCCGTGCATCAGTTCAACAGCGAATCGGTGTTGTTCCGCGAGAGCGAACGCTTTGGCGTGGGCTTGTGGCTGCGGCATTTAATTCGAGACCGCGGCGACATGCCGTCGCCGACCGAAGCCATTGCTTGCGGCATTTTGCTGCTGGTGATCCGCTTTGTGGCGAGCTTCACCATTCCGATGCCGACCGGTTTCTCGCACTTCGTGATGACGACGGTCGTCGTGCAGATCGCGCTCATCGCTACGCCCGCCTGCTTGATGGCGATCATGCTCACTCGCAAACCGCGACAGACGCTCCTCTTGCAAGCCCCGTCGTTCTGGTTGACCTTGCCGGCCGCGGCTGCACTGGCCGTGCTACTGCATCCGACCTTGATGTTCTTGGCGACCGGCATTCGCGAGATCTATCCGCTCAGCAACGAAACGCTCCGTGCTCTCGCCCCGTTTGAAGTGATGTTGCGAGAAGCCACGTTGCCGCAACTGCTGTTGCTCGTCGCGGTGACGCCGGCGATCTGCGAGGAACTTGCTTTCCGCGGCTTTATTCTCTCCGGTCTGCGGCGACTGGGTCACAAGTGGACCGCGATCGTAATTTGCAGCGTGATCTTCGGCGTCGCGCATGGACTGCTGCAGCAATCGATTGCTGCGACGATCGTTGGCATTGTGATTGGCTATATCGCGGTCAAGACGAATAGCCTGTTGCCGGCGATGGCTTATCACCTGGTGCATAATTCGCTGGGGGTGCTCATCGGGCGCGTCGACGCCGAGTTGATCGCCAATTGGCCGATCTTGGATGCCGTACTGTTGCTGAGTCCGGACGGCGGCGTCGAGTATCGCTGGAATGCGATGGTGATTGCCGGGCTGTGCGGCGCACTCGTGCTGCTGTGGATCAAACGGCTGCCGTATCATCCGTGCGCGGAAGAACGCCTGCAGACCGCACTCGCTCAGCAAACACCGCTGCTGCGGCCGGCTACGACTTAGGCCTTCGGCGGCGTGGTCGGCATTGGTGTAGTCGGCATCGGCGTGGCAGGTGTCGTTGGCATCGGCGCTGGAGCAGGTGTGGGAGTCGCTGCTTTCGGCGGTGTGACGCCCTTGGCCGGCGTGGCAGGCTTCTTGGCGGCGAGCAGTTCGCGCTGCATGGCGTTCCCCAGCTCTGGATCGAGGAACTTGCTGAGCAATGTGCGAGCGTCGACCAGCATCTTGTCGATCCGCTTTTGCGTGGTGGGATCGACCGACTTGATGATTTGCTTGTCGAGCATGCGGCTCAGGTCGGAACGCGTTTCGAGATTGCGAAACTCCTCGAACATTTTCTGCGCGTCGTCGAGCTTGTCATCTTTGATCTTCGCCCGAATCCGCACGGCGGAGATCTGCCGGCGAGCTTCCAGATCCATGATCTTGCTCTGCAGCGAGGCGATGAACCCTTCTGCCTGCAGGCGACCGTCGTCGTTGACCACGGCGGCTTCGAGCTGTGGCTGTTGACCCGGAACGAGCGGCAGCCGCGCGAGCAATTGATTGCCGCTCTTCACCAGCAAGGTTTGGAGCGCTGCCGTTTCGGCTTGCGGCAACTCGATGTCACCGCGCCAATCGGTCGCGCCGATTCGCTCGGCGTCGGTATCGCCCGTCTTGCGCCAGATTTCATAACCGGCGAGCGGCGAGGCGCTGGCATCGCGCGAGCGAAGATGCAGCACCGTAGAAGGAAACTGCGGTTTGACGAGCAAGGCCAGCCGTTCGAGCCGGGCGGTACCCTTGGCGGGGATCGGCGAGCGATAGCCTGTTTGCAATTTGCACGATAGCTGCGGCCCACTCTGCTCGAGTACATTCAGCATGGTCCAGGGGAGAATGCTGATGCCCCCAGCCGCAGGTTCGCCATTCCGATCGTTCCGGCGCAGTACTGGCCGCAGGGCCACATTTTTCCTGATCCAGGCGGGAGAATCTTCCGTCGTAATCAAACCGCCGGCGCGCGTTCGCGCGGCAAGTTCGTTGCCGTTGACGCGCTCGATGCGGGCAATCGGCGTGAACGCCGTGACAATCCCGTCCCAAATGGTCCAGGCGAGCGCATCACGCTGCATGGTTTCGCGATCGAGCACTACGCCAAACAGACGGGCCCGGTAATCGAGCTCGCGAATTTGTAGTTGCAGGCGCCCGTGATCGTCGTTCACGGCTATCAGGTAGATCTTGTCGATCCCTGCTTCGCCGGGAATGGCGTTTTGAACTTGCTCCACCTTCAAGCCATTGAGGTCGCCCCTCATCTGCGTGGCGAGCACGTCCGGCGCGCGATCGACCTTTGTATTCCACACCGGGCCGAACGTCGTTTCCGCCCGGCCGAGCAAAACGGTGCGCAGTTGCGCGATTTGCGCGTCGTTCCAAGTCGGATCGTCCGGCAACGCAAGCCAGATGCGAACTTCGTAGGGAGTGAACTCCCAAGCCGCCTGAGCAAAGGCCGACGAAGACGAACTAACGATCACGAGCAGCAACAGCGCGCACCACTGCAGGCCTGAGAACAGGTTACGGAGCATCGTGCTGTGGAGTAACCTCGTCATCTAATTCCTTGCCGCCAGTCGCGCTGCGGGTTGCCACTGCTGAACGTTCTGATAGAGCGTCACGCGATTCGATTCGAGGCCCGTGAAGCCTGCGCGGAACGCGTAGTAGTCGTAGGTTTGCCAGAGCGGAATCACCGAGACGTCTTCGTGAACAAGCTGATGAAGTTGCTGCATCCGCTGACGAACCTGTTGCCAGTTGGTCGCTGTTTCGGCTTGTTTGATCGCCAGGCGAATGTACGAATTGTCGGTCGGCGAGAGCCCTTCTTCACCGAAGATGCGGGCCGCGTCGATGATTGGTTCCCAAGCCGCCGCTTGCACGTAAGTCAGGTCGCATTTTTTCTTCGGGTCAGAAAACACACCAAGCGGAAACTCTTTCAATTGCACTTCGATGCCAACCACTTTCCACTGCTGCACGAGAGCTCGGCAGGCCAGGCGACTTCCTTCGTCGGCAGGATGGCCGAGCACAATCGGCCGCCACTTGGCGACTTCGGCCATCTTCTTTTCCGCTTCGACTTTCAGTTGACGCTGCGTCAGCACTTTCAAAATCAGCGCCAGGCGCGGATCGTAATCGCGGGGGGCAATCGAATCGTCGTAGCCGTAAGCAATGTTGTTGGCCGTGCCGCTCGGCGCCGGAAAAACATTGCTGACGACGCGCCAACCGGGCAATGTCTTTCCCTTGAGGAAGCCTTGCTGCAGGATGGCGTTGCGGTCGGTGGAGTAGAGCAACGCCCGGCGGAACGTGCGGTTCGCTAGGTAGGGATGCTCGCGATTGATGACCAGGAAGTGAGTGGTCGGCGCCGAGTATTGCTTGACGACAACGTTCGAATCGAGCGAGAGGGCCGCGATGTCGGAGGAATAAACTTGATCGATGACATCGATTTCGCCCCGCTTGAGCGCGAGAATCGCTCGCTGAGGATCATCGAAATAACGTTCGACCACTTCAGCCGGTTGACCAGGAATGACAAACGGCGAGCGATCGTTTTTAGCAAAGCGATTGGCGGCCGCATCGGCGGAGAATAATTGGAATGGTCCAAATCCCTTGCCGCTCGCGCTTTCAATGGTCGTAGGGAGCGCATCGACCTGCAGAAGTGCTTCGGGCAAAACGTGCGGCAGACGCAAATCAACCTGGGCTTGATTGCCTTGCTTAACCTGCACGGCGGAAACCAACCGCGACCACGCCGCCTGGTAATCGGCGTTGTGAGGATCGGCGAGTTGCAGCAATCGCTGCGAAACATCGAAGGCCGTCAGCTTGGCGGGTGGTTTCACCTCGAGCGTGAAACTCGTGCCGTCGTCGCTGCGGGTGAAGCTGCCGTAAGGGCTCGAATATTTGCCACCTTCCGGACCCATGCCAGAGAAATCCATCAGTTGCCGCTGCACCAATCGCCCCGCGCGACGTGCGGCAGGATCGATCAAGCTCCGCGAATCGAACGCCTTGGCAGGCTGCGAAACGGCGACGATCACCAACGGGTATCGCCGCGACATTTCGGTGATGAGCTGTTCGCCGCCGGGTACCTGCGGCCAAATGTTTTTCATCCGCGTCGACGCATCGTACGCTTCGACGTATTTTTGTTCGGCGAGAAAGCTCTGCGCCTTGTCACGCTCAGTCGCGGCGAGCTCCGACATTTGTGTGACCCACTTCGTGGCAAACGGCTCGTTGGCCGCGTTGTAGGTTCGCACCAATCGCTCGAGCAGAATGCGGGCCGACCGGTAGTCATTTTTGGCGACATACACGCCGATCAGATTGTCGGCCATGCTGCTGAGGCTTTGCATGACTGTTGGCGCCGCTTCGCTCGCGCGGAAATTCGGATTGAGCGTATAGAGCTCTTCCAGAATACCGAGGGCCTCGGCGTAGTTTTTTTGCCGATAGCCGAAGATGGCCGCCGCAAACATATATCGCTGCCGGGCGTCGTCGAGCCCTTCGGTCTTGGGATAGTTGTCGAGCAGAAAGACAAAGTAGTCGAAGGCTTCGTCAATCTTGCCGGCGGCGGTCAGCTTGTTCGCCTCTTCGAGCACGATGTTCTCGAAAAGCTCGACTTTCTTGATGTTCTGCCACAGGATGTCGTAATCCTTGCCATCCTCGATCAGCTTGACGCGCAGTTTTTCGCTCGGCTTGGGCTTGGCCGGGACGCGACGATTGGGGAAGGGAATCGTGCGGACGCGCAGTACGGCGTTTTCGTTGGCTTCGTCGAGCGTGAGGCGATCGAAGAAATCGCCTTCGAAAATACGCTGCGGCGGCGCCGGCTGTTGGGCAAAACTGATGGTCGTTGCGCACCACAGCCAGGCAACCGCGAACGCGGTGCTGAGCATGAAAGGCAACAGGACTTTTCGACGATCTGGCATCGAGCGAAATTTCGTAGTTGGAAAAAATCAGGGCGAAGCTTGCGGCGGCGTGACGACATGCAACACGCCATCGCGACCACCTACCAAAAGTCTGCCGGAGAAAGGAGAAACAACGTCACCCAAGGGCTCGCCGGCGTCAACTGCGGCAAGCTCCTTGCCATCGCTCGCGCTGAGCCGTGCGAGAGCGCCGCTGGCGTGCAGCAGCAGTAAGTCGTTGTCGAGTTGTTGCGGACGTCCCATCAGCGGACCGCGGGCGAGATCTAATTGCCATGCCTGGCGATCTGCCGCGATAGCGAGCAGTTTGCGTTCCTGCAGTTCGACAAACACATGGCTGCCGACTGCAAATGGCCCCGCTCGATAGCGGCCGCCAAGAGGCAGTTTCGCACCCAGTGCAAGATTACCGGCTTGGAGAAGTTGCAACACATCACCGCTCCCTTCGCGGACGACTGCGTAGACAAAATCTCCCGCCGTGGCGATGGGCGAGATCAAATCTCCCTCGACGCGAGCTTCGGCTTCTTTGTTCAAAGCCGCCTGGCCGCCTTCCTTCAAACCGACTCGATAAACGGTCTGCTTACCGTCGCCGATCACCAGGGCGCGATCGCCAGTCAGAACGGCTGGTTCGTTCCAGGTCATGCGTGCGCCGGGTGCGAGAGCGGGTTGAAATGGATTGGCACTTCGCTGGCCGGTGGTGGGATTGATGAGTTCCAGCAGGCCTGTCGAGAGTGGCAGGGCGAGACTCTGTTTGAATTGCACTGCCGGCGCGATTAGGTCGCGCACCGTGGGACCAAGATCGGTCATACGGACGCGATCGCCGGCCTGCGCTGGATCGTAGAACAATCCAAACGACTTGCCGCCGCCACTCAATGCCAACCAACGGCCATCGGCTCCCTGCCGCGCGGTGCGGAAACTGACGATGCCTGCGCCGGGAGGGGGCGTGAAAATCGGCTTGTCGTAGTAACCCGCGCTTAATTCCGTGCCGGGGACTTCAAAGACTCGCCCAGCGCTGTTGAGAGCGATGAATCGCTTCTTTTCCATATCCGCAGCCAGGCCGATCAACGGCGCGGCGAGTTGCGTAACCCAAATGCTTTTGCCATCGCCAGCCTGGCAGGCCTCGACGAGAACGGCAGCCGAATTAGGACGGCGGCGAATGTGGAGTAGCGTATCGGCGTGAATCTGCGGAGCGGCGAGGAATGCGTCGTCTTGATAGAGAGTCCACTTACGACCAAGTTGCTGCAGCGAGACTTGAATTTCAAACATCGAGCAACGATGACCGGCCAGCCACAGTCGACCGCCATCGGTTGCTTGATATAGCATCTGCGGCTTTGACTCGCTGGCCTCGATCTTGCCGACGACCTGCAACGGTTTGTCTTTGATGGCAGGATCGATTTCGAACGAATCGACCTGAGCCAAGTCCGTCACCACGCTGACTTTCTTACCGGCAACGGCGAGCGGAGTAACCACGCGTCCCTTCAGGCGGAGTGGCCGATCGACCTCACGCAGCTTCTTCTTCTCTGGATCGCGACTGACTACGCGGAGCAAGGAGAAATCATCGCCAGGACTTTCGACCATCAGGAAAAGGTCGAGGGCAAACACTGGAGGAACCAGGATCGCGCCCGCTTTGTGCCCGCTGTAAAAAGTCTCCTCGCAAGCCAGTGAATCATTGATGACAAACAGCGTTGAATGTTCACCCAGCTGATACAGCCGCGAATTGGTTCGGTCGTACGCAGGAGGTACCGAAAGCTTTTGTGGCAGAACCACTTGGCGGGCAACGTCGCCACTCGTCAGATCTACTTCGATGATCTTGCCGGCTGGCGTGGCCACGAACAGTTTGTTGACGGCAAAGGTCGGCTGAAAAAACGGTTCGCCGATTGTCAGTCGCCATTTCACATTGCCAGTCGCCGCATCAAGGCGATAAAGCTCGTGCGTCCGACTATCGCCCACCAACACATCGGCAGCAGGCTCGCGAGTAACCGGCGTGGGAGTGAATTGCGTTTCATGACCGACGTAGCGCCGCCACAGCACCTTGCCGGTCGCGAGATCGAGGCCGTAGACAGCTCCTTCGACAGTGACGAACACAGGCTGACTGGCAGGCGCCGTTCCTGTGCCGGGCTGACGACTGGCGAGGATGATGCGCTGCATCACCGGGCGAGGATCATCTTTGGCGGCAGTGATCACCGTCTCTGAGATCCGCACCGCTTGCCGTTCGCGCTCGCTGATCGCAAGGGTCGATTCGATGAGCTGCGGATGGATTTCCAAACCAGGAAAGCGACGCACCAAGTCGGTGCGGACCTGATAACAATCCGCCGTTTTGCCGTCGGCGAGGTGCTTGGTAATATCGGCCAAGCCGACTTGCAATTCCTTTTCTTGATCGATACTGCGGCGGGCAGCCGACAGTTTATCGAGGATATTGGCGATGCGCCCTTCCAGATTCTTCCGCTGAGCACTGGGGAGATACGACGGATTGTTGACGAGCACCATCGAATCGTCGGCGAGCTTGGTGAGATCAACCTTGCGGGCCACTTGATCGGTGGCTTTGGCCTGCTCGGCAAAACCATCGGCAATTTCAGGCAGGATAGTGGCCAGTTGATCGCGCACATCGGCGAAGGCCGCTTCGCGCTCGATCTTCGGCAGCACTTCTTGAGTCGTCTTCAGCGCCGAGCGGGGATCCTTCGCAGAGTTACTGCTGGCCTGACGAATCTCCGACATACCGCGCATCACGCGGGCCTGGCTGATGAGCGGATCCTTCGGATAGGACTCGATGAACTTGTCGAAGGCCGCCATTGCTGCGACGTACTGGCCGCTCTTGAAGTCTTCGTCCGCTTTACGGAAGACTTCGGCCGACTTGCCGCGGGTCAGCGCGTAGAGCAAAACGACAAAAGCAATGATCATGACTAGCAGGCCGCCGCCGCCAAGCAACAAGAGCGGCGAATCCCAAACGTTGGCCCGGCCTGTCTTCTTTTTGAGCTCAGGCTTACCAGGCTTCTTTTCGGCGGGCGCTGGCGCGAGTGGATTTGCAGCGGGAGGCGCCGTTGAGAAGGGATCGAGACCAGCGCCACCACCAATCGGCGAAAGCAGATCAGCCGAACCGCCCAATGAATCCAGCCCCGTCATTGGCGATAACGGAGCAAGATCCGTTAGTGGCGCCATCGGCGCGGGACCGCCGAGCGGCGTTAGCTCGGCCAAAGGCGCTGGCGCGGGAGTCGGAGCAGCTGGTCGCGGCGCGGGGGCGACTGGTTTGGCTGCAGGAGCCGGCGTGAGTGGTTCCAGCGGCGCGAGATCCATCATCGGCGCGAGCTCGGCGGGAGCTGGTGCGGGTTTGGGCTTCGGCTTTTCGGTGCGCGCGGGAGGAACAGTCTTTGGAGGCTCTGGTTTCTTTACCGGCGCGGGAGCCTGTGGAGCCTCGGCCATATCAAGCGGCGCGAGTTCGAGCAAATCAACCGGCGCAGGAGCAGCCGGCTTGGGCGCTGGGGCCTTTGGTTTCGGCGCGGGTGTCGGAGCAGGTTTTGGTTTGGGAGCCGGCTCGACCGCTTCGAGCATTACCACGTCATCGTCTTCTTCGGCGACCGGCGCGGGAGGTGGCGTTGGCTTGGATTTTGGTTTCGGCGCGGGGGCAGGTGGCGGTTCGTCGAGCCCCAGATCAAGGTCGAGATCGAGTTCCGGCGGCGGGGCGGCGGCCAGCGCAGCCGTGAGTAACTTCTTCGACTGAAACGCCGTCAGCAGGCCTTTGTCGACAAGTTTCTTGGCGATTAGTTCCGCAGTGACGTTCGGTTTGGCTTGCACCTGCTTGCGCAAAGTGGCAATCACTTGTGGCTCGAGCAAGCCCTGCTCTTCTGCGAGTTCCAGTATCTTCACTGCCGACATCGATGCTGCTGCTCCGTGTGCCTGCTCGGCTTGCTGGGTTGTTGCCGGATACCGCCGCGGGAGAGACATCGCGCACTGCTGCGCGCGAGTCGGGGTGTGAGTCAACAGAATCGTCGTGCCAATCCCGATTCGACTGGTAACGCCTGCTCGCTCTCAACTGCGGATAAGTATTCTGGCTGCTGTTCCGTCGCGGTCTAGACAAGGCAATATCGCGACACCCTGATTCTAATTCAACCTGCGCGGGGCTGCAGCCCCGCGAAAAAGATTCCAGCCACCCTTTCAGGGCTGTGCCAGATCGGCCTTCCGCCAGCGGTTGGCTGTTGAGTTTGTAATCTCCGGTAGCGTCCCCGAGCTCACTCCTTGGCTGGTTCGGTTGGACTGGCTGGCACTTCGGCCGGCGCTAGAGGTTCGATGGTGGTCGTCGGCGCTAAATCGGGCGGAGCCGATGGCGGCGGCGCGATCAGCATCGGCGGCATTGGTCTCGGTGCATCGACGGCCATCACGAAAAACGCCCCCGCACCAATGACCACGACCACTCCAATCAGCAGCAAGATCCCGAGGGCCAAAATAATCGCAACAACCGCGCCATTGCTGCTGTCGCTGCGGCGTTCTTCGTGACTCATGATGATTCTCCTATTCAGGCTGCCCACATCTTAATGCCGTTTCCACGATGAGACATCATTTCTTGTTATATTTGCAGGATGGCCGACGCGAGTTTTCCCAAAGTCTTTCATCTTCTCAAACAGGCGGAATTTGACCGCGTGTTTGCTACGCGAGCCTATGCCGCCGACGATCACTTGATCATTCATGGCTGCGCGAATGAACTGCCGATCAGTCGCCTGGGCCTGAGCGTTTCGAAGAAGTCTGGAAACTCCCCACAGCGGAATTATTGGAAGCGATCGATCCGCGAAGCGTTTCGTTTGAATCGCGAGCAAATGCCGCGCGGCATCGATATTGTCGTGAGGCCGCAAAAGGGAGCGAAGGCCGACAGCCTGGCCATTCAGCAATCGCTGCCGGTGCTGGTGCAAAAATTAGCCAAGCGTTTGAAACTGCCGTCACGGCCCACGGAGGAATCGGCATGATCGTCCTCCGTTGGCTGCGCGAAGCAGTCTCTGCCGTGCTGATCGGCTGCGTTCGCTTGTATCAGATTTTTCTGAGTCCGATCTTCGGCCGGCAGTGCCGGTTTCAGCCGACGTGCAGTCATTACTACATTGGCGCCGTGCAAAAGTACGGGCCGATCCGCGGCTCGCTTAAAGGGGCATGGCGAATCTGCCGTTGCAATCCGTTTTGTCAGGGCGGCTTTGATCCGCCGTAACCTAGCGAAGAAATAAGAGGAGCGATCGTTGGCGAAGTTGATTATCGGCTGCGGCTATTTGGGTTCGCGTGTGCTCGATCTATGGCTCGCGCGCGGCGAAAAGGTTTATGCAATGACGCGTTCGCCCGCGCGCGCTGCGGAATGGTCGCAGCGCGGCATCTCGCCGCTCGTTGCCGACATCGCTGCGCCTTTGAATATCGAGGCGCCAACGGACATTGACACTGTGTTGTTCGCCGTCGGCTTCGACGCCCAGGCCGGTCGCTCGATTCGCGAAGTTTATGTCGACGGCCTGGCGCGCGTGCTCGCTTGGTTGCCAGCAACGATTCGCCGTTTCATCTACATCAGTTCGACGGGCGTCTACGGTTCATTCCAAGGCGAATGGATCGACGAAATAGCTCCATGTGATCCGCAACGCGAGGGAGGCAAGGCTTGCCTCGCGGCAGAACAACTCCTCGCAAAATCCCCTTTCGCCGATCGCAGCGTTATTCTCCGCCTCGCCGGCATTTACGGCCCAGGGCGAATTCCGCGCGCGAAAGATTTGCTCGAAAACAAACCGCTCGATGCGACGCCAACAGGTTATCTGAATTTGATTCATGTTGCCGATGCCGCGCGAATCGTGTTGCTCGCCGAAAAACCTACGTCGCATTGTCTGCTCGTCAGCGATGGAGCACCGGTCGTCCGCGGCGAATATTACGCTGAGCTCGCCCGCCTCTTGAACGCCCCGCCGCCGCAATTTGCTCCTGCAGCCAATGAACCACCGGTCGCCAAGCGCGGCGCCGCCGACAAACGGATCAGCAACGCACGTCTCATAAGCGAACTATCGCCCGAGTTTCAATTCCCTGACTATCGCGCCGGCTTGTCCGATGCAGTCAAGCATTGGCAAGCTTCGTAAGCCATATTTCCATTTACTTGCCCGGCAATTGCCAGACCGGATCGAAATCTTCTTTCTCTTCCACCATTGCCTGCACTGTGCGATGCAGCAGTAACAGCGCCGGAGCGTCGGCGCCATGTTGCATTCGCCAATTCCCTAGAATTCGGGCAGCCGGAGAAAAACGACGATTCTCAAATTCCGTGAGGGCCGCTTCGTAGACGGCTTTGGCTTCGGGCCAATCAGGGCTGCCGGGCGGGACGAGCTGATACAAGTCAACTGCCTGCGCGATGTTGAAGACGCGCACCTGGCACAACCGGCGAGTCAAAAATTCCGGGCCGAGCTTGGCTTGCGTGGTGCCGGTGATCAGTAGTTTGCATTTCGCGTGCTTGGTGGCGCCCTGCACTCGGCTGGCGAGGTTTACGGTGTTGCCCAGCGGTCCGTATTTGAATTTGTGACTCGAGCCGATGTTGCCGACGCGGGCGATGCCGGTGTTGATACCAATTCCAATATCCAGCGGCTCCTTTAGCTCGCCTTGCCAGCGTTCGTTCAAGATCGGTAGTTGTTCCAGCATGGCAAGGGCAGCACGGCAGGCTCGCTCGGCATGATCAGGCTGTTCTTCCGGCGCACCCCACATGGCGAAGGTTTCATCGCCCACGTAATCGACCAGAACGCCGGACTCAGCCCGTACGCAATTTGAAATCGCATCCATCACGTCGCTGATCCAGTCGACCGTACGGGCGGCGCCGAGTCGTTCGCTGATGCGGCTGAAGCCGCGAATGTCGCAAAACAGCAGAGTCACTTCGGCATCGCGCACATTCAGCAGATCGGGCTGCAACGTGAGTTGCCGTGAAAGCTCTGGGCTGAAAAAGTTCGCAAACTGCACCTGCGCTTTGAGAGCGGCCTGCTCTTGCTCCAAACGGGCCAAGCCAGCCGCGATGCACCGAGCCAGCAGTTGCACGAAATTGGCTTCGCCTTCGTCGATCGAATCGACAATTCCCAGGCCGACTCCCTGCCGGTTGCCGCACAGCGCACCGATGACTTCCCACTGGCGATTAAAAATAGGCGCGGCGACAAATGCGTCGACGCCGGTGAGGCTTTCCATTTTTTCCGGTGTCGGCGACGGCGGTAACTGCCAGAAGGTTTGCTTCTTTTCTCGCACTAATCTAAGCACGGTCTGGCTGAAGTCCTTCGTCGCGCTCGAACCGACACGCGGCGAGATGTAGCGCGCCTGTTGCCGCCATTTGCCGTTTTCGAAAAAGAGTACCCAAGCCGAATGGAGCTTGGCGAGGTCCACCACCGCGCGAGCCGCCTTGTCGTAAAAATCGGCCGAGTTGGCGGCGCTTTCGAGCACATCCATCGCCGCTTGTACCCAGCGATCGACCGCCCGCGTCTCCTGGCTCAAATTCGCCGCCGACAAACTCTGAAAGGCCGTCTCCCCGAAGAAGCTCTGCCCCGGCCCATCGGAATCAAGATTCGGCAGGCTCTTGTACAGCGATTCGTCGATCAATTCGCGATCGGCAACGCGGCTCGCGTTCATCGGTTGCAGGCGAATCGCCGTAGTCCTGCCGAAACCGATCAGTGTTTCGCCTTCCAAAATGCGTTTCGCGCCTGGCTCAAGTGTGCCGTTGATATCGAGCAGATTGATCGCCCGGTTGGTGCTGATATTGGTGAGCTGGCAGCAGCCTCCTTCCAGCGGCTCCAGTAGGGCCTGATTCCGGGAGACTGACTTCTCCTCAGTCACCACGAGTCGTGGCCGGCCAGCGACAATCGCGGTCGCATACAGCAATTCCTCGGCGGCAGCCTGGCGCCCCAGTTCGATGGGACCGCTTACTTCGGCTGTGTGCGCGAGCTTGCCATCCTCATAGATGCGAATTTCCCAACGTTGGTTCATGGCGTGTCCTACGCAATTTCCAAACTAGCAATGATGAGCGCCAGGGGGCGGCATTCTAACAGGAATTGGCGGAGTCGCGGCGATTTGGCGGTCGACGTTTGCCGGGAGAAATCACTATGTTAGACTCTGCCACTAATAACTTGTGTTTGCGTCTGACCATCCCCGCCCAGACAGGAAATGGATTCCAGTGCTGAGTGACCGCCAGTCTTTTGTTGCCTTGCATTTGCGGTGGTTCATTGCCGCAATCCTGGCGACGGCGGGGGCGATCGCCTGGTACGCGCTGGAAGCGGCCGGCGGACTCCGCTGGCCCGGCGGCAGCTCGTTGGTTGGGCTGACGTATGGAATCGTGGCGGCAGGCATTATTCTCTTTGAATGCCTGCTCGGCCTGCGGCGAACTAGCTTCTTTCGCACCTCACGCTGGCTTGGCTCGGCGAAGTTTTGGATGAAGGCCCACATCTGGCTCGGGTTGCTCGCGGTGCCGCTGGTGCTCATGCACACGGGCTTTCACTGGGGTGGCTGGTTGTCGACCTTGGTGGCCGGGGCGTTTGCCTTAGTCACGGCCAGCGGCATTTTCGGTTGGTACATGCAAAACCTAATTCCTCGCTGGCTGATCGAAGCTGTACCGGAGGAAACAATTCATTCGCAAATCGATGCCGTCGCTGCTCAACTGTGTGCGGATGCTCGGCGAGCCGTCGGATTGCATGCGCCGCTCGCTGATGGCCACGAATTATCTTTTAAAGATTCGCGTCGAACTGGGAAGTTGATCATGGCTGGTGCGCCGCGTCGCGTGGGCACGATGGTCGAGCGCACGCCGCGGCCCAAACAGGAAGCAACGCAGGAACTCGCAATTCCGCAACTGCTGCGCGATGCCGTCGAGCAGGACATCGAGCCCTATCTGCTGACTGGCAAGAGCCCCGATCGTGGTTTGCACACGACGCATCGCGGCGTGTGGTATTTCGAAGAAATTCGCCGGCGCATCAATGACCGCGAGTTGCAAACCGTGGTCAGTACGCTCGCCCAGCTGTGCGAAAGACGGAGACAGATGAATACGCAGCAAGTGTTGCACTTCTGGCTGCACAGTTGGCTGTCGCTGCACTTGCCGCTGGCGATGATGCTGTTGATTTTGCTCGCCGCGCACGTGTGGTTTGCCCTGCGTTACAGTTAAGCAGTCATGATGACGACCCATTCACCAACGCCCGAATCGAGCAAGCAGCGCGCACTTCGGATCGTGCTCGACTACCATCGTCGCGGCGATCGACTGGTCCGCTCGAAGTATTTTTGGACATTCATCGGCACACTCGTCGCGCTCGCTTACGTTGCCTGGCTGTTTGTCGGCGGCACAAGCGCGCAGCAACAACTTTCGCCCGGTTCGCTGGCGGCGGTCCATTCGTCGCTGAATTCTGATTGCGCGAAGTGTCATCAGAATTTCAAACCACTGAGCGCCGATGCCAGCGGCTCGCGGATGTTGCTCGCCGCCTTTCATGAAACGCATCCAGCGAAAGTCAGCTGCCGCGATTGTCATCCTCAGCAAACCGATTTGCCGCATCATCCCAACCAGTTGTCCACCGATGAGATGAGCTGCGCTGCCTGCCACGTCGATCACCAAGGGAGCGGTGCTCAACTCGCCCGGCCAGCTGATCGCACTTGTACGGTGTGTCACGAAGATATGGCCAGCCATCGTACGCGTTCGCAGTTCGAGCCGGCCCTGCAAAGCGTCGCTCAATTTGCCCGCCTCGCGCCCGAACAATTTGCTCATCCCGGTTTTCGCTCGCTGCCTGCCGAAGACAAGAACGATTTCAAATTCAACCACCAGCTTCACCTGCTCCCCGGCCAATGGCCTAAGGACGGCAAGCCCGAAGGAGCCTGGAAACTCGGCCAGATTCCCGCCGAGTTGCGCGAGCAATTCAAAACCAGTCCCGATCAATCGCTCGATTCACTGGTGCAGCTCGATTGCAGCTCCTGCCACGTCACGGCGACAACCGATTCTGGCGCGTACATGTTGCCGGTCAATTTTGAGCGGCATTGCCAGGCCTGCCATTCGCTGACCGTGGCAAAGACCTTGGGCGGAAATACCCAAACCTGGAACATCCGGCATGGCTTGAAACAGCTCGAACTGCGCGACGTGCTGCTCGGCATATCGGCCTCGGTCGAAAAACAAGATTCCAGCGCAACGAAGCTCTCGCCAAATTCGCCGCTTGGTCCACCGCTGCCGGTTCCTGGCAGGACGCCGGGGTTCAATCTTGCGCAACAGCTAGGCGATCCTGGCCAAGTCGATGCGTGGCAAAAAAGCTTGTTTCGCGAACAATGCTTGAAGTGCCACACCGACGCTTCAGCCCTATCAGCGAAGGAAGCCGAGCCGATCGATTTCCTCAAGCCGCGGATTCCCGAACGCTGGTTCACGCACGGCGCTTTCAATCACCGCACGCACGAAGCCTGGGCCAATTGCCGCGATTGCCATGCGGGAGCTTACGCTACCGATGCCACCGGCAAACCACCGATTGATGACCAGCGCGTTCTCGTGCCGAACATCGACAACTGCGTGCAGTGTCACGCGTCCAAAAGTACGCACGAAAAATTCAAAGCCACCGCGCGCTTCGATTGCGCAGAGTGCCATCGCTATCACCCGACGGGAGCGCAACCGCATGTCGCTCCATAACCGCTTGCTGCTCGTATTTCTGGCCGTTGTCGTCGCTGGCTGCAAACCAGCCGTACCCGCGGCGAGCGTTTATCAACTCACCAACGTCGTCGAGTCGGTAGAAAACAGAGCAACTGCACCAGCCGACGTTCATTTCGTCGGCCGCAATTCCTGTTCGGCCACGGCCTGCCATGGCCAACCGCAAGCCGAATCGATCAACTGGCGAAACGCTCATCAAGCGTTCGAAGCCAACGATCCTCACCGACGGGCCTTCGATGTGCTCTACACCGCGCGCTCGGTGCGGATGTATCGCTTGCTGGCCGAGGATGAGGCGAAAACGATCGACGATGGAGTTTACCTGCGGTTCCTCGAGAAGAATTGCGTCGGCTGCCACGCTACGCCGCCGCAGGGAATGCCAGCCAATGGTGCATTCGCTCCGCAACCGAGCCCGGAAGTTTACTGGCAAGGCGTGTCGTGCGAATCGTGCCACGGCCCGGCCAGTCGTTGGCTGGGAACACACTATTCTCTCTCGTGGCCAGAGAATGCCACCGCACGAACCCACCAAGCGGCGAATGGCTTTCAGGACACGCGCAACTTAGATTCGCGCGCCGCGGTCTGCCTCAACTGTCATCAGGGACCTCGCCAACTGGGCGAGGAAACGTACGACGTCAATCACGATCTAATCGCAGCCGGGCATCCGCGTTTGAAATTCGAACTCCACTCCTACCTGGCCAACTTGCCCAAGCATTGGAGCGAAGCTCAAGAACTGCAGCGGCAACAAGCTGCCGATTCTCAACTAGCGGCGGCCTTCCACTTCAACACCTGGCGGGCAGGGCAGAACCAATCCGCGGCCCGCGAACAGCAGCTGCGAGAGTTCCGCACGAAGAAATCCGCTGATGGACTCAGCGGCTGGGCCGAGTTTGCCAATCACGATTGCCGTCATTGTCATCATCTGACTGCCGAACACACTTTTCGTTTGACGCATAACGAACCGAGTGCCCGACCCGATCTCTTTAAAAATGTTTCACTCACGCCGACACCAGCCGAGCGGGCCGGAGTGCTGCTGAAGCATCTGGACCAAAGTCGTAAACCGCAAAGCACCGCTCTGTTGCCGAGCAGCGATCAAGGTGTCGACATTTATCTCGCAGCCGCTGCGTTCGCTCGCGATTTTCCGCAAGAGCCGCCGTTCACTGACCTGACTCGTTTGCAGTGGCTCCTCGCGCAACAAGCAGGCAAAACTCAATACGACCTGCCGACCAATTTCGATCCAGAACAACCCGAACTGAGACAAGCCTTGAACGATTTGCAACAAGCTCTCGAGCGATTGGCCCAGCCGAATCGTAACGGGAGTCGCCGACCATGATCATTCAAGAGTTGCAGCATTTGCAACATCAGCACGGCTATCTGCCGCGACATGCGCTGCGGCAATTATCCGACCGCCTCGCCGTGCCCCTGTATCGCATTCAGGAAGTGGCCAGCTTCTTTCCGCACTTCCGCATCTTCGCCGATGAAGCCGCCGAAGCTCGCGAGATCGCCAAGCTGCCGCAGTGTGAAGTTGCCGTTTGTCGCGACATGGCTTGCCGGTTACGCGGCTCGGCCGTGATCGCCGATCAGTTGAAACAACTCCCCGCTGCGAAGAACGGAACGCTCGCGGTGCATGAAGTCTCTTGCCTAGGCCGCTGCGATCGCGCGCCAGCTGTGCGCGTTCATCAGAACGACAGCCACTCGGTGCGCAATTTGTTTGGGCGCTCGCCAGACGAGGTTGTGCAACTCGTTTCGCAGTCAACCGGCAGTGTGGCTGCCGATTTGCCCGATGACCGCGACGAAGATCTCGCGCTGGACGCTGGCAGCTGGAAGATCAATTGCTATGCCAATCAGCCGCCGGAGCAGCGTTACGCTGCCGTCAAGCAATGGCTGAACGTGCTACAGAATCCACCGCCGCCGCGCCGGCCTGATCCCAACGCGCCGCGCGACGACAGGCCGCAGCATCCGCTGATCGCCGCGCTCTGGACTGCCAATCTACTCGGCATGGGTGGCGCTGGCGGGCGAGCCTGGAAGAAATGGGAAGAAGTGCTGCGGGCCCGCGGGCAACACAAATATGTCGTCTGCAACGGCGACGAAAGTGAGCCCGGCACCTTCAAGGACCGCGAGATTTTTCTCCGCACGCCGAACCTGGTGCTGGAAGGAATGATCCTCGCCGGCCTGCTGCTGCGAGCTCGTCGTGGTTATGTCTACATCCGTCACGAATACGAAGAGCCGATCGCTGCCATGCGGGCCGAGATCGACCGGGCTCGCGCGGCCGGCGTGTGCGGCAAGAATATTCTCGGCAGTGGCATCGATTTTGACGTGGAAGTGTTCGTCTCACCTGGTGGATATATCTGCGGCGAACAAACCGCGCTGATCCAAGCCATTCAAGACGAACGAGCCGAGCCTCGCAACAGGCCGCCGGAGTTGCAAACCAATGGCCTGTGGGACATGCCGACGCTGCTCAACAACGTCGAGACCTTCGCCTGGGTTCCATCGATCCTCACACAAGATGGCAGCGACGGCAGTTGGTATTCGAAACTCGGCCAAGCCAAAGCCGCGCCGGTAAAAGAGGGCGCGCTCCCCCATTACCAAGGTGCGCGCTTCTTCTCCGTCTCCGGCGATGTCGCCAAGCCCGGCGTGGTCGAAGTGCCGATCGGCATCACGCTTGGCGAGCTTATCGACAACTACTGCGGCGGCATGCGTGACGGTAAAAAACTGAAAGCCGTCGCCACCTCAGGGCCCTCGGCTGGTTTTCTTCCCGCCGCAATTCCACTCGATGCGTTCAGTCCGCGCGTGCAGAAAAAGCTGGCCGAGCACAAGCTCGTCGCGCCCGGCGACAAGGAATTCGAACTCCGCCGTTTGCCGCTCGAGCTCGGTGTGGTCCGCGATTTGAATCTCATGCTCGGCGGCGGCATGGTGGTCTACGACGAGCGGGCCGATCTGGTCGACCAGGCAGTGGCTTGTCTTCGTTTTTATCAATCCGAATCGTGCGGCAAGTGTGTCCCCTGTCGCATTGGCTCCACCAAGATACTTGAGCTGGGCGAAGCCATTCAGCGGAAAGAACTGACCGTCAGCGAAGTTGAAGGGCTGTTGTCGACCTCCGGCGGCTTGGTGCTGGAGTTGTCGCAAACGATGGCCGAGACGGCGATCTGCGGCCTGGGCAACGTCGCGCCGAATCCATTGCGGACGCTGCTATCGTATTTTCCCGGCGATTTGCAACCTTATCTTCGAGCACGGAAGTAACGCACGATGCCGGCCAAACTGTTTGTCGACGAAATCGCGCGGGCCTGGGAAGAGGAAGGTCTCTTCGCGCGCGACTTGAATGGCCAGCTGATTCGCGCCGAAGAAGCGACTGCGAAACAGTACAGTGAGTTTGTCACGATGACGATCGACGGCCAGTCGATCTCGGTGCCGCGAGCGACTCCCGCCGTCGATTCGCAAGGGAATATTATTTTTCTCGATGCCTCGGGGCGAACGCAGCCGCGGGCGACGACGATTCTCGATGCCCGCAATGCACTTCGCCGGCAGACGGAAAACAAACCTGAAGCCTGCGAACATTTCATTCCGACACTTTGCCACTTGCCGCACTTGCAGCCCGCTGGCGTGTGTCGCGTTTGCTCGGTCGCCGTGGGCAGAAAGGACTCGACCGGTCGGATCACGGTACAGGACAAACTTGTGCCAGCCTGCATGCAGCCGGTGCAGCCAGGAATGCAGATTTTCACGCTCGATGCGCCAAGCGAGGCAGCTGATCCTGAAGACAAATCGCACGAAGTGGCGCAGGCCGCGCGGAATCGCGTGCGCGCGAATGTCAAAACGCTCATGGAGCTGCTCTCAGCCGACCATCTGCCTACGCAGCCACCTGTCGCCGCCGATTCCGATGCGGCGAGCGATTTGGAAAAGCTCCTTGCTCGGCTGCAAGCGAAAGGGATGCAAGTGCAGCGGAGTCGGCTCGCGACACGCGCTGCTTCGCCTGCGCCGGTAGTGGCCAGCGACACTTCTTCGCCGCTCATTCAAGTCAATCACGAGGCGTGCATCCTGTGCGATCGCTGCGTCCGCTCCTGCAGCGACATCAAGCAGAACTTTGTCATCGGCCGCACCGGCAAGGGTTACATCACGCAGATCGGTTTTGATCTCGATCAACCGATGGGCGAATCGACCTGCGTGGAGTGCGGCGAGTGTGCGCTGAATTGCCCGACGACCGCGCTGACCATCACCAAGCCGCCGGAAGAACCCGAGTGGTGGCTGGAGCAAGTCGGCGGCGTGAACAGCGTGACGAAGCAGAAGTTCCGCGGCCATCCGGGCAAAACAGCCGTCACGCCGGAGTCGCTCGCCGCGCATCGTTACTTCGGCCAGCTCAGCTATCGGCAGCGGCAGTGGTTTCAGTACTCGATTGTGCGCTGGGAACTGAAACCGGGCGAGGAGCTTTGCCGCCGCGGCGACTACGGCTTTACGGCGTTTCTGCTGGAGAGCGGGCAGTTTGAAGGCTGGCGCTCCGATCCGCGCGAAGCACTGACGGAAACAACGAAAACGGGCGGCATTTTCAGTTGGCTCGGTCTTTCCTCAAGGACGCCCAAGATGCCGACGGCGGCGGAGTTGGGCAAACCCCATTTCGAATGCGGCGCTGAGGCGATCATCCTGGGCGAAATGACCCTCATCAGCCATCAAGCCCGCACGGCGACGCTGCGGGCCAAGACGCCTTGCGTGGTGTATGAAATTCGTCGCAACGTGCTCTATGCGCTGCAGCGGCATCCGTATGTCCGCGAGGAACTCGACAAGGTGTATCGAGCTCGCGCGCTGCGTGATGTGCTGGAGTTTGTCGAAAATCGTTCGGCGCGAAATCTCAAGCATCGCCTCTTCGGCGAACTCGGCGCTGAGGACCTGGAGAAATGCCGCCGCTTTCTGGAAACGGCCAGCCAAACGCCCATTTCGGCGACCAATCCCAAACGGCAGGTCGATTTGATTCGCGTCGAACCCGATCAGGTGATTTGCCGGCAAGATGAACTTGCCGAGGATTTTTACATCATCCGCATCGGTCACGTGAAAGTGACGCAAACGATCGCTGGCGAGGAGCGGGTCATCGATTACTTCCGGCCGAAGCATTCCTTCGGAGAAATTTCCTGCGTCGCCGATTGGGACGATCTGCAGTCAGAATTGCAACTGCAAGCCGGCGCGAGTCGACGCACGGCGACGTGTACGGCGCTGGATGACGTCGAGCTCATTCGCATCGATAAGCAGGTCTTTCGGCAACTGCTCGTGCAAGTGCCGGCTCTCTGCACCATCGTGCTCGCGCGAGCGAAACAGTTGCAATCGGCAGCACCAGTTCAACCTGCGGCACAAAAGCCGACGACGAACAGCCCGATTTTGCGTGAGTTCACCGAGCAGGGACTTTACAACGCGCAGCGGTTGCTGGTGCTCGATCTCGAAGCCTGCACGCGCTGCGACGAATGCACAAAAGCCTGTGCCGACACGCACGGCGGCGTGACGCGGTTGATCCGCGAAGGACTGCGGTTTGATAAGTGGTTGGTCGCCAGTTCCTGTCGGTCGTGTACTGATCCGTATTGCCTGGTTGGCTGTCCGGTCGATGCGATTCACCGCAGCGGCGAACGACTCGAAATTCAAATTGAAAAGCACTGCATCGGCTGCGGGTTGTGCGCGAACAATTGCCCGTACGGCAACATCAACATGCACGAGGAGCAAGCCGGGCCGATCTTGTCGCACACAGCGACGACGTGCGATCTGTGCCACAAAATCGTGGGACCGAACGAAGACGTCAGTTGCGTCTTCGCGTGTCCGCACAATGCTGCGTTCCGCATGAGCGGACCGCAGTTGCTCGGAAAAATCGAAGGGTACCGGGCGGTTTAGCGTGAGTCCTTCACCCCAACCCTCTCCCCGTATTACCGGGGCGAGGGAGTATGACGCCAGGGCAAAGGCTATTTGCTCTTCGGCTGTTCAATCGCAGCCATCTTTTCCGGCTTGAGCACTACGGTGCCGAGTGGTGGCAGCGTGAGATTCAGCTTATGGCTGCGGAAGTGCCAGCCGGGTTCCTCGGCTTGGACGCCGGGGAAGTTGCCTTTGTTCGAACCGCCGTAGTACTGCGAGTCGCTGTTGAAGACTTCCTGGTACCAGCCGCCGCGGGGCACACCGATTGGGTAGTTTTCGCGATAGGCAGGCGTGAAGTTCTGCACGACCAGTACGAAATCGTTCGGATCTTTGGCCTTCCGCAGATAGGCCAGCACGCTGTCGTTGCGGGCGTTGCACTCGACCCATTCGAAGCCGTCGCCATCGAAGTCGCGTTCGTACAGCGCGGGCTCGGCGCGGAGCAGCTTGTTCAGGTCAGCGACCATCTTCTGCATGCCGGCGTGCGATTCCCATTGCAGCAGGTCCCACTGCAGTTCGGCATCGTGGTTCCATTCGTTCCACTGAGCAATGTCGCTGCCCATGTAGAGCAGCTTCTTGCCCGGGTGCGTCCACATGTACGAATACAAGAGACGCAGGTTGGCGAAGCGTTGCCACAGGTCGCCCGGCATCTGGGCGAGCAGCGACTTCTTGCCGTGCACCACTTCATCGTGCGACAACGGCAGGCAGAAGTTTTCGGTGAAGGCATAGATGAGGCTGAAAGTCAGCTCGTCGTGATGGTATTGGCGGTGAATCGGATCGTGCTTCATGAAGCGAAGCGTATCGTTCATCCAACCCATGTTCCACTTGATGCTGAAACCCAGGCCGCCCGTCTCGACCGGCCGAGAGACGCCGCCCCACGCGGTCGATTCTTCGGCGATCGTCAGCACGCCAGGGAAATTGCCGTGGGCTTCGTAGTTGAACTCGCGGAGCAGCGAAATGGCTTCCAGGTTTTCGCGGCCGCCGTGGACGTTCGGAATCCACTCGCCTTCTTTGCGGCTGTAGTCGAGATAAAGCATCGAGGCCACGGCATCGACGCGCAGACCGTCGATGTGGTACTTGTCCAGCCAGAACAGCGCGTTGCTGAGTAGGAAGTTCCGCACTTCGTGCCGGCCATAGTTGAAGATCATCGTCCCCCAGTCGGGATGTTCGCCCATGCGGGGATCTTCGTGCTCGAACATCGCCGTGCCGTCGAAGCGGCGCAGGCCGTGGCCATCTTTGGGGAAGTGGGCCGGGACCCAGTCGACGATCACGCCAATATCGTTTTGATGGCAGTAATCGACGAAGTACATGAAGTCTTCGGGCGTTCCGTGGCGGCTCGTCGCCGCGAAGTAACCAACCGTTTGATAGCCCCAGCTCCCCGAGTAAGGATGTTCGCTGATCGGCAGCAATTCGATGTGCGTGTAGCCCATCTCTTTGACGTAGGCGACGAGCTGATGAGCCAGCTCGCGGTACGACATCCAACCATGATGGCGCGAAGGGTCCCGCCGCCAGCTGCCGAGGTGGCACTCATAAACGCTGATCGGCTTATCCAGTTGATTGGTCGCCGTGCGGCGAGCCATCCACTCGCTGTCTTGCCACTGATGCTGCGTGAGGTCGGTCACGATCGAAGCCGTGCGCGGCGGCAACTCGGCAGCGAAGCCGAACGGATCGGATTTGTCGACCGATTCGCCCCACTTGGATTTGACGCGGTACTTGTACTTCTCACCCGCTTGCATGCCAGGGATGAAGATTTCCCACACGCCGCTGCTCTCGCGGCGACGCATCAAGTTGCGGCGGGCATCCCATTGATTGAAATCGCCGACCAGCGAAATGCTCTGCGCGTTCGGAGCCCAAACAGCAAAGTTAACGCCCTTCACCCCCTTCACTTCGCGCAGTTGCGCGCCGAGCTTGTCATAGGCTTTCAGCAGCCGGCCTTGCCCGAACAGGTGCAAGTCAAACGGCGTGAGCATCGGTTCGAAGGAATACGGATCATGTTGCGTGGTCATCTCGCCCCCCTGATTGGCAAATCGTAGCTGATATTGTGGCTCCGATTGCTGCGACGGCAACGGGCAGAATGCCTCGAACAACCCGGCCGGGTGGATTTTCCGCATTGGCCGAGACACGCCATGCGACTCGTCCAGAACCCAGCCTTGCTGAGCTTCGGGGGAAAACGCCCGCACTGCAAGTACCTGGCGGCCGTCATGTTGCACTACGGCTGGTCCGAGGACGCTCGTAGGGTCGTGCAAATTGGCATCGAGCAAAGACGACATATTTGAAAGAGAAACACTGGTGCGCACGCTCAGCTCCGCTGTTCGTTACTAAGTGGGATGTTCGGTGGTGGGAAAAATCGCAGGGGAAAGTCAGTGGCAGGCAGACCGGTAGGGTCAACTCCCTGCAGGCAGGAAGTTTTTTTCGGTGGGAGAGGCTGTCTGATCGCGGTTAGCGATCACCGTTGCTGAAGAGGCTGCGAACTCCACCCACAGCTCGTTGCCACAGCGAAGTAGCTGCAGCGGGCTGACGGGCACGAGTTCGCCGAGGTGATGCTTTGGCTGTTGCGGTTGATGCTGGTTCGCCCGCATCAAATCGCAACTGCTTGCCACGCACACGGCGGGGTTTGGGCATCGTAACGGCTGATGCCGTTGCTGAGAAGTCGACCGCATCGCCCGTGATCGACTCAGGCAGGTTCAGGTCATCGCTTCCTGTGCCGATGGTCAGCTTGCAATTCACCTGGTGAATTTGCAGGGCCTGATCGACGCGGCGCCACAGGTCGCTGTTCTTAATGGGCGTCAGGCTGCCGAAGCGCTCCCATTGGTAGTCGTTCTCACGCCATTGGTTGAGCCCTTCGCGAATGCCGCGGCTAATGGCCTGCGACTGCGTGTGGAGCGTGACTTGCGACGGTTGATCGAGGGCTTCGAGGCCGCGGACAATCGCGAGCAGCTCGAGTCGTTCGCGGGAATTGCCTTCTTCTTCGTCTTCGGCGTCGAGCACCGTCTCGCCTTCTGGCGATTGCAGCACAAATCGCCACCGGCCACCGTATTCGGCAGCGGTCGTTTCGGCATCGGCATTGGCCTGGCCGCGGGAAGGAGCCCCGACCAGCGTGTTGCCGGTGACGTGGGCGAAGAGCATGAAGTGAGGTGCGGAGACGCTCATGGGAGGTGGAGCCGGTGAGAGCCGGATTTAAAGTCCTGGGCCGACAGGTCGCCAAGTGCGTGCATCCTGCCTGGAACCAGAGGCTATCCCGCGCCTCCGCTCGAACTCTGCGTCTGCCGGGCTTAGCCGGTGTAGAAACAATAGCTCGTTACAACATCCATCGGCCCGGTCTACGTCACTGCTTCAAATTATCCAGCCGACAGAGTTTGGTTCTCTGTCACCTTTTGAAATTCCGCGCACGATCGTGCGGGTTAAGAGAATGAACCACAGAGGCACAGGGGACACGGAGAAGTTACTCTCCGTGTCTCGGTGGTCAAATCACCAGACCGGATGCTCGAAATACTCCGGCAAAAACTCCTCGATGAAAGTCTTTTGCGGAGCGCCCAGGTTTTGCAAAGCAGACTTCAGCAACTCGATCCCTTGCTTGCGATCGGTTAACTCAATATCCACACCGCAGTAGTCGATTGCGTCGCCATCACCGAGCGACGAACCGCCACCAACCACTTCGCCCAAACCATGATTTTGCAGCATTTCCTGCAGCGGCACTTCGTACTTGGCCGCCCGTTCTAGCGGCTTGATATCTTCGTGAATTCGCACGTAGACGAAATGCAGCCCCACCACGGCCGAACTTTCAGCCATTTCTGCGGTCATGAACTCGACACGGCTAGCATACTCAGGATCCGGCTCAGGCATGGTGGTTACACCGCGGCGAGAATCTGATCCCCAACGCTCCACTTCGCCGGGTTCGCCGCATCTCGTTCGATGCGCCGATACAGCGTATCGCGCTCAATCGGTTCGCGGCCTGCTTCGATGATCAGGCGGCGGATTTGTTCCGTCGTCAGCAACTCGGGAGTCGTGGCCCCCGCATCGTGGTAGATCAATTCGTGACGAACCGTGCCATCGATATCATCAGCGCCGTAAGCCAGCGCCGATTGTGCCGTGCCGATGCCGAGCATGATCCAATAAGCCTTGATGTGCGCGATGTTGTCGAGCATCAGCCGGCTGACCGCGATCGTCCGAAGATCCATCAGCGCCGACGGCTTTTTGATGTGCGACAAGCCGGTGTTTTCTGGATGGAAGGCCAGCGGAATGAACGTTTGGAAACCGCCGGTTTCGTCCTGCAGTTCCCGCAGGCGGATCAGGTGATCGATGCGATGGAAGGCGTTTTCGATGTGTCCATACAGCATCGTGCAGTTGGTTTTGATCCCCAGCTGATGAGCGGTCCGGTGAATGTCGATCCAGTTGCGACAATCGGCTTTGTGTTCGCAAATCTTGCCGCGGACTTCCGGGTGGAAAATCTCCGCGCCGCCGCCGGGCATCGAGCCCATTCCGGCAGCTCGCTGCTCTTCGAGAATGGAACGGACCGAGCGCTTCGTCAGAAACTCAAACCAGTTAATCTCGACGCCCGTCCAAGCCTTCAAGTGCAGATCAGGAAACGCATCGTGCAGTTGCTGCACGACGTTCAAATACCAGTCGTACTTCTTTTGATGGTGTAGACCGCCGACGATGTGCAGTTCGGTGCAGCCGTTATCGACTGCTTCCTGGCCGCGGGCGATGATTTGCTCATCGCTCATCGCGTAACCCTTGGCTTCGCGCAGGTCGGAACGAAACGCACAAAACGTGCAGCGATAAACGCAGACGTTCGTGGCGTTCAGGTGCGTATTGATGTTGTAATACGCCGCGTTGCCGTTCTTCCGCTCGCGTACGAGATTCGCCAGGGCACCAACTTCGTGCAGCGGCGTGGCCTGATCGTATAGCACCAAGCCGTCGTCGAGCGACAGCCGCTCGCCGGCATAAACCTTGTCCTTGATGGCTTCAAAAGCAGCGGGCGTAAATCCAGACATATCAGCAACTTGGGCGAAACTTCGAAAATCGGTGCCGCATCCGCGCGGCCACCTCACAACTGTCTAACCGTCGAGTTTAGGGGTGAGATAACGGCTTGTCGATGCCGCGACGGTTCTGCATGTCAGAGATGAACTTTGTTCTGCGTCGCAAACTCGTCCCGCACGAACGCTTCAACGCTGGCAACTTGTTCTGTTGAAATTCCGAAGCCGGGTCTCAGTTCTTGCAACTTCTTGATGCCCTCTTCTGCATCGGGCACTTGCTTCTTTACGAGCAGCCAGGCGAGCACGATGGAACCGGTTCTGCCGTGACCGAGTGCGCAGTGGACAAACAGGTTCCCGCACCGCCGGCGTTCCGCGAGCCATTTCAAGGCAATCCGCAAGTTTGCTGCGCTGACCGGCAGGCCGTCGAGTAGGGGCAACGATTTGTAGTCTGCGGTTGGTACCCACACCCGCGAAAACTCCGCCGCCAGATCGAGTACACCAGCAAATTCAACAGGCAGTTGCGACGCTTCGCGCTTGGTGAGACGCCGACCAAACCACAGCCCCGGTGCAAACTCAGCAATCGCTGGCTGCTTGCGATTGAGTAGCCGGGCAATCCCCAGGCTCAGTCTGATCAGCAGGAAATAGCAAACCCAGCGGTTCCAGGCCAATTTCTCAAACGTCCCATCGTCCAGCTTGCCAAACCAGCGAGGCTGATCACACGCATAGGTTAACCCCACACCTGCAAAGGTAAGGGCCAGAATTGCCAAGGGAACTTGAACGAGCCCGTTCGCGCCAAAAGGGATTGCGACACCCAAGATGGCTGCCAACAGCAAGAACAAGATCGGGTACTTCATCGCTCAATCGCCGCTTCGCAAAACGTCAGCGCCGCAATGCCGTTTGCGCCGATCAGCAGGTTGTCCGGGTTCCAGGCCGCGCTGTCGAGATAAGTGACTTGCGTCGCCTTGCTCGGAGCTTTCAACTTCAGCGTCAGCTTGTTGCCAACAGCCGCGCCGGACTCGACCTGCTTCGGTTCGCTGATCAGATGGAACTGGTTGACGAGCGAATCTTGCCAAACGACCGGCTGATCGAACTCGAGGGCCAGTTCATCCTTCTTGTCCGAGGTGAAATAAGCCTTTTGTAGATTCGGTGGATTGATCGGCTGTTTAAACGGTTTGCCGTAGAGATGCGTTTCGACTTGCGGCTGGATGAGCCGGGCGAACTCCGCATAACCGGCAGCGGGAAAGTGGCAGCCGCCCGGCGGCTTCACGCCGCAGGTCGACATGATGCTGAGGTTGGAAAACAGCCCCGGCATGTTGCGTTGCACTTCGCGCAGGCGGTTGTCGGAACCGTTAATTCCCATCGAGCATGACTTCGGCCAGATTTGGAACGTGAAGTAATGCTCGACGTTCGGAAAATCGCTCTTCCAGCTGCCGGCCAGGTCGACAAAGAACTGCTGATACGTTTCAAAGCCGTAAGTGCCGGTCGGGCCGTCCGATCCCTGATCGCTTTCGCCCTGATGCCAGATAATGCCCCGCACGCCGTGCGTCAGCCGAGCTTCTTGCACCCGCCATAGCAGACGGCCGTAGATCGTTTTGATGTCGGTCGGATCCTCGTCGTTCCGAATGTGCTGATCGATCCGTGTGCCGCCGACGGCGCCGTTGATGATGCAGATCGGCATCTTCCGGCTCTCGACCAATCGCCGGCCGAGTTCCATGCCCCAGAAACCGATCTCGGCTTTGCCGCCCGGCGCGCGAGCTTCGGCGGGTGCCCATTTTTTCAATCGCGAGCCCGGTCCGCCGTCGGTAGCACCGAAAGTGCGAACCCATTCGTTTGGTACCAGCGGGTTTTCTTTGCCGAAGTCATTGGCTACCGCATTCGATTGGCCCGTGATGATGAAGGCATCGCCGCAGACGATGTTCGTCGCCGTGTGCAGGACCTTCTCTTCGCCCTTCTGCTTCACGCCGAACTCGGTGCGGTATTTCACCAGGCCCGCTTTGATCTTGGCCGTGAGTCCATATTGCTTCTCAGGAGTGACGCGAGCATTGAGCGTGTCGACCAATTTGTCGTCGGCATAGATTCGTAGGAATGCAACTTCGGCTGGCTCCAGCAGCGTGCCGGCGTAAACGATCGTTCCTTCCGCGCTCGCGCCCTCGCGAGCAATGAATTGTCCATCCTCGGGCTGTTCACGTTCGGCAATTGGCTGCGGCAGCCATTTGTCTTTTTCCTGCGGCTGGGTGACGCGAATCTCGGTCGTCTTCACCACCGGCTCGCCGCCGTTGCTCACGGCCAGCTTGATTCGCAGCAAGCCATCGCCTTGAGCTCGCTTCAGCTGCAGTTTGTCGCTGGCTTGCTTGATGACCGCAACATCGTCGGCCGACCATTGGAATTCCAATGGCACGCCGGCTTGCTTCACGGCGTCGGCGTTCGAAATCTTCGGAGCAATTTCGAGCGGCTTACGGCCATTCCATGTCGCCGGCACATCGAGCGTGAACTGCGGCTCTGCAATTGCTTCGCGAATGGAAATGTCGATCGTCTTGCTCTTTACCTCGCTGGGATAAACCGCACGGACAATCAACTGCGCTTTGCTATCTCCGGTCACGCGTCCTGCGGCGAAGGTATGTGCAAAGCGATCGGTGGCAACGAGCGACTCTTGTTCGCCGCGTTTCAGGATCCAGTAAATCTTCTGCGCACCGCCGGCCTTCACCGACACGTCAGCCGTTTTGCCTTCGCCGATTTCGAGCTTTTCGGTGGAGACGGAAAACGCATCGCCAGTCTGTACCAGCGGCCCCACCAGCGTTTGCTGTGGCTTTTGATTTTCGAATTGCAGCTTGATCCACTCGGCCGAGCGGACGACGCTCGAGATGCGGACTTCGTCGATATCGCCGGTGAATTGGTAATTGTTGTACCAACCGCCGATCCACAGCCGAGCCGGACGCTTGATCTCCAGTGGCGGGCCTTGGCCTTTATTCGTGACGTCGAGCTGACCATTGACGTAGAGCTTGGCTTCACCTTTTTCATAGGTGTGCACCACGTGGTGCCAATCGCCAGTCGAGAGAGGGATCGCGCCGTTCACATTGCCGCCCGAGAAGTAGCAATCGACGTGAGCATGTGGCGGGCTGCGATACTGCACGACGACCTTGCCCTTGGCGTGCTCGTTGCCCCAGCTGACGATCAGCACGTTCGGCTTCTCGGCGCGGAACCAAGCCTCGGTGCTGTGCGATTCGGATCCTTGCGGCAGCGATTCGATTTTCTCGCCGGCCGTCAGTCCCTTGCCGGGCAGAAAGTGCCGGGACGAACCAATCATGCCCTGCGATGCCGTGGTGCCGGTGTCGGTGGTTGTGAGCGTGCCTACTGCATCGTTGGCTGGTTCATTCATGTGCCAGGCGGCGACGTATCCATTGGAAGAATTGAACACGGCAGCGCCGTTCGATTCGCTCTTGGCGGCAGCATTGCCCCAGAACATGCGCAGCATCTGTCGGGCATTGCCGGTGATCTTCGGCACGCGGACCCAAACGCTCGCGGTGCCCTGATCAGCGTTCCATTCTTCAATTTGGTGAGCGATTGATTCTCCGCTGCTCGTAGCAAAGCGGATGTCTTCGCCCTGCGGCTGGGCTTGCTTGAAATCGAAGAAGTCGCGGTGCAAACGAACGAGCACCGGAAAGTTCTCGCAAACGGCTTCGGCTGGCAGATGGGCTCCTTCAGGAGTTGTCAGCAGCCAGAATTCGCCTCGCTGTTTCCAGTCCTGATAGGGCTCGCTCTTGGCTTGAGCGAAACCGATGGAGGGCAGCAACGACCAAACAACCAGACCGACAAACAGAGCAGCGCGCAGCATGGAGAGACTCGGCAGGTGAGTAGGGTGGGGAGAGACCGCTGCCTATCATCACCGCCCGAATTGGCAGTTGCAATCGCAGGCAGATAGCAACTGGCCGAGCAACAGCGCAGAATAACCGCCATGCACCTCGATCCGCACTCCAACGAACCGCCGATCGGCGACGATCCATTCGCCGCCCCCGGTCCGATGACCGGCTATCGGTTCTCGGAGCGTCCCGAGGATGGCAAGGATGCCACTGGTGGGCCATGGACAATCGCCACCAGTCCCTGGCAGACCTGGCTCTGGTTCGTCCGCGTTCTGTCAGCCGATCCCACCCATCACGTGCCGCCGCGGTTCGGCACTTCGGCGATTTTAGGCATTACAACGCTGTTAGCTTTACTTTTCGCATTGTTCCGCGCGGTCGATCTCCATCCGCTCAATTACATCTTCTCGACGCTGCTCCTGTTCACGGTCGTGCTGGTGCAAATGCGCTGGGGGCACATGGCTCGGCCGGCGTCGATCGTTGCCGGCGCCATCTGGCTGCCGCTGTTTGTCCTTACGCTGATTGCCTTTGTGGAAGAGCCGCCGGCCCTGCTGGGGGCCTGTTGCGCGGTCCCGGTGCTGGTGCCGATTGGTGGCTTCTTCGGCTACTTGGCCGGCACGTGTGCTGGCGGCTTCTTTTTACTGATGGAATTATTTGAGAAGTATTGGGAACGCCGGATGCAGCAGAGCGGGTCGACCCCACCCGCTGCGGCCCCGACGCAGCTTGACGACCCGAAAGGGCACCGTTAGAATCCGCCGAAAATCCAAAGCGGCCAAAGGGTTGTGACTCCCGGCCGCCTGCTTTTAAAAGCACCTGTTTTTCACAGCATGGTGCTTTCGAAAGCACTGCGATTAACAACCAACCTGTTATCAGAACCCGACCAGGAAACAGACATGGCCGATGCCCGCAAACCCTCTCCGCGATCCGGTACGTCCGCGCGGGCGGCGGCCAAGGGCCCGGCGGTCAAAAAGCCTCGGAAAGAACCAATGGCAGAATCGGAATCGGAATCGGTTACGGGCAACGTCTTTGATGTCGAGCGGATTCGCAAGCTCGTCGAGCTGATGAAGGAACACGATCTCAACGAGATCGACCTCCGCGAATCGCGTCAACGGCTCCGCATTCAACGGGGCGCTGCCGTGCAATACGCCGCGCCGCAGATGATGGCTGCCCCTCCTCAAATGATGGCAGCCAGCGCTCCAGCGCCAGCCGCTGCCGCGAGCGGTGGCAAGAGTGCGCCGGCTGCAGATGGCCCGAACATCACGATCATCAAGAGCCCGATGGTCGGTACGTTCTATTCCAAGGCCAACCCCAAGGCAGCCCCGTTTGTGAAGGTCGGCGATCGCGTCGATACCAACACGACGATCTGCATTGTCGAAGCCATGAAGGTCTTCAACGAGATCCCTGCCGAGGTACGGGGCTCGATCGTCGCCGTGCTCGTCGAAGAAGGCGAAGCCGTCGAATTCGACAAGCCGCTGTTCAAGGTCGACACCAGCAAGTAAGTCGCCCGTCGTCCGGCCCTCCAGCAATGTCTCGCCGGGTTTCCGGCCATTTAGCCGCCGGTAACCCGGCTATCGAGCAATGTTTAAAAGAATTCTGATTGCTAACCGCGGCGAAATCGCGCTGCGGATCATCCGGGCTTGCAAAGAGCTCGGCATCGAAACCGTCTGCGTTTACAGCACAGCCGACAAGGGCTCGCAGTATCTGCAGCTCGCCGATCAAACCTATTGCATCGGCCCGCCGAAGAGCGTGCAGTCGTACTTGAAGATCGATCAGATCATCGCCGCTGCCGAACTGGGCGAGGTCGACGCGATCCATCCAGGTTACGGCTTTCTCGCTGAAAACGCCCACTTCAACGAAGTGGTTCGCAGCTGCGGCTTTGGCTTCATCGGCCCCACACCCGAAGCCATGGATGCCCTGGGCGATAAGAACCGCGCTCGCGAAGCAGCCCGCAAAGCCAAAGTTCCCGTTGTGCCCGGCTCGGCTGGCTTGATCGAAGACGACGAAGAAGCCGTCAAAGTCGCCCGCGAAATCGGTTACCCCGTGCTCATCAAGGCTACGGCTGGTGGTGGCGGCAAGGGCATGCGCGTCGCTCCCAACGAAGCGGCCCTCAAGCCCGCGCTGCAAGCCGCCAAGACCGAAGCCGCCGCCGCGTTCGGCAACGCTGGCGTGTATCTCGAACGCTACATCGAAAAGCCCCGCCACGTCGAAGTGCAAATCATCGCCGATCACCACGGCAATGCGATTCACCTCTTCGAGCGCGAATGCTCGACTCAGCGCCGCCATCAAAAACTGATCGAAGAATCGCCGGCCCCGCGCTTGCCCGCCGCTCGTCGTCAGGAAATGTGCGACGCTGCCGTTCGCCTGGTAAAGACTGTCGGCTATCAAAACGCCGGCACCGTCGAGTTCATTGTCGATCAGCAGGACAACTTCTACTTCATCGAAGTCAACGCTCGCGTCCAGGTCGAACACCCCGTCACCGAAATGGTCACCGGCGTCGACATCATCAAGACGCAGATCTTGGTCGCCAGTGGCGAGCCGCTGCCGTTCAAGCAGGAAGACATCAAGCAGACCGGTTGTGCGATCGAGTGCCGCATCAATGCGGAAAACCCCGACCGCAACTTCCAACCCTGCCCCGGCTTGATCAAGCAGATGTACATCCCCGGCGGCAACGGCGTGCGGTTCGACTCGCACGCTCACCCCGGCTACAGCGTGCCGCCATACTACGACTCGATGATCGGCAAGCTGATCGTCTACAAGCCGACCCGCGCCGAAGCCATCGCCACCATGATCCGGGCCCTCGATGAACTTCGCTTCGAAGGGATCCAATCGACGGCTCCCTTCCACAAAAAGGTGCTCAGCCATCAGATCTTCGCCGACGCCTTGGTCGACACGGGCTTCGTCGAGCGGACCTTCCTCACCGCCGGCACCTAGCCGGAACTAGGCAGGAATATATAACAGGTTATTGCAATTTGATTTTGCCGTAACCTGTTATTCGGCAGCCACTTAAGCCAAAAGCACTGCACCTGGCTATAACCTTTTATAACCGCGACAAAATGTCGTACCCGACAGTCGCGGATGGGAGCTGCACCAGCTAGCGGGCGGACGGTATCTAGACCGTTGCGCGAGTCAGGCCGCCAGCAAAGGGCAGCGCGGGAAACGAACGCACTTGATATGGGGCAACATTTTGCTGCCGAGCGATGCCTAGCCACGTATCGATCATGCTGGGCAACCTTTGGTGGAGTTGCTCAACGGTAAATTGATTCGCCGCGACGCGTTGCAGTACCGCAGTGATCGGCTCGACGAATAGTGAGCATTGACCACGAGAAAGTTCTGTGGTCACGGCCTGCAGTTGTGCGGCCTGATTATCGAGACAGTAAACGGCGCCAGGATGCCTATAGACCGACTCGCCGAAGCAGAGCACGGGTAGTCGCTGATTCAAGGCTTCGATGGCTGTCGATGAATTGATGCAAGCCAGCGCGCGGCTGGCGCTCAATGCTTGCTGCAAAGTGGACGAATCGTCCCACAGATGGCCGCGCGACAGCACGAGTTCCTTCAGGCCTGCCGCTGGTGGATGGCGCGGATGCGGCCGGACTCGCACGCGGAGGGCGGAGTGCTTGGTAACGTGATCCACCAGCGCAGCCATGTCTCGAAACCAGGGCGAGTAATCGGTCAGTTGCGTGTCGCGGTCGTACTGCAGCAGCAGCAGGAGATCTCCCTTATCGCGCACCTGTAGCGGAGTCTGCCCGTTGGCGGCCAGCGGTTTGTTCGCCCAACTCGCGCCGATGTTTACTCCGACGTCGTCGAGTTGGACGGTGGCTTGCTGCGGATACCAGCCATGTTCTACGTAGACAACGTGGGCTCCCAGTTCGCGCAGCAGGCGCACGCTCGGCAGGTATCGCTGCTTGATGCCGTTCCAAACAAAGGCGAGATCCGGCCTGCCAGCCCACCAACGATTGGGCAACCAACCACTCAACGGCCCAAACCAGTAATTCATCTGGTGCCCTTGGGCTTTGCAAGTCTGGGCGATCTGCTGAAGTGCTGGCAAGCAGCGCGCAGAGAACGGAAGTTGAACGAGGATTTTTGCCATTCGTCACCTTGCAGTCCAAGCGAAGCCGCCAAGTTTCGTCGCTTTGCTAGCAGTCATCACCCCATCGAATGATGGGACTTACCTGACTAATCGGCAAAATCGTTACAGACCAACATTACAAACGAAATGGCCGTTGCGGCTAGTTTGAAGGTTCCGCGGCAGACGGTGCTCTTGCACGAGACACTAGCAGACCTACTTCAGATCGAGCAGAAAATCTTGCGGACCGGTGGGGAGAACGACTCTTTGAGGTAGCGAGTGCAACCTGAATTCGGAGAACTCCCGAAGCGTTCGCAGCGCGTTGTCCCACCATTCGAGTCGTGACACATTCACGCTCAATTCACGGGCGTGCTTGTGGGTAGAAACAATGGCGCACGAAACCCCGATCAGCAAGGTTAGCCAAAAGAAGTCACGCAGTTGCCAACGGAATACGGGCCTAAGTAGATCGGCAGCCGTAGCTTGTTCATACTTCTCATCAATCTGCTGACTCAACTCTGGCGTCAAAGATACGCCTGGGTGGGTGAGGTAGAAGGTCAACATGAAGATGGCTCCCGCAAATGCCAGCGTGCCAGTGAAGGGACGCAAATCGCAGTATCCGCTGATTGACATGCCGCAGGCCATCAGGATCGAGAAGGGAGTAACGAAGCGGTAGACGCTGAGAGAAGCCTTGGAGTATGCCTTGCCGGTCGTCGGTGCAGCCTTGCGAACCAGAATGCCGGCCAGAGCGCTGAGGGGCGCAACGACAACCAGTAGCAGGAGCGCAAAATCCGCGTCCATCATCCCGGTCAATAAGGATTGATCGCGTTCTGGCCTAGCTCCACCGAACGAATAGCTGCTGCTGTTACGACGCTGCCAGTCGTCGCTGACAATCGAGAGTGTGTTGAATTCAGAGAGGTTAGTCCGCACGCCAAACCTCGTTTGAAGCTGATACGCCAACTCGTGGGTTGCTTGCTCCGTACGTTCTGCCTGTTCTTTCGCGAGGGAAAATTTGCGATAGCGGGCGTGCTCGGTCGCCAAGCCAATTAGCAGCCCGATTAACAGTGTCAGCCAGACGAATTCGCGCCAAGGAAACGGCATGCATTGTTCCCGGTGACGTCAGGTCTAGCCTTGTTTGCGGAAGAAATCCTGCGTCTTCGAGAGCGCGGCGAGAATGTGGCGGAAGACGCTGTAGTGCCCGCCGGAGTACCAATGAATTTCTGGTTTGTCGAGCGCGTTCCATAACGCTTCGGTGCAGGCCTTGGGAATAACCTCGTCGCTCTCGGCGTTGAGCATCAAGATGTGCCGGCCTTTGCAATTGCCGACGTAGTTGAGAGGCTCGATTTCTTTGACGGCGGCGCGGAAGTCGGTGAGCTGCGCACCCTGCGCGATGAGCTTGTCGCGCTCGCGGCGAAACTCGCGAGCCTCCCAAGCGATCTGGCCGAGGTCGCCGCCGGCGAGGAGCAGGCAGATGTTCTTGAGTCGGGGTTCCGAAGCTGCCGCCAGCGAGCCAGTGATTCCTCCGAGGCTGATGCCAAAAATGCCGAGCTGCTCGGGATCGATTTCGGGCCGGCTCATCAAAAAGCCGGTGGCCTGGCGAATGTCGAGAATAGCCTGCGTCATGCCAGCGATGGTCTCCTCGGGGTTAGCGCTGATCATCCGCTGCGGCGCGCCTGGCGCGCGGCGCGGACCGTAGTAGGGCATCTTTACGAACAGAGCCGCCGTGCCCGTTTGAGCGATCGCTCCGGCAAAGAGCCGCGAGAGCGCGAAGTCGCCGCCGAGAATGTGGAGCACGATGACGGCAGGGCGCTTGGTCTTGGTGAGTTCGGCTCCGACCGGCTTGTAGTACTCGCAATGGATTGTGTTGTTGGCTTCGTGCGGCGTGACGACCGGCGAGGGGAACGTCACGTCCCAGATCTCGTGGTTCGAGAGCTGGACGTCGAGTTTTTTCATCTCGTAGTTGAACGAGTGCTCGGCCAGGCGAAATCGCTCGCCGACCTGCTGCTCAGCCGTTGCCGGCGCGGGATGAAAAGTGGCCGTCCCTTTTTCCGTGCCAACATAATCGCCGCTGAGGGTGAGCAGCAGAAGCGCGAGTGCAGCAGCCATGCGAATTCCCGTCTAAATCCCGATCCGAGGAGAGAGGCACGCAAATTATGGGGCTGGCGGCAGGGGAAGTACAGACGAATAAGTCGTGGGATCAGCGATGCCGGCCAGGGCAAAGGCTTCGCGTCGTTCTACGCACGTGCCGCAGCGACCGCAGTGAACCTCGCCCCCTTCGTAGCAGCTCCAGGTGCTAGCGAAATCGACGCCCAGGCGAGCACCTTCGCGCACGATGTCGGCTTTGCTGAGCGTGAGAAACGGCGTGTAGAGCTCGAGCGTGTCCCAATCGGCGAGCCCGAGCGCGTGGCGCATGGCTTCGACAAACGCCGGTCGGCAGTCGGGATAAATCGCGTGATCGCCGGCATGAGCGCCATACGCAACGCGGTCGCATTTCCGGCTCAGGGCCCAACCAGCCGCGATCGCGAGCATGATCATGTTGCGATTCGGCACGACCGTGGCCTTCATCGACTCTTCGGCATAATGGCCATGCGGCACGGCAACATCGCTGCTGGTCAAACTCGACCCTGCCAAGAGTGGCGTGATCGCCCGCAGATCGGCGAGTCGCCATTCGATCTGCAACCGCTCAGCCGTCGCGCGCGCATATTCGAGCTCCCGCCGATGTCTCTGCCCGTAATCAATCGACAGCGCGAACACTTCATCGCCCGCCCGCAGCAAATGTTCGAGCATGACAGTGGAGTCGAGCCCACCGGAAAAAATGGCGATGCTGCGCATGGGGCTGGGAACTGGGGACTTGGGGCTGGGGAAATGCGGGCGAATTGGTACTAGAGTTTACCAGGGTTCCCAGTCCCTAGTTCCCAGCGCCTGCCGCTTCCTTCAGAAACTCCGAGCGATATACCGGCAGCTCGTGCAAGCGCGTGCGACGTTCGAAGTGGGTGCGGAAGTCGAGATCGTGCTCGGCGGGCGTTTCGGGCACGGCCAGGGGCCCCTGCAATTTGCCGGCGGGATTCGGCGGCAACTGCGCGATCAGTTCGAGCGTCGATTGATAGTACTCTTCGACGTCGGTCCAAAAATGGAGCTTGCCGCCGGGGATCAGTGTGCGGATGACATCCTGCAAGAATGACTCGTTGAGCACGCGACGACGGCGATGGCGTTTCTTCCACCACGGATCGGGAAAGTAAACGTGGACCGCGTGCAGCGAGCTATCGACAATCGCTTCGCGAAAAAACGCGAGGGCATCGCCGCAAGCCATTTTCGCATTGGTCCGCCCAGCGCGCGACAATCGCGAGGCCGCGAAGCGGGAATATTTCTTGGCGACTTCGATGCCGAAGAAATTGTGTTCAGGATTTGCGCCCGAGGCGCTGAGCATGAACAGGCCTTTGCCGCTGCCGACTTCCACTTCGAGCGGAGCGCTGCGGCCGAACATGGCGACGGGATCGAACGGCTTGGGAACGTCCGTGGTCTCGACCAGGTGCGTGGCCAGATCCAGAGTGGGATCGATTTTGGGAAGAGCGCGGCGTCCCACGATCAACCCTTCGCCGCAGCTTGTTGCTGCAATTTCTGCAGCGAAGAAACCGGAATCGGCACTCCCTTGAGCGTTCCCTCGATGCACAAGCGATCGCCCGCGATCCCTTGAAACTGGCAGATGATCATCCCGCCGCGGCGGACCTTGCCGAGTTTCGAAATCACGATAAAGCGTTCGCCGGGGAAAACCACATCGCGAAAGCGAACGTTTTCGAGCCCACCAAAGCCGACGACTTCGGCGCCCAGCAAGTCATAGCGCTGGGTGACGAAGCTGCACAGCTGGGCGATCGATTCGAGCATCACCACGCCCGGCATGATGGCCAGCTGCGGAAAGTGGCCGCGGACCCAAAAGTCGTCCTTCGTGGTGTCGCGATAGCCGACGCTGAGGTACTGCGTTTCGTCGACATAAACGACGCCCGACAGCTGCTCCATCTCGTGGCGCTGCGGGTTGTACTTACGAATCTCCTCCAGCGTCGCCACGTGGCGGCTGAAATCGAGCTTGGAGATGTCGTACAAGAATTCTTGCTGGGGCACAGCGTTACCCTTACCAAACGCTGACGATCCGGACAGTTGTGCGCAGTGTCTTCTACGTGACGCTTTTTTGCGTGCAACAGCGGCACGGAAGGCAGAAACGCCGACTAGGTGCGGACCAGCTTTCGCTTGGCGCGCTTGGCTTTGCCATTGGCTGGACGCTTACCGTGATTGGCTTTTTTGTTCGTACGATGGGGCTTGGCCATGACAGACTACTTGAAAAATAGAGTGGCTGAGAATGGTGACAAAATTGGAATCCCTCAAAATACCACGAGGCAGGAAATTGGGGAAGGGGAAAGCAAGGCTGAAGTGGGCTGCAAAGTTGTAATACAAAAAGTTGCAAATCCGCCGATTTTCGCTACTATCAAGCACCAGTCGCGCCCCTCCTGGCCGATGCAAAAGTATTCCCTCTCCACCTTGCTGGTTCTTCTCATGCGCATTCGATCTCTCCGCGGCGGGTTTACTCTCGTCGAACTGCTCGTGGTCATCGCCATCATTGGCGTGCTGGTGGCGCTGCTCCTGCCGGCAGTTCAATCTGCCCGCGAAGCATCTCGCCGGATTTCCTGCTCGAATAACATGAAGCAACTCGCCTTGGCGTGCCTCAACTACGAAGACACCTACAAGAGCTTGCCGGTGGGCATTCAGTTTCCCAAAGGCGAGGCACCCGAATCTAGCCGCAAACATGGCCCGAACTGGATCATCTCGATCCTTCCCTTCATGGAGCAGCAGCCGCTGTTTCAGAAGTTCGATCTGACGGTGCCGATCTCGCATGCGAATAACCGGGAACCGCGGGGCACTACGATCAAGGCTCTGTTGTGCCCAACCGATGGTTTCAACCGCCGGAAATTTGTCGGCATCGACGCCAATGAAGGTGACAACTGGGCGCGCGGCAACTACGGTTCCAGCGGGCTCAACTGGCAGCTCGATTCAAACGCTAACGGTCATTGGGGCGAGCCAAATATCACCGGTGTGATGGGTTGGAACGTTACCAGCCGCCTCGCTGAAGTTACCGACGGCTTGAGCCAGACGCTGATGCTGGGTGAATTGCGTTCTGGGTTGTTTGAGAATGATCGCCGCGGCACGTGGGCGCTCGGGACTGCGGGCGCGAGCGCTATGTTCTGGCATGGCTGTGGCGGCGATGCTTATGGTCCCAATGCCGTCGATATCGACTCGGATGACGTCGAAGGCTGCTCTCTCTTCTACACGGCAGGGAACGCGCTGCTGAAAGCGCAGCGGATGGAATGCCATAACGGCTGCCCCAGTTACCAAGCCGCGACGCGCAGTTTGCATCCGGGCGGTACGGTCATCGGAATTTGCGATGGCAGCGTGCAATTCATCAGCGAGAATATTGAAACGGCCGGCAACTACGGCGCTTGCACCGTGCAGTCGGCCTGGGATCGCCTGATTACGCGTGAACAGGGCCAACCGCTCAAGGCCGGCACGTTCTAGTGCGAGTCGCACCGACGTTACAGACCTGCTTAAAAACTACTCGAAGCGATTCTGATCCTAGGAAACATGATGCGACCTCTCCTGTATCTGACTGGCACGATGGCGTTGTTCCTGCTCGTAGGCTGCAGCGGTGAGGACACGATGTATCCCGTATCGGGCACCGTGAAATTCAGCGATGGGACGATCCCGCACGGTGAAGTCGCCACGATTCGCTTCGAGCCGGTAAAAGCCAACAACGACGAAATGGGCAAGACTCCGGCAGCCGGTCAGATCGATGCCGAGGGAAAGTTTCGGCTCACGTCGAAGACATCGAACGACGGCGCTCGCGCTGGCGACTATAAGGTGACGCTGACGATCTTGAAGACCTACGGCAAGACCGATTCGCTGATCCCAGGCAAATACAACTTGGCGACTTCCACACCTCTTACCGCCACGGTTGGCCCCAAGGGCCAAAAGCAATTCGATTTTGTGCTCGATCGCAACTGATGATGGCAGGCTCGTCGAATCCGCGCAGCGAGGTGCGCCTCGCACTCATTGCCGTAATCGGATTGACTCTGGCATGGACGGGTTGCGACAAGCCCGCCGCCGCGCCGTTGGAATTTCACGACGAGCTGCGCGCCGGAAAGGTCGTGCTCGGGTCGGCATCGCTTGTGTCCGGAATGCCGGGGGACAAAGAACTCACGCCGGCCCAAGTCAAGTTCTGGCTGCAGGATGAGCGAGTTCATCAGCCGCTGAAATACTGTTTGCCGCTCGGCCTGCATACGGCGGATCACGGTCAACTGCCTGAGTTGACGCGGGCCAAAATCGAGCTCGGCCGGCAGCTGTTTTTCGATCAAAGAATGGGCCGCGACGCTGGCATGTCGTGCAGCCGTTGCCATCAGGAAGAGAGCTTCTCGAACGCGATCGGCCCCAAGCAAGGGCTGCGGAATCCCAACACGGTGATCAACCGAATCCTCGGCGAAAACCATTTCTGGGACGGCCATGCGAAATCGCTGCGCGACGTGCCGCCGACCCCCATCCTCGATTTTGCTGAGATGAACACTACGCCTGAAGCCGTGGTGGCGATGCTGCAGCAGCACGAAGGATATCGCCTGCAGTTCGAGCGGATTTTCGGCAAAGTCGATTTCGAAAACGCCTGCGATGCGCTCGCAGCTTTCCAGTGCACGCTGGTCACCGCCCCTTCGCCCTGGGACTACGACGTCGTGCTGCGCGAACTTTCGGCCCGTGAGCCTGGCACTTTGACAGAGGAAGAGCAGGAGTTGCTCGCCGAGGCGCGGGCTGGAGCCGAACGCGAACCCTTGAGCGCCGCAGCTCGCCGCGGCGCGGAACTCTTCTTCAGCGAACGGACCAACTGCAGCAGCTGCCACAGCGGCCCCAATTTCACGGACGAATCGTTTCACAACCTAGGCGTCGAGCCACCCAACGATGATCCGGGGCGCTACGCGATCACCAAGCAACGCGAAGATCTCGGCGCGTTCAAGACGCCCACTCTTCGCAATGTGGCCCACACCCATCCCTACATGCACAACAGCCGATTCGGCAGCGTGGAAGAAACGGTCGCCTGGCTTGTGAAGGGTGGCGACGGCGAACGAGCTGCCCTAACCGACCTCAAGCTAACTCGCGCCGAACAGGAAGCTTTGGTCGAGTTTCTCCGCTCGCTTTCGAGCAGCGTCCCACGTCCCGAGCAATGGAAGCTACCGAAATAGTCGATGTGGAGCGAGTGCGCGTGACGGTAGCAGGCACGTTGACTAGCCCTTCCCACCCGCCATTTTGCTGGCGGCGGGCGAGAACCGCAGGCGTGCCATGTGCCAGATGCCGAAGAGCGGCCCGGCAGCAAGCAGCGCGGTGGCCAGCGGCCAACCGAGAGATTGTTGCAGCAGTGGCAAAATGGCGATGGTGAGCGGCGTGAGGAGGAAGCCGGCGCAAGTTTGAATCGCAAGGGCGGTGCCGACGTAACGCGGGTCGCAAAGCTCTGAAACGGCGGCGCTGAATTGGGCGCTGTCGGCGATCACGCTCACTCCCCACAGGATGCAAACGATCGTGAGGATCGCAGGCCAAGGTGTGAGACTGCCGGCAATGAGGGCGCAGCCGCCGGAAACGACGAGGCTGAGAAGCGCCGTCAAACACCGGCCCCGGCGATCGGCAAATTGTCCGGCAGCGACACAGCCGATCACGCCACTAGCGACGGTGGCGAAGGAAGCGAACGCCGCGGAAGCAGGCGAATGACCGGCGCGCTCGTAGGCATCGCGCAGCAACTGCGGCGCCCACGTCCACATGGCGTAGAGCTCGAACATGTGGCCGAGGTAACCAAAGTTTGCCCGGCGGAGCGGCACATCTTGCCAGATCCGCAGAAAGTACGACCAATCAAACTTCGAAGCCGCCGGCAACCACGGCCCGGTGCGAATGAAAACCAAACCGAACACGGCAGCGAGCAACGAACAAGCCGAAGAAGCCAATAAAACAAGCCGCCAGGTTTCGGCCGCCGCGAGCGAATCGAGCGGCAAAGCACGCAGCAGATGCGGGGCCCCAGAACCAATCGTCAACGCGCCAACCATCACGCCGATGGCAAAACCTCGGCCGCGGCGAAACCACGACGCCATCAATTTCATCCCAACGGGATAAACGCCGGCGAGCATCGCACCGGTCGCGGCTCGCAGCAGCAAGACCACGAGGAACCCGGATTGCGTCGCGGCGAAATCGTTCCTGATCCCAATCGCGATGGCAGCATTGAACAAAGTTCCGAGCAGCCCACAGAGAGCGAGCAACCGCGGCGCTGGCCAGCGATCGGCGAGATTCCACACAGCACTCGCGAGCGCTCCGGCTGCAAATCCAAGCTGCACGCTGATCGTCAGCCAGGCTTGTTCGAGCGGGGATAATTCCCAGGCGGTCTTCAACGCTGGGGCAACTGCACTGACCGAAAACCAAAGCGTCATCGCCAGCAAGTTGCAGGTGGAAAGCCAGAAGAGTTGCGTCCAACGCTGCGGTGATTCTGGCTGGTCGCTCATCAAATAATCGCCAGCGGATGACGGCGTTCTTCGAGCGTGCCGCGGGTGACACCCACGCGGTTGGAGGCGGCGAGGCGGCTCCAAACTTCTCGGCCGGTGACTTCACCGCGAAGGAGTTGCCGATAGAGCTGCAGCATTTCGCCGAGCTTGCGATCGCTGCCAGGGACATCGAGCAGCTCGACCCGAAAATGTCGCACGCCCTGCGTGAGGAGCGTCGGCACGACTTCGGCGGCGCTTTGCGGCACGGCATTGAAGAGCGTGTTACGACAACCAACGTCGGCGGTCAGCGGATGATCGACGCCCATCCGATCGCGGAGGGCAACCTGATGTTCATCGCAAGGGCGGCCACAGTTTGTCTTATTCGTCCCTGGCGAAAGCATCGCGCAAAAGACGCAATGCTCCATATGAAACATGGGCATGTGCTGGTGAATCACGCACTCGAGCCAGTTCGCCGGCACGGCTGTGACGAGCTCGAGGAGTTGTTCGCGATTCAAATCGTACGACGGCGAGATCCGGCCGGCGCCTTGTTCACGCAGCCAATTGGCAGTGAGTTCGTTCGCACAATTGAGCGAAAAATCGGCCACGACGGGCAAACCTTGTTCGGCAAAGAATCGCAGACCGGCGAGATTGCGCACGAGGATGCCATCGGCGCCATGTTTGGCCAGCGCACGAAAGATTCCTGCTTCGCCCGGCTTTTGAATTCGCGGTGTGGCGAGCAGGATTTTTGCGTTGTGCTGGTGAGCGACTTGCACGGCTTCGCGATACTCGCGGATATCAGCGAAGTCGACGTATACGCTCGGCACTTCATGCTGCAGGACCGATTTCAACTGCGGCAACGTGCGACACAGGACGTGCAACTCCGGCTGCTCGCTGCTGGGAGCTTCGTGAGCCGGCAGGGCAGATCGCAAATTGGCCAGAACCGATTCGCTCGCGATCCGCCGCTGAGGAACGGCTTCGATTGCAGCCGTCAGTCGCTCGATTATTTCGTGACGCACTTTGCCGAGGACGCTGAGCGGCGCCATCGGGTTGCCGCTGATCGTGGCTTGCAGGTCGCGGAGTTCGAAGGGGCTGTTGCCAAGTCGGCCCAGTTGAGTACGCAGCGTCTCTTCATTCAACACATGCTGCCGCGCGATTGGCAGCGGCTCGGTCGATCGGATTTCGATCGCAACTTGGTCGACTCGGGCCGTAACACGCAGCGTTTCGCCGGCGGTGGCCTGCACTTCAAAATCAACCGGCGCGCGGCGATTGATTGCTCCTGGCGCAAAGGTCTTGCGTAAGCGATTCGTGAGTTCAGGATCGTCGGTCTTCCAGACTTCGCGGCCGACTTGCACTTCGGCGAAATCGAACGCGCCGTGCGCGAACGTCAGCTCGACCACGCCGCTGCTGATCGGGTCGGTGAGCGAACGACCTTTGTAGAAGACTTCGAAGACGCGACCACCTTGTTGATCGTCTTCAGCGCGGCCGCAGTCAAAGACGACGCCGTCGCCGCGCTTGATCGAGGCGGCCAGTTGCACCGCGATGTATCCGGGCCGCACGGCTTTCACCGTGCCGAGGAACACGCCCCGCTTGTCACTGCTGCGGGCGGGCACCAGCATCTTGTGATCGCAGCCTTGCAGCCAGCCGGGCGAGAAGCCGCGCGAAAACGACAGCTCCATCTCCTCGACTTCTTGCGGCGAAAACTTCGCGACATTGCCGGCCACGGCAGCATCGATGGCAGCGCGGTAGTGGCGCGTGATATTGGCAACGTACTCGGGCGTCTTCAACCGACCTTCGATCTTCAGCGAGCAAACGCCCAGCTTGGTGAGTTCCGGAACAAGATCGTAAGCCGCGAGATCTTGTGGGCTGAGGAGATATTTCTGATCGCCGGTTTCCACCAACTTGCCGTCACAGAGCAAGTCGTATGGCAAACGACAGGCTTGGGCACATTGGCCGCGGTTCGCGCTACGGCCGCCGAGCGATTCACTCGTCAGGCATTGTCCGGAATATGCGACGCACAGCGCGCCATGCACAAAAACTTCGACGGGCATTGTGCTACGCTCGCGGATGTCGCGGATCTCATCGAGCGAAAGTTCGCGCGGCAGCACGACCCGTTCGATGCCCAGTTCCTCGGCTACAGCAATGCATTCGGCACTACTCAGCGTCATCTGCGTCGAGGCGTGAATGGCCAGCTGCGGACAAATGCCGCGAATCAATCGAGCCAATCCCAAATCTTGCACCAGCACCGCATCGACGCCTGCTTCGGCGAGTTCGATGACGTGGCGTTCGACTTCGGGGAGTTCGCTGGGGAAGATCAGCGTATTGAGCGTGACGTACCCCTTCACGCCGCGACCGTGAAGTTGGCGGAGGATATTGGGCAGGTCCTCGACTGCGAAGTTTTTGGCCCGGGCTCGCGCGTTGAACCCGCAATCGAGGCCGAAATAAACCGCATTGGCGCCATTTTCAATGGCAGCGCGAATGCAGTCGCGATCGCCGGCCGGCGCGAGCAATTCAGGAGCGTTGATAATGCGAGTCGAAGTCATCCACCCAGCCTACTTGCGAAGTAGGCACATGGGCAACCGCTAAGGCTTACTACCGGCGAGCACTCCGCAGTGAATTAGGGTCGGTTGCACCGCGTGCGGCTGCAGTCCGGCGGCCACCAACCACTGGCGGTATTCCGCAGCACTGTAGGCTCGCCCCTCCGTGAGCGTGAAGAGAGCGGCCGAGTACAACGCCGTCGGCAGCGGGCCGTCGAGTTCGTCGTTCAGAAATACGTCATGAATGAGCAATTGGCCGAGCGGCTGAAGTGCCGCAGCACAGCGGTTGACGAGTTCCGCGCACTGCGGCTCATCCCAATCGTGCAGAATATTCGAGAGCAGAATCGCATCGGCGCCGGTCGGCAGGGCATCGGCAAACATATCGCCCGGCTGGCAGGTCAGCCGATCGGCCACGCCATGCTGAGTGGCAAATTCGGCCGCGATCTTCAGCACTTCAGGCCGATCAAAAACAATGGCCTTGAGATGTGGATAACGGAGCAACAGGCCGATGCTATAAATCCCCGTGCCGCCGCCGACATCGAGCAGCAGTTGAGCCTGCGACAGATCAACGACATTGGCTAGGTGCGGCGCGACGTTCTTCGCCCGGCCAGCCAGGGCCAACGTGAGATGCCGGGCCGACGATTCGCGCTCCATCGCCGATTCCAGGCCATCGCGAAAGATGAAGGCCGCGCCGCCATCGTCGGCCGTCGCGCCGGCAGGGCGGTTGGTGCGCAATCGTTCGACCATCTCCTTCACGCCGGGACTTTCCGCGGCCAGGCCAATGTAATCGCCGACAAAATGCGGTCCGCCAGCAATCAAATGTTCTCGGGCCAGCGGCGTGAGCGACCAGCTATCATCCTTAACCTGCAATACATCCATGGCCCGGAGCGCAGTCGTTAAGACTACAAACGGCCGACGGGCGATGTTTAACTTTGCTTGCAATGCAGCCGACGACAGGCTGCCGCCTCCCAGAATCTCGAAAAGGCGTAGATGTGCCACGGCGGCCGTCAGCAATTCGGTGGCGTAAACGCCGCGAAAATGCTCAAACAAGGGCGTAGGATCGAGGGCAGGAAACGGCAGTCCGGGCGGCATCGTCTTCTCCAGCAATTGGTAATGATTGTGGGCCATCATAGCAGCCGCAATCCAGGTATTTTCAGCGAAATTTTACTTGACGTTCGCGACCACAATAAGTTTTGCTGAATCCCTTCATTTCAAACTTGTAACGACCCCCGCAACGCTTATGCTAGAAGCTGCCATCTTTCGGAGGTTCGCCGACCGAGGCATTTTGTGAGCAACCCGCCAGATCTCAACAAAGACGAATTCGATCCGTATCGAATTTGGCTCAGCATTCCCAAAGCCGAACAGCCGCCAAATCACTATCGGCTGCTCGGTGTACCGCTGTTTGAAGCCGATCCTCGCGTGATTGAGGAAGCAGCCGATCGTCAGATCGCGCACCTCAAAACCAAGCAGACGAGCGCTCACGTCGCACATTCGCAGGCTTTGCTGAACGAGGTTTCCGCGGCGGTCGCCGTGCTGTTGGATCCGAGTGCCAGAGAACGCTACGACGCCAAGCTCCGGGCCGCCACCGCCCCGAAACCTGCTGCTGCAAAACCGCAGATGCCGCAAGCCCGCGTCTTGCCCACGGCTCAAGCGTTGCCAACCGCGCAGCACATGCCGGGGCCGATGCAGCCCAACCCGATGCAACCGCAGCCACAACAGTGGGTGCCACAGCAACCGGGCTATCCCGCGCAGCAACCGAGTCACTACTCGCCGCAGCCAGTCCATCAAACGCCAATGCATCAACCTCAGCTGCATCAGGCGCAGCCGATGCAGCAGCAACGGCCAATGCCGCTGCAAACGATGCAGTCGCCGGCTCAAACGATGGCGCCGCCGCAACCGCTGCGTCCTGCCCCCATGCCGGTTAGCCCGCCACAACAGCCCGAGCCGATCGCCGATTTTCCGCTTCCCGAGCAAGTCAATCTGAAGCCTTCTGGCACGGCAAACGACGCCGAACGCCGTAAGGAAAAGAACCCCGTCCTCGAACTGGTGAAGATCATCGGCGGCGGCGTCGGCGGTTTGGCGATCGGCGTGATCGTGCTCTATATGATCGGCCGTAGTGATCTAGTGAACGGTCTCACCGGCAATGGGCCGCCTCCCAAAGTCATCGTGAAGACGATCCCGGCCAAGGCAAAGCCAAGCACTCCCAAGCCGGTTGCCAAGACGAACACGGTCGTGCCACCCACGCCGCCGCAAACTGGCAAAACAACACCCACAAAAACCTTCACCCGGCCGAACAACAACGATCCCACCGATTCTGGCGACGATTCGCTCGAACCAACGATGCCCGGACCGGTAGCGCGGCCAGGATTCGGCGGTGGGCCAGGCCCGAATCGATTTCAGCCACCAACGATTGCGCCCAGTCCCGATCGTCTGGCGCAGCCCGAGGTCTCTGGCGCCTCGTTGCAGACTGCCAGCGCTGCAGCGCGAGAGAGCTTGGAATTTCTGCAGTCGGTGTTCGGGAAACTGCGCACCATGGCGCAGCGGCCGGCAGATCGCAATTTGTCGCGCGATCAATTTGCCGTCGCGCAGCAACTCTCCAACGAGATTACAACGTTGGAAGATGGTACGTTACCCGCGTTTCGCCGTTCGGCCATCTCGCGTTTCGATGCTGTCGATCAGCGGTACAAAGATCAGGGCGTGTCGCTCAATTTCTCGGGCAAGTTGCTGGCCACGCTCTGCATCCCGGGGCGGCCCAATGCCAATGAGCCCCAAGGGCGAGTACACAAAATCAACAACGTCGACGAGTTCCCTGCCAAGTTGCTGGAACATGCCGACGGCCTGCTCGCGCTCGCCAAAGATTGCGTCGGAAGCGAGGCCTACGACCGAATCTATTATCAAGCGGTGATGGCGCAGCTGCTGCACTACACTTACGTGCGCGGCAATTCGGACCAGTTCTCGGCCTGCCAGTTGATGGCGACGCTGGGTATCGAAGTCGAGCCTGCGCTCAGCAGCAACATGCTGCGCAACAAGCTGCGGGCCGCGAACGACTTGACGATGACCGCTGCCGGTTTTTCTGGCGATGGCGGCGACGTGATGAGTGACCCTCGCACGTCGTTCCGCAGTGCGGGAAGCTTCTTTGCCCGCGAAGCGAATGGCCAATGGATCGAGCGAAGTCCCACGCGCGGCGTGGTCATGTATCGCGAGAGCAATCGCACGCCGGGCATTATCGAACTGCTGCCGCTGACGGGTGGACCACCCGTGAAGCTTGCGCTCGGCTGGACCTCGGTTTCAAATCCGTCCCGCATGGATCCAACCATCGTCAGCGAGACGATCACCGACGGCGAATGGGAAATGAACAAGCCGGCGCGTTCGCTGGTTCCCAAAATTTCGGTCGGCACGGTAACCATCACGCGCAATGCGAACGGTGGACAAGTCGTTAGTACGGCTCCGCCGGCGCCGGGCATTGCCATCAGCAATGTCGGCGAATTGCGAATTGGTGAGCGTGTGTATGCTGAACGCGTACATCGTTCGGGCAGCTCGGATTGGCTCCCCGCCGTTATCACTGAAATTATCGCCTCGCGAGCAGTGGTGCAGTACGACGCGGTTGTCGACGGCCTCATTGGCGAAGGCTTGACGCGCATCCACATTCGCAAGATGAACGGCATGTCGCCGCCGAACGTGCCAAGTATGCCTGGCATGCCGCAGCCCTCAACGCCTGCCGTGGCTGCCACCACCAACGCCGGCAAAACGGTCTGGCGGCATACGGGCGGATTCTTTGAACAGATCGATGGCATTTGGCACGAACTGTCGCCAACCGGCGACTACTTCGCGCTCAATCAGGTCGCTCAAACCAACGACTGGATCGAGCTCGAACGGACGGTCGGCGCGGTCCGCTTTCGGCTGTCCGACAAAGCCGCCATGATCGCCCTGCAGCCCTACAACAATTATGTCGAAGTGGCCAAGGGTAACTGGGTGAAGCCGCTCGACGAAATCGAGCTCGACGCCAGTAAGCAAGCCGCCCTCAAGAAGCATCTGACCACTCACTCCGACATGGTCGCGTTGGCTCGCAAGAAGTTGCTAGGCCGTTTCGACACAGCCATGGCTTCCGTTCGTAACCGCATCGGCAAAGCAGAAGAACGCCTCGCCGCAATCGCATTGCTGGAAGAAGAACAAACTCGCTTCGAACGAGATGGGCTGGTTCCCTGGTCGGCCCCCATGCGGAATCACACCGCCGAATACATCAAAGGCCTGGCCTCGGCCCGCAATGCGGTCGAAGCCAACTTCGATCGTGCGATCGATTACTTCGTCAATCAAAACCAATCCGAAGCGGCCCATGGCGTGTTGATGCTCAAGCAAAAGACGCTCGCGCCTTCGATCGTCGCGCGATTGGTGGCTCGCGATCAGGTCGGTGCCGGAATGCCTCGTAATCAGTTCGGCAATCAGTTTCCCACTCGCACAGATACGATGGGTCCGATTCCACCAGGCCTGCCGTCAGAAATCTCCGAGCAGATCATCCGCGACCGCGAAATGCGAGGTTACTCCACGCCGAAGGTTACCGTTCGCCGCCTGTGGTCGAACGGCTGCGTCGACGATGCCTTCGGCGCGTCGAAGTGGCTCGCCGATACGACGGGCGTGATGCTCAATATCAGTCGTCCCACGGCCTCCTACCGCGAACGCTACGTCATCTCGGAGCGCGGCGACGAGTACGTAGGTCAAAGCACGCAGGGCACGGGGAGTTCCAGTAGCAGTAGTAGCACGCAGGGAACCAATCTCGCCGGCACGATCTCCAGCGCCCTGGAGTCTTATGAAAAGCGCCCGGAAGCCAAGTTCAATCCTGCCCAGCCAGGCGACGCAAAACCAGCCGACAAGGCCACAGAGATGAAACCGGCTGAACCCAAAGCCGACGTCACTCCCGAAATTCCTCCGGTTGTTCTGCCGTAAGGCAACGGGCTGTTCTTAAGCAAACAGCTCCGCAATCGGCTGGCCACCATCGGTGATCGGCACCGGCCGATCACCCGCATACAGTTCCTTGTGCGGATCGATGCCCAGCGCCCAGCAAATGGTGGCGTGAAAATCGGGAATCGAAACGGGCCGGTCGACAATCTTCATGGCCAGTTCGTCAGTCGCGCCAATCGTCAGGCCATTCTTCAAGCCGCCGCCAGCCAGCACCATGCTGTAGCTCTTGCTGTGATGGCCGCGACCGCCACCGCCATCAAAGGCCGCCGGCCGGCCAAACTCGGTCGCCACGACGATCAGCGTTTTATCGAGTAGTTTCTTCTCCTCCAGGTCTTCCACCAGTGTGGCCAGCGCGTGATCGAGTTCGCTGATTAATTCGTGCTGCTTGGCCATCCCCTGGTTATGCACATCCCAGCCCGTGCCGTTGAGGAAGTTCAGATTGTGGCTGACTTCGACGAACCGGGCGCCACTCTCGACCAGACGTCGCGCGAGCAAACACCGCTGACCAAACTCGCCGCCGTAACGAGTTCGCAGTGTCGCCGGTTCTGCATCGAGTTGAAACACCTTGCCAAATTGTGGTCCGGCCAGCTTCAGCATTTCGGTGATCGTGGCGTCGTAGTTCTTGACGATTTCATCGCTCTTCGCCGCGCCGTACTCCTCGCGCACCGCGGCCAACAGTTGCTCGCGCCGAGCCTGTCGCTCGGCCGAAATATCCGCCGGCCGCGAAAGCCCCACGGGGCCGCTTTGCGTATCGGTCAGATAGATGTAGCCATACTTCGAGCCCAAGAACCCCGGCCCGCGGGTCACGTTCGGATAACCGATCAGCACATACGCGGGCACGCCTTCGCCGGCCGGTCCACGCTCGTGGGCGACAATCGAGCCGATCGAAGGATACACCACGGTCCCCGCCGTCGGCCGGCCGGTATGCACCCGATTGGTCGCGGCTGCGTGTTCGTCGATCACCTCATGATTCACAGTCCGGACGATATTCATCCGGTCCAGCACCGTCGCGCACCGCGGCAGATACTCGCACACCTGCGTCCCCGCAACGGCCGTATCGATGCTGCGGTACATGCTGCCGGGCTTCTTCGCCTTCGGGTCTCCCTGCGCTTTGGGATCCCACGTATCAATCTGCCCCGCGCCACCGCCGAGCCACAAAAAGATGCAATGCTCCGCCCGACCCTTGGCGAGCTTTGCTACTGCGGCCTTGTCTTCGGCGCGAAGGGCTGGCGACCACAGCGATGCCGTCGCCACTGCGCCCGCCGCAGCTCCTGTAGCCAAAAATTGACGGCGACCCTGCATTTCAAACATCGGAGAGGCCTCTCGAAAACGGACGGCAAGCCTTCAGCATACCAAAACAAGTTGCCAACATCCCCACAAAACCGAGCGTTCGAGGGCTGTTTCACCGGTACTCACGGTCGATGCGCTCAGGAACCATCTACCCCTTAACGCTGGCGGAACACAAGCTTCACAACAGTTGTTTGCTGATTTCGCGTTGGTCCGAAGTCTCGAAAATGTCAATACTTGCGCACGGATTGATGGTCTTTGTCGCAGTTTTTTACAACACTTTCATAGCAACATACATGGCATTGGTTGCGCGCGTTCCACGTCGCCGAAGCTCCGACCAGTCAATCACTTGCCGTCAGCTGAATTGTCGTAAACCGCTGAGTGCACTGGCTACCGCACAACAGTCGCCAGAACTGCCGCACAACAATTAAAGCAAGCAGTCACTCGCGATCATCGCACCACTCAACAGCGGAACGATCTCTGGGTCAAGAAAACGCGATCAGCTATGCCAACTTGCATTGCGAGCTTCCACCAAATTGCCAACGATCACGGCGGCATGCCGTCGGGAATTATACAAATATACACTATTTAATCAACTGCTTGTCACGGTGCTGATGGGAACCACAGGAAGCCCATAGTTTGGCATCTCTGACCAGGCAGCGGGCCTAAGTTTTCGGTCGATTTGTTCTAGGGGCCAGAAGAATTTCGCCGAGTGTGCATTGGCGAATCGATAAAAATCGCTTGTCATATTGCGCATGTAGTGCCCATGGACAAACACCACGCCCAATTCGCGAGGGATGCCGCTGGGCACAACTAACGCCAAGTAGCTCCCGACGTACAACACTGGTAGGAGCAGCAGTAAGGTGGCAAATGCGGGAGCGGCGTGGCGTTTCATACAAGCTTGTGCAGTGATACCAGCAAAAGGTGATTCACGACTTGTGATTCACCAAGGGCTCAGCGGCAGCGTCAGTTTAGCGCCGATCGCCGAGTCGCTTCAACGGGAATTGCGATCGTAACATGACGTCAGCCCCGCTCCGGCCTTTACTTCGGCCTGATCTCTACCCGCTAGACCAAGTGGACTCCTGTTTTCTACGATAGGGGATTGGCCTGTGGGTTGCTCCTTTACCGCTGCGTGGTCGATGGCGGCAGTGGTTTTTCCCCAAGGGCCAAATTTAAGGACGTTATTTCGGCCGTAATTGGCTGCTGGGGCTGTGGTTACGTAATTGGTACGGATGGGAGTGGGCGAATGGGAGGACGAGAAACCGAAGCCGGGCGAGTGGCCCTGGACAAGGTCCTCGGGTACCTCAACTTTTCGTCGGGAGCGTCGGATCCCCAGTTTTTGGCTGGCTTGAGCCAGCTATTTGAGGAGGCCGATCACCGCTCACTGGGGGAAGAGACTTGGATCCGTCTGTATGAATGGTTGACGGTCGAGTTGCAGTCGCGAGTGGGCACCAATCCGGCCTTTCAGGACGTGCAGCAAGCCCAGGCTGTGCTGGAACTTACGTTCGAAAAGCTGCTGCTCGCCTATCGCGACTTCCACCGCGATTTGTTGTTCCACCAAACGGCAGAGTCGCTGTTTCAGCCCTATTTTCTGGGCCGGGCCCTGGAAGCGGTTTTGCGGCAAGGGGCACCGTGGGAAGAATCGGACCGGATTGTTTCGACGGCGATCAAACAGCTGAGCGACTACATCGGTCATCGGCCAGTCGCGGCGCTTGAGTCGCAGCGTATCGAACCGTATCCGCACGAATTCTGCCGACCGGTGCCGCTGTACATTCGCGGCGCGGGCGTGGCCTATGGCCCGCAGCGCGAAGTCGTCGCACTCGCACTGAAGTTGCTCGAAACGACCGACGAAAACCTGCTGCGGCAGGCCTGCTTTTTTCCGCATCGGTTGGAAGAACTTGCCATCGATCCACGAGCTTATGACTTCGATCACCCGGCCAACAAGCGGCCGAACTACCACTTCGGCCAGTGGGATCCGCACCAGATCGATCAGCACGGTTTTTACCGTCGGTTTGTCGTGCAGCAGATCACGCTCGACGCGCTGATGCGGCGGCTGACCGAAGACACGACGATCCCGCAAGAAGAATTGAAATTCGAAGCCGCCGCCGTGCTCGCGGGCACCGTGCTGATGGCCTCGGGCATCAGCGGCGAAGGACCGGGTGCGCACGATTCGACGATCACGCTGGCCAAGCTCCTGCCGCGGATTGCCAAGTATCGTGATGCGTTCTACGAGCAGTTGCTGCAGCGAACGAGCGGCGAACATCTCGAGCGATTGAAAAACGAAGCCGCCCAAAAACGCCAGCCATTCGGTGGCGCTCGGCAACATCTCAATGCCCAATTGGCTCGCGCGCGGGCTTCGCAACTCGAGCATGTTCACTTGGCGCGGATTTTTGCTCGGCTTGGTCATGTCGAGGCTGCCGCCAAGCAAGCCAACGTGGTGCCCTGTGCATCAGCCCGCATGCTCTGTCAGATCGACTGCTTGCTGACAACTTGTCAGCTGGCGTGTGCGGCTGGCAAGCTCGATGCCGCCGCCGACATCATGCCGCAGATCATCGATCTGCTGAAACGGGCGATTCAATGCGGCGCGGTGATCGATCCTTGGAACATCCTTGGCTTCGATGCTCACTTCAGTTTGTTCCCCGCCCTCGAAAACAGCGTGCGTGATCATCGGGCGGATGAGTTGGTCGCGCTCATGGAGCGGATCTGGACGTTGTATTCGCTCGTGTGGAGCGAAGCGGCTGCCAGCAATCGGTCGGAGATTGCCGACCGAATTTCGCGGCAATTCAAAAAGACCGCGACTTGGTGGCATCAATTCGCGACGCACGAAGTTTCGACCGTCGAAGCCATCGATTCACTCGCCATGTTCCGCGCCGCTGAACGAGTCGCCAAGGCCTTGCAAGTGTGGCACGGAGGTGGCGCATCGAGCGGCGACGTCGGTTTTTGGGCGCCGCACGCCGAGATGTTTGATTCGCCGAAGGCCTATGCGATGGTCATCGACTCGTTGCTCGAGCGCGGCGATTCGATTGCCTCGATGGCCCTAATGATGAGTTGGCTCAGCCGGGCCGATTCGGTTGGCCTTGAGCACGGCGATTCGTCGTTCCACGATTTAGCTCAAAGGTGGGTAACGGCCACAACGGCTGCCAGCGCAGAATCGCCCGAAGCAGCGCTGAAGGCTTGGGACTCGGCTCGCAAGTTTCTCGATTATCTCGAAGCGAACGCCGAAGGTTTGTGGAACGTGCCGACCTTCGAACTGGGCAACGGCAAACGGCCCGCATCGGCCACCGCCGAGCAGGACGACGACGAGGACGAAGACCGTTTCGACTCGGCCTACGAGGACATGGTCTATCGCGACAGCACCGACGACGGCGTTGATGGAGCCATTTTTGAATCGGGCGACGATACGCACGACGAGATGCAGCATCAGTCGAAGCTCGTCGCCGATCGCCTGGCCTTTCTCGCGACCGTGGCTCGGTTGTGGAAGCAGACGATCGTTAGTCCGGCCTTTGCCGTGATCATCAAGCAGCAAGCCACGCCCGAACAAAGTGCGCCGCAGCAGCGGCGCACGGCGGCGATGCAGAAGTGGATCGAGCAAGCGCAGACCAATCTGAACGGCCTTGATCGCTTGCTCGCGCAAGTTCGCGATTTTCGCATTCCCACGCCCTCGGGCGATCACGATTCGATGGTCGAGTACGACCGTCGGCGGATGATTAAAGAATCGCTGCTCGAACGCGTGGTCGCCACCAGCGTGGAGATGGCCGATGCGGCGCGACTGCTCCTCGCAGCCCGTGCAGCCTTGCAGCCCGGACAGCCGATTGAAAAAGACGAAGAAGAAAACCAGCGGACCGTAGCCGTCTTCACCGCTCTACTCAAGCGCGATGAAGTCGCGGTCAAGGAAGCCTGCGAACTGCTGTTCAAAACGCTGCTCCGCCAGCCATTGCTCTACGTGCCGCTCGGCAAGGGTGGCAATCCACTCGAGATCGTCATCGTTCGCACCCGTCAGCATTCCATTCAAGATCTGCTGGCCTGGTTGCCGCGCTGCGGCTTGTGGATCGAGACGTGCCAGCTCCTCGACGTCGCCCGGCAGATGGAACGCGATCATCCCGTTGGTCCCGGCGCGGTGACAGAGTTCGATGAGCTCTTCAAAATCGGTTACAAGGGAATCGTCGAAAGCCTCGTCGTTTCGGCCCAATCGTGGCCGCGCATTCCAGGCACGACCGACGATCAAGCCGCGGAACCGCTCGTCGCTTGTCTCGAACAATTGACCGAGAGCATGCTCACCAGCTGGCTCGCGCACAGTCGCACGCTGCGGCTGAGCGTGCTCGAGCGCGTGCACGACAAGACGACCTGGAAGAAGGTCATCGCCTTCGTCGAGAAATACGGCGCCGATCTGTTTACGCAGCGATTTTTGAATCTCAGCAACATCCGCGCAATCATTCATCAGGGACCGGCTCGCTGGCTGAAGAGCCTGCAGGAAGAACCCGCCGACGATGCGCCGCAAAAACTGCTCGATGATCTAACCACCGAGAAGGCTCTCGAAGATAATGCCGAGATGCTGAACATCGTGCTGGAAGCGATTCTCGAAAACTACGGCGAGTATCGCGACTACAACAGCACGACCACGCAATCAGACCGCGGCGAGCTGCTGTATATGTTGCTCGATTTTCTGCGGCTGCGCACGCGCTATGATCGCGTCTGTTGGAATCTCAAGCCCGTTGTGCTCGCGCACGAAATCCTCGTTCGCCGTGGCGAAGACATTGCGGCCCGAGTTTGGCGGCGCGCTCTTTCGGAGCGGATCCAGGACGAAGCCGAGCAATATCTAACTCGACTGGCCGATCTGCAGAAGAAATATGCGATGCGAATGCCGACCGTCGCCGATCGTCTGGCCGAACGTTTTGTGCGGCCGCTGACGATCGATCGAATTCGTGCGCTCGTCGAATCGGCCATGGAAGAAGCCCGCCAAGGTGGCGACGCGCCGAAGTTTGCCATGCTGGAATTCGAAACCGCGACGCTCACGCGCGAGCCCACCGGCGTCGGCTTGGATGTGCCCGCCTGGTTGGTGGCGCTCGAAGAAGAAGTCGACGAGATTTTGCGTCCCACGCATGAACGGCAAGAAGAAGCCGATCTCGCTGCCATCCTGCCGCCGGTGCTTCTCACGATCGAGCAAGCCAAGCAGCAGCTCGATCAGTGGACAACGAAGGAAGAGTAGCGAGGTTTACTTCTTCTCTTCCGGGGCTGGCTTGGCCCCTTCTTCAGCCTGCTTCTTGGCATCTTCCTTCATCTTCAAAAACGGATTGGGCTTGAGCTCGATCTTTTTCACGGTCTGCAAGTAATCAAGCACGTTGGCCGATTGCTCGCCGCCAACTTGCGCGTGAAAGTGGAGCGAGAAACCATGCGGGCCCTTCACGTCGATCAGCTTTGGTTGAAACGTGATCAGCGTGCGGACGACATCCACTTGGCCGAGCATCGCCGAGCAGAAAATATCCGGCCGCGCGCCCTTTTCGAGCAACAGCTCGACAATGTCATGTCGTCCGCAGTGAGCCGCCGCTCCCAAGCCGCTTTCCCAATCGCCGGCGCCCCAGTTCATGATGGCGAGCACTAGAGCCGCTTCTTTCTCGACGAGTTTCTTCACCATCTCGAGATCGGTGTGGGCAAACATCACGAAGTCTTGAATCAGCGTGCGATTGAGCTGCGCGTTCTTCCACTTCGGCTGAAACTTGGGTGCTTCGTAATCGCGTTCGAACGGAGCTTCGCGAGGACCGAGTGGCACTTCGGGCGCGGCCGCTGCGGGTTTGTCCTCGGCACGTACGACGGTAGATGTCAGGAAAGCACCAGCCGTCAGAGCAGCGAACGAACGGCGTGAGTATCGATTGGTATTCATGGATGTTCTCGGGTGGATTGGCTGGATCATCATCATACGAACTTTGCTTGACTCGGCCCATCAAAGGTGACTGGTCAGTTGATGCCGACCAGATGGGGAGTAGCGGTTGTGCAGTCCAGCTACGCGAAGCGCCCAGCCAAATTGACGTGACTATGACATCATTTGCGGAAAATAAGTAGTAAAGTTGCGAATCAAATCCCCATTGGAAGTGATCCTAACCTGCCGTGACCGTTACAAACCCAATCGACACCGGAGCGTTCACTCCCCTGCCGCTGGCTGGGGTCGTCGCCGATCTGCTACCGCCGATCGAGCTCTACTTGCCCGCTGTTCCATCGCAGAAGCCCGTGCTCTATCGCGCACGCACGGCGGCCGTCAATGAGAGCGACTTGCAGTTGTTGCAAGCCCGCGGCATCGATGAGTTGTGGGTTTCGGGTGATGAGCAGAACACCGTTGCCGAGTTCCTCGCAAATAATCTGGCCACACTGCTCGCGAATGAAACGCAGCCACCCGCGGCCCGCGCCAAACTGCTCAACCAAGTCGTCAGCCAAACGCTGAAAGATTCGATGAGCTGCGACGATCCGGCCTCGTCGGTGATTGCTTCGCAAGATCTCGCCAAGCACCTGGTCGAACTGGGAACTCGCTCGGATTTGACGATTCGCGACGTCGCCAAAGTCGCCCGCCACGATTTGTGTACCTTCACGCACTCGGCCAATGTCGCCTGCTATTCCACCATGCTGGCCAAAGCGCTGGGTGTGAACGACGAACAAGAACTGCAAGCGATCGCCACCGCAGGCATGTTGCACGATCTCGGCAAATTAGAAATTCCCACGGCCATCTTGAATAAGCCGGGCCGACTAACGAACGAAGAGTTCACGCAGATCAAATTGCATCCGGTGCGCGGCTTTCAAATGTTGCGCAAGGAATTCACGCTGCCGCAGTTGATGCTCGTTTATCAGCATCATGAAAAGATGGACGGCTCGGGCTATCCCGTGGCCTGCACCGGCGTCGAGATCCATTGGTGGGCGCGGATTTGTGCTGTGGCCGATGTTTATGAAGCGCTGACCGGCAAACGCCCCTATCGACGCCCGAACACGGCGAACGAAGCGCTGCTGATCATGCGCCGGGGCTCGGGTACGCATTTTGATCGCGATATTTTTCAATGCTGGCAAAGTCATTTTCAGACGGAGCTAGCCCCATGAACCCCGTGATCGCGAATGCACCCGAACTGGCTCCGTTCTCGGTTCCGAAAGACGGGAGCGAAGACGGCCGCCGTTTTGCTCGTCGCCCTTGCAAGCTGCACGCGCACCTGACCATTCAGGAATCGCTTGATAAGAGCTTCGACATCGCCCGCGAGTTCGACGTGATCGTGCGGAACATTTCGCGCAGCGGCGTCTGCTTTTTGTTCGTGCGGCAGATGTTTCCCGATGATCTGGTGCAACTCGATTTCGGCGGCTTGGTGCGGCGTTATCGCGTGGCCCGCTGCCGCCGCATCGGCGATAATTGTTACGAGATTGGCCTGGCGATTTGCAATTAGCAATCAGCGGTGTTCAGTCTCTTGAACAACAATTTCGCCAAATGAACGCCAGCGCTCCGAACCTTGAACAGATCGACTCGCTCCTGAAATTGGTCGATCGAGAAATCTGGCTAATCACGGCAGCCCACAACGGTCAGCGATCGGGACTAACAGCGACGTGGGTTTCGCAGGTCTCGCTCGATCGCGAACGGCCGGTGTTGCTCGCTGGTTTATCGCCGCGCAATTTCACGACGGAGCTCGTCGAACAGAGTGGACTCTTGGTCGCTCATCTGGTGACGACGGATTTACTTCCACTTGTCTATCGTTTTGCGGCGTCGAGTGGACGAAATGGCGACAAACTGGCCGATGTTCGATTGCTCGATAACGGCGAGAATCTTCCAGTAATTGCCGCAGCGCGGGCGTGGTTGATCTGCCGCGTTTTCAGAAAACTTTCGGCCGGCGATCGCGTCTTTTTTTGGGCCGATGTGATTCAGTCTGGCCAGCAATCGCTCGCCGAATCGGCAGCGCCGTTGCTAAAAGAGCAGGCGTTTATCCAAGCCTTGACGGTCGAGCAGCGAATACATCTAAAGAGCCTGCGCGAAGCAGACGCGCTGGCCTTGCGGCCTGTAGCGGCAAGCTGGCGAGAAAGCGTTTAGCGATTGCCGCTACAGTCGGAAAAATGTAACCAAAACCGCGAACCAGAACTGGTCCGCGGGTATCTTCAACGGTAGAGTTTGTTAGGTTCAAAACGACAGGCACACTCTTTGCTACCAAAAGGCGTAGTGCTGTCCCCTGCCGTTTTGCGGCTCGTCTGGTACCAGCTTTGTTGCTGCATAGCCAGTCGAGTCATGATGATCTCAGGAGGATCCAACTCAGTGCAAAGTCTTGATCGCGCAGCTGGCGTGGCCCGTGAGAAAGTTATTCTCGTCCGGGTCGTTCTCAATCAGGAATCTTCTTCAGAGCAGCCGCTGGCAGAACTCTCCGGCTTGGCCGACACGGCAGGAGCCCGCGTCGTCGGCGAATTGGTGCAACGCCGGGAACAACCCGACATGACCACCTATCTCGGCCGCGGAAAGGTAACCGAGCTAAAGGCCCTTGTCGATCATCATGATGCTGACATGGTCATCTTCGACAACGACCTCAACCCAGCCCAGATCCGCAATCTGGAAGAAGCACTGAAAGTCAAAGTGCTCGACCGGACGGAGTTGATTCTCGATATCTTCGCGACGAGCGCCCGCAGTTACGAATCGCGCCTCGCCGTGGAACTCGCCCAGCTCGAGTACTCGCTGCCGCGACTGAAGCGAATGTGGACACACTTGTCGCGCATCAAGGCCGGCATCGGCATGCGTGGTCCCGGTGAAAAGCAACTCGAAGTCGACCGGCGTCTCGTCGAAAAGCGGATTCACGATCTGCGCGAAGAGCTCCGCGGCATCGAACGCCGCAAGGAACGGCTCGTTGCTTCCCGCCATGATCGCTTGACGGTTTCGCTCGTCGGCTACACCAACGCCGGCAAGAGCACGCTCATGAATACGCTGACTGGCGCGGGAGTGCTCGCTGCCGACAAACTGTTCGCCACGCTCGATACGCGCACGCGTCGTTGGCAACTCGACAACTGGGGCCCGGTGCTCCTCAGCGACACCGTCGGTTTTATTCGCGACCTGCCCCACGGGCTTGTTCACAGCTTTAAAGCCACGCTCGAAGAAGCCCGCCAGGCCGATCTGCTGTTGCACGTGGCCGATGCTTCAAATCCAGAAGTCCTCGAACAGATCTCTGCCGTCTACAAGGTGCTGCAAGAACTGCACATCGAAGAGAAGGATACGCTGCTCGTGCTCAACAAGTGCGATCGCGTTGCCGATCGCGGCGATCTGGCTCGCATCTTTACTCGCTATCCACATGCGATCGCCATCAGCGCTGCGACTGGCGATGGCTTGCGAAATCTGCAAGCCGGCGTGAGCGAGGCGCTCAGCCGTTCGTTCGCCGATCTCGATATCGAAGCGTCTGTGGGCAACGGCCGCTTGCTCGCCGATCTCGCCGCGCACGGCGAAGTCCTCGAGAAGAGTTACACCGACGACAATCGCGTGATCATTCACGCCCGCTTGCCGCAACGACACTTGGGCGTGTTGCGACAGGACGATGTGACCGCCAAGCCGCACGAGACGACGTATCCCGAATCTGTGCATGAACCGGCCAGGCTGAACGTCATCGATCCTATTGAAGAAGTTGCCTAAGCGTGGCATGGCGCACCTTGGCCGGTCAGCGAGTCTTGCTGACCGGCGCTTCGAGCGGCATTGGCCGCGAATTGGCGATTCAACTTGTGGCGCAGGGCACGAAGGTTTTCGCCCTCGCGCGCCGGCGTTCGCGCCTGGAAGAACTCGCGCAGGAAATCAATCAGCCCGAGTTGTTTGCATTTCGTGAATGCGATGTCACGCAACCAGCCGATCGCGAGCAGTCACTTCAAACGTGTATTGAGTGTTTCGGCGGTGTCGACATTCTCATCAACAATGCCGGCAGCGGCGCCATCGGACCGTTTGCCGCCGCCGATGAAGCTCGCTTACGGAAGCTGATGGAAGTCAACTTCTTCGCGCCGGTTGAGTTCATTCGCCTTACGTTGCCCGTACTTCGACAAGGCAACAAACCGCTGATCGTCAACGTCAGTTCGGTTCTAGGCCATCGCGCCGTGCCGCAGAAGTCGGAGTACTGCGCGAGTAAATTCGCGGTGCACGGTTTCAGCGATGCCCTGCGTGCGGAACTCGCGGCCGAAAAGATTGACGTGATGCTCGTTAGTCCAAGCACGACGGAAACAGAGTTCTTCGACAAAGTCACCGGCGATCGACAAAAGCCGCGCGGCCGTTTCGGCGCAAAGTCGCCGGCCTACGTTGCTCGCGCAACGATCCGCGGCATGCAAGCGGGCCGGCACGAGATCATTCTCTCCACCGGGGGCCGCTTGCTCGTTTGGCTCGATCGCCTGTGCCCGCCTCTCGCCGATCGTCTCGTTGCCTGGTGGGGCTAATTCACTCGCCTACGGATTACCTGGCGGCGATGCAATCGGCAAACCAAGTTCCGCTCGCGGTTGTCCACCATCGGCCACCTTCGCCGGCGTCGGTTTCGTCGGATCGATGAAGTCGAACTTCACATTCGGCCGCGAAGGGTTTTGCTTGTTCTCTTCCAGCCAGGCCGTCATCATCCGTCCATCGGGCAACTTTGAAGCCAGCCGCCAACTGTCATCCTGGCGGACGCGCTTGAAACGTTGACCGTTGTCGCCGAAGAGTTGTTCCAAGCGATCGGTGTTGCTCGATAGCAGCAAACTCCCATCGACATCGCGGGTCGCCCACGGCCCTTCGGCTCGATCGGTGAGTTCGCGATACACATCGCGCGGATCGGCGACGCTCAGCGTAGTTTTCTGCTCGCCGACAAACTTCGGCGCTTGCTGATACGCGACCACTTTCGTGCGGAAGTTGCTCTTCAGCTGCGGCGATGTTCGCCGCTGCAGTTTCAGCACCAGCACCATCTCGCGCTGCAGTTGCTCAAGCTCTGGCGAGGTATCCTTCGCCGCGACATACAACGGCTGACGCGCGAGTGGCTCTTTCTGCCAAGCTGCGTAATCATTCGCCAGCGATGTGAAGAACTGATCGACTTGCGGACTCGCGATCTGCGGCTGAAGTTCGCCGCGGCGGTTGATCACCATATTTTCGCCGGCACGTTTGTGTTCCATGCTCACGGCCGACGACTGCAGTACGGCGAAGAAAGCCGGCGTGTGTTCGCTATCGTTTCCTTCGAGCAGAAAACGCACGCGGGCGATCGATTCCTGATGCTGATCTTCGGCCGGCTTGAGGACGTCCTGCTTCAGGCGATTTCCTCGCCACTGCTGACCGCCGATGTTGGCAGTCGTCGGTTCTGGCGCGGCAGTGGCCAGCGTCTCGGCCGACTCTCCTTGCTGAGCGATGTAACTGGCGATCCCTTGGCTGACCCAGCTGGGATATTGAATGTCGAGTTCCGTCGTGCGCAGCAGGGCCAGAACGGTTGCTTCGCGGACTCGCTGGATTTGCTGATCGAGCGGAGGTTGTCCTTTACCTACATGCACAACCAGGTTGCTCTTCAAGCCGACGACGTTGAGGGTCGTCAACGGTTGATCGCGAGCACGCTGCGGATCGCCATCGACCACAATCTGCAACGCGCCAATGCCGAAGTTCGGGTTGCGATGGACCTTTGTGAAGTGGTCGGCGAGAGCGCCTGCTTCCTGCCAGGCCTGCAGTGCTTCGGTCATGGCGTGGCGGGCGTCGTCTGCGTTCGTGTTCGCGATCACAGACATATTGTTATTGTGCAGTTCAAATCCGCGGTGGGTCCAACGCTCTTTGTAGTGCGGCCGATCATTTTCATCGGGAATGCGCGGCCGAATATCTGCCGTGCTGCGATAGACGCGATCTTGAGCAGTCGTCGATTGCAGCGTGCAATTTGCTAGCGGCACCAAGAGTCCCGCGGCGGCCACAGCCTTCAGCCAGCGACGTGTTGATAGCAGTTGGCGCATCGGACACTCCTCTTATACACAGCAGAAAACAGCTTCCCCTCGAATTTATCGGCTGAATCGAGCGTGCGCTTCGCACCGGTTATATGGATCGTTCGCTCCCTGCCGCCAAAGACTAGCCTTCCAGGGTACCCGTACCAACTTCTCGCGTACTCGCCGAAAGTGGTCGCCGCCGGATAAAGCAAACAGCCCTGTTAATCTGTACTATCCGCACAACCCGTGCTTCGCGAATTACCGGCACAATTTCTCAATTGCCGTCTCTGCAGGGTTCGATAGGAATCAGGCAGGGAAGGGCTGCAAATGGCCCCGCGCGTGGATTGGCACGCGATGCCTGCATCAGGGAAGACAACAAGCGTCGTTGCCGGGGAACCTTTCACCGGGTGGCGATGACGCGAGTCAAATAAGGGGGAAGACGATGCTCCGATCGTCGCGTTTTCGTTTGTTGACTGCCACGCTGTGCGCTGCCGGGGTGTTTACCGGACAGCTATTGGGGCAACAGCCCGCCTATCCGCGGCAACAGCTGAGTGGCGCCAAGCCGCAGCTGCAACGGGTAGAGATCGATGCCGCGCCGCTGGCAGTCAAGCCAGGCGTGGAAGCGAAAACCGCCGAGCAGACAAATGATGGGCTCGCGCCGATCGTGTCGTCGGCGAATGTGCCGCGTCCCTCGCGCAGCAAGCCGGCCGCTGCTCCGCAGTTGCCAGCGACGCCGCCGGTCGCAAATGTGAATAAGACAGAAGGCCTGCCGCTGGAAGCAATTCTCGCTCAGCCGACTCCTAATAAGGTCGAGCCAGTTCGTCCAGCTGCGACGACAGGTTTGCCGCCTGGTGCTCCCGCGAGCACGGGGCCTTGGATGCAGGATATTCGGGAGATGATCCGCAGCACGCCGTCGCCCAATGGGGCGCGGAATGCGGTTCAGCCAGCTGCGAACAACGCTGCTTCGCTGAATAAGAATGTCGCGAAGCAAGTTCAATACGAACAGCCTGCGATGCCTGCTGGACCGCCGAAGGAGTTGATCGCGACGCCCATCGGTGGCGCTCAGTCGGCCTTCGCTCCGATTCCGGCCGCGCCGCCGGCTCCGGCTGCTTCGATTCCGTTGCCGCCGTTGCCTGCCGAGATTCAGGCGATGACGCCGCCTGCGGCTTATAGCCAGCCGGCGTTTAGTCCGCCTTCGTTCACGCCTCCGGCTCCTGCGCCGGAAGTGCGGCCGATCGCGCTGCCGGTTCAGCAGTTGGCACCGGCTCCTGCTCCGCAGCAGGCTGTGCTTGCAACTTCGCAGCCGATTTCCCAGCCGAGCGCGCAACCAGCTGCTCCCGCAGTTGCTGCCAAGCCGAAGAAGCTGCAGCATTTGGCGCCGATGAATCCGCAGTACGAAGCGGCAGCTCAGGCTCGCGGCATCGCTCAAGTGCGAGCCGAGAACGCGTTGCCGCCGCTGTCGCCGCCGGGGCAGTTCAACGATTCGCAGCTGACTCCCGCGCCCTCGTATGAACCGGTCGCGCCGGCTCAGCAGCGGCTGCAAGGTCATCCGGTCAACCTGGTGCAACAGCCGGGTGCGTTGCAGCCACCGCCGGCGACCACGCCTGGTCAACAGCCTGTTGATCCGCGGGTCGATGCGATGGCCCGCGCTGGCAGCCCGTTCGAAGTGATCGATGAAACCGGCGCGGTGCAGGTCATGGTTCGTCGCAGCAAGCTGCTTCGCACTAAGGTCGACATCTACCGCACGGCAGTCGTCGACGACTCGATCTGCGAGATCGTGCAGTTCACGCCGCGTGAAGTTTCGATCATCGGCAAGAGCCAGGGTTCGACGCACGTCACCTTCTGGTTCGACGATCCGGCGATGCAGCCGATCACGTATGTGATTCAGGTTGTTCCGGACGTGGCTGCGGTCGTACAGCAAGAGAATACTTACAAAATGCTGCAGGATGTCATCAATGAGATGTTTCCTGATAGCAAGATACAATTGATGATTGTGGCCGATAAACTGATCCTCCGCGGCCAGGCCAAGGACAGCGAAGAAGCTGCTCAGATCGTCGCGCTCGTTCGCAGCCAGACCGGTGGTTTGTCGCAAGGAGCGAATGCGGGCGGCATGGGTGGCGGCCTCAGCGAAGGTGCTGCCGCTCAAGTGCTGAGCGACTCGGCGACTGGTTCTTCTCAACGCTCGCGGTTGCAAGTCATCAACATGATTCGCGTGCCGGGCGTGCAACAAGTCGCGCTGCGGGTGAAGATCGCGGAAATGAATCGCTCGGCCGCTCGCGGCTTCGGCGTCGACGTGAAGGGTCACATCAACTTCACGGACAACACCGATGGCAGCCAGATGTTCCTGCAGTCGATGCTCAACGTCGCTGCCGGTGCTGGTCCTGCCCTGCTCACGCAAGTCGACGGCGACGATATTCAACTCGGTGTGCGTTACCTGCAATCGCATGGCATCATCCGTCTGCTCAGCGAGCCGACGCTGGTGACGATGAGCGGTACGCCGGCCACATTCATCGCCGGTGGTGAGTTCGCGGTGCCGACAATCGTCGGTTCTGCAGGCCTAAATGCGGTCACAACCGACTTCCGCGCCTTCGGTGCGATCATCAGCTTCATGCCGACGGTGATCGATAAGGATCGCATCCGCCTGCAAGTGTCGCCTGAATTCAGCCAGATCAACTCGGCTCTCACGGTCGGCGGCACGCCTGGCCTGAAGGTGCGAGCCGCGACGACGACTGTCGAAATGCGAGAAGGTCAAACGCTGGCGATCGCCGGTTTGCTGGAAGACAATATGAACGGCACGAACGTCGGTGACCTGCCGTTCCTGTCGCGAGTCTTCGGCCGCCGCGACATGAGCCGCAACGAAACGGAACTGCTCATCCTGGTTGCTCCGGAACTGGTGCATGCGATGGAAGCCGAAGAGGTTCCGCCGCTGCCTGGCTTCGATGTAACCGAACCGACGAGTGCCCAGTTCTTCCTGCACGGCCGGTTGGAAGGGAATCCGACCCAGGATTACCGCAGCACGGTCTGGCCGCGTCTGAAGAAACGCTACGGAGCCGGCGGCCCGGCGATGACGAGCGGACCTTTCGGTCACGGACAGTAAGACAGGAAGTTCTGAGTTTTGAGTTCTGAGTTCTGAGACAAAAAAGTTCTCAGAACTCAGCCATCACTCAGAAAGACACTTACTCCTGTCTCAGAACTCCAAATTTAAAACTCAGAACTACCTCACTCCAACCCGCCGAGTGATTCCCATGAAACACACGATACTCATCCTCAGCTTGATCGCAGCTTCGCTCTCCGGCTGTGCCTGGAACGACTTTGATCAGTGTGGTGGCAACCAGCGAGTGATGCACGGCAATCACCAGTCGCAGAAGTGGGCACGCAAGTACGGTGCGCCGCACGACCGGCCGTTCCCGATCGGCCAGGTGAGCGATTCGTTCTGGGAAACCCAGCAAACGAACGCCGAAGCGGCCGACTTCACGTTCTACGACCACGAGTTCCGCGGCGACACGGCTGAACTCGGCCCGGGCGCCAAGCGACACCTCGAGATGGTGGCGATGCGACTGGAACACGCGCCGTTCCCGATCGTGATCGAACAAAGCCAATACAACGCCAAGCCGCAACTCGACGCCGCCCGCCGGCAAACGATCGTGATGCACCTGAACCGCATGGGCGTGACGAACGCCGACGAGCGAGTGGTGGTCGCGGGCGCCTTCGCGGAAGGCTTCACGGCGATCGAGGGAGAACGCGCCTACTACAACGGCATCCTCGGCAACAGCGGCGGCGGCGCTGGCCGCCGCTTCGGCGGCACCGGCGGCGTCTATCGGTAGTCCGACTCAGCAAATTGATGAGTGGTTGGGTCTGTTCGCAGTTCCAGCCCCTCACCCCAACCCTCTCCCCGGAGTACCGAGGAGAGGGAGCAAGAGCTTAGACGAAGATCTCATTCAACACCTTCCCACCAATCACACTGGCGCGTTCGTCGCGACCGTCGTGGAGGAAGGTGAGGGCTTCTTCGTTGATGCCCATCAGGTGCAAGATGGTCGTGTGCAGATCGCGCACGTGAGCAAAGCCATCGGTCGCCCAGAGGCCGATTTCGTCGGTCGCGCCGAAGCGGAAGCCGGGCTTCACACCGCCGCCGGCCATCCAGGTGGTGAAACCGAACGGATTGTGATCGCGGCCGTTGCCGCTTTCACTCATCGGCGTGCGGCCAAATTCGCCGCCCCAGACGACGAGCGTGCTATCGAGCAGGCCGCGACGCTTCAGATCGGTTAGCAGGGCGGCGATTGGCTTGTCGGTCTCGGCGCAGTTGGCTTCGTGGTTGGTGTCGAGATTGGCGTGGGCATCCCACTGCGTGCCGCTACCCATGTAGAGCTGCACAAATCGCACGCCGCGCTCGACGAGTCGCCGCGCGAGCAAGCAGTTGCGAGCGTTCCGCTGCGTCGTCTCGTTTTCCATGCCGTACATGGCGAGGGTCGCCGGCGTTTCGTCCGATAGATCGGCGACTTCCGGCGCGCTCGATTGCATGCGGAAGGCGAGCTCGTATGACGCAATGTGAGCATCGAGACGATCGTCGCCACGACGTTTCTCGGCAAACCGCTTGCTTAGGCTGTTGATGAAATCGATCTTGCCGCGTTGCTGATCGTCGCTCACGCCCGAGGGAGCATTGGCGTACAGGATCGGAGTTTTGCCAGTGGCCAGGCGAGTGCCCTGGTAGGTCGCCGGCATGAAGCCGCTGTTCCAGTTCTGATTGCCACCCGGCGGATCGGTGGCGTAGTCGGTCAGCACGACGTAGCCCGGCAGATCGGCGTTCTCACTGCCGAGACCGTACATGGCCCACGAGCCGAGCGACGGCCGGCCGGCGATCTGGCTGCAGGTGTTCATCTGGCAGACCGCGTTGACGTGCGTCAGCCCTTCCGACTGGCAGCCTTGCAGCAGGCAAATATCGTCAGCATGGCGAGTCAATTCGGGGCAGAGATCGCTGATCCAGTGGCCCGAGTCACCGTATTGCTTGAACTTACGCGATGATGCGAGGAGGGGCGTATTGGCCGTCACCCCCATCGCCGTTTGCGGCTTTTTGAACGACGACGGCAGCGGCTTGCCGGCATACTTCGTGAGCGCCGGCTTGGGGTCGAACATGTCGATGTGGCTCGGCCCGCCATCCATGAAGAGCCAGATTACGCTCTTGGCACGGATCTCGTGGTGCGGCTTTTTGGGTGCCAGCGAGTGAATGGTCTTCTTACCAGCCGCTTGTGACTCTTGCGCGAGGAGCGAAGCCAACGCGAGAGCACCGAGACCGCCACCGGCCTGACGGAGAAAATCGCGACGCGAAGTAGCTGGCATGAAATCCATACTTAATCAACGTAGACAAACTCAGCAGAGTTCATCAGCGATTGGCAAAAATCGACGATGGCAGCGGCTTGAGCGGGCGAATATCCGGCGGGAAGTGGATCGGGCAAGGTCTTCGCATCGGGGCTGCCGTGCTGAGCAATGCGCTGCGATTGTTCGCGAAGGAACGTCAATGCGGCTTGCAGTTCGGCAGGCTCCGGCGAGCGATTGAAAACACGGTCGTACGCTTGCGTGACGATTTCAACGGGCGTTCCCTTGGTTTCGATCAACAGATCGCCAGCCATGTGGCGGGATGTGTTGCGGAGGAATTCGCCGTTGAGCAGCAGCAGCGCCTGCGGAGCGCCGATGGTGGATGGCCGGGCCGCACAGGGGGTAACGCGGTTGGGATGATCGAACGAGGCGAACAGAGGGTACTGCAGGTTGCGTTTGACGAACAAGTAAACGCTGCGGCGGACGTGAGCGCTGGCCTGAGCGGATGGCTGCCAAGCGTAGCGATCGCCCTGAACGGCTTCGGGCAATTCGGGCATTACGGCGGGGCCGTACATTTGCGGGCTGGTGTCTTCGGCAGCGATCAGGGCAGCATCGCGGAGCGACTCGGCGTCGCGGCGCCGCAGCGGGGCGTGCCAGAGCAGGTCGTTTTCGGGATCAACTTTTTCGGCTTGTTCAAAATGGCCGTTCTGCTCGGCGATCGATGACTGCCGATAAACGTGCGACGAAACAATCTGGCGATGAACATCCTTCAGTTGCCAGTTGTCCATGACGAGCGAGGCGGCCAGGTGATCGAGCAGTTGCGGGTTGGTCGCGCTTTCGCCCATCACGCCAAAATTGTTCGGCGTGCCGACAATGCCCGTGCCGAAGTAGTGTTGCCAGAGGCGGTTGACCATCACGCGGGCGGTCAGCGGATGATTTGGCTGCGTGAGCCAGCGGGCCAGCGCGGCGCGACGGCCAGTGCTATTGGGGCGGTCGAGCGGCGGCGTGATGTGCGGCGATTCCTTGGAAAGGACTGCCAGGAAACCAGGCTGCACTTCCTCACCGGGCTTTTTGTAATCGCCACCTTCGAGGCAATGCGTCGCTGGCGCGCGTGAACCAACGTCGGCTGCGGCCATGGCGATGGGCAGCGGCTGCGGCCGGACGTTATCAAAGGCCGACAGTTGCTTCATCAGGTCTTCGTACTCCGCTCGCTTGTCTTCCGGCAGGCGACGGAACATACGGGCATAACTACGTTGCAGTTGCTTGCCGGCGAGAGCGGCCAATTGCTGAGCGCGGGGCTCGCGTTTTTCGACGGGCAACTTCAGCGCGGCTTGAGTCTCGTCATCGAAGCCGGGGACCAGTTCCTCGAAGACCACCGGCCGATAGACGTCGGTCATCGCGTCCATTTTCTGGCGGAGCTTTTCGGTGGCATCTTCCCAGGCATCGAGATCGTGCTCGTACTTCAGATCTTGTTCGCTGCCGTCGACGATCAGTTCTTTTTCTTGCTGCACGAGCGGCGCAAAGAAAGCCTGCAGTTGAAAGTATTCGCGCTGCGAAATGGGATCGAATTTGTGATCGTGGCAGCGGGCGCAACCCACGGTCAGGCCGAGGAAACTTTGGCCCACGACATCGGTGATGTCGTCGAGCATTTCCTGGCGGATCTGGCGATAGTCGCTGCCATTGATTTCTTCCGGCGGCAAACGCAGGAAACCGGTGGCGACTTGCGCATCGGAGTTGTTCGGTGCCAGTTCATCGCCGGCGATCTGCTGCTGCAAAAACTTGTCGTAAGGCAGATCGCTGTTGAAGGCGCGAATCACATAGTCGCGATAGCGATACGCATTGAAGCGAGTGCGGTCCAGTTTGAAGCCGTCGGTATCGGCGTAGCGAACGACGTCGAGCCAGTGCTGAGCCCAGCGTTCACCGAAACCGGGGCTGTTCAACAGCCGATCGACGACTTGTTCGTAGGCATCGGGCGATTGGTTGGCGAGGTATTCATCGCATTCTTCCGGCGTTGGCAGCGAGCCGGTGAGATCGAAGGTCACGCGGCGGATCAGCGTGAGGCGATCGGCGGTCGGCGCCAGATCAAAGCCCTTCTTCAGTTGCTCGGCCAGGACGAAGCTATCGATGCTGACATCGGCTTCGATGTGCGTAGCAGTCGGCGGCATCTTCGGCGCCTTCAGCGGCGTGAAGGGCCAATCTTCGGCCGAGGCCAGGTTAGCTGCAGCTAGCAACGCGCAGCAGAAGATGGTTGCGCTCGAAGCGCACGACACCAGCCAGCGGACGGGCAGGACGCGAGGGAATGTCGGCATGGGAGGGAGAGGGAGGCGGGATGCGGTCACATATTCCATGACGCCGAAGCGCCGAGTGAGCAACCCAGGTCCGAATCAGTACGCAACCGCGCACAATCGTTGGCGAGAGTTCGAGCGGGACGCAAGCAGGACAACAACACTCTTAGCTTATTGAGTCGCCATCCCAAGTCAAGCAAGATTAGTGCCTTTTGCGGCGGTCGGCACACCGCCGCTAACGTCTTCGAAAGCCGCACGGGTCTTTGTGCGGATTGGCAAAACCTTGAGGTCGGCCGGACCGTTACGCCTGCTTCGGCACGACGGTGGCAATCATCCGCTTTTGCTGCTGCGACGGCGGCGATTCGAGTTTGCCGACTTCCAGCAGTTTGGTGATGACCTGGTCCATGACCTTCCGGCCTTCGTCGATGTGGGCCAGTTCGCGGCCGCGGAAGATAACGGAAACCTGCACCTTATCTTTGTGCTCGAGGAAACCGATCGCTTGCTTGACCTTGAAATCGATATCGTGATCGCCGGTCTTGGGGCGAAGACGGATTTCCTTCAGCTTGGGATGGTGAACCGTGTGGCTCGACTTCTTATTCTGCTGATACTTGAACTTGCCGTAGTCCATGATGCGGCAGACAGGAGGCCGATCGTTCGGCGCCACTTCCACAAGATCGAGGTCTGCCTCACGGGCTTTGGCGAGAGCGCTGTCGACGGGCAAGATGCCCAACTGAGAGCCATCGGCTCCGATCACGCGCACGGGAGAGATACGAATCTGCTCGTTAATACGAGTCTTCTGGTCGGCTGGTGGGATCGCGGCACCCTTTCTAATCGGGAAAAAACACAGCCGCCGCTCGCACGTTTGCGGGCGAATCCGGCTGTAAGAAATACATCGCACCTACGTTCAACTTACGACATCGCCGCGGGAGCTGATTGCTGTTTCCCGCCAGCATGCCGTAAGGTGTTACTAGTGTTGCGATTGTGACGAGAGAAGTCAATAGTCAGTTGACGCCAATTGCAACGCCTTGGGCGGCAATTCGTGACCAGACTTAATCGCTAGACTTAATCATCGTCGCCGTAGTCGCCACATTCGACCGAAATCGGATTTGAAGCGATCCGGCCGACTTCGTCGAGCGTGCGGCGCTGTCCCACACTGTGCCAAGGTCCCACTTCCTTGAGCTCGGGCATGATTTCGAGCAGCTGCTCGATCAGATTTTCTGCCATTCGGCGGGCATTGATATTCGGCGCGTCTTCGAGCAACGCAGCCGCGGTTTTCATCAGGCGGACCATGCGGGCCCGTTCCATCACGGGGCGCGAGAGCGGTTCGTCGTTCTCGACGAGCAGCTCTTGCACTGGCACTTCCAGCGCGGCTTGCCAGCGATAGAGATCGCTCAGCCGCAGGTCGCTGGTCGATTGCTCTTGCGCACGAATGGTGCGCACATCGAGCCCCAGATGCCGCGACGCGGTGCGCAGCGACATCCCTTGCTGAAGCCTGACTTCTTGAATGCGATGCAGGGGCTGTCCTGGCGCGTTTCCTGTACGCGTCGGTTCTGATCCGTCGTAACGAACCACGCTCCACTCCGCAGTCGACATACCATGCTCCTTACTGCGCCGGGACGAAGGAATCTGTTCCTGCGATCTACGGCAAAATCGCACTGCGTATTTGCAGTAGCGAAGCTGACGGATCATTCCATCAGCCGGGCGCAAAGGTAGTGACAAAACCTGGCCCTCGTGAAATGGATGCGCGCCCGTCACCGCGCGTTCCCTTTTCAGAGTGGATTTTCCCCAGTCCGCAGAAAAAGTTGTCAAAAATCGGAAACCAAATGCGCAATAACGTTGACACGCATTTGCCGAGCGGCAGCCTGCGACGCAGCTAACTCGTGATGATTTCGTTGGTTGCGAAAGCACGTTTTGAACTGGCTTTTCGCTAGGCCGTTTTGGACGGAACTTTGCGCCGAAAAAGCAGCGCCAACTCGCCAGCATCACCTGCCGACGCGCCGCGACTATAATCAGCGATTCCCCTCCGCGCTTTCAGTCCCTCCTGAATTTTTCTTGCTATGGCTAAGTTCAATCGATCGTTGTTGATGCTCGTCGGCTTCGGTTTGCTGTGCGCTACGGCGACCAGCGCGTTCGGCCAAGCCGCCGGTCCGCTATTGAAGTTGCTGCAAAGTGGTCGCCTGCCGAAGGAACGGCAGCCGCAGGTGGTCGAGATGGTGATCAACCGCGGTGGGCCGGATGACCTGGCGTATATCTTTGAACAAGCCATCAAGGACGACGGCTTTCCTCCAGCTATCCGTCGGCAAGCGCTCGCTCAGCTGGCTGACGCAGCCAAAGTTCGCAAGGTGCAGCCGAGCGGCGATCTCAGTGCCATCAAAAAACTGCTGGCAGCCGACGCGGCAAAAGATCCGGCGCTGGTCGCCAGCGCGATCGAGCTCGCCGGTTTGTGGAAAGTGCCCGACGTCGGGCCGCAGTTTCAGCAATTGGCTGCCAATCCAAAAACGCCGGCCGAAGTTCGCACCGCGGCCATCAAAAGCCTGGTGGCGATCGGCGATCCTGCCAGTAAGAAGGTCATTCGTGAACTAGCGACGACCGGCGACGATCTGCAATTGAAGTTGCTCGCCACGGCTGAACTCACCGCCATCGATATGCCAGCCGCTGCCGAGGCGGCGGGAAAGATCCTGCCGGCGCTCACTTCCAAAGATGATCCCGGCCCGCTGCTGGATGCGTTTCTCACTCGCAAGGAAGGCGCCGATAAGCTGGCTGCCGCGCTGGCCAAAGCGAAGATTTCCGAAGAAGCCGCCAAGATCAATCTGCGCTACATGTATAGCGTCGGCCGCAGCGATGCCGCGCTGAGCGAAGTCCTGAGCAAAGCCGCGAACATCGCCCTCGATGCTCCTCCGCCCACTCAGGAAGAAGCCCTCAAGATTGCCGCCGAAGTGATGGCCAAGGGAAACATCGAGCGCGGCGAGAAGATTTTCCGTCGCAAGGACCTCAGCTGCATCAAATGCCACAGCATCGCCCAAGCCGGCGGCCAGGTCGGACCGGAACTTACCGCGCTCGGCTCGATCTCGCCCGCTGATTACATCGTCAATTCGATTCTCAATCCAAAACTCGCCATCAAGGAACAATACGTCACTCGTGTCATGCTCACTGCCGATGGCGGTGTGGTGACGGGCATTGTTATCGATCGCGACGACACCCGCGTCCGCGTCCGCGACGCCAGCGGCAAGGTCCTCACCATTCCCACGGCAGACATCGAAGACGAAGCCGAAGGCAAATCACTCATGCCGCAAGGGCTGACCAAGTTTCTCACGCATGACGAGTTCATCGATCTCGCGAGGTTCGTCAGCGAGCTCGGCAAGGCCGGTCCGTACGCAGTTCGCACCATTCCTACGATGCAGAAGTGGCAGGTGCTGAAATCCCCCGCGCCGGAGTTGCTCACCGAAGTGCCGAACGTGGAAATTTTCCGCGAGAAAGTTCTCGACCTGCCAGCCAGCGCTTGGGTCACCGCCTACGCCATGGCTCGTGGCGATTTTCCGCTCGCCGAACTCGCCGCGGACAACGCCAAACCGCAGCCGCAATACCTGCAGGGGCAGCTCAACGTGGTCGATGCCGGCGAAGTCGAAATTGCCTTCACCGCGCCGGCAGGTTCGGTGTGGTGGCTCGATGCGGAACCGTTCGAAGGGACCGACAAAGTAACTCGAGAGCTAACCGCAGGTCTGCACCGGGTGACGATTCGGGTACCATCGCCTGCTGGTGAAGTGCGTCTGGAAGTTCGCAAGCCGAGCGGCTCTGCGGCGAACTACACCGTAGTCGGTGGCCAATAGTCGTCGATCGCTCCGCGATCGATGAATGAACTTAAAGTTACCCGCGACGCAGCTTCCGCCCCTCACCCCAACCCTCTCCCCGGAGTACCGAGGAGAGGGAGATAGGAAGCGACAGCAACTACCTGCTGTCTTCCCCAGCCCCTAGCTCCCAGTTCCCAGCCCCCGCGCAGCGCAGCGCCACGGCAAGATTTGCCGATTGTAGGGATTTTCTCGATTCTGACGATTCTGCGGGCCGATACTTTCTTCTGGACACCCATGCTGGGTGACAGCGGAGCCGCCGCATTGCCATGGGGGCAAGCGGATTGAGCTTTGCCGAAAGCACGGAAGCTACAGCCATGTTTAAGTGGGTCTTGCCGGCGATTGTCGTCGCACTTCTTTCTTCAAGCGGTTGCTGCTGTGTTGGCCCCTGCGGACCACTCGGCCTCGGCCTGGCCTGCAAGCCAGGCTATGGCATGGACTGCCGCGGCGGTTGCGGTGGTGGTTGCGGCGCCTCTTGCGGTGCTACCTGTGGTCCAACTTGCGGACCTACCTGCGGCCCGACTTGTGGTGGCGGTTGCGGCGGAGGCTGTGGTTCGTGCGGACCAAGTCTGACCTGCAGCCAATGCAACGGCGGCATCAAATACTGGCTCAACGGTCGTTGCTATGCAGGCCGCAGCTGTGGCGAAAAATACTGGGGCGAATGGGTGAGCGATCCGCCATACTGCTGCGATCCTTGCAATCAATGCGGCAACTTCGTGGGCCCGCGTTGCTGCGGTCCTGGCCCGCTCATGCGGCTGTGGAGCGCCATCGCTTGCAACCCCTGCTGCAACTCTTGCGGCGGTGCCGGATGCAGCTCGTGTGGCGGCGGTGGATACACCAGCTATGGTGCTTATGGTGGTGGCGGCTGCAGCACCTGCGGCGGTGGCCGAGGAAACATCATGCAAGAAAACTGGGACAACCAATCGCCGGCTCCGGTCCCGGGTCAAATGAATCACAATGCCGCTCAACCGACTCCGGCTCGCATGACGCAACGGATGCCGGCCTACCCGCAACAACAAATGGCCAGCCGGCCGACCGTGATGCGGACCAGCGGTCAGCAACCCGTGTACTCGCAGCAACAGCCTGTGAACACGATGCGACGCTAGGAAGAGGCGAGGGACGAGAGGCGAGAGAAATACAAAGGCGCGACAATGTCGCGCCTTTGATCTTGCGCCAGCTCCTGAATTTCCCCTCGCCTCCCGCCTCCCGCCCCTCGCCTCCCGTCCGGTAAACTACTAACTGAACGTCGAGCCTCAAATCACAACCTCCAACCGCAGTTCCGCCGTGCCTCTCAGCGATTTTGCCTATCAACGATGCTTGAGCCAGCAGTGTGGCTACACCTGCGGCCCCGAGGATGCGCGCACCGCGTGCCCTAAGTGCGGCGACCTGCTCGATGTCGTTTACGACTGGAACAAGTCCAAGCCGCCGTCGTCGCTCAAGTACTTTGAAGAGATGTGGTCCCGCCGCAACGAGCCGTTACGGTTCAGCGGCATCTACCGCTTTTGGGAACTACTACCGTTCGCCAAGCCCGAGACTTGCGTCACGGTCGGCGAAGGCCAAACGCTGCTGCAGCAAACCGATCTCGTCGGCACCTACGTCGGCATGAAACCGGGCCGCTTGTATTTGCAGTACGAAGGGATGAACCCTTCGGGCAGCTTTAAAGACAACGGCATGAGCGCGGCGTTCACACACGCCCGCGCGATCGGCGCCAAGCGCGCTGCCTGCGCCTCGACAGGTAACACCAGCGCTTCGCTCGCCATGTATTGTGCGGCTACGAAGCTGATGAAAGCCGTCATCTTCATCGGTAGCGGCAAGATTTCGTACGGGAAGCTTTCGCAGGCGCTCGACTACGGCGCGCTGACGGTACAAATCGCCGGCGACTTCGACGACGCGATGGCCCGCGTGCAGGAAGTCTCGCGCGACCTGGGGATCTACCTGGTCAACAGCGTGAACCCCTTCCGCCTCGAGGGGCAGAAATCGATCATGTTCCGCGTGCTCGAAGCTCTGCGCTGGGAAGTACCCGATTGGATCGTCGTTCCCGGCGGGAACCTCGGCAACAGCAGTGCCTTCGGCAAAGCCTTTCTGGAACTCAAAGAGCTCGGCTTGATCGATCGCATGCCGCGTCTCGCGGTCATCAATGCTGCCGGCGCCGATACGTTGTTCGAATTGTTCGAGCATCGCGGCCTGCGCTGGAACGGCGGTCGGGCCAACATGAATATCGCCGATCACTACTATCAGGAGCTCGATCAGTTGGGCCGCAAGGCTTCGACGATCGCCAGCGCCATCGAAATCAATCGGCCGGTGAATCTCCGCAAATGCCTCCGCGCTCTGGAAGCAATGGACGGCGTGGTTCGGCAGGTGAGCGATCAAGAAATGCTCGACGCCAAAGCCAAGGTCGGCGCCGGCGGATTCGGCTGCGAACCAGCCAGCGCGGCAAGCGTCGCTGGTGCCCGGCTGTTGCGCGACCAAGGCATCATCAGTGCCGACGATCGCGTCGTTTGCATTCTCACGGGCCATCAGCTGAAGGACCCGACGGCGACGGTTGCCTATCACACGACCGATCAAGAACAGTTCAACAAAGTCCTCGGCAGCCGCGGCGTCCGCCGCGCCTCCTTCGCCAACCGTGCGGTCGCCGTACCGAACGATCTGGGCGAGATCATCAAAGCCATTCAACTTTATAGTTAAGTAGTTCTGAGTTGGGAGTTTTGAGCTCTGAGACAAGAGGTTCGACTCACCTTCCTTCCTGTCTCAGAACTCAAAACTCAGAACTCAAAACTTCCCCTCCTCGGATATTCAACGCATGGTCACTCTCCTCGCCATCCACGGCGCCGCCGGACGCATGGGCAAACGATTGGTCGCGCTCGGCAGCGTCGATCCGGAATTGAAAATCGTGGCTGCCGTCGATTACGAAAAGAATCCCGACATCGGCAAGGATGCGGGGCTGATCGCGGGCGTAAGCGAGCTCGGCGTGCTGCTCACACCGACGCTGCGTGGTGATGTGCAGGCCGTCATCGATTTCTCGGTGCCGCACGCGGCCGAAGGCATTCTCGATCAATGCCTCAGCCGCAAAGTGCCGCTGGTGATGGCCACGACGGGACTGTCGAACGAAGTGAAGGCCCGGCTCAACGCCGCTTCGAATGAAATTCCGATTGTCTGGTCGCCGAGCATGAGCACCACGGTCAACCTGGCCATGAAGCTGGTCGCCATGGCCGGCGGCGTGTTGAAAAACATGAGCAGCGGCGTCGACGTCGAAATCATCGAGCGGCACCACCGCATGAAGGAAGATTCGCCCAGCGGCACGGCCCTCAAGTTCGGCGAAATTGTTGCCGCGACGATGGGGCAGACCGAACATGTCCACGGCCGCGAAGGAATGGTCGGCAAACGCCCGCAAACCGAAATCGGTTACCACGCCGTCCGCGTCGGCGACAACCCAGGCGAACACACCATCATCTTCGGCCTGCTCGGCGAAACGCTCGAGATCAACGTGAAGGCCTCGAACCGCGATTGCTACGCCCTCGGCGCGCTCGCCGCCGCGAAGTTCGCTGCCAAGCAAAAGCCGGGCCTCTACAGCATGTATGACGTGCTCGGGCTGTGAAGTAGTTCTGAGTTGGGGAAGTTCTGAGTTTTGAGACAGGAATGCAATGAGCAACTCTTCCTTCTTGTCTCAGAACTCAAAACTCAAAACTCAGGACTTATCCCCAGGCCAAGCCGCCACGCTCGCCTGTCTCCTCGAAGTCACCGCGCCAAAAGTCGGCAACGTTCATCGCGGTGCTGACTTCGAGAAACTGACCTTCACCGATTTCGTGGCAAGCGCCGTGGCGATCGGTCCGGCGATGGAGCACGCCGCCACGACGGGCGTCGGCCGCGCGGTTCTCTCGGCCATTCAAGCGACACGTCAGCTCGTCAGCACAAACACCAACCTCGGCATGGTGCTGCTCATCGCGCCGCTCGCGGCAGTGCCACGCGGTGAATCGCTGCAAGTTGGCATTGCGAACGTTTTGAACAGCCTGACCGCAGATGACAGCGCGCTAGTCTACGAAGCCATCCGTCTCGCCCAACCCGGCGGCATGGGTGAGGCGAAAGAGATGGACATCGCTGCCGCCGCGCCGCCGTCGCTGCTCGCGGCGATGAAAGCAGCCGAGGAGCGCGATCTAGTCGCACGGCAATACTCAACGAACTTTGCAATCGTCCTCAGCGAGATCCTGCCGAATCTGCTCGCCGGCCAACAGAAAGGTTGGTCGCTAACAGACAACATCATCCGCGAGCACGTGCGACTGATCAGCGTTTATTCCGATAGCCTGATCGCCCGTAAGTGCGGCAGCGAAACGGCGACGCAAGCGAGCGCATACGCCGCACAAGTCCTCGCGGCTGGCGACATCGACGACGAAAACTATCACGCGGCCCTGAGCGATTTCGACTTCTGGTTGCGTGCCGATGGTCAGCAGAGGAATCCAGGGACAACGGCAGATTTGATCGCAGCAGCGTTGTTTGCCGGCCTGCGCGATGGTCTGCTATCACCACCCTATCGGTAGTCAGCCATACGTTTGCCTCAATTTCCACCTTTGCGGCTGCCGACTCTATTTACGGTTGCCTTGATTCTCGGGATTGCGCTACCTACCATTCCCGAATCAAAGTTCGCCCGCAGACTTTGCCCACCTCACCGCGTCTCACCCTTCAGGTCTTTAGAATGCGATTCGGCAGAATGCGATTCGGCCTGTTAGATTTCGCCTGCCCGCGCTGTACATGCTGATGAGAGTTCGCAGCCCTGGATGGTGGCTGCTCTTTCATCACTCACGGCGGCTTTGATTTCGAGCTTTTGGGTACTGCGGTGACGCATCTTTTTGGAGCTTCGCAATGGCTTCTGATTTTCGGCTGAAGGAACAGCTTCCCAATCTGACCAACCGGATTGTGGCGAGTTACAAGTGCGAGGGGGCGATCCACCACCTGGGCCATTGCCCGCTGCCGAACTACGACGAAATCATCGGCTGCCTGGCCGACATCAAGGATATTCTCTACCCCGGTTATCGCCGGCGCGAAGGGCTGCACATCGGCAACGTGACGTATCACGTGGGCGACTTGATCGATGGCTTGCATGACAAGCTCACGCGGCAAATTGCTCGCGCCCTGCGGCACGACGCCCGCGTCAACGGCGGCGAGGCCTGCGAATCGGACACCGATTACGAAGCCAAAGGCCAGGCCATGGCGATTGCGTTTCTCGAACGCATTCCGGGCTTGCGCGACATTCTCTGCACCGACGCCCAAGCGGCCTACGACGGCGACCCCGCCTGCCGCAGCATCGATGAAGTCATCTTCTGCTATCCGGGTTTGGAAGCGATCACGGTCCATCGCATCGCCCACGAGATGCGCAAGCTCGGCGTGCCGTTCATTCCGCGCATGATGAGCGAATACTCGCACAAGCAAACCGGCATCGACATTCACCCGGGCGCCACGATCGGTCATCACTTCTTTATCGATCACGGCACGGGCGTGGTGATTGGCGAAACGTGCGATATCGGCAACCACGTCAAGCTCTATCAGGGCGTGACGCTGGGTGCGTTGAGCTTTGCCACCGACGGCGATGGCAACCTGGTTCGCGGTCACAAGCGCCATCCCACGCTCGAAGATCGCGTGGTGATCTATGCCAATGCGACGGTCCTCGGCGGCCGCACGGTGATCGGCCACGACAGCGTGATTGGTTCGAGCGTGTGGTTGCCGCACAGCCTCGAGCCGTATTCAACGGTTGTGATGGAAAAGCCGAAGCTGCGGATCCGCGCGGAAGTGCCGGATGAACTGAAGCCGGAACTGAACTATCAGATCTAATTCACACACAAGCCTGAAACGCCAGCGAATGAACAATCTCAATCCGCTAATTACGGTTCCTTCCCTGCCGCGCCAGGCTCATTCCCCAGGCAACCATGTTGTCGAATCGCAACATAATGTTGCGGTTGCGCTAGGGTCACGAAACATCTAACCAATTGCCACTGCGTCCGTTTATGCCGGCGCGCTCAAAAAAGGCCTGTTTTGCGGGCCTTTCTCACTCCCTCGCCAACTGCACATCACGCCGCGGCGCGATTGGTACGGCCTGTGCTCTATCTGGATTTGTCCAACGTGATCTGTTCGGGGCAGCCAACTGCATTCTCGCAGTAACAACCGGCCGATCACGTTCAGGCAAACATCCTTGACAGAGAAGGTGAGCTTTATGGCCTGGTTGAAGAAGCAGCTCGGTTTCGAGAGCAAAGTCCAAGGCAAGCGTTCGAACCGCCGCGGCGTGCTGACGCTCGAATGGATTCTGATTGTGACCGTTCTCGTGATCGGCGTGATCGGCGGCTTGGGTGCCGTCCGAAATGCGACCGTCGCGGAACTCGGCGATCTGGCCGAAGCCATTGAAGCGCTCAACGTCAAGACGACGGCAGAGATGAACGCTGAAGCGATGATGGGTGGTTCGTAGTCGAACCTCCTACGAACTCGCAGCGTAAGACCTGCGTACTCGCAGCAAAAACACAGCTGTCGGAATTTTCCCAGGGTAGCCTCTTACGCCAGGCTCCCTGGCGTATGCCGCGGGGTCTTCCGAAGCTGAGGTTTGCATCTCGGCATTGACGGGGACCCCGTGGCATGCGGCAGCTTTATCTCGATTACAACTCCACCACGCCCATTGCTCCCAGCGTGCAAGAAGCCTTGCTCCCCTTTCTCGCGGAGCACTACGGCGATCCTTCTCAACCGCACGCCAGTGGCCGTGCCTGCCGCGAAGCCTGCGAAGATGCCCGCGGTCAACTCGCGCACATTCTCGGCGCCGATGCCGACGAAATCGTCTTTACCAGCGGTGGCACCGAGAGCAACAACCTGGCCCTGCTCGGCGCCCTGCTGAAGCAAAAGCCAGCGGTCGGCGGCCATCTCATCATCAGCGCGGTCGAACATGCGAGCGTCGCCGAGCCCGCCCGTTGGCTCGAGCGAATGGGCTACGACCTGACGATCGTTGGCGTAACCGGTCAGGGTGTCGTCCAGCCGTCGGCCATTCAAGCGGCGATTCGCAGCGACACCGTGCTCGTCAGCGTCATGCACGCCAATCATGAAACGGGCGTCATTCAACCGCTGCGTCAGATCGGCGATATCTGCCACGAACGCAACGTGCTGCTGCATACCGATGCTTCGCAAACGGTCGGCAAGATTCGCACCTACGTCGATGAGCTCGATGTCGACTTGCTCACCGTCTCAGGCCACAAGTTTTATGCGCCGAAAGGTATCGGCGGCCTCTTCATTCGCCGCGGCGTCATCCTGGAACCACTCATCCGCGGCAACGGCCAGGAAAGTGGCATGCGGGCCGGCACGGAAAACACCATCGGCATTGTGGGCCTCGGCCGGGCCGCGATTCTCGCCGCGCGAGCCCTCGATGAATCTCCCGATCGACTCGAATCGCTCCGCGATCAACTCTGCAGCCAACTGCGCGCCGCCGTCGGCGACGAGCTCCTCTTGCACGGCGAACTCGCGCCGCGCCTGCCCAACACGCTCAGCGTTTGCTTTCCCGACGTAAACGCAGTCGAACTCCTCAACCGCATTCCCGAACTCTGCGCGCATGCCTCGGGCGGTTCGCACACCGCCCTCGAAGCCTCTTCCCCCACGCTCGCAGCCATGGGAGTCGATGCCCAGCACGCCCGGCAAACCATCCGCCTCAGCCTCGGTTGGTACACGGCCGAAGACGACATCGGCCGCGCTGCCAATCTCTTGCTCGGCGCCTGGGAAGCCTTGCGATAACCTTCGCTCCCGTAGCAGTCTTCAATTCGGGCGATGGAATATATAACGGGTTATCAAAATCATTGCCATTCTCGCAATACCCTTCCATTCAACGACTTGCAGCGAAACAAGGCGGTTATAACGCGCTCCGGCTATAACCTTTTTATAACCACCGCCGATACTTCGGACGCGACTCGATCGCCTCCGCCACCGAGCACCATTCGCTCCCTCACGGTCACGATCAGCGCGCACCGATAGCGCAGCGACACCGTCGTTTTCCAAAAACATCAACCTAAATGAGAAAGATCAATCGTCAATTAAATGCGAACATGGCGACAACTTAGGTCAGAGATACGCACAAGAAACAGCTGCCGATTTCCGGGAGGGCGAGGCTCCCGCCGAGCCGCGCCGGTCGAATGCAATCGCCAATGGCCGAAGGTGATCCCTTAGGGTCATCAAGTCAACTCTGGGCTAGTTTGACAGGCCGTGATCCCGTTGCTACTTTCAGACCTGAGCCACCCGTTCTTAGCTAGTACTCGCTTGGTGTCACTACATGCCAGAAGTAAGTGAAGAACCACGGAAGTCAGCCGATTTCTTTCGCGTCAATAGGACGTTTGCCAAGTCGCAGGCACTCGCGTTGATTGCCATCGTCAGTGTCATGGTTGGAATGGCCCAGTCGGGCGAGCCGCAAGTAATTTTTTATACGAACTTCCAAGATGCGCCCGACGATCCTGCAAACATCGCAGTTCCCGCTGCAAAGAAAACAGAGATCGATAAGGTGGAGTTCGATCGCATGCGCAAGTCTTTGCGTGACGCGGTAAAGGATACTGCGGAGGCAAAAAAGGTCGAGGCAATTCTCGCGTTTGCGAGCAATCCAGAAATCAGCAAAAGTCCTGCCGCCATGAAGGCAGTGCTGGCCGAAGCGCTCGTCCAATCACTGGTGACCAAGGACCTGCGCAATGCTCAAACGACTTTGCGGCGCATTCAAGATTCGGCCGAGTTATTTGCCGACAATGAATACAAAGCCTCTGTCTCACGCGTGAAGGACCTCGCTGCCGCAAACAACGAGTGTGCATTGGCCTTCGAGTTGATAGAAGGATTGCAAGAGCGACAGCTACTAACGCCAGTTGAAGCGTTCACGGAAAAAGCGGCCGCTCTTAATTCCGCCGCCCAAGACAAATCGCTAAAAAAGCCCGCAAATCAAGCGCAGCGGCAAGAGTTGGCCGACGAGATGCTCGCGCTGGCAATTGCCGCGGCAGAAATTGCCCCGGACGTCGCCGACGACTTGCTCGTCGAATCGCGAAAAACCGTAGGTGCCATAGCTGACCGCGAACAACGCGCAGCCTTCGACAAGGACTTTAATGCCGCCAAGGCGACCGTTGCCGAAGTCAAACGCTATCAGTTGGCCTTAGAGCAGTTGAAGAAAGATCCGCAGGATGTCGCCGCACAAAAAGTGCGCATTGATGGGCAGTTGAATCGCGGCAATGCCAAGGAAGTCTTGGCCGACATCGCCAAAAGTGAACATCCACTGCAGAGTCTGGCACAAGAAACGGTCGCGTTGCTACAGCAAGGCGCTAATGTGGCGGGCAAACCATGTTTTCTCTGCGCCCAGCAATGGGCCAAGGCTGCTGAAGAGTCACAAAAAGCAAAACGGATCGGCCTGCAAGAATTGGCTCGTGAGCTGACCACGCTGGCCATTTCCGCGCAGAAGGATCCACTCGATCCCTTTGCCATGCAAAAAGCCAAACAACTCGAGAGCACGATTTCCAACAACAAACTCACGGCCTCGGAAGCTACTCCAAAACCAACTACGCCGAAAGCAAGCACCACGGAGACCAAGAACAAAGTGGTGGATCTACTGGCCACGGGCGCGAAGACCAGTGTCGTGAAGGGCAAATTAGAAAAGACCAAGAACGCACTCGTCGCCGATCGCGGGATTTTTGAATTTGATCAGGAATTGACCGAACGAACCTATCGTTTGGTAGTGAAGTTTGCCAGAACGAATGGCAGTGATACGACGGGCTTTACGATTCCTGTGGGAACGGAAGCGGTAACCGTGGTTCTGGGTGCCTACAACAACACCATTCACCCTCAGTGACGTGGATCGCAGCGGACCCGATCAAAGTCAAAATCGAACTGGAGTAAGAGGCGTCATCGAGAATAATCGCACTTACACCGCTCAGATCGACGTTCAGCAAGTGACAGAAACAGATTATCACATCGTGGTGTTGCTCGATGGAGCAAAGATCATCGACTGGCAAGGCGCACAAAATCGCCTGGTCCCGTCTGGGGGGACAGAATACGCGGCAACTTCTCGCCGAAAAATTGCCGCGGGTGCCACGAAATGCACGCTGGAAGTGCGCGGCCTCGAAATGTTGGTTCCTCCCGCAAACGTCAAGTCAGCGAATGGTAAGACGCTACCATCCAAGTGAGTTGAGTATTTTAGTTAAGTCAGCCTGCAATTTTGCTCGACACAAATCGATCCGCCATGGGCAAACTTATCCTGTCGATGAACGTCTCGCTCGACGGCTATGTCGATGACCTCGATGGCGGGCTGGTCATGGGGGCGCCGAGCGCGGAAGTGTTCCGTTTCTGGATCGAAGCCATTCGTGATCTCGCTGCCACCATCTACGGCCGGCGGATGTACGAGGTCATGCGTTACTGGGACGAAGACCGACCCGAATGGAACGAATCGCTGCGAGAATTCGCCGTCCTCTGGCGTCGGGTTCCCAAATGGGTCGTATCGAGCACGCTGGCGAATGTCGGCCCAAACGCCACGCTGATCACCGGCGACATCGAAACGCAGGTCCGCGCTCTCAAGGCCCGCACCGACGGGCTCATCAGCGTCTCCGGCCCCCAGACTGCCGGCCTGATGACCCGACTGGGCCTGGTCGACGAATATCATCTGGTGCTGCGCCCCTTTGTCCTCGGCAAGGGCAAGCCATTATTCGCCGACGCCCGCCCGCCGCTGCGGCTCGTCTCCAGCAAACAACTCGACGACAACACACTGCACCTGGTCTACGAACCCCTCTAAGACACTGCCCGACCAGGCTGACACTCAGATCTTTCGTCGGCGTGTCGAGCCCAAGTAGATCTCTCTGGATTCAAAACGTGGTCGTTCGCGCAGGTAATTCGCTGAACCTTTCGCTGTCGAGAAAGTGATCAAAGCCGCGACTTAATCCAAGCGATGTCGGCCGGCGAAAAATGGTTCGCATCAAGATTCAGCTCTTTGCCATTGTCTACTCTGCGCAACTTCACCTTGCCTGCGCCGAATGAGATGAATTCTGCTTCTACAGTGAATTTGCCATCCGCGGATGTCCATGTTCGCACTGGTCGCGTCGGCTTGAGCGTATCTAATATTGGATGCGGATCTGGTTGAGACAGCGGCAATTGATTGTTCTCGGCACCATCGTGTTTGTTTGCCGACGCGGTGTCTACGGTGATCTGCCGATGCAATGTCGACGGCACTGGCAGTTTGCGAGAGTTTTCTGAAGTGCTGATGCGATGTGCCGCAGGAATATCAACGGGCTGTGGCTGCGAGCCAAACGCATTCCTCGGCGAATGCTGATGTGGGAGGTGATCCCGAGTTGTCAGTGCACCGAGACTCAACAAACCTCCGCAACCAACAAACACTCCAAGCGCAAGAACTCCTCCAACGACAACGCAGCCAATGCAACCTGTAGAGACGCCGCCGCCACTTGCTGGGCTCTTGTGGGATTGAGCGTTGGAACCAGCCTTCGCAGCTCCGAGAATTAAACCAACCAAGGCAAATAGGCCGAAAGGACCGAACTTACGACGACGGCCGCCGCGGGTTGTTGGAATTCCCGTAGCCCGCGCAAGTTTCTGCTTCGCGGCCGTGATTCCCAAGGCACGCTTCCAAGAGAAGCTAACACCAGGAATTCGAAATCCTTTTTTTCTACCCATTGTTTGGTGCCAAGTTGATTTCTACAAGTTCTCGCAAAGGCAATACAATGTTGCTGCTAATTTAGTTCAAGTTTTTCTTTGAATCGTTTGAATTGTCGACTCAAACTACACTCATGACCTTAACGGTTGCTTCAGCGACAGCCAGATCCTGAACGGCCGCGGCGATGGCCTCCATCCGCTTGGCCTCGGCCGCGCGGTGCGAAGCTTCTATCACATTGAGATCCTCTATGGCAGACTGCAGTGCCTGCGTGAGCGGTAGTAATAATGGCGCGTAACGGCTACCAACTCGCTTCCTTTCTGATTCGGGCAATCCCTGTTGGGGCCGGAATGTTGAGGCGAGTTTGTCTCTCCACTCGAAGAGACGCTGGCTAAGGACCTTTCCAATCTTGGGCACTTTCAGATCTTTCAATCTTGGCACGTCCTTAGCTGTTTCAATGCCAAAGGATGCTAATGACAGAACGCAGCCGCTATTGATGCCCTTTAGTTTTGCGCGACGTATCAGCGATTTGTCGAGGTGCTCGTCTAACTGAACCATCTTCGAATTCGACTCGGCAAGGCGTAAATCCCTCTCGTAATCCTGTCGCGCGCCTTCATGGGACTTGAGCACCCGTTCGATCTCGACCTTTCGCTGCTGGAATCTCGATACGCTCATGCTTCGCTGCGCTAGGAGCTCATCTTCCAGCCGTTTGATCTCCAACTCAGCGAACGATTTGCGGTCGCGCCATCGTTTCTGCTCGTCAACCCACGGGGCATTTGCGGCCTCCCATGCCGCAGTGGTTTGTCGATTTTCGGCGTCGACCACTGCGCATTTTTGGCGATATTCCAATTGGCGAGAGGCTGTCACTGCCTCCCAGGCCACTGTCCGCTGCTGGTTCTCCAACTCAACCCTTCCACACGCCTGAACATAGGCTGTCCGAATAGCCTCCTTCTGTGCTTCCCAATCTAAGAGGACCCGGCGATTTGCCTGGATGATCCCTTGTGTAATTCGCGCGTGTTCGGCCTCAATCGAAACCTTGATGGTTTCCCAAGGGGCGAGCCTGACGCGATTCTCGGCATCGACAACCTTGCACAACTGAGCGTGTACGTGGGCCTTGGTCGCGTTCGCCGTGTTCCAGGCGTCCAAGATCTTCCTATTCGCATTCTCAATTAACTTGAGTTGCTCGGCATATCCGAAGTCGATATGCGCGCACTCCGCCTTGTACTCTGTTTTCAAAGACTTTAGGAGCATCGCACGACGCAGCCCGTGGGTTACCTTCATGACTAGCCACCACATCCCGAAAGCAAGCATCATCATCAGACCAACGGGCTTGGCGAACAAAAATATCGGCACCCCGGCCAAGGCTCCTGCGAGACTGAGCGTTGCCAAGAAAGGCTCCGACGAAGCCGGTACTGGTGCGGGTGGTGGGTAGACTGGCGGTGAAGGTTTTTCGTGCAGCCTGGGAAGGGGCAGCTTTTCTGGTGCGGGCGGATGGGGCCGAAGTCGGGGAGCCGTTGGCAAAGCAGGAGAGCCGGGCAGGAGGCGAAGTATCGGCTCGGCCAATGGGGTGGGCTGAGGCGGAAGGGGTAGAAGCACGGGCTGCTGCACCGCCGCAGGCGGAAGTGGATGAGTCAGCAATATTGGCTTCGGAATCGAACGCAAACTGGCTGGCAACTTAATCTGGACAGCCAATCGCGGCCTGGGTCGTTTAAGGGATGAAAACACCAGCTGCATGCTGGTGAGTTTAATTACCAGCTTTTGGATGTCTTCGAACTGCAACGTCGCGCCAGCTACGCCTTGGCTGGGGACGAAGAACATCAATCGAGACACCGTGATGAGTTGGCACCATGGGCAATTAGTCCCGGCGGGAAATGAATGTTTGGGGTCGTTCTTACAGCGCTGAAGTCCATTCAACGAAGCATCCAGCGCGTGACGCCACTCTGATGCCGTTGGCCGCTGATGTGAGGCGAACGCCCGCTCGAACAGGTCTCGAACTGGAGCATTCAGCATTGCTAACGGCGGAACATGCGGCGGCGGCTTGAGCTTACTCGCATTCCGCGCGTAGGCGTAAAGTCCGTCCTGAATTGCTTTCTCGATAGGGATGTCAACGTTTACCTGGGGAACGCCCGCGAAGGGGTGTCGTCCCATCATCAGCAGGTGAAAAACCATGACTGCCAAGCCGAACGTATCATGGTTCGCATCGCGATCTACCTCCGTGAACTTCCTGCCGTGAAGTTCCGGCGGCGTGTACTCGGGCACACCCACGCCGCAGCGGAAGATGCGATTTCCTTCTTTGACCTGGAATGAGTCGCAGTCGACAAGGGCGACGATACCCTTCTCCGATACCATCACATTCTTCTGATTGACGTCGCCAACTACGTGGCCGTGGCTGTGAATGCTTTCGAAAGCAATCGCACAATTACGGGCAGTGTGAAGAAGAAAGCCCCAATCCTTGTCTGGAAAATCTTTCTTGCGCTGGGCCACGCTATAGAGATTATGGATCTCTTTGTGGTTGGCGATCCGAGGCATGAGAATGCCTGCTACTGCCGTCGGATTGCCGTTGTTCAGTGTCGCGGTGGGCCAGGCTGCAATCTTCTGTAGATCGGTATTCCACGCCTTCGTCATCGCGCGCAGTTTGTCGCAGCGCTCTTTGCTCTGCGGCTTGCTATACAACTTGGCAACTAGATCGGGCCGGCCCACGACATCGAATACCGCTCCCTCTCCACCTGTAGCGAAGGGTTTGGCCGGTATCGCGACCTCATTCCCAAGATGGTCACGCAGTCGCGTCGGATAAGTTGGGCGAGACATTGGGCGTGATTCGCGCGGCGAGGAGGAGGGTTTTGTCGTCGTCCGTACGTTCGTTTACCCGCTTCGAGTCCATGAATTCCAGGAGCAAGGCCTGTAGAACCGTTTCATCCGGCCCCTTTCTCACCGCCTTGAACAGTGGGGCAAAGAAGCGGTCATGGACTCTGGCTCCGGCCAAATCGAGGGCGAGCATTTGAAGACCATCGGTGAGGACGGCTAATTCGGAAACCTGCCGCGGTATGATTTCAACTCGCAGATGTTGTCGGTAATCTTCGTCGCTCAAAAATCGCGTTGTGTTGGCATACTCACCGTTTTCCGGCCAGAAGGCGAGCTCATAGCCGGCTGGTCCGTCGAACACGATCACACCATCGCCAATTTGCGCAAAGGCTGCCCATCCGTCGCCGACAAGCGCCGCCAGAAATGTACAGGCGAGCTGACGGGGCGCTGAACCGGTCTCCGACGCTGCTTCCAGCAAATTTTCTCGAGCAGAATCGACCCATGCTTCGAGCTGTTCCTTCGTTGGTTCCGCATCGCCGCAGGCCACCTTGATGAAGCGATCCACCGCCGCCTTCGATCCGAGCTGAGAAAGCTCGGCGCTGCCCGCTCCGTCGGCGCACGCAGCCATCACGGTTGTGCCAGAGACAAGACCGGAGCAGTAGTCCTGGCAAGGCATTCCCGACTGGGTATGAGACGTGCCCTGCACGCTGCCAAAGACGAGCTTCCACATGTAATCGTCAGACCTCAGTCCATGTCGGTTGCGTAAGAGCGACCGTGTCACCAGGTGACGATTGGGAGACCGCCTGCATTGATTGAGACAACCACAGAAACATCTCGCGGAAGTTGACTCCCTTGAGCTTTGCCGGCGGGCGAGTTGAGATTTGGGACAGTATGCCCATATTTGCACCCTCAACTGCCACAGTGAAAAAGGCAAAAGACTTTGATGCCTCGCCCTGCTTCACTTGCAACGCGGCTGCCTGCCATGGGTCGCCTGGATCTGGGCCACCGTCAGTTATTAAGAAAATCCAAGGCCGATAGTACGAAATGCCAGCTGCCCGGTAGGTTGCCTTTCGCTTGGCGATCATATCCAAGCCGGCCAAGATTGCTTGTCCCATTGGCGTACTGCCAGAAGTCTGTAGGCGTGGGGGCTGGAAATTCTCGGCAGTTACGAAGTCTTGGATCGTCGTGACAATTCCGCCGAAAGTCACAATCGCAATTTCAGCTCGGCGACTAGCGAGCGAGTCAGAGGCAAGCGTTTCCTTTAGCGTGACTAGCCCCTCGTTCAGCAGTTCGATCCGGGTTTTGCCTCCCGTGACGACGTTGTAGAGTTGCCCGTCTTGCATGACGGTCTCACCGGTAGCGTGCTCATAATTGCCGACCACTTCGTTCATTGATCCGGACGTATCGAGTAGCAGCACGCAGGGTACGCGAGGGTCAGGGTTCTCGGCGAATTCACTCGCTTCAAATCCCGCATATTCAATCTGGTCAGACATAATTCTTCCTATTGGCAGGTAACTAACCCAAAACGAAGGCCGATAAATATTGCGAGAAACCTTATGTAGTCGGCCTGACGCAAAGTTTGCTAGACCAACGGCTCCACGCATTTCTTATTAAAACCGTCGCGGCGGTTGATATTGATGGAATGGAACGCGAAAGTCAACTTGCATTTCTGCTCCCGTGAACTTTCGATTAAACACGAAAACGGGTAAACGTCCGCAGACAATTTTGTGCTTCGGTCACATCGACCTCGGCGCGAGACTGAAGCAGTTATCGCGTCTAGATAGGCATCTTCCGCTCCTTGCCTCCCGGATAGTGCGATGCTCTAACCAGGGAAAGTGAATATCGGAGCGTGCGCTAGCCAGCATACCAGCCAAGCGTGGGAGCCTCGTGATGAAGGGAGCCTGCCATGAAGCCGCGACGGCTGGGGTTTACGTTGGTCGAACTTCTCGTCGTGATCGCGATCATCGGCGTGTTGGTAGGGCTCTTGTTGCCAGCCGTACAGGCCGCGCGCGAAGCGGCGCGCCGTACGCAATGCCAGAACAATCTACGTCAGATCGGCATTGCAACGTTGAATTTTGAGAATGCGCGCGTGGGTTTGCCGCCTCGGCGTCAAACGGTTGCTCCCTTTCAAGGCTGGGGAACCTTCTTGCTCCCCTATCTCGAGCAGACCGCCATCACGAACAAATATGACCTGGACAAGAACTTCTATGATCCCGCGAACGCGCCGCTCATTCGCGTGAAGCTACCCGTGTTTGTTTGTCCGAGTGCCCCCTCGACCAACCGCGAAATCACGGTCATCGATCAAATGAATAATCCGACGGGCGCGATCGGCGCTGCAGGAGATTATTTCGCGGCCAATAGCGTCGATGCAGTATGGTGGCCTGCTGCAGCAAAGGCTGCTGCTGCGGATACGGCGGAGTGCCCCGCACTTGCTGATAACGCTCGGCGACGTTTGTCAGAGATCACCGACGGTACTTCGTCGACGCTCTTAGTCGCCGAGATGGCGGGACGCCCGGACAATTGGATCCGGGGACGCCGGGCCGATACGAATGCTGCGCTGCAGTGGCCCAACTGGTGGGGGCCATGGGCTTCGTACCAGTCTTCGATCTACCGCACGTGGAGCGCCGACGGACTGACGGTGAACGGCGGCAATTGCACCGTGAATTGCAACAACTCCTGGGGCATCTACGCGTTTCATCCCAGCGGCGCCAACGTCCTCTTTGTCGATGGCTCCGTTCGCTTGCTGGCTGTCGGCCTCGATCGAGAAGTCTTTGCCAGCATCGTTACCAAGAGTGGCGGAGAAGTGATTCCTGGCGGCGCCTTCTAAGCAGGACTCGCTGTGCCTTATCCTGTTATCGCTCTGCCACGCAAGTAAAAACTGCCAACTGGAGTTCTTCGAATGAATTCACAATCCCCAGAGAGTCGTCACGCCTTCACGGTGACCGACTTATTGATTGTGCTGATGCTCGGCGCAATGCTGCTCGCTCTTGGCTTGCCAGCGGTGCAGCAGGCCAAAGAAGATGCCGATCGCAAGACGTGCGAAGACAATTTGCGAAAACTCGGTGAAGCCTTTCATTTGCATGCTCGCGACCAAGGAGGCTTTCCTGGTCGACGCAACGGGTACGACATTACGTTTAAAACCTACGGCGGCTGGGGCTCCAACCTCTTACCGTACATCAATCTGGAATTGGCGAAGGACTTCGATCGCGACTACGACTTTTTCGATCCCGTCAATCAGAAGGTCTCACAAACGACAATTCCCACGTTCGTTTGCCCTGCGGCTCCGCGCGATCGGAAAACCACTGTCGTATCGAACGCCTCGGGTAATTCGAAAAATCCCGACAAGGATACGACCTACACCGTGCATTGCGGCCCCAACGACTATCTCGCCTCGAACGGCCTGTTTCTGCCGACTGCTGGTTACGGCGCAATCATCTCCGAAGACATGCGAGCTCGAACTCATCAGGCCCTGACCGACAATGAGAGCATGCGACTGACCGAGATTGTCGACGGCCTCTCCTGTACGTTGCTGATCATCGAGCGCGCTGGCTCGCCACAAACCTGGCACTGGAACAAGCGAATCGATCGGCCGCAGCAGTTTGCGCTGGCCAACAACACGCGCGGCACCTGGGCGGGTTGGGGTTCTTTGTTTTTCGGAGTCTACGACGGGGACGATCCCACCGCGCCGGGCCGCGGAGATGGAAATGATTGCGCAGTGAACTGCAATAACTTTTACGGCATCTATGGCTTCCACGAGAAGGGCGCCAACGTGCTGATGTGCGACGGCTCTGTCCGCTTCATCGGCTTGAAGCTGAACGGACTTACTTTGGCACGGCTGACGAATCGTGACGACGGCCAACTGCTGGCTGACGACGACATTGCGGGTGAGTAAGCAGCCGTTCGGGAAACTCTTTAGCATCAGGCCAAGCCATTTATGATTACCGCCGCTTTGTTGATCCTCTCCGTCGGTCAAGTTCATGCGGAAGGAGCGGCCTCGTTTCTGCGAACCCTGCAGCAGCCGAACGGCGGCTTCATCTCCAACCAACTCAAGCCAGATGAAACTGCCAAGCCCGACCTGCGCACCACGCGCACGGCGGTGCGCGTGTTTCGCTTGCTCGACAGGGAAGTTCCCAATCGCGAGGCGCTCAGCGCCTTTCTCACCGCCTGTTACGACGAGAAAACGGGCGGCTTTGCCGCCGAACCGGCTGGCGTGCCCGATCCGATCAGCACGTCGGTCGGCCTGATGATCATGCAAGAGCTAAAGCTTCCCACCGGCAAGCATCTGCCGCGCGGGCTGAAGTTCATGGATGAACAGACGCAAGGATTTGAACAGATTCGCATGGTGGCTTCCTCGCTGGAGGAGTTTGAAACGACGGTTCCCAGCGCGACGAAATGGGTCCGCGAACTATCGACCAAGAAGCTTGCCAATGGAGCGTTTGGAGAAGGGCCGGGCGCGGCTCGGCAAACCGGTCTGTTCGGAGTCGCCATTCAACGACTGGGAGGCAAGATCGATCGAGACGCCACACTGTCTGTCTTGCGCGCTGGCCAGCGGGCAGATGGTGGTTTCGGCAGTGATTCGCCGGATCTATCAGACCTCGAATCGTGTTATCGAATCGTGCGGCTATTTCACCGCTTGGGAGCGATGCCGGACCGCGTCCACGATCTGCGCGGCTTTGTTGCGAGCTGTAAAAACAGCGATGGCGGCTACGGGCGCACGACGAGCGAACCTTCGTCCTTGCATGGCACGTATTACGCCACGATCATCACTTCCTGGTTGGATGAGCTAGAGCAAGCGGACGTAAATTCCACTCGTCGCCGTTGGCAGTTTGAAGACGTGCCCTTGGGTCAACTCCCCGCACATTGGACGAGCACCAATGCACTGCCAGCGAATTCAGGCAAGTGGGAGGTTGTTGACCGCGCTGGCGATAAGGCTCTTGCGCAGAGTTCCAGCGCCGGAGCCTACAAGCAATTTCATTTGTGCTTGTCCGATTATCGCTGTGTCAACGTCGACATTCGCGTCCAGATCAAGGCAATTTCCGGCGAACTGGACCAAGGGGGCGGCGTGGTCTGGAGGTATGTCGATCCGAAGAATTACTACATCGCCCGTTGGAACCCTCTGGAAGATAACGTCCGTGTTTACAAAGTCGTCGACGGTGTTCGCACGCAACTAGACTCCGCCAAAGTACCTCATCTGGCTGATTGGCAAACGCTCCGGATCGTCACCTACGGTCGCAACATCCGCGGCTACTTGGCTGGCAAGCTGATCCTCGAAGCCGAAGACGAACAATTCTCCCAGCCTGGGTTGATCGGCTTGTGGTCGAAATCCGATGCCGTCACCCAGTTTGACGACGTTCAGGTCGTAGCTGCCTTCAGGAAAGACATCGAAGAGATGGCGACGCCAGCGACCAAATAAGGGCTTCGACAAGCACCAACTTCGCTAATCCCCGCATTTAGCGCAAAACTCATTGTCAATCAAACCGTCCGGACGGTATGATGGCGTACTTGCGTCAACCGGCCCGTCGCCGGGCTTCGCATTCTTCGTTTCCGGAAACTCAACCGTGCAGTCCATTCCAGTTCTGACTTGCCTCACGAATCGCGCTTGGTTGTGGTTCGCAGCTCAGTTGCTTGTGGCGACGATCGTTGGTTGTGCGCCCCCCAATTCATTTCAGCCGCCGCCTCCGCCCGAGGTGCTGATAACGCATCCGACCTTTCAGAACGTCACCAGCTACATCGAACAAACAGGCACCGCGCAAGCGTCGGAGTTGGTCGAAGTGCGGTCGCGAGTCTCGGGTTACATCAAAGAAATCAAGTTCGAGGACGGCGATCTCGTCAAGGCCGACCAGTTGCTGTTCGTCATTGACGAAGAGCCGTTCAGCGTCAAGTTGCAATATGCTCGCGCCAAAAAGAGCGAGGTCTCGGCGAGGTTGCAACGTGCCAAACAGTCGAAGTCACGCGAGATCGCCAAAGCCAATCTCGACTTGGCGAAAGCTGAACTCGAGTTTGCACAGACGTCACACCGACGTATGACCGCTTTGGTCGACCGCAAGGCAACGTCGCAGGCAGAGTACGATCAGACCGAAGCGGCCTTGCAAAAAGCATCGGCGCAAGTGGTCGCGGCACGAGCGGAACAAGATCAAGCCGAAACGTCATTCGAGTCGGATATTTTGGTCGCTGAAGCCGCACTGGCTCTGGCCGTGTCCGAGGAGCGTTCGGCGGAAATCGATTTGGATTACTGTCGAATCAAAGCTCCCTTCAGCGGCTTGATTGATCGCCGGGCCGTCGATGTGGGCAACTACATCGCGATGGATGCTTCCACGGTTCTTTCTCGAATTGTGCAAGTCGACCCGATCTATGCCTATGCCTCGATTAATCAGGCAGATCTGATTCGCTTGAGAACTCGTAGCAGCACTCCCGGCGCTGAGAGCAGCATTCCAGTAACGGTCGGAGTCGATGAGTCGAAAGCGGCGCCGCTCGCGGGCGTGGTCGACTACATTGCCCCGAGCGTTCACCAGGGCACCGGCACCGTGCAGATCCGCGGCATCTTTAAAAATGCTGGCGTCATCACTCCCGGCATGTTCGTTCGCCTTCGCATTCCCGCCGAAGTGGTTGAGGGGGCAGTTCTCGTTCCCGAACGTTCGCTGGGCTACGACCAGGCCGGCACTTATGTCTATGTGGTCAACCTTGAGCAGAAGATCGAACGCCGCTCAGTCACGGCCGGCGACTTGGTGGAGGGGAAGCGAGTGATTCGCGGCGCGATCGACGCCGAGGATCAGATTGTTGCCGACGGACTTCTCAAAGTTCGCCCCGAAATGAAGGTGACCACAAAGTGGCTTGAAACCCGCACGGAAGAGAAACGGGCCGCCCAAAATCAAGCACCGCCCGAGCATGCCAAGCACGCTTCGGCCGGTTCCTAACAAGTCGCCGCCCGTTGTTCTTGCAACGATGCGGCGACCGCACGCTCAGTTCTTCCTATCGCAGTTTGCCTCATTGAGCTCTTCCCATGATTTACCGCTTCTTCATCTCGCATCCGATTTTTGCCAACGTGATTGCGATCGTGACGATGATCATGGGCGTGGTGACGCTGCGCGGCTTGCCCGTCGAGCAGTATCCGCAATTGACGCCACCCACGGTGCAAGTGGTTGCCAACTACCCCGGTGCAAACTCGCGCGTGTTGTCCGATACCGTGGCCGGGCCGCTGGAACTGGCGGTGAACGGCGTCGAGAACATGCTCTACATGAACTCGGTCTGTTCCGACAACGGCACTTACACGATGACGATCACCTTCGAGGTCGGCACCGATCTCGATCAGTCGCAGGTGCTCGTGCAAAATCGCGTTGCGACCGCACTGTCGCGGTTGCCGACCGAGGTGCAGCGGTTGGGTGTCACCGCGCAAAAGCAATCGACCAATATGATCTTGGTTGTTGGTTTGACTTCGCCCGGTGGAGAACATGACGGGTTGTATCTCAGCAACCTGGCCGAAATTCAGATCAAGGACGCCTTGAGTCGCGTTCCCGGCGTCGGCAGCACGCAGGTGTTCGGTAGCAGTAGCTACGGCATGCGGATCTGGCTCGACCCGGGGAAACTGAAAGCCCGCGAACTGACGACCGACGACGTGATTGCCGCCATTGCCCAGCAGAATGTGCAAGTCGCCGCCGGTCAGGTTGGTCAGCGTCCCGCGGCCAGCGAGCAGAACAATCAGTTCACGGTCTCGACGCAAGGTCGCTTCAGCGATCCCAAGCAATTTGGCGACATCATTGTTCGCTCGGTACCCGATGCCGCCTCGGGTGCGCGTATGATCCGCGTGAAGGATGTGGCGCGCGTCGAACTGGGCGCACAAACTTATGCTTCGTGGATGGAAGTGAGTGGGCGCCCCGCAGCCGGTGTGGCCGTCTTTCAGTTGCCCGGCGCCAATTCGCTGCAGGTGGCCACCGCGGTCATGAAGCAGATGGATGACATTCGGCCGACGCTGCCAGAAGGTGTGGAAGTCGATATTCCTTTCAACCCTACCACCTTCGTCGAAGCCTCGATTCACGAGGTATACAAGACGCTGTTCGAAGCCGGCGTGCTCGTGCTGGTGGTGATTCTCATCTTTTTGCAAGACTGGCGGGCCGTGCTCATTCCGGCGACGACCGTGCCGGTAACCATCATCGGTGCGTTTGCAGCCATGGGCGTGATGGGCTATTCGGTCAACATGCTCACCCTCTTCGGCCTCGTGCTCGCCATCGGCATTGTCGTCGATGACGCCATCGTGATTGTCGAAAACGCGGTTCACCATATCGATCGCAATAAGCTTCCGCCGCGCGAAGCCACCATCAAAGCCATGAGCGAAGTGCTCGGGCCGATCATCGGCATTACGCTTGTGCTCATGGCCGTGTTCGTGCCGACGATGTTCATGGCAGGGATCACCGGCAAGCTCTATCAGCAATTCGCGCTAACGATCGCGGCGACTGCGTTGATCAGCGCCTTGAATGCCATCACACTCAAGCCTGCTCAGTGTGCGGTGTATCTCAAGCCGACGCCGGCCAAGAAGAACTTCATCTATCGGGGTTTTAACTACGCTTACGATTGGTGCGAACGGATTTACTTCGGTGTTGTGTCGCGCCTGGTGAAGCACGTCGCGTTGGCGATGATCGTCTTCGTGCTCCTCGCGGCTGGTACGGGTTATTGGTTTCAAAAGCTCCCGACGAGCTTCGTGCCAGTAGAAGATCAAGGTTACGCCATCATGGCAGGACGCCTCGACGACGGCGCCTCGCTCGAGCGGACTGCCGAACTGATCGAGGAGCTCAACGTCGTTTTGCGAGGAACACCGGGCGTCGAAAAATGGTTCACTATCGGTGGCATGTCGCTGCTCGACGGTTCGACGGTTCCCAATGCCGTCACCATTTTTATGACCTTTGAACCGCACGAACACCGCTTGAAAGATCCCAAGAAATCGCTCGGAGCGATTCTCGGGCACGTCGGCATGGCAACCGCGAATATCCCCGAGGCCGTGGTGTTTGCCTTTCCGCCGCCGGCTATCGCGGGCTTGGGACAAACGAGCGGTTTTGAGTTTCGTCTGCAGGATCGCGCCAATCTGGGTCTCGAACAACTACAGCAAGTCGCCGATGAAATGGTCGGCGACGGCAATTCGCAGTCTTCGCTGACGAACCTCCAAACATCGTTCCGGGCGGGTGTGCCGCAGTTGTTCCTCGACATCGATCGCGAAAAAGCGATGAGCCTCGGCGTGCCGCTGCAGACGGTCTTTTCGACCTTGCAAGCTTCGCTCGGATCCGCGTACGTAAACGACTTCAACAAGTTCGGCCGCACCTGGCAGGTGCAAGTGCAGGCAGATCAAAAGTTTCGCCGGCGGGCCGAAGACATTCGTCTGCTTGAAGTACGGAATAAGGATGGCGAAATGATTCCGGTGGCCGCCTTCACCGAGATCCGGATGGCGAACGGCCCGCAAATGATTCCGCGCTACAACATGTTTCCCTGCGTCACCATCAATGGCGAAGCTGCCAAGGGAATCAGCTCGGGGCAAGCAATGTCGATCATGGAACAGATGGCGAGCAAGAAACTTCCGGCCGGCATGGGCTACGAATGGAGCGGCATGTCGTTTCAAGAAAAGCGTGTCAGCGGCCAGGCCATCTTTGTGTTCGGCATGGCAGTGCTCATGGTCTATCTGGTGCTCGCTGCTCAGTACGAAGATTGGTTCCTGCCGGCAGCCGTGATTTTGGTCGTTCCGTTGGCCTTGTTGGGAACGGTGGCGGCCGTCTCACTGCGCGGCATGGACAACAATATCTACACCCAAATCGGCATCGTGCTGATCATCGCGCTCGCGAGTAAGAACGCGATCTTGATCGTCGAATTCGCCCGCGACCTGCGCATGCACGGCAAGAGCATTCTCGAAGCCGCTGCCGAAGCTGCTCGGTTGCGGTTTCGGCCGATCTTGATGACGTCGTTCGCGTTCATCTTGGGCATCGTGCCGCTCGTCATCGCCGAAGGCCCCGGCTCGGCGAGTCGGCGTTCGCTGGGAACCGCAGTGCTGGGTGGTATGCTCGCGGGAACGTTGCTCGCAGTCTTTTTCGTGCCCGTGTTTTATGTCCTCATGCAATCGATCAGCGAAAGGTTGCGACGGCGAAATCGGCCGCTGGAAACAGAAAGTCAGATCGTGAGCACGACTCCTCAGCACGTGACTGCCAGCGAGTAGCAAAGGTAAGTGCGGCCCATGGCCCCCATCAAGCAGCACAAAAAGCAACCTGCCGAAACGCGCCAGCAACTGCTGGCCGTGGCGGGCAATTTGATTCTCGAGCACGGCCTGGTGAACCTGACGCTCGACGCCGTCGCCAAGGCCTCGGGCATCAGCAAGGGAGGTTTGCTCCATCATTTTCCCAGCAAGCAGCATCTGCTCAATGGCTTGATTTTCGATCTGCATGAGCGGTTTCGGCAACGGCTGGCCGAATTGGCTGCGGCCGATCCCGTTCCAGAAGGGCGATTCGCGCGGGCCTATCTAAAGGCCGTGACCATGAACCGCGATGAACCGCGGAACAAGCTGTGTTCGATCTTAGCGATCGAAGCCCGTGGTGAGCCGGCCATGCGTTCCGCCTGGCGCGATTCCACTCGCGAAATGTTGCGAAGACAATCCGAGAGCGGCGCCGATCCCATCGATATGGCCATCATTCACCTGGCGGCAGACGGACTTTGGCTGGCTGATCTGGAAGGTGCCTTTGAGGACTCGCCCGAGCTATTTCAGCGAATTGTGGCGCGTCTCGAGCAGATGACCAGGCGTTGAGTTTTGCTGTTTAGAACCGATACCCGCCGCCGACGTTGGCAAAGAAATTGGGGGCTTGGTCATTGAGGCCCCAACCGACGCGGATGCCGATCTCCCAATCTTGGGTAATCAGGTAATGAATGCCCGGGCTGATAAAATGCTGCGTCGATTCCGTCGCGCGGCCTTCGCTGAACACGCCGAAGTATTCGAGGTGTGCTTTCCAACGGTCACCGAGAGGAACTTTGAGCACGGTGGACGGCGCCCAAACGTTAAAATGATCTTCTTCGAAACTGCCGCTGCTGTAGCGAATCGCAGAGTCCCAAGCCCAGCCGTTGCTCAGCACCCAACCGCTGACATATGTCGCAACGAAATGTGTGTCATTGGCTTCGCCAGCTGTCGGCGTGAAACCTTGCAGCAACAGTGCGGTCCGCGGCTGCCAATCGATCTGCTCGGTCAACGCGAACTTGATCCCGTACGAAACGTTGGCTTCCTCTTCGAGGCCTTTGCCAGGTTCCAGATCATCGGGAATATTCCCGGAAACGGGATTGCCGGCGCCACCTACTTCATAGTTCGTACCGAAGCGGAACTCGATCCAATCCGAAACGCCGTAGCGGACGACGAGTTCGGGCAAGCTGTGCGTCTCCGGAACGCGGCGATTGTCGATGAACGAATACGCCGATTCGACGACCAGCCGCTGCCAACCAACCACCGTGGTTGCTGGCGTGAATGAATCGCGATCCGTTTCGATCTCGTCTTCTTCCTCCTCGGGCTCCTCCAGCTCGCCTTCCATTTCACCAGTCAGATTTGCTTCGGCGGCGAAATTCGGCGACGGCGAGGAAGGTTGCTGCGCAGCCACTGGAACGCAAATCGCCAGCGACGAGATGGCGATGATCCAAGCAGGCAGCGATCCGTGCATGACGACTCCATTCCAGCGCGCAGCCGGCAAGCTCATACCGTTTTATCGGTACTTCAAATGCAGCTTGATACCCTGATAAGGCGGAAAACCCAAGCTTCAGCTGTGTACCGCACACGCAAGGTTTACCCAGGCAGAATACTCGCCTGGATAGTTCGCACGCGGAATGTACAGGCCCTAGCTGGCAAGAAATTAACGTGAAAAAGACCGCCGACGTTGCATAACGACTCGCCCGGCTGGGACTGTTGAAGGATAATCGTTAGTCCCAGGCAAACAGTCAGCCGCAAACAGCCAGCGAAGTCCCAATCACACCCCCTCCTGCCCGGAGTGTTGCGTTCTATGTCCGATGACGTCCGGCGATTACTCGCCGCTTCGGCTGCCGATCGCAAAGCCGCTGCCGGTTTGCTTCCGCTTGTCTATGACGAACTGCGGAAGCTGGCCAGCGCCAAGATGGCGCAGGAACGGTCAGACCATACGTTGAACGCGACGGCCCTCGTGCACGAAGCCTATTTGCGACTTGTGGGAGATAGCGACGAGAATCGCTGGGACAATCGAGGGCATTTCTTCGCTGCCGCCGCTGAGGCCATGCGCCGCATTCTGGTGGAAGCAGTGCGGCGAAAGCAGGCCGAAAAGCATGGTGGCGGCTTGGTGCGGGTGGAGTTCGAGAGCGCAGAACCGATTGCGAACACAACCGAGCATCTGGTGGCGCTCGACGAAGCCCTCACCCGGCTGGCGGTGGACGAGCCCGAGGTGGCAGCCATCGTCGAATTGCGCTACTTCGCTGGACTGACGATCGAACAAGCGGCAGCCGCCACCAAAATCTCGGTGAGCACTGCCAATCGCCACTGGTCCTACGCCAAGGCGTGGCTATATCAAGAACTGGGGCCTTCTCCCTAATTCGAGGTTTTTACTGCGAATTCGCAGAATTCCCGGCTGGCCATGACACAACGGGTCCAGAATTCTCGCATTGATAGAGGAGCCCCTATCTCGGGGTCACAACATGTCTGCACCCAACGTCAAAGCGATTTTTGATCGGGCGATGGAGATAGAATCGCCCGCCGATCGCGAGGCGTATCTAAATTCGGCCTGTGCGGGTCATCCAGAAGTGCGGCAGCGCGTGCTGGCGCTGCTGCGCGCCGCTGCCGATGCGGGAAGCTTTCTCGAAGTTCCGCTCGCGGCAGCCGTGCAAGCGACGGCAGAGTTCACTCCCAATTCCGAAGTGACTCGCAACATTGCGCGCCCAGTCGAACCGATCGACCTTGTCATCGCTGGCAGATACCAGTTGCTCAACCTCATCGGCGAAGGTGGCATGGGCTCGGTCTATCGAGCGCAACAAACCGAGCCGGTCAAGCGCGAAGTCGCCGTCAAGGTGATCAAGGCCGGCATGGATTCGAAGGGAGTGCTCGCCCGCTTCGACGCCGAACGCCAGGCGATTGCGGTGATGGATCATCCTCACATCGCGCGATTGTTCGATGCGGGCTCGACCGACAAAGGTCAGCCATTTTTCGTGATGGAGCTCGTGAAGGGACTCCCGCTCACGGATTACTGCGATCAGCACAAACTTTCGGTCGCTGAGCGGCTGCAGTTGTTTCTGCAGATTTGTTCGGCAGTTCAGCACGCCCATCAGAAAGGGATCATCCACCGCGACTTGAAGCCGACGAACATTCTCGTGGAAACACAGGATGGCCGACCGGTTCCGAAAGTGATCGACTTCGGCTTGGCAAAGGCCACGTCGGGTTTACCGCTCGCCGAAGGGGCGATGCTTACGCTGTTTGGCAATGTGATGGGCACTCCCACCTACATGGCCCCCGAGCAAGCCACGTTCGAAGCGCTCGATGTCGATACCCGCGCCGACATCTATTCCCTCGGCGTGATTCTGTACGAACTCCTCACGGGTTCCACGCCGCTGTCGCGGGCCACGATGAAGCAGGCCGCCGTCGAGGAAATGCTCAAGCTGATCCGCGAACAAGAAACGCCGAAGCCCAGCAGCCGCTTCCAGGACAAAGTTTCCAGCGCCGAAATTGCCGCCCGGCGTTGCCTCGACTCGGTTCAACTCGCCAGGATTCTCCGCGGCGACCTCGATTGGATCGTCCTCAAGGCGTTGGAAAAGAACCGATCGCGGCGGTACGCGACCGCGGGCGATCTGGCCGCCGATATCCTCCGGCACTTGCAACACGAGCCGATTACTGCCCGGCCCCCGAGCAACTTGTATCGCTTGCAGAAAATCTGCCAGCGGAACAAGCTCGCCGTCGCCACTGTGGGAGCCGTCGCGGCTTCGCTGATCTTGGGGATCGCCCTTAGCCTGTGGCAGGCCACGCGGGCGACGATCGCCGAACGGCGAGCAGTCGCCGCCTTGAACGAACTGCGCGAAACAGCACCCGCCTTTGCCGAGCAAGCGCGCGCCCTGACGGCGCAGGAAAAGTTCAGCGAAGCAGTTGCCAAAATCGACTACGCCATCAAGTTGCGTCCCGATCTGGCGGACTACCTCATCACCAAAGGCGATCTGTTGCAAAGCCAGTTGCAACTCGCCGCCGCTGCCGATGTTTATCGCGCTGCGCTACGACTCGATCCCAAATCAACGCGCGCTCAAGAGTCGATCAAAATCTGCGACGAACTTCTCGCCGCCAAACCGACCGCCGAAGGGAAACTCACTAACGAAAGCCTGGCGAAACTTCGCGCGCTCATGCAAAGGCAAAAGCGCTCCGCCGCAGAACTCATGCCCGTCGCGCGCCTCCTGGATAATGAACAGAATCTGCTAGTCGAGTATTGGCTCAAAAAACTCGAAAACTTGCCCGTCGCTGGCGAGCGTCCGTTGCGCAATCGGATCAAGGCATTGGCCGACGGCAGATTGGCGCTCGATCTGCGAGAAACGCAGCTGACCGATATTTCTGCGCTGGCCGGTGCGCCACTGGGATTGCTCGACTTGTCTGAATCGCAGTTCCAAGGAAAGCTGAGCGACATCAGCCCACTCCGTGGCATGGAGCTCGAAGAGCTGAACATCAACAACACGAGCGTGGCCGACCTGAGTCCGCTGCGCGAGATGCGGACGCTGAAAAAACTGGGCATCTCTCAAACCAAAGTCACCAGCCTCGCCGATCTCGCCGACATGCAGCTCAATACGTTGTATATGAAGAACTGCGCGATCAGCGACCTGTCGCCGCTGCGCGGCATGCCACTGGAAACGCTGGACTTGCACGCTTCGCGCGTGACGGATCTAACGCCACTCGTGGGGCTGCCGATCAACGATCTCGATCTGTCGTTCACAGGCATTGTCGATTTCGCTCCCGTCGCTCAGCTGTCGCAACTGGAACATTGCAAATTGCAGCGCAATCGCATTAGCGATCTCACCGTCTTCCGTGGCTTGAAGAATTTGAAAACGCTGGCGCTGTGGATGTGTGCCGACGCGCGCAATTATCGGGTGCTGCAGGAGATCAAGACGCTGGAGAACTTGCTCCTGCCCATCGAGTATCGCAACCTGCCGATCGAGGACTACGAAGCCATCGGCCAACTGCAGCAGCATCCCAATTTGAAGCGACTCGCAGCCAATATCACTGCCCAAAGCACGCTCAACGAGATTGGCCCGAAAGAGGAATTTTGGAAGGACTGGGAGCGCGAGAAAAGTTTCATCCTGCCGCTGCGCAAAGCGGGGATTCAATTCACCTGCGCCAAGTTACCTTCCGGCAAGTATTACGTGGGGATCAAAGATAGCGGGCTGACCGATCTGGCGATGTTCAAGGGAGCGCCCATCGAACAGTTGCACATCGTCAGCGAATTGGTGAACGACCTCTCACCGCTGGCCGGGATGCCGCTCGAAACGCTGTTCATTGTTGGAGATTTTGCCGATCTAAGCCCGCTCCGCGGCATGCCGCTCAAGAACCTCGAAATGGGCGGTCTTAAGGTTACCGATTTCTCGCCACTGGCCGAACTGCCGCTACGGGAACTCTGTGTGCAGTTCTGCGTCAACGCCAGCGATGTGGCGCCGCTGGCGAAGATCGCTTCGCTGGAATTGCTCATGCTCCCGCCCAACGCGGTGAATTTCGACTTGTTGCAATCGCATCCCAAGCTCACTCGCATCGGCTATGAGTTCGGTGGCGATCATTCACCGAAGACCACGACCGCGGAATTCTGGAAACTCTATGGCGAGGAGAGTTGGCTCGGCCAGGTGCGCAAATCCGGCGTAAAGATCAACTCGTTGCGCTGGCATCCTGATGGGACCTGGAATATCGACGTAGCGAATCAGCCGCTGACAGATCTATCGATCTTCAAGGACGCGCCGCTGAACAGCCTGGGAATCGACAACACGAAGGTCACCGACCTGTCGCCGCTGAAGGGCCAAAAGCTCAAGGTCCTGTATGCTCGCGACACGCCGCTGAAAGATCTCAGCCCGTTGCAAGGGATGCCCTGTACCGCCCTATGGTTGAGCGGTTCACAGGTCGACGATCTGTCGCCGCTGCGCGACATGCCGCTGAAAAATCTGTATCTGAACCGGACGAAGGTCGCTGACGTATCACCGCTCCGCGGCATGCCTTTGCAATACCTCGAGATCGTCTACAGCCAGCTCACCGACCTGGAACCGCTGCGCGACATGCCGCTCCGTGACCTGGCGCTGAACGGAACGAAGATTACCGACCTATCACCGCTCGTCGGCTCGCCGCTTACGCGTCTTCGTCTGACCGGTTGTCAGGGATTGACCGACATGTCGCCACTGGAACAAATGAAAGAGCTCGTCGATCTGTCGCTCCCACCCAGAGCTGGCAAATTTGAATTCCTGCGTACTCGTCCGAACCTCGCGCGAATTGCCTTCACGGAGGATCCCGCCAACGGCTATAAACCGGCCACGACTGCTCAGCAATTCTGGAAAGAGTACGACACCCAAGCCTGGCTCCACCCGCTCCGCGATCAAGGCTTCTTGCGCGGCAGCAAACAGTTCCCGGACGGCACGTGGCAACTCATCCTCGACAACGCCCAGCTGACCGACCTCAAACCCCTCAGCGGTCAGCCGATCAGCGATCTCAGCCTCGGGGCAACTCCGATCACCGACCTCACTCCGCTCAAAGGCCTGCCGCTGAAATCACTCGACTTGAAGAACACCCCAGTCACCGACTTGTCTCCGCTCAAAGATCTGAAACTCGAACTCCTCAGCCTGCGCGGCGCCAAAGTCAAGGACTTATCACCGCTGCGCGGACTCCCTTTAAAATCGCTCTGGCTGAGCGGCTGTAAGGAGCTCACCGATCTCTCGCCCCTGGCGGAATGCGAAGAGCTCACGGCAATCACCTTGCCGCCCAAAGCCAAGGACTTTGAATTCCTCCGCAAGCTTCCCAAGCTCGAACGAATCAGTTTTCGTGAAGAAACCAAGCCTGCCATCCGTCCCGCGCAAACGGCAGCCGAGTTTTGGATGGAACGGGATTCGATGAAATAAGCACATGCACTCGCTGATTCAAGAACATTGACAGCCCCCTGGAACCGGCCACAATAGCCCGAACTTGTCGATCACCTTTTTCGAGAACTCGCAGATGAACCGTGGCCTGCTGTTGATTGCTTGGGGACTCCTCTCACTGGTCACTGCGTCTTGTCTGCACGCAGCCGACGAAAAAGATGCGCCACCCAATTGGCTGTCGGATGTCGTGAAGAAGGCCCGCGTCGAATATAACCGCGCCACCGGACAGGCTTTTTACATTCGCAATGAGATTGCCAAGCACCCGCAGGGCAAAGAGCTCGCCAAAAATGCAGCCCTCGAAAAGGCCATTGCGGCCGGCTTGAGAAAAGCCACGGCGCGACAAAAGGAAATCGAAGAAGGGGGCGAGGAACACCCAGCCCCGGAAGTTGCCGCATCGTGGACGATCTTCGACGACTGCAAGGTCAAGCGGCCGAAAGCGGAGTAGACGCACTCATCGGTCTCTCGCGAGCAGTTGCTATTCGCGATCGTTGTCGGTATCGCGCGAGAAAACGGAACCTGAGGAGGCAATTCCCAGGAGCGCTGTCGGCACGTGCACAAAGGGTTGGCCGATGACCAATCCCTTGTCGGTGATGCTGAACTCGTGAAATTGCTTGTCGTGCTGCGAGCCGCGCATCTTGATAATGATCACGCCGCGACTCAGCGCGCCGGCCTTCTCGACATACCGCAACAAGACAATGGCGTCGGTAATGGTCGAGATGTGCGCATCGGTGATCGAATCGCCGCCCGAGAGACTCGGCGACGAACTGGTGAACAGGCTGCAGATTTGATGCTGCTTCACAAAGCCGGTCAAGCCGATCACGAACTCACGAAAGTTCCTGACATTGCCGACGCGTTCGAGCGCCGAGATGCTATCGAGAACCATGCGAGCAGGACGAAACTGCTCGATCTCGCGCTCGATCGAGAATAGATGTCCTTCGAGCCCTTGCGCTTCGGGATACTGGCAAACAATCTTGAGCAGGCCTTTGCGTTCCCATTCTTGAAAATCCATGCCCCAAGAAAGGGCGTTGCGCATCAACTGCGGCCGCGACTCCTCATAACCGAGGAGCAGCACTCGTTCGCCTCGGCTGCAGGCCTCGGCGGCAAAGGTGGTACCCATTAGCGTTTTGCCGCTGCCGGTGGGACCACTGATCAAAATCACGGAGTCCTGGAACAAGCCGCCGCCGGCCATCTCGTCGAGCTTGGGACTGCCGAAGCTGATGCGCTCGGCTGAAGAAGACTGCGTTAGTTCCGCCGCGGAAAGAGGGAGAATGCAGAAGCCCTGCGATTCGATGGTGAACGGAAATTCGTCCTTATGATGGCGATCGCCGCGCAGTTTGTAGATTTGCAGGGTGCGGCGGACTTTCTCGTCGAGCAGCTGATGTCGCAACACGATTACGCAGTCTGAGACGAACTCCTCGATGCCGAACCGGGTAATCGGCCCATACTCTTCGAGCCGTTCGGCGGTCATGAGCGACGTCACGCCCATCTCTTGCAGCTGATCGGTCATGCGCAGGATTTCGCGGCGCAGGATGCCCGGATTTTCGAACTGATAGAACAAGGCTCCGAGCGAATCGAGAATGACAATCTTTGCGCCGACTTCTTTCACCGCGTCGGCAATTTGCGTGATGATGCCCGAGAGATCGTAGCTGCCGGCTTCTTCGACAATGGTGCGGTCCATCGAAGCATCGAGAATGACGAGCTGATTACTTCGCACAAGTTCCGAGAGATTCCACTTCAGCTGTTTGACGTTGCGAATGATGTCCGCGGGTTTCTCTTCGAAGGTGACGAAGACGGCGCTTTGCTTGAACTCGGTGATGGCTCGGTAGAGCAGTTCCGTGGCGAACAACGTTTTGCCGGAGCCGGAGGTGCCGACCAGCAGTGTTGTTCTCCCTTCGACCAGACCGCCCAAACTAATGTGTTCGAAGCCACGAATGCCGGTGGGGATTCGCCTGAGGGGTTCGACGACTAACAGATCGTTCATGCTTACTCCAATACTCATAAGCGAATTCAACTTTCATGACCGGACGAACTATCCGATGGGCGATCGGCCGTCGGCTTGACCATCCGCCTGGCCGTCGAGGTTCAAGAGTCCCAGTTGAGAAATAACCTTCTGCTCTTCGGACAAGTCACCGAGGATTTTCAGAACCGGTGATGGACTCTCGCGGACGAGCATGGGAGTGGCCACGATGCGCTGTTCGCGAGCGCGCCGCGGTTCTTTCACGATGTCCACGATGGTTAACTCGCATCCGCCGGGAATCCGTTGGCGAATGAAGCGATCGAAATTGGCCAGCGCACGCGCGGCAAGGCCGGCGCCGCCGGCGACATAGAGTGTGAATTTGTATTGCTCCATGAATCAAAATCCCTTTGGTGCGGATCCCTACGACTGTGTCGTGGACTCATCCGTCGCGCGCTGCGCATGCATTTCTTGCTGGAACTTGCCGAGGAGCTCGCGCAACCGCGGAAACTCGACGGGCTTAACCAGATGTCCGTAAAAACCAGCGTCGCGTGCCGTTTGCGCGTCGCTTTCGGTGCCGTAGCCAGTAATCGCGATCAGGCGGCACTTGTCGCTGCCGCACAGCTTTTGAATTTGCCGAGCGACTTCATAGCCATTCATTTCCGGCAAGCCGATATCGATGAAGGCAATCTGCGGTTGTTCACGCAGGATCAAGTCGAGCCCCGCGCTGCCCGTGGCCGCTTCCAACACTCGATGCCCTTCCGATTTGAGCAACAGGGCCAACATTCGGCGACCATCTTCGCTGTCTTCGACCAAGGCGATGCTCAGGGGATCTTCTTCCGCCTTGTCAGCTCCATGATCGGCCGGTTCCTGACGATCGTTCGGCAGTAATGGCAATGTCACGATAAAGGTCACGCCGGTGGAACCTTCATTCGCGCGCACTTCAATAGTGCCTTGGTGCAACTCGACAAAGGTGCGCGCGAGCATCAAGCCGATCCCCATACCTCCTTCGCTGCGATCGAGCGTCTGTTCCATTTGCACAAACGGCTCGAAAATCGTCGACATCAGCTCGGCTGGAATTCCGGGGCCGTTGTCTTGAACGCGAACTTCGATTTTGTCGCGCTGAGCGACGGCTTGGAGTTTCAGTTCGCCGGCATTGGCAGTGAACTTTGCTGCGTTGGTGAGCAAATTGACAAACGTTTGTTCCAAGCGAGTTGCATCGCCCCAGACCCAGAGATCATGCCGCGGAATATCGATTTCCAAGACATGGTCGCGTTTCGACACCGTCGGCAGAATCGCTTCGACGGCGTCGCGCAAGACTTGCACCAGATCAACTCGCTGTTGGAGCAGGACGAGTTTGCCGCGCGTAATGCGCGAGATGTCGAGGAGATCGTCGAGAATACGAGTCAGGTGTTTGAACTGCCGTTCCAACACCGATCCCGCATCGCGGCGAGCCGAAGTTGTCAGATCATCGAAGGTCAATAGCTGAGCCGCGTTCTGAATGGCGGCCAGCGGATTGCGCAGCTCGTGCGACAACATCGCCAGGAACTCATCGCGCCGCCGCACTTCATCTCGTGCTTCGGAAAGATGACGCTCGTGAGTGGTAATATCGCGCAGCCGCAGCACCAGTGTGCCGGCGGGCTCGGTTGCCAGCGGCTCGATGCGGAGCTCTACGAGCCGTAACTGGTTGTCGCGCGAGATGACGTTGATCGACGTCGGAAACTCGCCTGGCTTGAGCGGCGAGCCAAACATCTCGCCCACGAGTTCTCGGTGACCATGCCCCAGGAGAAATTCAGCCGCGGGATTGGAATAGCCAATGACGCCACTCGGGTACAAAACTAGCACACCTTCATCTGCGTCGGCGATGATTGCCTCAAAGCAGTGCTTTGCCGAAACGTCGTCACTGCCTGCGAGCCGGTGAGCATGCGCAGCAAACGTACTGTTCTCTTGGTTCATGCGGCCCCATTCACAGTCAAGACGTACTGATCCCTACGACGAAGCCGCTGTCAACGAGCATGGACATGCCGAGCGTCGATTCGGAACGGATCAAAGCAGATTGACGATGGATGGGGCTCCAATCGTCAACTGTTCCGCGACCTTCTCGGCAGCTACGTTGACGCGACATGATGACGCGTGTGCCGCCGTTTTAGCACGCCACACAGCCATTGCAAGCGCCCGGTAGCTCAAACAACAGCAATCGTTGAGTTACTGAGAGATGGCAGCAGCCAACTTGTCGCAGCGGCTCGGCGCATTCCGCGCCGCAAGAAACGAGAGCGGCCTCCAAACTGCGAGAGTAGGAGGCCGCTCGATTTCGCTCTTTGAAAGTTTGCGAACTGCCTCCGCTTTGATCGGACGCTGTTACAACTCTCAAAGAACTAGGAGTTCGTAGTCGGCCCCATAACGGACCTCACTTGTTGCAGACCTGACTGCGTGCATGAGGTCCATGCTCGACTATCTCCTCCGTTCACATCGAGAGAAAAAATACGGCCCAAACGCCCACGAATGCCTCACCTCTCCCAACGGCAAGTTGTTTCACTTGCAGGAGTTAGCTCGGCATCGCCCAGTTAGCGTTTTGGTGAACATCCCTTAGGCAACCGCTGTGCCGCGAACGCACAAACGCGGGTGATGAAGTGCTGCCAAGCCGCAAAAAACGCCGCGTTTTCCGGTCTCAATTCGCAGCCGAAGAAAACCGGTTTTTGCCCTACTCCGAGGAAGTCGCTCGACATCCGGCAAGATCGTGCTGACCGTCCGCAAGCCACGTTGCGCCGCTGCAACTCAGGTTGCTAGCAAGGTTTGCAAAGCAAAAGTCCGTTAGGTGCAAGCCTGCTAATATTGGAGCGGCCGCTTATTTTTCTGCGCGTGCGATCGTTTCGGACGGAAAGTTTCGGCGCTTCGAGCGCGGTGCAAAAGGAACCTACGGAATGTTTGACCGTTGGATGCGCGCAATGCTCGTTAGATCCGGATCCTTCGCGACAACCTGAGCCACTCCGCAATTCGTCATTAGAAAATATTGGCTAATTCCCCAAGATTCTCTCAAGCAGACAATTTGACACCGGAAGAACCTGACATAGGTTTCAAGTGTGCAGGGAGTTAGTGGTCTTCGCGGGCCGCTAACTCTCGGCTCGGTGGTGGTTTGCCTCAATTCCGCTCCGGCGTGAGTTCGCTCTCGTCGGCTGGAGTTCCGGCAGCTGCTGCTGTTGGCCTGCCGCCTCACATCCCCGAAAGGGCAAACCGGTCGTAAGGCCGGGGCGCAAAGCCGTGGGCCGTGGGTCGTGGTCGCTGTTGTCTGTTCTTCGCTCTTCGCATTCCGTTTCGGCGGTGGTGCGGTGGCGGTGTGCGGCAGTGGTGGTTGCGGTTCCCGGAAGCCTGGCTGCCGAACGGATGAACTGTGCTGAGTGGGGTTAAATTCCCTGCTCGGTGCTTCTTTCCTGGCAATTCGATGACGATGGCGAGGCGAGCTTTCTCGTGTTGGATTTTGAGTCAAAACTCGGTGCAAGGCAGGCCGGCGGCGCGTTCTTCGGGGCGCGCCGCAGCACCGGGTGAGGCTCATTTGAACCGTTTTGGTGTCGGACTGGCTCCTGAGAATTCTGCGTATTCGCAGCAACAACGCAGGACCGCCGAACCGGAGAAAGAAAAACAATGAAGAATCTCGCTCTGAAAGTGCAACGTTTTCTCGTCTCTGAAGATGGCCCGACCGCGGTGGAATACGCCGTGATGCTGGCTTTGATCGTGATCGTCTGCTTGACCGCCATTCAGGCGATCGGCACGAACGCGAACGTGACCTTTAACTCGGTCGCTTCGAAGCTCGGCTCGACTGGCGGTTCGTAATCGCGAACCACGCCAGCGAGTCTGCTTCGGCATGACTTGCTGGCCGTCGGCCGTTTGACATCGGGACCCTCTCGTTGCCTTCCTCCGGTTGGCAACGAGAGGGTTCTTTTTCGCGCGCTTGCTCAAGTGCGTGGTCTGCGCTTCACCGTCCGCACCGGACTTCAGCCGCAAACCTCACAACGCGTCCCGCGAAGACGCGTGCGACCGAAGCCCTTCTCTTTTTTGCCAGGGAGTGACAGTGCCCGGCGATTCGCCGCTGCCTGCTTGAAAATTCCTGCCTCTGGTTGTTTTCCCTCAAAGCGTTGTCGTTTTGCCATCGTCTTTGCTTGAAGGATTCAGCCATGAAGTTCTTTGTCTCGGAATCTCTGTCGACCAAACTCGTTCGTTTTTTGAAGTCTGAAGACGGCCCGACCGCGGTGGAATACGCCGTGATGCTCGCGCTGATCGTCGTGGTCTGTCTGACCGCGATCCAGGCCATCGGCACAAACGCCAACGTGACGTTCAACTCGATCGCGTCTCAGCTCGGCTCGACGGGCGGGTCGTAAGGATTCTGACGGTTTTGTCGCGGGGTGGGCGAGAAGCTCTGCTCGACCCACCCTTGAATTGCGACAACCAATCACCAGCTTGCGGCACCTGGCTGCGGTTTCCTGAATGTTTTTTCCAAACAGCGACAAATTCCTGACCTAGTCTTTGGTAAGGGAACGAAGTGTTCCCCCGCTGGATTAGTCGCTTCTCGCCGCGGCTCGCAAAGCAAAAATCACTCATCGAATACAGAGGATCTAGTCATGAAGTTGTTCAATCAAGTGAAGACGTTTTTGAAGTCTGAAGATGGCCCGACCGCGGTGGAATACGCCGTGATGTTGGCCCTCATCGTCATCGTCTGCCTCACGGCCATTCAAGCCATCGGTACGAACGCCAACGTGACGTTCAACTCGGTTGCTTCGAAGCTCGGCACGACCGGCGGTTCGTAATCTGATGCGACGACCAGGCCACTGGCGAAACCTGCTGCCAGTGGCCCGCACGTGGGGCATTCACACTCCATCGGATAACGCGAAACCAGGTACTGCCATGAAGATGTTCCGGAAGATTCATTCGTTTTTGCAGGCTGAAGACGGCCCGACGGCCGTCGAATATGCCGTGATGTTGGCGCTGATCGTGATCGTCTGTCTGACGGCCATTCAAGCGATCGGCACCAATGCCAACGCGACCTTTAACTCGGTCAAGGGCAAGCTCGGCGCTGGATCTTAATTCAGATTTGTTTCGTTACCTAAGACAGAAGTCACACCTATGTATCCCGTAATTCCTGCTGAGGTTTTAATCGGCAGTTGGGAAATGTTGTGCTACGTTTTCACAGCCGCAGCCGCTCTCCTGAGCTGGCTGCTGGCCTGCCGGTGGTAGGAAGAATCGCAGATTGCAGATCGCAAATTGCAGCTTGAAAGACAAGGGCCAACAGGCCTGCTTCTCAATCTGCAATCTGCCATCTGAAATCTGCAACCAGACTTGCAGATAGTTTTTGATTTCAAGGTTTGAGTAAGCGTCAGCGACACGCCCTCAAACAGCGGACTTGCTTTCGGAGATTTGTACGATGCTCGATACAATTTCGGCGCTGGGTGACGTCATCGCCATGCACTGGGAAATTTGGCTGGTCACGGTGGTCATGATTCTGGCCGCGGTGATCGACGGCTTTGAGCTGAAGGTGCCCAACTGGGTCACGTTCCCCTTCATCGCCAGCGGCTGGATCTACAGCGTCGCGGCCTTTGGCTGGGAAGGGCTGTATTGGAGCCTGGCCGGCACAGCGATCGGCCTGCTGCTCCTCCTGCCCGCTTACGCCATCGGCGGCATGGGTGCTGGCGACGTGAAGTTGCTGGCCGGCCTGGGCGCCTGGGTTTACGGCACGCACACGTTGTATGCCTTTGCTTTCACTGCTGTCATCGGAGCGGTGCTCGCGGTGTGCATGGTGCTGGCCAAGAACGCTTGGAAGAAACACCAGGATCAGTTCTGGATGATTCTCAATGAGATCACGGTGGTCAAAAACCCCGAGCAGCTAGCTGCGATTGCGGCCAAACGCAAGCCTTCGATGCTGCTGCTGCCCTACGGTATTCCGATGGCGATCGGCACGATCGTCTACTTCCTGTGGGCCGGCCTGCTGATCTAGGTTCGCTGCGATTACGCAGAGAATCCCCCGCGGTGAGCGAGTGAGTGGCTGGACAGGAAAGACAGAGAAACTTTGATGAAAGGGCTGACTATGCTTACCGCGCAAACTTTGTCACGTTGGGCCGCTCGATTTGTTAAACCCTGCGGATTATTCCGAAAACAACGACGGGGGGCAGCGGCCGTAGAGTTCGCCGTCGTTGCGCCGGTTTTCTTTCTGCTCGTATTCGGCATGGTCGAATACGGCCGGATGGTGATGGTCCAGCAGATCATTGTCAATTCCGCACGGGAAGGATGCCGGGCAGCGGTGCTCGACGGATCGACGACCGCCGGGGTGAAGACCACGACCATCAACGCGATGGCCGCGGGCAACATCACGATCACCACGAGCAACGTAACGGTTAGTCCGGATCCGCCTAGCAGTGCTGAATTTGGCGATCCTGTCACAGTTACGGTAACGGTTCCTTTCAATCAAGTCAGCTGGCTGCCATCGCCAATGTATCTTGGAGGAAAGAGCATGACTGCAGCGACTACCATGCGTCGCGAAACTGTGCAGTAACGAACGAGGATTTGTGGGTTTGGATTCCGGCCACGTAGGGCCGGACAGATTGCACCAAGGATGATCTAACGCGGGCGCACAACGCCCTTCAACGTGGCAGGAAACGATCGATGCGGATGAAATCGCTAGTCTTGATTTTCATTGCCCTGGGCTGCGGCCTGGTTGCGTCGATTGGCATTAGCCAGGTGATGAACGGCCAGGCAAAAGCCGGCGCTCAGATCGAGATGGAACCCATCCTGGTCACGCTCACCGACATCGATATCAATGCCGGTTTCAGCGCGAACAACGTCAAGCTCGAGCCGTGGCCGAAGATGAAGATGCCCGAAGGGGCCATTCGCTCGCTGGACGAAGTCAAAGACAAATTCGCTCGCCAACGGTTCATCAAGGGTGAACCGATCCTGGCGGATAAGATCACCGACAGCAAGCACGGCGTGGCGCTGCAAGTGCCGCCGGGCTTCCGCGTCTTCACCGTCAAGGTGGATGAAGAAAGCGTGATGCGTGGCATCGCTCCAGGCGATCGCATCGACATCAGCCTGTATGTGAAACGGAGCGAGGAAATTTCCGAGCCCGGCACTTACACCATCATGCAAGCCGTGCGGGTGTTCTCGGTCGGCGCCAAGATCGACAAAGAAGTTGATCCCAAGGCCGCCGAGTCGCAGTTCCGCACCATCTCGCTGCTGGTCACTCCCGAACAAGTTCGCCACCTGGCCGGCGCCGTGCAGATCGGCAAGCTGAGCTTTACGCTTCGCAATCCGAACGAACCGATCGATGAAGATGCTCCGGGCGTGACCTCGCTGCCGGACATTCTCAAAGGTAATGCGATCGCCTCGGGTGAAGAACAACCTGCACCAACTGCTCCGCAGCCCGCTCCGGCACCGGCCGCTCCTGCTGGTTCGAGCTTGACTGATATCTTCGGCAAGGTGATCGATGGCCTCAAGACCATGAAGCCGCCAGCTGTCGAAGCCCAGCCGAACAGCGGCTATAAGATGCACATCTACACGAACAGTGAAGTCAAACAGTACGAGTGGCAGGACCGTAATGGCATGCCGCAAGAAAGCACTTTGTTCTCGACCGGTTCGGCCGGTCCTAGTTCATCGCCTGCCGCCGCTCCCGCCGCGGGTGCAGGTGTGAACCATCGTCCTGGCTACTTGCAGGAACGACGCGCTGGTTGGATGACAGAAAACGCTCGCTAAACGGCTTAGGCCTGTCATGACGGCAGGACTATGAACGCGAGTACCACGGAACGGACCCCTTTCGCAACAGATTCGCAAGGAAGCACACGGATGGCAAAGTCATGGCTCCGGGCAGTACATGCCCTTATTGCCGGCGCGGTATTGGCCGCGGGTGCGATCCTCGTAGCGCCCCCCTCCCTCCATGCACAAGAACCTCTCGCCGCTCCCGGCGTGAAGTTTAAGGTCCAAGGTGCCGCCGAGCGGCTCGAGATGACGGTGAATACCAGCCGTATTCTCGAGTTCGAATTCGACGTCCCCAAGATGCTGGTGAATAACCCGGACCTGGTCCGCGTGATTCCCATCTCACCGCGCAGCGTGCAGCTGTCGGCCGTTAAGGCTGGCGTGACGCAAGTCAACGTCTGGGACGACAAGGGGAAAGTTACGTCGATCGATCTCGTCATCCTCGGCGACGTGCAAGAACTCGATCTGATTCTTAAGACCGAGTTTCCCGAAGCGAACATCCGCCTCCGTCCGCTCAACAGCAGCCTGTTCGTCACCGGTTTCGTGCCGAAGGCCGAAATGGTGCCGCAGATCACGCGGATCGCGCAGGACTACTTCCCGCAGATCGTGAATAACCTGACCGTCGGCGGCGTGCAAAAAGTGCTGCTGCACGTCAAGGTGATGGAAGTTAGTCGCACCAAGCTCCGCACGCTCGGCTTCGACTGGGCCGAGCTCAACGGCCAATCGTTCATCTCGCAAGGCGTGAGCGGTTTGCTCAACGGCGTGGGCGTGGTGAACGGTGGTCCTTCGACGGTCCGCTTCGGCATCGTCGACGGCAACAACCAGTTCTACGGCTTCCTCGAAGCTCTACGCCAGAACGACCTGGCCAAGCTCGTCGCGGAACCGACCCTGACCACTTTGAACGGCCGGCCGGCGAGCTTCAACGTCGGTGGTGAAGTGCCGATTCTGGTACCGCAAAGCCTGGGTACCGTAACCATTCAATATCGCGAGTTCGGCACGCAAGTCGACTTCGTGCCGATCGTGCTGGGCAACGGCATGGTCCGCCTCGAGGTTCGGCCGCAAATCACCGAGCTCGATAACAGCTTGTCGGTGACGCTCAACGGCACAAGCATCCCTGGCTTCCGCCAACGCCGCGCCGATGTGGGCGTCGAAATGCGGGCCGGTCAAACACTGGCGGTCGCTGGTTTGATTTATCAACGAACCGAATCGCAAAGTCGTGGTGTTCCATGGTTGGCCGATCTGCCGTACTTCGGTGCTCCTTTCCGTCGCAATACGGAACGTCAGAACGAAGTCGAACTCGTGATCATGGTCACGCCTGAATTCGCCGAAGCCATGGAACCCAACGAAGTGCCGGCTTGCGGCCCTGGTCAGCAGACCACCAGCCCGACCGACACCGAGCTGTACTACAAGAGTTACCTGGAAGTTCCTAAGAAGTGCGACAACTGCAATACGACCGGCAACATCGCTCCGTTCTATCGTGACGATCTGGCTCCGGCTGGCACACAAGCTCGCCGCCAAGCCCCAGTTCAACAGCAGCCGCAATATCAACAACAACCGCAGCAGCAGCAGAATTACGCTCCGATTATCCAATCGTCACAACCGGCCTATGGCGGCGGCACGCCAGCCAAGACGGTGGCGACTGGCTCGGGTGTTCGCACTGCTCTGCAAAGCTCGGCTCCGCAATACTCGCAGCCGCAGCAACAACAGCCCGCTGGCAATGGCAACTTCTCGTACTATGCCGGCAGCTCGCAACAATCGACTCAACCTGCCCGTCCGTCACAACAGGCTCGTCCCACACCTCCGGCCCTTATCGGACCGCTCGGTTATGACGAACTGAAGTAATGCGACAGTTGAAATGATCAAGCGACACGCGTGCCGGTTCTAACGGCGCGCGTGTCGACGTAATTCAACACGATGTGAAAATCTCACCGCCGCTGCAGAGCACGCTCTGAGATTTCGACCTATTTACTAACAGGGCCCGGTAGAGGCAGACGAATTACGTCAGCCCCGCCGCGCTGTGCAAGTAGCCTCGAAACCACGGATTAAGGTTGATCCCGCAGAATGAGCAACGTGCTCCGCATCGCGATTGTCGATCCCAGCGATTCTTCGCGCACCGCGCTGAAGAATATGCTGCTGGGCCTCGATATCGTTTGGCTGGAAGCCGAATGCTCGCGGTATGAATTCTTCGCCGACGTGGTCAGCCAGACCAAGCCCGACATCGGCATCGTCTGCATCGACAGCAATCCCGAAAAGGGTCTGAAGCTCGTCGAAACGCTCCGCGACACTTCGTCGGAGTGTGCGATCCTCGTCGTCAGCGCTTCGAATGACGGCCAGGTGATTCTGCGAGCCGTTCGCGCCGGTGCCAAAGAATTTCTCACCGCCCCAGTCGGTGTGGAAGATCTAGTTGGCGCCGTCGATCGCATTAGCGTTCAAAAATTCGGCGGCGGCAGCGGCGGCACTCGTAGCTGCCAGGTCATCGCTGTGGCTGGAGCTACCGGCGGCGTCGGCACGACCTCGGCGGCGGTCAATCTGGCCTGTGTTCTGGCCGCTGAACCGCGCAACCAAGTGGTGCTCGTCGATCTCGACATGGCCCTCGGCGATGCCGATGTGTTCCTCGACGCCATTCCCGATTACACACTCGTCGACGTCGCGCAAAATATTTCGCGGCTCGACTTCTCGCTCCTCAAGCGGTCGCTCACCAAGCACGCTTCAGGGTTGTATCTGCTGCCGCGCCCGGTGCAGCTGCAAGATTCCTCGCACGTAACGCCCGACGATTTGACGCGCGTGCTGGGTCTGCTCAAGGCGACATTCACGCACCTGATCATCGACCTGTCGAAGAGCTATAGCGAACTCGACTTCGTCGCGCTCAAGAGTGCCAAAGATATTCTGCTGATCACGCAGCTCGACCTCCCTTGCCTTCGCAACGTCGTTCGACTGATGATGTCGTTCGGCGAAACGGACGGTTTGAAGGACAAGGTCAAGATCGTCGTCAACCGCGTCGGTCTCGGCAGTGGCGAAATCAGCTTGAAGAAGGCCCAAGAAACCATGGGCCGAGAAATCTTTTGGCAGCTGCCAAACGACTATCGCACGATGGTCGAAGTTCGCAACAACGGCGTGCCGTTGATCGAACAGGCGCCGAAAGCTGCCATCACGCAGGCCTTCATCACCTTGGCTGACGCTCTCAGCAAGAGTGACGAAAAGGCCAAAGAACCCGACGCCGCCGCGGCTGGCGCCGGAGCCAAGAAGGCCGGCAGCTGGCTGGGCTTCCTCAAGGGTAAGTAGTCGTTACGGCGTGAGCCGATACGGTACTTCAAGCAGCAGCGGCGTGCCGCTCGCTCCCCACATCAATTGCAGCGTCGTCGTCTCCGGCTTCGTCAGCGTAGGCGGCACACGAATCGGCGAACCCGCTGATTCCAACGTCCAGCGATAAGCCCCCGCCGGCAACTGCAACGCGGCCCGAGCTTCATTCGTCACGAGTTGAAACGAACCGTCGCCACCCGTCACTGCAAACCCAATTGCCTGCGGCGCGCCCGATTGCATGTCGTAAATCGTGACCTGCATTTCCGCGAGCGTTTGCTCACCTGACCGCAACACTCCCGCCGTGCCGCCCGTCACCGGCTTTGGTCCGCCGCAACCCAGCAAACAAACCGCCAGGAACGCCGCAGCCGCGCTGCCGATGGCGATGCGCGGCGCTGGCAAACCGAGCCATTTGCGAACCGGCGGAATCCGCCGTAGAAGCAACCATTCGAACAGCAGCACGACAATCAGCGACGTGCCGAACAGCGGCAGGTAAATGCCGAGCGCAACGACGATCGCCAACAGACTGAACGAGACGCGCGGACTAAGAATCGCTGGTGGTGCACCGAGCACGCCTTGGTCGCGTCGTCGCCACCACAGGACCACGCCGCTGAAACAAATCAGCAGCAGACCGAGCACCGTCAGCAAGCCGAGCAATTGATTCGGCCAACCGAATAGCGCGCCTTCGTGCGCAGCAATGCCGATCGCCACGGCTCTGTCGATCCAATGCTTTTGCCGAAAGCCATCGCGGCTGACCACCGTTCCTGTGTCAGGATTGATGGCGATATTCTCCCGCCACGGCCGATTGGCCGTCATCGATTTCACGGCCCAGTTTTTCGATTCACCACTCGGCGGCGCAATGGTGATCGGATGCGCGAGCCCCAGCGGTTGCACGACCGGAATGATGCGATCAACGGCCGATAGTTGATCGGCAGTGAGTTGCTTTCCGGGCCCGCGATTCCGCCCTCCTCCGCCGCCGCCATGATCGCCATGTCCACCAGAGTCGCCGCCGGCAGATTTCTTTTTCGCGGTCGTGTCGCTCGAGTTGCTCCAGTCTTGTTGCGCGACGGCGGTGTTCGTCAATCGCCTCGCCGCTTTCAAATAATTTCCCCACGACTTCGCCCAGGGCAAACCGCTGATGAGCAGAAACAGCGTGAAGCCCGACAGCCAGATGCCGGTCACGGCGTGGATATCGCGCCAGAAAATCTTCTTGCCGCTGGTGAGTCGCGGATAAAGCATGCCGGCGAAACCGGCGTTGCGCGGCCACCACAAATACAAGCCTGTGAGGATCATGATGATCGTCCACGATGCGGCGAGCTCGACAATCATCGAACCGCGGTCCCCCATCAGCAGTTCGCCGTGGATCCGAAAGATGGTTCGGCTGAAGCGGTCGTTGTCGGGAAAGGTGCGCAAGACCTCGAGCGTGCTCGGATGCACATAGCAGCGAATCGCGGCTCCTTGTTTGTCGCGAACAATTACCCGCGCGGCACTCTTCGGCGACTGCGGCAATTCGTATTCGCGCAGCGTGCTATTGGGCACAGCAGCGAGCGCGGCTTGGATTTGTTCGGCCGCGGGTTTCGCCTCGCCAGTGATTTGCAGATCGTCGTAGGCACGTTCGTTCCAGGCTTCGATCTGCGGCTTGAAGAGATAAATGCCGCCGGTGATCGAGAGGATGATGACGAACGGAATGCAAAACAGGCTTGCGTAAAAATGCCAGCGCCAAACGGCGCGGTAATCGGGCCAGGTTTTGGGTTTGGTGGGAGTGGGGACGATGTTGGGAGTCATTTGGTTGAAATATTGGGGGCGATCGCGGCGCGGCCCCTCACTCCAGCCCTCTCCCCGGAGTACCGAGGAGAGGGAGTAGGGAGGCGCAGCTGCGCTGCTTACAAATCTTGACTACTGAAGTTGAGAAGCCTCGCCACCATCGCCACTGTGCAAGGCACGGTGAACGAGGGTGTCGATGCCATTGGGAAGGAGGCGAACGCTGCCGTCGCCCATGGCGGCAACCGCGCCGCCGGCGTGATAGCTCCGCGGCGCGAAGAAGCCCGTGAAGTGAGTCACCACATCCGGGATCGGACTATTTGGCGGCGTGTAGCCGTTGGTGAGCGTGCTCATCGCGCCTGAGTGTGCCCACGATGTGCCACGGCCGCGCAGAGCAGCGCTCGCAGCGCCGCGCCAGTTGGTCATCTGCGGCCAGATGCTCGCCAGGTTCGGGTTTTCAATCACACCACTCGAGCCATTCGTCCAACCGCTCCCCGTGCCGGCGAGCCCTTGCGTCGCTTGCAACGCCGAGTTTACACCCGTCGAGCCATTGAGCGTGGCTTGATAGGGCGCCTTCGGCAGTTGGCCTGCCGGTAGTGTGAAATCGGGACCGACGCTGCGGACCGTTTCGCTCATCAGCACCGTGTTCGACGAACCATCGGTGATGTCGCTGAACCGCACGCCGGAGTTTTCAAACACAAAGCCATCGGTCCGCCAGCGCAGATCGTATTTGGCTCCGCTGCCGCTTCCCATGCTCACCATGTAGTTGATGCCGGAGTACTGCGAACCGCCGGCGCCGGTATTCATGATCGGCGCGGGATCGCTCGGGCAGAGGGCCACTTTAATCTGCGTGGCAAACGCCGCCGCAAACAGCGGGTTCGGCACGAGCGCATTAAACGGCCCGGTAAACGCCGGCTGTGAAAAATCGAACTGGGCCTGCAAGTTCGACTGCTCGATGAACGGCAGGATGCGAGCCTGCGGCGAAAAGCCTTGCACGTTGGGCTGATAGTTCTGCGCATTCGTCATCGCGAAGGCGTTGAACGTATCGTGATAATTATGAGCCGCGAGGGCCCATTGTTTGATCTGGTTGGTGCACTGCGCTCGGCGGGCTGCTTCGCGGGCCGCTTGCACGGCAGGAAGCAACAGCGCCACGAGGATGCCGATAATCGCAATCACCACCAGCAACTCGACAAGCGTGAAGGCACGCTGCCGCTGATGCGGGTGAAACATAAAAACTCCGTCGGTGTGACGAGGCCGATTGGCTGGAGCGCAAAGTCGCCGGGACAGCGAAGCGCGCAGGCGCAATCGAAATGGACCTCGGAAATAAAAAGCAGGTACAACTACGCACTCACGCGCAGCTGCCTACACCGGCCGGAGCAACGGCTCTTGAGCGGGAGAAAAATAGATCGGCAGGACTTCGCTGATAGAGACAGTGGTCAGAACTTCCATCGCGAATTCCACCGGCAACGGCGGCGGAGCAACCATGCCCGCTTGGATCCACTCGACCCCCGTGCCACGGCATTTTTGAGCAGCGATGGCCAGGACCCATTGAAGTTGAACTTCGTCGCTCTTCACTTCACTCTTCGCAACGGCTGACGTACAGCAACTGACTTCTTTCTTCGCACTGCAGCAGCTGGGCTTCTTCGTCTGGCAGCAAGTCTTGGCTGGTTGCTCCAGTTTTGCCGCGAAGGTGAATTCGGTTTTCTCTTCAGCCGTGAGCACGGCGACTTGATCGGGATCGATGTTTCGCTTCACGGCCCAAGCGACTCGTTCGCGCTTGCTATGGCAACAACAACTCGTGCGACATTGATCGGCTGTTTGACAGCCGCAGTTGCTGAACTGGCAAGGAAACGGGCGATCGCTGTTCTTGGCGACGACTTTCCAAACGGGATAGCCGAACTGGGCGAGGCCGAGCGACAGGATCATCAGGAGCGAGGTCGTAGCGCGCAGCGTGAACTGCATTCCCGCCGACCAACCGCTGATGATTCGCAAGATACCCATGGCGGCTAATTTACCTCGCCGCCACGGCTGACACAATCATTCGCCTCAAACCGCGACCGCGGCAGCGTAGTGTCGCGTGATCAAATCGTTCTGCACCCACAGCACCTTATTAAATGCGCGGAGCGTGCGAACTTCCGTCGCCCGGTCGAGGCCCAAGCTGCAAACGGTCGCGATCACGGCATCCGCAACAAAACCCATCAGAGCGTTCATCTGCACCAGCGGCACGTCGAGATCCTTCGAGCCGGCGAGCGGTGTGTGCATGCGGCCGACCATGTCGAGGTAGCTCAGCATCTTGGCGTCGTACGGACGCGTGACGAGTGCGGCCAGGTAACGGCCGAGATGCTGCTTACGAAACTGAATCATCTCGTGATCCGCCGTCAGTGTTTCGACCCCCTCGGGCAACGGCCCGCTGTAGCCCGATTGCCGCGGTACGAAGTGGCGCTTGGTGGCGTCGTAGCTGAAGAGCTTTTCGTAAACTGCGTCGACGAGCTGCGGCACGATCGGTCCGAGAACCGCCGCCGAGCCATGCAGCGCGGCAATGTCGTCGGCGCCAAAGCCCATAAATTCCGTGACATAGCCGACGCGATAAGCCAGATCGGTTTCCAAGCGGGTTTCGTCAATGTGTTTCATCGCCCATACTCCTCACAAGACGTTTGCCTGACACCTGCCATAATTGGACATCGCTGTCCACTTAATGTAATCTATCGGCCTATAATTGGATGTCAATGTCTAGTTTGTGGGTTTGCCGAGGAATTTTCCGTGCTTTCTCAAACCGTTGAATACGCGCTGCGGGCGGTTGTCCACTTGGCGAGCGTTGCTCCCGAGGCCCGCACCACCGAGCAGATTGCCACAGCGACGCTCGTGCCGCGGGCGTACTTGTCGAAAGTGCTGCAGAGCCTGGCCAAGGGTGGCGTGGTCCTTTCGACGCGAGGACTGGGCGGCGGCATGTCGCTGGTAAAGAAGCCGGAGGAACTGACGATTTTGGAAGTAGTGAATGCCGTCGAGCCGATTCAGCGGATCCACACTTGTCCGCTGGGACTGACCGCCCATGGCGTGCATCTGTGCCCGTTGCACCGCCGCGTTGATAACGCTCTCGCCACCATGGAAGAAGCCTTTGGCCAGTCGACGTTGGCCGAGATCCTCGCCGAGCCGACGAAGAGTATTCCGCTGTGTCCATTTCCGAATGAAAAAATGAAAACCAAAAAGGCGAAAGCGTAGTTCCGACCGCGGGACGGACAAAACTGAACTTCTCGGGGCGCTGCTCATGGTGATATGTTGCCGGATGCGGTGAGTGATCAATGCTAGCGTGCAAGGAGTCGCACGATGTTTCGTAATGGATGGACAGCCGTCGTTTCCCTGGGGTTCGCCGTTGCGCAAATTGCGGCCCAGCAACCCGTCGAGCCCAACCGCATCCAGCCCGCGGGCTTCACGGCCAAGCCGATCGATAAAACCGCCCCGCCCGAGCCGCCCGCCGTCGATGTGCCCATCCAGCAACTCGGCAAGCAGTTCCGCTTGCTCGGCAAATTGAAGTTGCCGCTGGGCGAAGTTGCTCGGCTGAAAGGCCTCATCGTTCAAACACCTGGCAAGGGCCCGGAAGATGGCTTGAGCGTGCGCGTCTTCCGCATCAACGGCACGGCCACGCAGGAGTTCATTCAGTTCAAGCTCAGCGATTACTACGGCCGCGATGAATTGCCGGTGCAACCCGGCACCATCTACGAGCTCGAGGGTTTCGAAACGGGGGGCTTCATCGGCATGTCGGCCGAAGCAGTACAGATTGGCGGCCCCGTCACGCGCACCACTGCGTATCGCTTCGTGCACGAGTTCAAAGTCATCCACGCTAGAGAAATCACGCTGCAGCCCTTCTCGCCGGTGGATTTTCTCGGACGAGAAATGCTTGTGCAGGGACAAGCGGTTACCGAAGGTGGCTCGGCTTATATCGCCAGCAACAAGTGGAAGGTGCTCATCGACAACGGCACGCCTTGGCCGAAGAACACCGAGGGAAAAACCGTCGAAGCCCGCGGCGTGATCCGCAACATCGGCAAGTCGGCGACCTACCGCCTCGAAAACGGCGGCAAGAACAACAACGCCCACCTCGTCGATCTCGTCGACCAGGCCGGCAGACAGGTGTCGCTCCGCGGCACGATTATCGAGATCAAAGGCGAAGCCTTCTTTCGCTACCGCGGCGTGGTCATCACCGTCGAAGGACTGCGCCAACTCATTAACCAGGCCGGCTTGGCGATCGATCAGGAAGCGCAATTAACCGGCACACTCGAGTCGAAGCAAACACCCCTGCAATTCAACGACGGCACGACCGAGACTCGCACCAACCTGTTGGTGCGAAAGGGAAACCTCAAAGCAACCGATCCGTTACTGGCAATTGAACGAGCTGAGCCGGTTGAGTAGGGTGACAGGAAGGAGAATCGCATGACCTTCGCTGAGCAAGCCAAACAAGTCTACGAAACCAATTGGCGTTCCGAACTGGAAGCCAGTCATCGTAACCGCTTTGTTGCCATCGAGCCGATCTCACGATCCTACTATCTGGGCGATCAATTCATCGACGCAGCCCTCGCCGCAAAGCAAGCCTGGCCCGATCGACAGAATTTTGTCATTCGCATCGGCCGCGACGCGGCGTTTCATTTGGGAGGCGGAGTTGCGAATTAGTTATCGATGCGGAGATTTCCCCTTTTTCTTGCGTTTGGCCTTTGGGTACTCGTCGCTTGGAACGGTACGTAGCCGCGAAGGTCTGAAGTAGTTCAGCTCGTCTTGAATGGCGAGAGCCTTGGCAGCATCTTCTGCGGTCCACTCGGGCTGATCGAAATGCAGGATCGTAAGTTTGCGACTACCATCCTCTAGGTTCGTAATTCCGATACCGACCACCGCGGAAGTCTGTTTAGCAAGGCTTCTTGCCACGAAGCATCGAAGTTCAAGTTCCTCCAAGGTTTTCTTTTCACCTAACGGCATATTTAGAAACACGTAAGACATCCCGCTCGGCGACTGTGCGAACCGAGCTCGAATCTTCCGGGATTTCACATCATCAACGAAGCTTAGGAATGCGTTTCCTAAACAGCGGCGGCAGAATCGATCCTCACGAGCCATTGCCCTCATGGCTAATTCACACTCTCGCATCCCCGGGCCAACCTCAAGGCCACCTACCAGAATGTCTCGTGAAACCAACTCTATAAGTTCGTCCCATGCATAGCTGTCTTTGTTTGCTGCATCTCTACGCTTAAACTCCGGCCTTTTAATGAGTGCATCCCAAAGGTCGTTTGGCACCATCAAAAAGTCAGCCCCCTTCGGAAAGGAACGTCCTTGGTGCAGGTACAAGGCAAGCAGGTTCTCTTCGCCCTCGAAGATTACCGAAGCTCGCTTAGTTAGGCTTTCTTTTTCGACCAAATATTCCACGAAATCGCTGATTGTATCCAACTCCGAGAGCAGGATCCGAAAAGCGAGTTCGTCGAAGACGTGAACATAACCTTTGCCGAAATCACCGACCGAAAAACCCACTTTACCTTCTGCTCCAAATGCGATTGCAATCCGATGCACGCGCCGGGAGCTTGATTTCGGTATCGCGAGGCCGTTTGAGCCGTCTATTCGAACTACACTCTCTGCGCTGTTGAGCCAACGTTCTGCACCATAAAGCTGCTTCACCGAATCGTCGATCGCGCGTTTTGACCAACGCTCGTGCGCAACTTGCTCACCATCCTGCAGCTTGATGTCCTTAACACTGATGATGATGATGTCCGGGTCGCAAACAATTAGTATGTCGCACAGCTCCTTACCACCCTTTCCTCTCGGGGCAGCGTAGCTCCACAGCGAAAGGAATGACTGCTGGCAAGTCCAGTACACTAATTCCTCGGAAGGATTCAGCTCTTGGGTCATTCATTGGCTCCACGACGTAGTGCTGGACTAATTCAAGGACATCGAAGCTTAGCTTTGGTTCTACTTTGCATGGAAAAAACAACCAAATTCCAATTGCTCATGCCTAGGCACTACCTCTTCCCAAACTTCTCCACCGCCCAATTCTTAAACACGCCCTGGGCTTTGCCGCCGTCGCCGACGAAGCCGGCGTGCTGCACCATCCACACCACGGCAATGCCTTGCTTCGGGCGGATCTCCATGTTGGTCGCATGAGCGCCGCCGTGGCCGAAGAAATCGCCGCCGACCGAGAAGCCCAAGCCGTAGCTGTCTTTCACCGTAGTTGGTGTTTGCCGGGTCGAGTGCTCGCGAATGGCATCTTCACTCAGATAGCGTTTGCCGTTCAGTTCGCCGTTGTTGAGCAACATCTGGCAATAGATGCCGACGTCGTTCGCCGTGGAAAACAAACCGCCAGCCGGCATCGGATAGCGATGAGCCCGGTCCGTTAGCGGATAGATCAACTGCCCGACGGGGAACGCCTCAAGATCGGTCTTCTCTTTGTTGGGACGATACGACTTCGCGACCCGGGCTGCTTGTTCTTCGTTGGGCCAAAACGTCGTGTCCTTCATGCCCAGCGGCGTGAAGAGCCGTTCCTGCATGAAGTCTTCGTACTTCTGCTTCGTCACCACTTCGATGATCCGCGCCGCGGTGTTGATGCCCGCGTTGGAATACTGATACTTCGTCCCCGGCTCGGTTTGCAGCGGCGTCATCGCGTAGGTTCGCACCGCCGTGGCCAGCAGCAGACCATCGAGGGTCGGCTCTTCCGCGGCCGACTTAAACGGCAAGCCGCTCATGTGACTGAGCACATCGCGAATCGTCACCGGCCGCGACGGCTTCTTTAGCAGCACGTGCTCGCCATCCTTCTCAGCAACCACCATCTGGCCGCGAAACTCGGGCAGGTATTTCTCGACCGGATCGTCGAGCTTGATCTTCCCCTCATCAACCAGCATCAGCACTCCGGTCGCAGTGATGGGCTTGGTCTGCGAGGCGATCCAAAACATCGAATCGGCAGTGATCGGCTTCTTCTCACCAATGTCCGCAAACCCGACCGACTCGACCGCGAGCACCTTTTCGCGATCGACCACCAGTGCGACTGCGCCGGCCAATTCATGTTTCTCGACAAACGGCGTGAGCAGCCCAGCCACCTTCGCCGGCGCCTCGGCGTGCAGCGAAACTGGGGCAACAAAAGATCCCAGCGAACAACACCAAACGGCGACAATCGGCAACCAGTTGCGAGACATCGAATTTTCTCACAGAGAGGATTTTCCAGGCAGACACTTTGGCCACCATCATGGGAAGTCAAACTGCGACATGCAACATCCACACGCACTTGTCATCTCGCCACCACCTACACCAGGGGTCACAAGGCCACGAGTTCCACAACAGTTGTTACAGCTTGCGAAATCTCCTAACCCTTTCTCGACCCTAATGTTGCAAAAAACAACCGTGTTTTTCTCACAACCTTTTACAACAACTTTCCCCCGTTTTACAACAACCTGCTGACGTATTCACAACCAAGTGCTAACGAATGCAACACCACGAGCCTCCTGTGACTCTGCGCAGCGGCCATCGGCGGCACGATGCGAGAAACCACACCAGCACGAGCAATCACGGAAGGCCGCAGCGATTTTATACAGATGTCCACTTCCGTCAAGTGACAAATCTGCCAGTCCCGTTTGCCAACCAGTCCACCCGCTGCCCAATTAATTCTAGCGGCCGGATTCGGCTCAAGCCTAAAATGCCTAGATGGACAAGCAGCGAACCGCCTACGCGACGTTAACCCTGACCCTGGGTCTGCTTCTGCCTTCACTTGGCTTGGCCCAGGAAAAATTTGAAGGCGAAGAGCTATTTGGGGAATGGGAAGTTGTGCAGATGGTCTTCAAGGGAAAGAGACAAGCCCCAGAGAAGGGGAAGGAGCACATCAAGTTTGAAAGGGGCGGCATATCGCTGTCTTACGGTGGCGCGCGTGCTTACGCACCAATCAAATGCACATTTCGACCCGGCGAGTTTGACATTACAGCAGAGCCATTTGCGAAGTTCGATATCAAGGCGAAGTACGAAATTGAAGGGAACAGACTGCGAGTCATTTGGCGTGAAGAAGGCGAGCGTCCAACTGATTTTGACGCCCTGAAAGACAAGGGACTGACACTGCGGGTGTTGGAGCGCGTCGCCAAGTGAAGCGCGCTCCGCGAGCTAACTTGTCTGATTTTCGCCGGACACTAGACGGACCTAAAAAGAAAGGCACGCGCAATCAATCGATGCCTGACTCCCACGCAGCAGGCCTCACCTTTCGGTCGATTTGCTCCAAGGGCTACTTCCCAAATACAGCAGCTTAGTTCGGTTGGCTTGCTGCATCGGCCAAATCTTCGGCACGCATCACGCTTGGCAGGCGGCAAAGAACTGCGATCAAAAGCGTGCAGCCAGTCGCCACTTCTATCAGAATGGTGGCGTTCATCGCGAACGTGTGCCGGGAAATATCCGCGATGGCGTAGTGATCCAAGCCGCAAAAACCCAGACTTGCAAACAGAGCCAGCGACAGGTAACCCAACGTCGGCAAACGATTGCGGACGAGGATTCCGCCGATTACTCCAAAGCTTGCGACAAACGCCCACGCGACCATAACTCCCAGCGGAGTGAGCCAGCGAGGCATGTTCGGATAGTCGGCCAAGTAGATCGTGTTGTGAACGTGATGCGCAAAACTTGCAGTCCCGTAGAGGAATGCCAGCGCGAACACGTGGTCGATTTTGGGGTGAGACACGCTAGCCATGATTACTCCCGAACGATGGAGCAGAAAGGTGACAACTAGTCGCTGCCCGCCGCCACGAACTCTAGCGGAGCTTTTTCACGCACTCAATGACTCGTGAACTTCAGCCCCACGATCGCCACTAGCAACAGCGCGAGAAAGAACATCCGGGCAGCATTTATGGGTTCGCCCAGGAGGATGATGCCGAGGATGACCGTGCCGGCGGCGCCGATGCCGACCCACACGGCGTAGGCGGTGCCGATGGGAAGGGTGCGGGCCGCGACCGACAGCAAGTACATGCTGACGACGATGCCCGCGATGGTGGCTACGCTGGGCCAGAGTTTGGTGAAGCCCTCGGTGTACTTCAGGCCGATGGCCCAGCCGGTTTCGAGAAGTCCCGCGACAATCAAGATAATCCACGCCATTACGACGCTCCCTTAGTAAGGGCGTCGTCTTTGCATATCCCGGTACGGCGCGTCTCGTCGGGGGCCAACAGGCCACGTTTCAACTGTAGCAGGCAAGCGGCCGCGGTCAATGTCGGCTGGCCGCAATCACTATGGCTTCGAGCTCAACTCAAAATCAAACTTATTCGAGCCAGCCTTCACTTCGGCCGCAAAGCCGCTCTTGGTGTGCTCGCCATATTTCGCAGGAGTGAGCAACTTGGGAACCGGATCGGCGCCTCCTTCGCCAACGGCGGGCACTTCTGTGGCGCTGATCGCAACCTGGTAGGTGCCGACCGTCAAACCGATCGCCGTGCCGGAGTTGAGCCGGTAGTTTCCGCTCGCATCGCTCTTGCCATAAGCGACCGTACCGCCGCTGGCTGAGGTAGGACGAAAGCTGATGTGCGCATTCGGCAGAGGGGCGCCGTCGAGCATGATCTTGCCCGAAACTGTTGCCGGCAATTCGCCGCAGCCAGTGAGGAGCGCGAGCACGAAACAGACGGCGAGGAGTTGTCCGAGTTTCATCAGGGTTGGGCTTCGATGAAATCAGCCGCAAGGCGCTAGCCCACGGCTTGGTTGTTGGTGGCCGGGTGAAGCCGGAGGCTAGCGCCTGGCGGCTGATGACACAATCCAAAAAACGACGAAGACGAACAACTTGCTACGGCACTTGCACAGCTTCGCCACCCGCGCGTGTGGAGAGCGCGCGCCACAAATCATAGTTGATGTTCTGTTGAATGAACCGCACCGACGCATCGCCGAGCGTGAACTGCAAACCGCCCGGATGCAAGCTGCGAAAGGATATGACGTTTGGCCAATCGGTGGGAGTCGGCGGCTTGGGAAAATAGTTCGGCGGGGCGTGGCATACGGCCCAGTCGCCGTTGGCATTGAAGGCGCCGGAATGGACGTTTTGCGTGGGGAGGTCCTCGCCAATCATCAGCGTGTTGGCCGTGCCGTCGGTGATGCTCTTCAGACCCATCGGCTCGAGATAGTCGTTGCGATAGAACAAGCCGTTGCAACCTTTGGTGTTGTGGCAATCGGGATTGGGGCTCGGGTGAATGCTGGTGTTGTTCAGCTTGTGATCGCCCAGCACCCCTTTGTAATTGGTGCCGGTAATTTCGATGCCCGAAAACTGCGGCTGGCCGGTGACGTACTTCGTGGCGTTGGGATCCGTGGGGCACTGAATCGCCTTCAATCGAGTCTTCAGCAACTCGCGACAATCAGGATGGTTGAGTCCACCGCCGGAGCCAAAGTCGCCGTTAAAAAACGGCTCGAACTTTTGATAGAGGGGCATCTGCTCCATCTGCGGTAGGATGCTGGTGATCCAACCCTTGCCGTTGACCGCAGCGAGCGTGGTGCCCCCTTCGCGGCCGTAGCTAATGCTGATCGGCAAGTAATTCCACGTGTCGTGGTAATTATGAACGGCCAGGCCGAGCTGCTTGAGATTGTTCGCACACTGCGTCCGCCGCGCTGCCTCACGCGCGGCCTGCACGGCGGGCAGCAGGAGCGCCACCAATACACCGATGATGGCAATCACAACCAGAAGCTCAACGAGAGTAAACCCGCGCGAGAAGCGTTGTCGTGGCATGGAGGCGCCAATGCGTCGAGAGAGAGGGGGAGGCAAAGCCCGCGTAATCTACTCCTCGCGCCAGTGAAAATCCATCTGGAAATCACGAAAACCCACCGGGAGCGCGACACCTTCAAGAAACAACTCAGGGGATGCGATCTGGCGATTGCATCCCCTGAAGATTGATTTGGTCGATTCCATCGCATCAGGAAATGATGCGACGGCTGCTTAACTAGGGAGCAGCAGGAGCTGGGGCGGCAGGAGCAGCGCCTTCGGCCGGAGCGGCCGGGGCAGCAGGAGCTTCCGGAGCCGGGGTGGCCGGGGCCGGCGGAGCGGCTGGGTCAACAGCAGGCGTGGCGGGAGCGTCAGCGGGCTTGGCTGGTTCAACAGCGGCCGGCTTGTCGCCTTCCTTCGCCTTCGGCGGGGCCGGATCGCCACCACCGCAACCAACGAACGAAACGCCGCAGCCAGCGATCAACAACAGAGCGAACAACTTCTTCATGTCATCTCTTCCTAGATAGAAACCAAAAACAATACACGATTCGCGGGACGATCCCGCGGAAGTTTCGAATTCGGATAACCGGGGTCAGGCCCACAAAACAGCCCGCTGGAAGTACGAGCCAGCATTTGCCGGCCTTATTCCCAGACCTACGAAAATAATTCCCGGAAATTTCACGGGGCGTTTGCGGGACTAGAATCGCCCCGCTACGGCGAATCTAGGTCGCGGCCGGCGGATCCGTGGCCGTGCTGGCACTTTTTTCCCAAGATCCGTCACCAGCGCGGCGAATTTCGGGAATAATCACGACTTGTAACGGTTCTACCTCCTGAGCGAGGCGGTCAATGGCGGATCGGCCCCGGCCGGATAATACGCATTCCACACCCAACCGAGCGGGTTCTCAGCCCGAGGCGGTTGCGTGTTCGTCGAAAGACGCGTCTGCGGATCCAGCCGACCAAAGGCCATTGCCCGCGCTGCCGGACCTGATCCGCGAGTTTGCCGCGCCGTTGTTTCGTTATGCCTTTCGGCTGACGGGGCAAGCCAGCGACGCCGAGGATTTGGTGCAGCAGACCTTTTTGGTTGCTCAGCAGAAGTTGCATCAGGTGCGCGAAGCCGAGCGGGCTTCGGCCTGGCTGTATGCCGTGCTGCGAAGTTGTTTTTTGAAGTCGCGGCGGAAACCGATTCCGCAAACGATGGAAGACAGCTTCCCGCTCGACAGCCTAACCGATCACCGCGGCGGCGAGCCAGTAAGTGATGACAGCGAACCGTGGCTCGACCGCGAGGCGCTGCAATTGGCGCTGGCCGAGTTGCCTGATGAGTTTAAGATTGTCGTGTTGATGTTTTATTTCGAAGAGCTGTCTTACAAGGACATTGCCGAGCAACTCGAAATTCCCATCGGCACTGTGATGAGCCGGTTGTCGCGCGGCAAAGCTCATTTGCGGCGACGGTTGGAAGTAGAGAAGGGGCTAGGGGCTAGGAATTAGGGACTTGGGAAAGACAGAAAAGCTTTGCATTTCCCCAGCCGCCAGATCCTAGCCCCCAGCCCCTGCCTTAGAACTGACATGATTGAAAAGCCTTCACTTCGCGAACTGCTCGACGCCTGCCGCGCCGATCAGCATGATCCGCAGCGACCTGAGCTCGCCGCGGAACTCGCCCCCCTCGCGCGCGAATTGCAGGCCAATGCTGAGTTGCAACAAGCGGCTGAAAAATCAGAGCGGTTCGATCGCAGTGTGCGCGCCGCGCTCGACGATGTTGCCCTGCCGGCTGGGTTGCTGGAACGAATGTTGACCGGCTGTGAAGCAGCGGTCGTCGCGCCTGCCGAACCTCTTGCAGAAGCCACGGCAACCTCGCGCCGCTTTTCGCGTCGCCAGGCAATCGCCCTGTTCGCCGCGGCTGCGAGCTTACTGATTGCGGTAATGGGAGCCTGGCTGTTTGGGGATTGGTGGAACCGGCCTCGACCAGTTTCGAATGACCAACTGGCCCAATCGGCGATGACTTGGCTCGATCAGTCGGGGCCTGCTGCACAGTGGTCAACAGCTGCCGCGCCGGCCAAAGAATTTCCGCTCGACGCCGCGCTGGTCTATCGGCCTGTTCGCTGGCGTTATCTCGACGCTGCCAAGAAGGACGCCGTCGTCTACGAGATGCGGCACGAGTCGCAACGGGCATTGCTCTTTGTCTATAAGTTGAAGCAACCTCATCCTAACGTTGGGAGCTACCCCTACAGTGCTCTTACGGCCTCAGGTGGCGTTTCGCTTGGAGCCTGGCAGCGCGGCGGCATGGTGTATGTGCTGGCGGTCGTTGGTGGCAACGGGCGACGCCCCGTCGATACCTTTGTTCGCCGGCCGAAATTCACGTAGTTCCGCCGCTGCGGCAGCCTGCTATCACGGCTTTTCGCCGCACTCTTTTCCTAGGCCGTAAAGTTTGACACGACTTTAACGGCTGTGCGCGTTGTATTGGTTTTTTCGCGCAGGACAGGCCGAATTCGAGAAGGAAGCCCGACGCGTAAGCGAGGAAATAGCGGGCGTTAAGTACATCAAAAGATGCTCCCGCAGCAAGGATGTCTGCCATGAAGAAGGTCGTCGTCAGCGTTTGTTTGCTCACGCTCATTTGCGTTTCCGCCGCGCACGGGCAGGATCCGATTCCGTTCGTCGCCCAGGCAATTCCGAGCCCCAGCGACGCGCCTTCCACGCCGCCGTCGATTCCCGGCGTGTCGCCCTCGCAGATGACGCCGCAGATGTATCTCTATCTGCACGAACAAAAACGGCAAGACGACCCGCAGCAGGCCGTTCGCCGCAAAGCCGAACTGAAGACGGCGCAGCGCAATCAGCGACTCGCGGCCCAGAAGTGGTTCGGCGTTTCGAACTCTCGGCCGATGGCTTCGGCTCAGCCCTTCATGGATTTGTACTCGCCCCGCTGGACCGGCAACGGCTACAACTCCTTCGACTGGCAAGGCGCTCAGAACGGCGTGGCTCCGATCGTGGTGGTTGATCCCACGATTCGCCGCTAATTTAGCTGTGAAAACCTATCGCAACTTTTGGCCGCGATAGGTGAATTCCCAGTTGCCCAGCGCCGCGAGCTCTGCCGCGGCGAGCAACTGGTTGATAATCGCTGTGACTCTCTCTGAGCTGAAGTCGCGGTGATTGCGGATCTCGATTTTTCCGGGCGAAACCATGCCGGCCAGCGCGGTGCCGGCCGATTCATCGGCGTAGGAAAGGCCCGGCATTTTCTGGTCTCGATGCTGTTCATGGACCGGAAAGAAAATGGCGCCGTTGTGGTTGAAAACCACTTTCGCCGTGAAGTTTCCATCGGCGATCTGATTTGCCAGAAATTCGACCCCAATGAGTTTCATGGCCTTCTAAACCTGCCATGGCGGCGGATGTAACGAATCGCGTCAGCGATCGTGCGGATCTGGTCCGCATCTTCATCAGAAATCGTCAGCTCAAATTCTTCTTCAAGCTGCATCGCTAGCTCCACGGTCTCGATCGAATCGAAGCCCAGATCGGCAGCCCATTCCAGATCAGGACTGATCGCCGGCAGTCCGAGCTTGTTCCCGAACCAGCCCAGCAGATTCCCACAACTCGGGCAGCAGGCATCTCCTTGCAGCGACGGCTCGATGGCGGTGCGCTCGCCGCAAATCGGGCAATGCAGCGGCGAGCCTTCTGGAGTGCGAGAAGAGATCACGGTGAGGCGGGGCTGGGAACTGGGGAAAACTGCATTCTATCGTCGGTGTGGAATGACGGTCTGCATCCCCTAGATCCTAGCTCCCGGATCTCAGCTCTTTCTCAATCAGACCATCTTTCCTGTTCGACGCAGATTCGTTTCTTAACGTAGCCGTCTCATCTTACCGATATTAAACGTATCAACACCCCGCCAAAGTTGCCTGACCGTCATCCCCCACCGGGTATCCCCGGCAAACTGCAGGCAACTCACCCTTTGATCCTTTCATCTTGCGGAGCCAACATGGTGGCCAGCGCCCTCCCCATCGAAGATCTGGAAGGTTTGCGTCGTTACGTTCAAGAATCCCTGTGTGAGCAAAATCACTTAGAGCTTGGTGCTTTTGAGATGTCCGAACGAATCCTGGTCCGCGGCAAGCGGCCTTGCGGTTTGTTCTTTTGCTTGCACGGTCCTCGCAGCGTCAAGCTGACGGCGATCTGGGAAACCGATCGTAACACGATTTTGTTTTACAACTCGCAAGGCGAGCGAATTCACAAAACGAGCCTGCTGCGGGCTCCGAAGTTCGCTCCGGCGGAAGTGGCCTAAAGCCACGTTGACTTATGGGCCTTCGCGACTGGCGAAGGCAGACGTCTTCTCGCTGCGGGAAGACCTTGGATGGTTCGGTTCGATTGACCCACGCCTTTCGCGGAGCGAAAGGCACAGAAATTCATCACACATTTAATACACGGAGGTAGGTTCCATGCTCGTACTATCGCGGAAAGAGACCGAGAGAATTCGCTTGGGTGATTCGATTGTCGTGACCGTTGTCCGGGTTTCCGGCGACAAGGTTCGACTGGGAATCGACGCGCCCCCGAATGTGGTAGTCCTGCGCGAAGAACTCGAGCCCCTGCCGGCCGCGGATGTGTCGATGGATGAAATGGCGCTGGGGCTGAGCTAGGCCAGTCGTTCGGAGCCGACGCTGCCAGCGTCGGTGATGAATTGGCCATCATTTTGGAGGCGCCGCTGCTGGCAGCAGCGGGTACCAAGCCCCCGCGCCGGCTGCCCTTGTTGGTTGCGGCGCAACATCTTAAGATTACGGCGCGGGGGGAATCTAGCCCGGCGCTGGGCACGGATTTGTTGCTGCGAGTACGCAGGCTTGTTGCTGCGAATGCTTCCTAGCACTGCGTTGCAGCATTGCATTGCCAGGTTCCCGCCCTCGTTGTTTTAAGGAGCGGGTCTTGAGCGGATTGTTAGCTTTTCTCTACCTCAGCACACTGCTGCTCGCACAGGCCTCTGACGACGCCGCGCCGGCCAAAGCCGAAGCGCCGCCAGTTGCCGCCCAGGCACCCGCTGCGAAAGCGCCAGCTACGCAAACGCCGGCTGTCAAAGCAGATGCCAAGCCACGCACCGTCGATGACACGGGCGACCCCAGTTCGGAAGAACCAGCGCCAGCCGCCAATAATGGTGGTGGCGGTTTGACCGACGCTCTGTTCAGCACTTATGCGCTGCCTCTCGGCGCGATGCTGTTGCTCATGTATTTCATGTTGCTGCGGCCTGAGCAAAAGAAGCGGAAGGAAGTCGAGTCGACTCTCTCCAATCTGAAGAAGAACGATCACATCGTCACCATCGGCGGCATTTGCGGCACGGTGGTGAATATTTCGCCGAATTCGACGTACATCACCATCAAGGTAGATGAGTCGAACAACACCCGGCTCAAGATTCTTCGTTCCGCCGTGGCCCGCGTGGGCCAGGTGGAAGATGTGGACAACAAGATCGAAACCAAAAAGGAGTCGGCGTAGAGACGCCCTCCACGAGCAGAGCCTGATCCCAGTTTCGACAGGCCGCTCCTTCTGCCGGCGATGGGCCGGAAGTGTTGATTCATTCCGTTCGTGTTTTGGGATATCGTGACATGCTCTCCCCTTTCTTTCTTTCGCTGCTGGCCGCCGAAAACCGCATTCTGGAGAAACTGCCTCCGATCTTCGGCCTGCCGACGGAACTGCTGCTGCCGTTAGTGCTGATCATCGTGTCGATGATCCTCGGCGTGATGTACGGCAAAAGCATCCGCATGGAAGATCACGGCTGGAAGCTCGGCCTGATCGCGGCCAGCTTTCTGGCTTCGCTGGCCATCATTCTCTTCTGGGAATACAAACTGGGCGTCGACCTGCAAGGCGGGGCGATTCTCGTGTACGAAGTCGACGAAAAACTCACGGCCGACAACCATCCGCAGGGCCGGGCCGACGACTGGAAAATGTCCGACCTGATGGAAGTTCTCAAGCGGCGTTTGAATCCCGACGGTTTGAAGGAAATCGTCATTCGCCCCTTCGGCCCGAAGCAAATCGAAATCGTCGTTCCTGAAGTGGATGCGGCGGAAATTGAAGAGCTGAAGAACAACATCACCAACGCCGGCGTGCTCCGCTTTTTGATTCTCGCCGACAATGCGACACGCGACGGCGCCATCTGGGACGCTGCACGCGAACAATTGCTGTCGAATGAGACGCGGGTCCGCATGGATCGCAATGTGAAAGACCCCAATGATCCCAAGGAAGATAAACGGATCATCGGCTTCTGGGCCGAAGTGAAGCGCAAGCCCGGCACCGCCGAGCCGCAAGACTTTGTCGAAGGCTCGGCCCTCAGCGGCTTGACGTTGCTCCGCGACGGCGACACCGGCGTGCTGATTCCCATCGATCGAACGGTGCAAGATCAACAAGAGTTTGGCGCGAGCCCGGTGCAGTTCTTTTACAAGCGCGGAATCAAGAAGGTGCAGGTCCTGATGGCTTGCGATCCTGAAGTCGACATCCGCGGCAGCGACCTGGCCAGCGCGTCCGAGAGCATGGATGAAAGTGGTCGCCCCTGCATCGATTTTCAAATGAAGGTCGATAGCGTTTGGAAAATGAGCGAAATGACCGGCTCGAATCGCCCGGTTGGCGCGGTGACTCGCAAGCTCGGCATCATCTGGGACGGTGTGCTCGAATCGGCTCCGTCAATCCAAAGCCAAATCAATCAACGCGGTCAGATCACGGGCGCCTTCAGCCACAAGGAAGTGCGTGAAAAGGTCGAACTGCTCCGCTCGGGAAGTATGCCGGTCGTGCTGTCGCATGAGCCGATCAGCGATGACCGCATCGGCGCCACACTGGGCGCCGACACGGTTCGCAAAGGCAGCTCGTCGATCATGATCGCCCTGGCGATTGTGTTCGGCTTTGTGATGTTCTATTACCGCACGGGTGGTGCGATTGCCTGCTTCGCGCTGGGGCTCAACCTGTTGCTAACCGTGGCCCTGATGTTTGCCATGCGGGCGCCGTTCACGCTTCCGGGCTTGGCGGGGCTCGTGCTGACGGTCGGTATGTCGGTCGACTCCAACGTGCTGGTTTACGAGCGACTACGCGAAGAAATGGAACGCGGGGCTTCGCTCCGAATGGCCATTCGCAACGGCTTTGATAAGGCCTTTGTGACGATCGTCGACTCGAACGTGACGGTCTTGCTCACCTCGATCATCTTGTACGTCATCGGTACCGATCAGGTCCGCGGCTTCGGCATGACGGTTATGTTGGGTGTGATCACCAGCATGTTCACCGGCGTGTTCGCCTCCCGCGTCCTGCTCGAAGTGGGCGAGAAGGCTTATCGCTGGACCACGATGGGCATGGTGAAGTGGTTCACGCATCCCAACATCGACTGGATGAAGCTCTTTATTCCGACGTCGATTGCCTCGGCAATCATCATCGTGATTGGCCTCGTGGGCGTCGTTGCCCGTGGCGCCGGCATTCTCGATGTCGACTTGAACGGCGGTACGAGCGTGCAGTTCGTGCTCGATCCCAAGGAATATCCCGATCCGACCGATCCCGAGGTTCGTGAAATCCTGGAGAAGGCCTTTGACAAAGTAAAGGTTGGTAAGGACGGTAAACTTGCCGACACCGGCGATAGCGTTGAACACAACGTTTATCAGACCTTCTCGGGTTCGACAGCCGATGGTGAAAAGGGCAAGGAACTGAAGTTCTGGAAGGTCGACAGTTCACTCACGGAAGTCGCCGATCTGCAAAAGGTCGTCCGCGATGCCTTCCGTAAGGACGGCCGCGAAGGCATTCAAACGTATGCGTTGACGGCTGGCGAAATCAAGGAAGTCGCTGCGGAGACTCCCGTCACCCCGCCAGCCCTTCCTCCTGTCGGCCCAACCACGCCGCCTGACGCTCCGGATTCTCCCAAACTGGAAGCACCGAAGAATGATCCGCCGAAGGTAGAGACTCCCAAGACTGAAACGCCTAAGACCGAAACTCCCAAAGAAGAGCCGAAGGCGGAAACTCCAACGGAACCCAAGAAGGAAGAACCAAAGGCCGAAACTCCGAAAACGGAAACTCCCAAGGCCGAAACGCCGAAGGCCGACGAACCGAAGAAGTCGGAAGGAGAAGATTCGTCCGATTGCCAACCGGCTGAGGAAAAGAAGGACGAACCCAAGAAAGAAGAAGCTAAGTCTGACGACAAGAAACCAGAAGATCCCAAGCCGGAGCCGGCTGCCACTGAACCGGCGAAGCCAGAGCCCGCCAAGCCGGAGCCGACTAAGGTCGAACCGGTTGTCCCGGCTGTTGATCCTGCCGGTCAGATTCCGCCGGTGCCTCCTGTTGTTCCCGCGCAACCGGCAAAGGGCGCCACTGCTCGCTCGCAAGTGCAGATCAACCTCGAAAGCAAGATCAACGCGAACGCGTTGCTCGAACGCATCAGCGCTGCCGCGGAGAAGACGATTGGCCGCAAGGTATCAGCCGAGTTGTCTGCCCGCGGTTGGAACGGCGTCGACAACTCGGCCTACACCGAATGGCAAATCTCCTTGCCGCTCGCCAAGGACGATGCGTCGAAGACGATGGTGCAATTGGAACAAGACCTCGAGAAGGAACCGGTTTGGCAGACATCGAGCAAGATCGGTGGCCAGGTCGCCGGTGACACGCAATATCGCGCGTTGTTCGCGATCATCGGCAGCCTCTTTGTGATGATCCTTTACATGTGGATTCGCTTCCACAAGATCAGCTGGGGCATCGCGGCTGCAGTTGCTCTCGCCCACGACGCGCTCGTGATGCTGGGTGCGATCGCGATCAGCTACTGGCTGGCGCCGGTGCTGGGCTTTATGCAGGTCGAAGAGTTCAAAATCAGCCTTCCGGTAGTGGCGGCGTTTTTGACCCTCATCGGTTATTCGGTCAACGACACGATCGTGATCTTCGACCGCGTTCGCGAACTCCGCGGCAAGAGCCCGGTGTTGACCGGCCAGATGGTGAACGACGCGGTCAATCAAACGCTCAGCCGGACCTTCCTCACGGGCGGTCTGACGCTGGTCGTGGTGATCATCCTGTACTTCTTCGGCGGCTCGGGCATTCACGCGTTTGCGTTCTCGCTCGTGGTCGGCGTGATCAGCGGGTCGTACAGCACGGTGTTCATCGCCGCGCCGCTGCTGGTGTACCTGATCGGTCTCGATCAAGAAGAAGGTCAGAAGAAGAAGCTGCCGCCGAGCGAAACCCGCGGCGCGGCTTAACGACGTAGGCCGGACCGAGCGGTACTCCGCGCTGTTCCGGCATGGACTGCGAAAGAACGTGCAATTGCCAATCCCGCCGGAACCTCGCTGAGTACAGCTAGTTCCGGCCTACAAGGCTACTGCCATGCACGACCGCCGCACCTTTCTCGCCGGAACCGCTGCCACGATCATGGGAGGATCGCTTGTGAGTAGTGCAACAGCAGCGGAAGGGCGCTTCGCAATCGCTCTGCACGGTGGCGCGGGAACCGAGCCCGAAAAGATGACCGCTGACGAACGGAAGGCCATGGAAGCCTCGCTCGGCAAAGCACTCGATGTGGGTCTCGAGATCTTGCAGAAGAAGGGGAGCAGCCTCGACGCCGTCGAGCAAGTGATCCGCGCTCTCGAAAACGATCCGCTCTACAACGCCGGTCGCGGCGCGTGCTTCAACCATGTCGGTAAGCACGAACTCGATGCCTCGATCATGGATGGCAGCAACAAAGCCTGTGGCGCGGTCGCGGTAGTTCGCACCGTTCGCAACCCGATTACGCTTGCTCGCCTTGTGATGACCAAAACGCGGCACGTCCTGCTGATCGGCGATGGGGCCGAGGCCTTTGCCGATGAGATGCAGGTGCCACGCGTCGAGAACAGTTACTTCTCGACCGATTTCCAGCGGAAGAAATGGGAAGAAGCCAAGGCTCGCGAAAAAGCAAAGCAAGCCGATACGACAAAGAAGATGGGAACTGTCGGCTGTGTCGCGCTCGATGTGAATGGGAACCTCGCAGCCGGCACGAGCACCGGTGGCATCACAAACAAGCGCTGGGGCCGCATCGGCGATTCGCCCATCATCGGTGCCGGCAACTACGCCGATAACAGCACCGTGGCCATCTCCTGCACTGGCACCGGTGAGGAGTTTATCCGCCACAGCATCGCCCACGAAGTTGCAGTCCGCGTTGGCTATAAGGGCGAGACGTTGCCCGCCGCCGTTGATCATGTGCTCCGCAAGATCTTGAAGCCTGACGATGGCGGCTTGATCGCGGTCAGCAAGACCGGCGAGATCGTGATGGACTTTACCACCGACGGCATGGCCCGCGCAGCCGCTGACTCGACCGGCAAACGCGAAATCAAGCTCGGCCGGTAGTCGCCGAAGTTTCTGCCGGCAGCAGCGCGAGGGTTTCTCGTAGGCTCGCGCTGAGTTCCGCTGCCGCCGCTTGAACTCGTGGCCAACATTCCGCCACGCGGGCAGCCGAGACTCCTTCCGCGGCAGCTTCCAATTCTTGTGCTGCGTCGACCAATTCGCTGGCATCGAAATTCGCGGCTTGCCCCTTTAGCAAATGCGACGCGCGAGCGAGTTGGCTGAATTGTTGCTGCGTGGCGAATTGCTGGAGCTGCTGCAGACTCTCCGGCAATTGCTCAAGGAAGATCGTTGCTACATCGCGAAACAATTCCCAGTTTCCTTGCAACCGAGCGAGTGTTGCACTCCAGCGCGAGTCATCACGGCTAGCGGTCTCGGATCGCGATTGAACGGATAACTGCTGGCGGAGCTGATCGATGCTCACGGGCTTGATGAGGATGCGATCCACGCCAGCGGCTTGCAGTTTTTCTGCGGCGATGCCTGCCGCGGCAGAGATTGCCACGATCGGCGTGCGCGTCTGCTGCTGCGTTGTCTCCCACGAGCGAATCCGTCGGGCGACATCCAGGCCATCGAGCCCCGGCATGTGCCAGTCGAGCAGGACCAGGTCGAATGACTGTTCCTGAAAGAGGTCCACGGCTTGCATGCCATCGGCCGCCACGACCGCCGTGTGCCCCAGCTTCTGCAGAAAATCGACCAGCAGGCGCTGATTGACAATATCGTCGTCGGCGAGCAACACGCGGCAGCTGGCAAGCGGTTGCTCGACCTCGGTTGCTGCCGGCAAATTCTGTGTGCCTTGCACATCAGCAGTCGGCAGTTCGAACCAAAAGCAACTTCCCGCGCCAGGGCTACTCTCGACTCCGATGCGGCCGTTCATCAGTTCGACGAGGCCGGCGGAAATGGCCAAGCCCAAGCCGACGCCGGAAAACTCCCGCCGCGAACCGTCATCGACCTGCGTGAACGCGGCGAAGATTTTGTGCTGCATCTCGAGCAGAATTCCCGGCCCCGCGTCTCGCACCTCGACTCGCAGCGATTCTTCCTGCTGAGCAATGCTGAGCGAGATGCTGCCGCGCTCGGTGAATTTCACCGCGTTGCCGAGCAGATTCAGCAGCACTTGTTGCACCCGCAGCGGATCGCCCGCCGCGAAGAGTTCTGCAGCAGGCTTCGTATACTCCACTCGCAATTGCTTGCGCGCTGCCAGCGGCTGAACCATCGCGATCGAGCGCTCGGCGAGGGCTCGCAAATCGCAAGCTGTCGGTTGCACCCGCAATTTGCCGGCCTGGATGCAGGCCAGATCGAGCAAGTCGTTGACGAGGCCGAGCAGCGCGCGGGCCGACTCTTGCATGGTGTCGACCTGCATCCGCTGTGCAGGATCCAGCGGCGATTCGAGTGCAAGCTCGGCGTTGCCGAGAATCGCATGCAGCGGATTCCGCAACTCATGGCTGAGCGTGGCCAGGAACCGCGTCTTCTGTTCGTTGGCCGACTCCGCCGCTTCCTTGGCAATTCGCAGTTCGTGGGCAGCTTGATGAATGCTTTGCACGGCGGGGCGGAAGACGAGAAAGCCCTCGCCAATGAGAACGACGAGGGTGAGCGTCAGCAGCAACCACTCGATGCGCTGCAACCGGGCGACGCGAGCCTGGGCCTCGCGATCGAGCTGAAACACCGCCGCATCCATTGCTCCCAGATAAACGGGCTCTCGGGCGAGCAGCGTTTGCAGTTGTGCTTGCTGTACGGCAGGATCTTTCGTGGCGACTAACTTTTCCGCAGCAGCAGCCATCTCATCAATGATCGGCTGCAGTTTGGCGACTTCAGCGCTGGCTGGCTGCAGGCCAAGGTGCGAGCGCTGCCAGAGTTCAAGCGTGCTGCGAATCTCAGTAGCGCGATTGCTTTGTTCGGCCTGGTCAGCAGCGTGTGTCCAAGCCAGCGCGGCCTTGGTCAACTTTTGGCTGAGCATCCGTTGGCGGCCGGATATGTTGACGATCGTCGAATCGCCCCGTTGTTGCTGCAGTGCCCGCTGCACGAGCAATTGCCCCGTGATCGATAGCGCCGCGACGGCGGTGAGAGCTGCGACATAAAGCCAGGTGAGTCGCGCTGTACGGCGATCGAGTCGCAAGTCAGAAGGTGAAGGGCTCATCAACACGGGCCCAGCGTTCACGAGGCGAGTTCTTCGATGTCGTGCGGGCGTTCTTCGTCGGCCGCCTGCTCGTCACTTGTTGCATCATCGCTCGCCGCAGGGAGAATTCCCAGCGAACGGAGCTTCTTCCGCAAATTGCCACGAGTAATGCCGAGGATCCGCGCAGCGCGAGCTTGATTGCCAGCCGTGCTCTCGAGCACGCGGGCGACTACGTGCCGTTCCATCTCGGCGATGGCTTCGCTGTAAACCTGGGTCGATTCGCGCTCGAGTCGTGAATCGACAAACTGCTGCCAGTATTCAGCAGAAAGTTTCCCCGCGGCGGGCGTCGTGGTGCTGGATCCATCGCGGCGGAGCGACTTCAGCAACGAGCCACTGGCGAGAACTGTGCCGGTGTTTTCGATCAACGCCTGATGCAGCACGCTCTGCAGTTCATCGAGATTGCCGGGCCAATCGTGCTCGACGAGAAGTTCGATGGCTTCGGGCGAAACACGCACTTGCTGCTGGTTGTGCTGCGTGCTGAAGTGCATGAACCGCTGCACAAAGTGATCAACCAGCGCCGGCAAATCTTCGCGCCGTTGTCGCAGCGGCGGTAGCGTGATTGAGAGCGAGCGGAGTGCGTAATACAAGTCCGCCCGAAACTGACGTGCGGCAACGAGCGGCTCCAAGTCCTGCGAGGTGGTGCAGAGGAGTCGCACATTGGTCGCAATCTGCCGGCCGAAGTTGCCGCGCTCGAACGTGCCCGTGGTGAGCAAACGAAAGAGCTTGCTTTGGACCAGCGGCGATAGTTCGGAAATTTCTTCCAGCAGCAGTGTGCCATCGTTGCATTGTTCAAGACGGCCGACGTATTCGCCGCTGCCGGGCGTATCGAGGCCGAAGAGTTCTTGATCGAGCTGCAACGGTTCGAAGTCGTTGCATTTGACAACACGAAACGCCTTATCGCTGCGTGCGCTGTTTTGATAGATGGCGCGGGCGGCCAGCGCCTTGCCGGTGCCAGTTTCGCCTTGCAGCAACACGGGCACATCGCGCGCGGACGCACGGCCGATGGCTTTGAAAACTTCCGACATCAGCGGACCGTGGCCGACGAGGGCTTCGAGTGTGTTCTCCCGAGCGGTCATTTCCGCGGCGATGACGACAGGCTCATGCATCAGGCGGCGGGCTTCGAGCGCGAGCTGAACCTGGTGCTCGAGCACGGCGAGATCGAGCGGCTTGTGCAAATAATCGAACGCGCCGCGCTTCATGGCTTCGATGGCAGTCTGACTGGTGCCTCGCGCGGTGATGAAGATCACCGGCAAATGCGGATCCAACTTGCGGGCCTCCGCGAGCACGGCGAGGCCATCGAGATCGGGCAACACATTGTCGAGAATCAACACGCTAGGACGCTGAGCGAGTTGCGCGAGGGCTTGTTCACCCGAGCGCGCCGACAAGTGCGTGAATCGTTCGCCATCGAAGAGGCTTTGCGTCAAACGAATCACCAGCGGGTCGTCGTCGACGACCAGGATGCGGGGAAGACGTTTGCCGCTCGCTGGTTGCATGGGTTGGATTCGCAAATCTAGAAATTGAGACCACCAGCAGTTTAGCAATCGGTATGCCGCTTGCTTGGTAACACACGCAGCACCGCAAAACGGGGCAAAAGTTTGAAAATGAACACTGGCGGCGGGGGAGTGGTGCGCAATTACTGGGCAATACAGCGCAGAGGATGGTCAGCCCCTCTCATCCTATCCCTCTCCCCGTAGTACCGAGGAGAGGGAGCACATTGCGTTAACGTCTTAGAAATTCCAGTGGTACTGCACGTAGAAGAAGTCGGCGCTGTTCGGCAATGCCGGAGCGGTCGAATAGTAGCTCCCCGCCCAGAAGTGCGAATAACCGACGAGCACATCCATGCGGTTGTTGAGCGAATACGTGGCGGTTAGATCGAGCTCATGCCCTAGATCGCGACCACCGCCGGGCGGCGGCACTTGCAAGTAGGGAGTCATGTTCACGTTGTAGGGCGTGTCGTTGCCGTTTTGCAGAAAGAAGTAGTAGTACCACGCGAGCAGCTTCAGCTTCTCGTGCGGCTGGCAGGTGAACTGCACGTTGGGCGTTTCGATGTTGCTCCGGCCGAAGAGATCCATGAAGCCCAGGTACTTGTGAGCCAGCGGAAAGAGTTGATTGAACCCTTGTCCTGCAGCGCGAACATCTCCACCCTCGGCCCAATCGTAGTAGGCCATGATCTGCGGCTTCCAGCAGTGATCGCTCCACTTGCGACCGAAGCCGGCAGTCCAGAAGGCGGCATCGTGACTGCTGCCTGAGGTGTTTTGGCCGAACTGATAGCCCCCTTCGAGTTCCCACAGCCAATCGCAATTGGTACCCAGCCAACGGCCGCCCAGCGTGGTGTACTGAAAGTTTTGTGGGGCCAGCGAATTGTTGAATTGAATCGCGTACAGATCGATCGTTTGATCCTTGATCGCCTTGTAAGTTCCCCACAAGCCGAAGAAGTCCTGCTGTTCGATCGGAGCATCGAAATTGCGTGGATCGACGGCGACCGGCTGCGTATAAAAGCCGTCGATATTCCAATCATCGTCGGTCCACATGAATTTCACGCCGTCAAAGGTGCGGCGAGTATTCGCCCAGTCGAGCGGCGAAATCAAACGCTCGCTGCCGTAAAGAAGTTCCTGCCGACCGACGCGGCCGGTCAACTTGCCACCGCAACAGTCTTCATGAACGACGTAATCGATGAAGCAGTTGAGCAAGTCCGAGCGGTTGACCTCGATCGCCCGCGGCAGAAAGAACTCGTTGTTGCTCTCGGCATCGAGATATTCGACGTAGGCGCGAAAGCGATCACCGATTTTCAAGTTGCCAAAGATCCGTGTGCGTTGCAGCAGAAAGTCGTCATCGTTATTCGACAAACCCAAGCCGCGATGGTTGCGCTCCATGTGGTAGCGGGCCCGATACTGCCCGCCGATATCGAGCGTCGAATTCTGCCCCAGCGGAATCGGAATCTGCTTGAGCGCATCCCCGGGATACCAGTCGTTGTAGAGGGGATTGTTGATGTACGAAAAATTGTTGTCGTAGAAGACGGGCTTGTAGGCCCCCTTCACCGCTTTGGCGAGGGCTTCCTTTTTCTTCTTCAGATCGGCGGCCGCTTTCTTCTTTTGGCATTCCGCGCAGTTGCAGCCGGGCGTCGGTGCCATCTCGGCAAGGTCGGCATGCACTGCCACGGGAAATTCCGCCGTGTCGCCGGTTGGCTCCGCAGACTGGTCTTCTGAGGGGGATTCGATTCCACCCAGGGAAAGGTTCTCGGCCGCAGACACGCGTATCGGGCCGCAGATAGCAACGAGCGACAGGAGCGCAGCAAAGGCGCGCAGCAGGAGACCGGCGTTCATAAGAAACTCTTGGGGGAGTTTGGTGGTAGGTAGTGAACGCTCTCCGCCGAGAGAGACTGGACAAACGCCGAAACGTTTATGCCGGGTATTCCAATCAATCGGGCCGCACGCGCGAAAATTGCATAACCGTGAGCTTGTTGCGACTATCCGGCACAGCCGGCAAACTCACTGCCTGTGAAAGCGCCAGCACGGCAGCAGAATGATTTCGCTGAATCCGCCAGTGGTCTCTTTGACACCACTTTCTACATGACGTAACGGCACGGGTGCTAAGCAACCGTGCTGCGCAACTTTGCAGCAACTGGCGTGAGTGCGCCTGGCGAAATCGCGCAGCAACATTCCGCAACTCGTTGTCGCATCATGGACTTGCTGCATTTCTTGGCGGCACTTGGCGGCTGTGCTTTTTTCTTTGGCACAGTGCTCGCGTAATAAGTGGCAGGCGGATGCGGGCGAGCGCGAAGTAACCAGCCCAGCGCTCGCATCACTCACTTCGAAACTCGGCAGAACAAAAGAATAACGATGCACTCCGCCCCTCGTTCAAAATCACCCTTGCAGCATCGGCGGACGTTTCTCGCAGGCTCGCTAAGCGCCGCAGCTGCCGCACTGCTGGCGGGCTGCGAATCGTCATCCACCGCAACGTCTGGTTCGCCAGTCGCGCCCGGAACGGTGCCCGCCGGCGCCATCGCTGGCGACGCTCCGGAAGTGCCGGAGCTGCGAATCGGCATCATCGCGCTCACCGATTGCTCGCCGTTTGTGATTGCTCATGAGAAAGGGCTGTTCGCGAAGTACGGCATTAAGTCGACGATCAGCAAGGGAGCCAGCTGGGCCGCGATTCGCGATGGCTTGCACAACAACGACATCCAAGCGACGCATTTGCTCTTTGGAATGCCCTTCGCTTCGACCATGGGTCTGCTCGGTGCGCCGAAGCGTCCCGTCGTGATTCCTTGGCTCCTCAATCGCAACGGCCAGGCCATCACACTGAAGGCAGACTTGAAAGGCAAAGTCGCCGCCGATCCGAAGGCTCTCAAGCCGCTGGTCGACGAAGCCAAGGTCGCCGGCAAACCCATGACGTTCGCCATGACGTTTCCACCCGGTACGCATGCGATGTGGATGCGTTACTACTTGGCCGCGGGCGGCATTCATCCGGATCAAGACGTCGCACTGTCGACCGTACCGCCGCCGCAGATGGTGGCCAACATGAAGGTCGGCAAGATGGACGGCTTTTGCGTCGGCGAACCGTGGGGCACACGCGCAATCGGCGATGGCATCGGTTTCACCGCGATCACTACGCAGGAAATTTGGAAGGACCATCCCGAAAAGGTGTGCGCCTTCACCGAGCCGTTTGCAGAGAAGAATCCGAAGACGGTGAAAGCGGTGCTGAAGGCGCTGCACGAAGCGAGCGTTTGGCTTGACGACATGGCCAATCGCCCGGAGCAAGCCCAGATCGTTTCGGCTCCTTCTTACATCAACTGCTCACCGGAAACGATTCTGGGCCGGCTCGAAGGGAAGTGCGACTACGGCGATGGCCGCATCAATAACGACCTGCCATACATGATCTTTCACGATCGCAACTGCAACTATCCACAAGCCAAGTACGGCCTGTGGTGGCTGTCGCAGTTCCGTCGCTGGGGCATGGTCGAAGGTACTCCTGATTACGCAGGCACAGTCAAGCGCGTGTTGCGGGCTGACATCTACGAAGAGGCGATGAAGGAAATCGGCTACTCGCATGGCGGTGCGAATAGCGAACCCGAAACACTCTTTGACGGTGTGACGTTTGATCCAGCGGATCCGGAAGCGTATGCCAAGTCATTCGCTGTAAACAACCTGAAAGGTTGATCGCACTGTAGCTGAATTCGCCAGAATTCAGATCCGTCTTTTTGCGAAAGTCTTCTGAATTCTGGCGAATTCAGCTACTGAGTAACCGCCATGCCTGATAAACGCTTTCCCTTCGATTACATCGTGCTGCCGCTGATCGCCATGATCGGCTGCGTGGTGATCTGGTCACTCATCAGCTCCCACATCGCTCCGGATCTGCCATCTCCGAGCAAAACCTGGGAGCAAAGCAAAGCATACGTCATGGCGCCGTTTGCAAAACGCGGCGAGCTCGATCAAGGGATTCTGCGGTTCACTTGGTACTCGCTGATTCTGGTCGCCAAGGGTTACACACTCGCGATCATCCTCGGCACGCCTCTCGGCTTTTTGCTCGGCATGTCGAAAATGGCCAGTCGGGCGATCGATCCACTGATCCAGATTCTGCGGCCCGTGTCGCCGCTCGCCTGGTTGCCGCTGGGCTTGCTCTTGTTTCAACGCTCAGAGCCCGCAGCCGTCTTCACGATTGCGATTTGCTCGATGTGGCCCACCGTGCTCAACACCGCCGTCGGCGTGCGAGCGATTCCACAGGACTATCTCAACGTCAGCAAAGTCCTGCGACTGTCGAAGTGGACGATGCTTTGGAAAGTGCTCCTCCCCGCCACGCTGCCGTACATGTTCACCGGGTTTCGTCTCAGCCTCGGCATCGCCTGGCTGGTGATTGTCGCTGCCGAGATGCTCACGGGAATTCCCGGCGTCGGTGGTTTTCTCTGGCAGGAATACAACAGCAACATTCACGCTCACATCATCCTCTGCATCCTCACGATCGGCGTTGTCGGCTTCGTGCTCGATCGCCTAATGAACGTCGTCGAGCAACGCCTAAAGGTTTCGATGTCGTCCTAACTACGAACTAAGAACCACGAACAAACAATTCGCATGTCCTACCTATCCCTCAATCACGTCACCAAATCCTTCGGCCCGCCGCAGCGGCGAAACGAAGTGCTGGCCAACGTCAACCTGCAAGTCGAGCGCGGCGAGTTCGTCGCGATTCTCGGCTATTCCGGCAGCGGCAAGACGACGCTCATCTCGCTGATCGCTGGTTTGCAAATGCCCGATCGGGGCGAAGTCCTCGTCGATGGCAAAGAAGTCACTGGCCCGGGCGATGATCGCGGCGTGGTCTTTCAAAACTATTCACTCCTACCCTGGTTGTCAGTTTTCGACAACGTGCTGCTCGGTGTGAACCAATCGCATCCGCACTGGAACACTCAGCAGAAACAGCTGCACGTCGAAAAGTATCTCGCCATGGTCAACCTGGCCGCCGCGCGCAACAAAAAGCCGCAGCAGCTTTCAGGTGGCATGAAACAACGTGTCGCAGTCGCTCGAGCACTCGCCATGAGCCCCGAGATCTTGCTTTTGGATGAGCCTCTGGCCGCACTCGACGCATTGACTCGTTCCACCCTGCAAGACGAGATCGAGCGCATCTGGGAACAAGAACGCAAGACCGTCGTGCTGATTACCAACCACGTCGACGAAGCGCTGTTGCTGGCCGATCGCATCGTGCCGCTCACGCCGGGACCGCGAGCCACTCTCGGGCCATCGTTCGTCGTCGATATTCCTCGCCCGCGCGATCGCAAGGGATTGAATCACGATCGCCGCTTTCAACAACTCCGCAGCGAAGTGACGGAATATCTGCTGAGCGTCAAAGCCAAGAGTTCCGCAGATGGCGTGCGCAACGCAGCTGCCATTGAAGTGCCTCAGCCGATCGAACTTCCTCCGCGTCGTCGCCTGTGGCCTGCATTTTCCTGGAGTGCCTTGACTGGTGCGCAGAAGAGCGTGTGAACAACGAAACTCTCCGCCGAGAGTCGAACTGAATGGCTGGGACTGCCGGGGCAGTATCCAGCAGTCCCAGCCTTCAGCCGTAGCCAGTTAACGAGTAAAGGTTTCCGATCATGGCCGGTTATGTCGAGTTGTTTCGCGTGGGCAAAAGCTATCCGTCGCCGAAAGGACCGGCGGTGATCGTGCACGACTTTTCGCTCAACATCGACCAGGGCGAGTTCGTCGCGCTGATCGGCCATTCGGGCTGCGGAAAAAGCACCGTGCTGAGCATGATCGCCGGTCTGAGCGAATGCACGACCGGCGCCATCGTCGTTGCCAATCGCGAAATCGACGGGCCAGGTCCGGATCGCGGCGTGGTCTTTCAATCGCCGTGCTTGCTTCCTTGGTTGAACGCACTCGAAAACGTACTGCTCGGAGTTGATCGGGTTTATCCGCATATTTCGCGGACGCAGCGGCGCGAGTTGGCTGCTTATCACCTGCAACTCGTCGGCTTGGGCGATTCGCTCGAACGGCGAGCCAATGAAATGTCGCAAGGGATGCAACAGCGCGTCGGCATTGCTCGCGCGTTTGCGATCTCACCGAAGATGCTTCTGCTTGACGAGCCGTTTGGCATGCTCGATTCATTGACGCGCATGGAACTGCAAGAAGTGCTCGCCGATCTGCTGGCCCGCGATCGAAAGACAAGCCTGATGGTGACTCACGACGTTGACGAAGCCCTGCTGATGGCCGATCGCATTGTGATGATGACCAGCGGCCCGGCAGCAACCATCGGCGAGATCGTTGACGTGCCGTTTGCTCGGCCGCGCAATCGCACAGCAGTTCTAAATCATCCCGACTACTATCCGCTTCGCGAACGGCTGATCGAATTCCTCGAAAATCAGGCGCACCAACCAGCGGAGCCCGGTGCCGTCGTTCGTTTTGACTCAGCCGAATCGGCTACCAGTACCCATCAACCTCAAACGGCTGCGGTAGCTCGCCGCGCATAGCATGTCTCTGTTCACTCCACTGCCGAAGATGCCGCCGATCGCAGCGACAAATACTGCGCCGTCGCTCATCGATTTGCTGCTCGCCGAGCAACAGACGTTGCCAGCCGTGCAGCGGTTTGCGGCCTGGCATGACGAGCACGAACAAGCTTGCCAGGTTCCCGCGCCACACGCTGCCTATCGTTCGCTCATCCCCCTCACCACGCCGGGCCCTGGTGAGCAGTACGCTTTTGAAGTTGATCTCGATGCCTGCTCGGGTTGCAAAGCCTGCGTTACGGCCTGCCATAGTTTGAATGGCCTTGATGAACATGAAACCTGGCGCGATGTCGGCCTGCTCCTGAGCAACGACGAGCGTCCCTCGCTGCAATACATCACCTCGGCCTGCCATCATTGCGTCGAACCGGCCTGCCTCGCCGGTTGCCCGGTGAAGGCCTACGACAAAGATCCCGTCACCGGCATCGTGCGGCACTTGGACGATCAATGCATCGGCTGCCAGTACTGCATCCTGATGTGCCCTTACGACGTGCCGAAGTATAGCCATTCGAAAGGGATCGTCCGCAAATGTGACATGTGTCGGCAACGTCTGGCCGCCGATGAAGCACCGGCCTGCGTCGGTGCTTGTCCGAATCAGGCGATTCGAATCACCACAGTGAAGAAGGCCGACATGATCGCCGCGGCGGCATCGGGGGATTTTCTGGCAAGTGCGCCAGATCCTCGGCAGACGATTCCGACCACGCGGTACATCTCGAATGAACTCACGCCAGTCGCGCAACAATCCTGGCAAGCCGCCGATGCAGCGCATGTGAAACCCGCGCACGCACATTGGCCACTCGTGGTGATGCTCGTGCTGACGCAAGCTTCGGTCGGCGTACTGCTGGCGGAGCGAATTCTCAGTTTTGCCACTTCGACTCATTCGCTGATTCTGCTGATCATTGCTTTGATCCTCGGCGGCGCTGGCGGACAAACGGCGGCGTTGCACCTGGGCCGTCCGTTTGGCGCTTGGCGAGCCTGGCTTGGACTGGGGACGAGTTGGCTGAGTCGCGAAATCGTGGTCTTCGGCGCTTACAGCGGACTCTTGGGAGCGGCCGTTGGACTCGAAATTGCTTTCACGCGCGGTTGGGTGGAACGGACTCCACTTACTGCGTGCGTAACTAGCGGTTTGGAATGGACCGCACTCCTGCTGGGTATCGCCGGCGTTTTCTCCTCCGCGATGATTTACGCCGTGACGCGTCGGCCCAGTTGGAACCTACTTCGTAGCGGCGGCAAATTCTTTCTTACTGCGCTGGTCTGCGCCGGTCTGGCCGCTGCCGCCAGCCACGGCGAGTTTTGGTTTGTCGCAATCGGCTTGGCTGTAACCAAGTTGCTGTATGAAGTCATGTGTAACTGGCATTCGCTCGATATGTATGGCCGCGTCAGCGATTTCTATTCGCCACTCGGCCAGGCCGCCCGTTTGGTTCGCGGACCGCTCGAACGATTGCAAGCTTTGCGGACTGCGATCGGTTGCATCTCGATCGGGGCCATGATTTTCACTGCGGCCATCAGCAGCGCAGGTACGAACGACAGGCTCGCTCTGATTGCGGCCGCAATCGTCGCGGTGCTCGTCATCGCGGGCGAAATGTGCGAGCGGACGCTCTTTTTCACGGCGATGTCGGCTCCCAAGATGCCGGGAGGAGTCGCCACATGAGCACTAAGGCAAATCATTTGTTGCGGCAGTGGGATGGCCCGCTCACACGCGATCTGGTTCTTTCGCCCGGCGAGTTCGGTCTCGGCCAGGTGCCGCTGAAGTTGTCGCCGAATCAAACGACGCGCACCGTCTGCGGCTATTGCTCGACCGGCTGCGGTCTGCAGGTTCACCTCCGCGACGGCGAAGCCATCAACCTAAGCCCAGCGACCGATTACCCAGTAAACATGGGGATGGCATGTCCCAAAGGTTGGGAAGCGCTGAGTGTTCTCAGCAGCAGCGATCGCGCCACCAAGCCACTCTTACGAAACGAACACGGCGAACTGCGAGAAACTACCTGGGAAGTCGCTCTCAAGACGTTCTGCGAGCGTTTCAAGCAAATCCAACAAACGCATGGACCAGGAAGCGTGGCACTGCTCGGCACCGGGCAAATCCCTGTCGAAGAAATGGTGTTGCTCGGCATCCTGTCGCGCTTCGGCATGAATTTTCAACACTGCGATAGCAACACGCGACAATGCATGGCCACCGCAGCCGTCGCTTACAAGCAGTCGTTCGGCTTCGATGCTCCGCCATATACCTACGACGACTTCGAGGAATCCGATCTGCTGATTTTCGTCGGAGCCAATCCGTGCGTCGGTCATCCGATCCTGTGGGAGCGCGTCCTGCGTAACCGCCGTGGTGGCAAGATTGTGGTGATCGATCCGCGACATACCGAAACGGCGCAAGCGTCGGACATGCATTTGCCGTTGCTGCCGAAGTCGGACCTGGCGTTGTTCTATGGTCTCGCGAATCAGCTAATTCAGTGCGGCGCGACGAACCACGCATTCATCGACGCGCACACGAACGGCTTCGCTGAATTCGCCGAGTTCGTCCAAGCCTGGCCGATCGAACGCGTCGTTCGAGAGACGGGATTATCTCGCAACGAACTGCATCAGCTCGTCGATTGGATCGCCATGGCCGAGCGAACTTCGTTCTGGTGGACGATGGGCGTCAATCAGAGTTATCAGGGAGTTCGCACCGCCCAGAGCCTAATCAATCTTGCCCTAATGACCGGCAACATCGGCCGACCAGGAACCGGCGCGAATTCGATCACGGGCCAATGCAACGCGATGGGTTCGCGAATTCTGAGCAATACTTCCACCCTCCTCGGCGGCCGCGATTTCGCCAACGCAGATCACCGGCGCGAAGTGGCGAACATTTTGCAGATTGACGAAGCGAAAATCCCAACGAGCAGTGGCTACACCTACGATCAGATTCTCGATGCTGTCGACCGCGGCGAGATTCGTGGGCTGTGGATGATCGCCACCAACACCGCTCACTCCTGGATGCAGCAGGAGAGAACGCGAGCGACGCTCGCCAAGCTCGATTTTCTCGTCGTGCAAGACATGTATCACTCCACGGAGTCAGCCCGGCAGGCTCATCTCGTGCTTCCCGCTGCTGGTTGGGGTGAGAAGGAGGGGACCTTCATCAACTCCGAACGCCGGATTGGCTTGCTGAAAAAAGTGGCTCGCGCGCCAGGGCAGGCTTTGGCGGATTTTTCGATCTTTCGCCTGATCGCGCATTTCTGGGGCTGCGAGGAACTGCTCGAGAACTACGATCAACCGGCGAAGGTTTTTCAGCTGATGAAAGAACTGACTCGCGGCCGCCCTTGCGACTTCAGCGGCATTGACGGCTATGAAATGCTCGAGCGGGCGGGCGGCATTCAGTGGCCGTTGCCGGCGGGAACCGAACTTAAGGAAACGGAACGCCGATTATTCGCCAACGGCAAATTCTTTCATGTCGACGGCCGGGCGAAGTTTCATTTCACCGAACCCCAGGCGATGCCGGAACCGGCCTGTGGGCAATTTCCTTTGGTATTGCTCACAGGCCGGGGCACTGTCTCGCAGTGGCACACGCAGACTCGCACCTCAAAGTCTGCCGTGCTGCGGAAGCTCTACCCCAAAGGCGCCTATATCGAGATTCATCCGCGCGATGCCCGCGAGCGCGGCATCGAATCGCTCGACCCGGTCGAAGTCGTCAGCCGCCGCGGCCGCACCTTGGTGAAAGCAATGGTCACGCCCACCGTCGGTCTCGGCCAGGTGTTTATGCCCATGCACTATCCCGAAACCAATGTCCACACGCTGCCGCATTTCGATCCGCACTCGCGGCAACCTTCGTACAAAGACGCTGCGGTGGAAGTCCGCTTGAGTCAGGAGAAACGCTCATGAGCGACTCAGCTACCGATCAGGGTTTCACGGCCGAACAGCAACAGTACCTGCAAGGGTTTTACGCAGGGTGCGAAGCGCTGCGTGCTTCGCCAGCACTGCCAACATTCGCCGCGACACTGGGCGTTTCGCCCACGGCGAAATCAGATAATTGCCCCGCTGACGAGCGTCGCTTGCACGCGAATGCGCAAGATAAAACCCTCGCCGAGGGAAAGAAGCTGTCGCCGGAAGAGCAAGCGAAGCGATCGAAAGACCCGTTTCAAATGTGGGATGAAATCGCGGCTAATGCTGCGGCCGGCAAGTTTCCCAAAGGGACTGATATCTTCCTGTACAAGTATCACGGCTTGTTCTTTGTCGCGCCGGCGCAGAACTCGTTCATGTGCCGAATGCGTTTCGCCGGCGGCATGACGAACTCGCATCAGCTCCGGGGCGTTGCAGACCTGGCCGAGCAATTCGGCGGCGGTTATGTCGATGTCACGACTCGGGCGAATCTGCAGATCCGTGAGATCAAAGCAGAGCATTCGATGGAGATCATCAACGGCCTGATCGATCTCGGGATCGTCGCTCGTGGCTCCGGCGCCGATAACATTCGGAACATCACCGCCACGCCGACAGCGGGAATCGATCCAGTCGAGCTTTTCGATGTGCGGCCGCTCTGCCGCGAGATGCATCATTACATCATCCAACATCCAGAGATGTACGGCCTGCCACGGAAGTTCAATATCGCCTTCGATGGTGGCGGCACGATCAGCGCGCTGGCCGACACGAACGACGTCGGCTTTTTTTCCGTGCGTGTCGGTGAAGGAAAGTGCCTGCCACCGGGCATCTATTTTCGGATGGAACTCGGTGGCATCACTGGCCATGGTGACTTTGCTCGCGATGCAGGAATTATGCTGAGAGCCGATCAGTGCGTGCAGGTCGCCGCGGCGGTTCTGAAAGTCTTTCTTCGTGAGGGTGATCGCACCGATCGCAAAAAGGCCCGGCTGAAATATGTCCTCGATCGATTTGGTCACGAAGGCTTCTTGAAAGAAGTCGAAAAGCTGCTGCCGCAACCGCTCACGCGGACTCCACTTCACGAATGCGAATCGCGTCAGAAAACAAATCCACTGGCGCACTTCGGCGCTCATCCACAGCGGCAAGAGGGTTTGCATTACGTCGGCGTCGTCCTGCCGGTCGGCCGCCTGCAGTGCGATCAGGTTCGCGGCCTGGCCGATATCGCGCAGCGTTACGGCAGCGGCACCGTTCGGCTGACGGTCTGGCAAAATCTGCTGATCTCCGATATTCGCACGTCTGATTTGCCGGACGTTGAAAAGGCGATCGAAGCCCTGGGACTGACGACGTCGGTGACCAATATTCGCGCTGGTCTCGTCGCTTGCACCGGCAATGCGGGGTGTCGTTTCGCTGCCGCAAACACCAAGTTGCATGCGAAGCAACTCGCCGAATATCTCGAGCAGCGTCTAGAACTCGATCAGCCGCTGAACATCCATCTCACTGGCTGTCATCACTCGTGCGCCCAGCACTACATCGGCGACATCGGGATGCTGGCGACAAAAGTGGCCGTTGGCGAGGAGATGGTTGAGGGCTATCACGTCTTCGTTGGCGGCGGCTATGGCGAGAATCGCGAGATCGGCCGGCAGATTGCGACGGGAGTTCCCGCCAGTGAACTGCCGCAGCTACTCGAGCGAATTCTGCTCCACTATCTATCCCACCGCAGCGACGATGAGCAATCCTTTCGAGATTGGTCTCGCGCTCAAGATCTGACTTCTCTCCTTTCAATCACCTCATCCCTTCAGCTCGCAGGAGCAGCCTGATGCTGACTCAGATTCCCGTCATCCCCGAATCGGCTCCGTTTAATTCGCAGCAGCGCGCCTGGCTAAACGGCTTTTTCGCGGCGATCCTAAGCGGCCAACAGCCGGGAGCAGTTGCCGCGAACGGTGGCATGACATTAAACGCGTCGCCTGCAGTTCCGATTGTCGAAGAAGAGTTCCCTTGGCATGACTCGTCGTTGCCGTTGACGGAACGTTTGTCACTTGCGGACGGACGTCCACTCGAACGTCAGTTGATGGCTGCGATGGCCCAGCTCAACTGCGGAGCCTGTGGCTATCTCTGCCAGACTTATTCCGAAGCCATTGCCCGCGGTGAGGAAAAAGACCTCACCAAATGCTCGCCCGGCGGCGGCGACACGGCGAAGGCGCTGAAACAACTCCTCGCGATCGGCGCGAAGAACGGCACGCCGACGAACGGTAACGGCAAGCCCGTGAATGGAACGGCGAACGGTTCCGCCAACGGACATGTGGCAGCAGCGGCGCAGAAATTCTCGCGCAGCAATCCTTTTGCCGCGAAGCTGGTGAGCAACGAACGTTTGACGGGCATCGATGCGCCGAAGGATACACGGCACGTCGTCATCGATCTCGTCGACTCGGGCTTGGAGTATCAACCGGGCGACAGCCTCGGTATTTTGCCGGCGAATTGTCCGGAACTGGTAAAGGAAGTCCTGCAGCAGTTGTCGGCGACCGGCCAGGAACAAGTGAAGAACGCAGCTGGCGAAATGAAACCGCTCGCCGAAGTGCTTTCGCACGAAGTCACGCTCGCGCGCTCGCGACCCGATCTCTTAGAATTGCTCGCGGGTTGCGCACAAGTCCCCGGTGAGCAAGAACAACTGAAAGTCGCGATCGCAGAAGGGGGTGGCAACCTCCTTGGTTTGGACGTCGCCGAATTACTCGCTGCATATCCTTCGGCGCGTCCGCCCATCGATGACTTTCTTAAAGTGCTCGCCAAATTGCAGCCGCGGTTGTATTCGATCTCGTCGTCGCCACGGCCGAATCCCAAGCAAGTAACGCTGACGGTCGGCGTCGTGAAATACGAGAGCCAGGGCCGCTGGAAGAACGGCGTGGCGTCGCATTTTCTCGGCGTCCGTTCCTTGCCCGGCGATGAAGTGCGAGTCTTCGTGCAGCCGTCGCCAAAGTTTCGATTGCCGAGCGACTCAAACACGCCGGTCATCATGGTTGGTCCTGGCACCGGCATCGCGCCGTTTCGAGCGTTTCTGCAAGAGCGGGCAGCGACCGGCGTGAAAGGTCCAACCTGGCTTTTCTTCGGCAATCAGCATTTTGAATACGACTTTTTGTACCGCGAAGAACTCTCGAACTGGCTAGATCAAGGCTACCTCTCCCGCCTTGATCTAGCCTTTTCCAGAGACCAGGCCGAGAAGATTTATGTGCAGCACAAGATGCTCGACAACGCCGCGGAGTTGTGGCAATGGCTACAGCAGGGAGCTCAGTTTTATGTCTGCGGCGATGCCAAGCGGATGGCTCAGGATGTCGATCAGGCCCTGCAAGCGATCGTCATGACGCAGGGTGGCAAGACCGGCGCCGAGGCAAAGCAGTACGTGGCCCAAATGGCGAAAGACAAACGGTATCATAAGGACGTTTACTAGCGTTCCCTATGCTCCGGAGTCTGCATGTTTCTCGGCATCGAAATTGGCGGCACGAAGCTGCAGCTGGGCGTGAGCGATGGGAAGAACACTCACCTAACTGCGATCGAGCGGCGGGACATTGATGCTCGTCGCGGCGCGGCGGGCATTCTCGATAGCATCGAATCGGTCGGCAGTGCGCTGCTGCAGCGGCACAAGATTCAGCGGATCGGCATCGGCTTTGGTGGGCCGTGTAACGCAGCGACTGGCGTGGTGACGAAGAGCCATCAGATCGACGGTTGGGAGGACTTTCCGCTGGTCCGTTGGTGCCAGGAGATTTTTCAGCTTCCTGCCGTGATTGGCAACGACTGCGATGTGGCCGCGCTCGCCGAGTGGAAGTTCGGCGCAGGTCGTGGCAGCCAAAGCTTGCTCTATGTCACGGTCGGCACCGGCGTGGGTGGCGGTTTGGTTCTGGGCGGCAAGGTGCACGGCAGTGGTCGACCTGCCGTTGCCGAGATTGGTCATCTGCGGCCTGGTTTGCACGACGATCGTCCGGAGATGACGGTCGAGTCGCATTGCAGCGGCTGGGGCATTGCCGCGACTGCGCTCGCGCGCATCAGCGGCGAAGTATCGCGTCGGCTGGAAGTACTGAGCGGCGGTGTCACGGCTGATCATCGACAGCAGATTTTGCAGCGAATGACGCTCGTGGCTGAAACAGAGCGCGAATACATCGCCGATCTCTTGCAACGTTGCCAGCAGGATCCAGAAAAACTCACGGCCAAGATCATCGCGCAGGCAGCCAATGAAGGGAACGACATCGCTCGCGATGTATACGATCACGCTTGCCAGGTGCTCGGTTGGGCGATTGCGCAGACGATTACGCTTGTCGCGCCAGAAGTAGTCGTGGTCGGTGGCGGTGTGTCGCTCGCGGGCGAGCAGACTTTCTTCGAGCCCCTCGGTCAGCAGATCGAACGGTATGTCTTTCCCGCCCTGCGCGGTTCTTATCGACTAGTTCCTGCGGAGCTTGGTGAATTGACAGTGGTCCACGGCGCGCTGGCGCTCGCGGCGACAGCCTAGCAATTTCTCTCTCTTCTCTCGGTGAACCGTGAGACCAACGCAACCAGAATGGCCTGCTTTCTGGTTTCTGGGTGCGATGCTCGCGCTCCACTTCGTCTGGCGGTGCCTCGCCTTTGTCTGGATGCCGATCAATCTGCAAACCTGGCCGGGCGCTTGTGTGGAAGCGTCAGCAATCGCCAGCACCAGTTGCCTGGTCACGTGGCTGATGCTGGCCGATGCGCCGTTGTGGTGGCGGATTGTCATCACACTGTCGCTCTTTGTGCCGCTGCGGTTGTCGCAAGTCCTCGGGATTTATTGGCACGGGTGGCGACTGGAGCAAACGATCATTCCAGAATTAAAAATTCTCAGCGATGTCGACTATCAGGCCGCGGCTTGCTCGTTGGCCGCTGCGGCTCTGCTGCGCTGGCTGACAGGCTGGCGAAACACGCGCTCGTCGAGTCGCGTCACTCAAACAAATGACGAAGCGCCGCTGCAGTTCAAACTGAGCCAACTTTTTCTGTTGACCGCGATTGTCGCAGTGCTGTTCGGCTTGGCTCGCATTAAGTGGCAGAAACAATGGGCCGAGAGCTACGAATCAATCCTCTTTTTGCATGCCAGCACCATCGCCGTGGCCGTTTTGCCGGCGATACTCTGGCTCAGGCCGCGGCTGATTTGGGCGACGCTGGTCCTGGTGATCGTGTGGTTGGTCGAGCCTGTGGCGATCGCTGGCTACTTCCAATTTGCCGGCTGGTTTCCATTCGAATGGGAAATGATCCGGCATCTGATAACGACCGTCGCGGGGCCCGCCGTGACTGCAACGATGCTGGCCTTGGCCTTGCGATCTGCCGGCTATCGCCTCCGTTCATTGCCGCGCGCGACACAGCAGGTTAGCATCGGGGACTCTCCGTAAGTCAGCATTCGTGGAAATCAGCTATGCACTCTCTCCTGATCGTTCTCTCTCTCCTCGCCGCCGATCCGAATCCGCCGAAGATTCATGACGATCGGCTCGAAATCAAGTTGTTTGCGATCGATCCGCAGGTGACCACGCCGACGGGAATCGCGGTCGATGAAAAAGGGATCGTCTACGTTGTCGAGAACAACACGCACTTCAGGCCGAAGGAATACAACCGGCCGGAGCTCGATCGCATTCTGCGAATGCAAGACACCGATGGTGATGGCCGGGCCGACAAGGTCGACGAGTTTTACACCGGCCTGCGGAACACGATGAGCATCGCGTTCGAGGTCGATGGGTCGATGTTGGTCGCCACGCGGATGCAGATCTTTCGCCTGCGCGACAAAGACGGCGATGGTAAGGCCGAAGAGCGAACCGATTTGGTCAAGCTCGATACCAAGGGCGACTACCCGCATAACGGTCTGTCGGGTTTTGCTCTCGATTTCAGCGGCAATATCTACTTTGGCTTCGGTGAAAACCTGGGCGCCGATTACAAGATCAGCGGCAGTGATGACAAAGGCCTAAGCGGCGGCAGCGAGGGTGGCAACATTTATTGCTGCGACCCAGCCGGCAAGAATCTGCGGCTGGTGGCAACTGGCTTTTGGAATCCCTTCCATGTGACTTTCGATACCTACGGCCGGCTGTTCACGGTCGACAACGATCCCGATTCGCGTCCGCCGTGCCGGTTACTGCATGTCGTCGAAGGTGGCGACTATGGCTTTCGCTTTCGCAACGGCCGCAAGGGAGTGTCGCCATTCACGGCTTGGAACGGCGAATTGCCGGCAACGTTGCCGATGGTGGCCGGTACTGGCGAAGCACCTTGCGCGGTGATGGCATATGAGTCGGACAATCTGCCGGCCGAATACCGCGGCGAATTGCTCGTCACCAGCTGGGGCGATCATCGGCTGGAACGCTTCACGCTACAGCCACGCGGCGCTTCGTTCTCGGCGACGATGAAGCCCGTTGTCACCGGCGATCAAAACTTCCGCCCCGTCGGTCTGGCGCTGGCCCCCGATGGTTCGCTCTTCATGAGTGATTGGGTCGACAAGAGCTACCCGATTCACGGCAAGGGCCGCATCTGGCACCTGCGAGCCAAGAATCCCCAGAAGCGCGAACCGCTGAGCGATGATCCCGCGCTCGCGTTGGCCCATCCGCATCGTCCTTGGCGAGAAGCGGCGGCGCGGAAGTTGACTCGCGAGAAGGCGATTGAGATCGCAACTACCGACAAAAATGAACGAGCGCGATCGGCGGCCGCGAAGCAAAGCTTTTCCGACGTCCCGTATTTGGAAGGGGGGCAACCAGCAGAAACCATCGCACGGCTTCAACCACAGTTGTTCGTCACTCTCGCCCGCTTTCACGAGCTCTCCCTCAAAGAGGAACAACGCAAGCAACTTACGCCGGCAGAAAAAGCGGAGTTGGAAAGGCTGGGCCAGAAGGTTGTCAGCGATATTGGCGACTTGAGTAAGCTCGCGGATAAGCCAGAGCTGTTGCAGGCAGTCATTGCGGTCAACGCGCCGCTAGATATGCAGCAACTTCCCACTGCAACCATCTATGCGGATCCTTGGTTGCAACTTGCCGCTTACCGAACGTTCCCGCCGGATCTGCAGAACTCCATTCGCACTGGAAAGGTGTCGCCACTCGATATCTGGGAAGCAGCGGCACTTCAGCAGGTTGACGCGCCGAACTCGAGAGTAATTATTCCTAACCTATTAGATGCCGCAAATGCGGATCTGCGTTTTATCGGCATCCGTTGGGCCGCCGAGAGCAAGCTGACGGATCTCGTTCCCAAGCTCGAAAAGCAGATGGAAAAAGAAGCCGACAACAGCCGTAACTTTGCAGCCCTGCTGCTCGCTCTCGATCGTCTTTCCGGTCGTAATCATGAAAACACCGGCGAGTATTTTGCCGCGAAGTTTTTGATTTCTAATTCCAAGAGCGTGCCTGCCAAGATCATGGCTTTGCGGATGGTCTCGCCGAATCATGCTGATCTGTCGGCCAAGTTTTTGGTCGATCTGTCGAAGCAGGAAGACAAGACGCTGCAGCGCGAAGCGGTTCGCGCCTTGCGATTGCGCGGGGGAGATGAGGCACTCGCGCGACTGCGCGAGATTGCCAGCGATGAAACCGGCGACGTACAACTCCGCAGTGAAGCATTGCTGGCCTTATCGGCTACAGACAAGCAGGATCGTACGCTGCTGCTGGCAATCGCACACCAAGCCAAAAACAATCCGTTGCGAATGGAATCGCTACGGATGCTGACGGGTTCCGAATTGTCCGAGCCGGAGACCCGCGACTTGTTGATATCCATGGGGCAAGTGGATGTGCGCTACAGCGAATTGCTGAAGCGAGTGCTTGAACCCAAGACACCCGCGACAAGGCCTGAACCGAAGGATCAAGCGGCGTGGCAAAAGCTCACCGAAGGGAAAGGTGATCCCACCGTCGGCGAACGACTCTTCTTTCATCCCAAGGTCGCCAGCTGTTTCAAGTGCCACGAGTACAAAGGTCGCGGTGGCAAGATCGGGCCTGATCTATCGACGGTGGCAAAATCGATGACGCGCGAGCGGTTGTTGCAATCGATTGTCGATCCCAGCCGTGAGATCGCGCCGCAGTTCACTCCGTGGGTAATTCAAGCGGCGGATGGCACCGTGAAGACGGGCGTGTATGTCGGCGAAGAAATCGATGGCACGGTTCGCTACGCCGATAGCGAGGGGAAGATTTTCAAGCTGCACCCGCGCGATGTGGAAGACAAAAAAGCCAGCGAAAAATCGATCATGCCTGAGGGGTTAGCGGCGACGCTGACAGCGCAGGAACTGCGCGATCTGCTGGAGTTTTTGCTCCAGCCGTAGTCGTCTTTCCTAGGTATTCCGCAGGTACTTATCCAGCGGATGATCGCCGGTCAGTCGCCACGCGCCGTTCTTTTCCTTACGGCGTGCGCCGGGGCCGGCGTCGTTGTTCGACGTTGAACCCGTCGGTGGCAGCGGTTTGAGTTCGCCGATAAAGCGGAAGCCGGGCCGAGCGCCTTGCCATTGCATCCAATCTTCGAGGAGCCGCTGTGTGTTTCCCTTTTGCGGATGAACGACACGATCCCCTTTTTGGATCACCAGTTCGTGCGCCCCGGTCCAGCCGAACCAGCCGTAGCAAGCAACGTGGACCGGCAGCCAATGGCCTTCGCCTTTGTCATTGGTCAGGTAACACTCGGCCCAATTGTGATTCGGCACCCATACGAGCCGCGCGGGAATCTGCAACGAACGGCAAAGCGCAACAAAGACGGCCGACATCTCCTCGCAGTCGCCCCGTTTGGCTTGCATGGCTTTGGCCACGCTCGTGTAAGCGCCGATTTGGGCTTTGATCGTCTCGCGAATCCAAGCACTGATGGCCAGGGCTTGATCCCAAGGATGCTTGTTTTTTTCGGCGATGGCCTGGGCGACTTTGCGAACTTCGCTGTCGCTGGTTTGAATGCCCGGGCTATCTTGCAGGTAGTTCTTTTTGATATCAACCGGCAGCTTCGGTTGCTTCTCGGGAAACTGTTCCTTGGCGAACCCGTGATACTGCTTGAGCAGCGTCAGCTTCATCTTGGCGATGGCGCGGATGACTTGTCCCTTGGCGATGCCGGGGGCTGCTAGTTCGAGTTGAGCGGCACCGCTGGTGAGTGGTTGCACGCGGGCTTCGCAGCCTTCGGTCAATACTTCGAGAGATTCGATTTTCTGTTCGGGAAATTCGCTCGGGACGGGTGTGGTGGCCTTCAACTGACTCGCCGAGCCGTTGCCCTGAAATTCGAGACCGATCGAGACCTCGAAGGTTCGCGGCTCGAGATAACCCGTTTGATCTTTGGGCGGCTCGTTCCAAATCCATTTGCCATCGCCCACAACGGGCGTGACGCTGTGCGTCGGACCGAGGAAAGACTCATCCTGCAAGCCTGACCATCCGCGCTGAGAAGGCCAGGCAGCAACTGCCGCGCACGCCGCCGCTGTCCGCAACCACGTTCGCCTGAGCATTGCTTATCCTTTTGTTCGAGCCCCGCCAGCCTTCATCGTAGCTGTCGAACCCAAAACCACCAGGACTAAATGTCCGCCCAGGCACATTTGTAACCAAGCAAACGAACTAAGCAGGCTCTGGCGCGCCCGTTCGCAACTGTTCGGCAACCAGCACGAGATCATGGAGCGCCGCTTCGAGTTCCGCGGCCGGCGCCGTGTGCTTGGCTAGTTGTTCTAGCCGGGAAGCGACGGGCGTCAATTGCGGAAAGCCATAGCTGCCGCCGGCGCCTTTGAGCTGATGGGCAAACCGGGCGAGTTCGCTCCAGTTGGCTTCTTCGAGATGCTGCTCGAGCACGGCCAGTCGATCTGGCATCTCCTGGACAAAGAGCTCGATGAGCTCCGTCATGTCCGGATCGTGACAGTAAGTGGAGAAATAACCTGTTGCGACGGCCGCCATGTTCAACCCTTCCACGCAATGTGACTCGCCGCCAGTGACTGACTGCGAGTCGCTGTTTCTGAATCCCAGCCACCAGCGGCGGCGGTTGGGAAGCCTGCCCGAGCAAATCTAGGTCAACGGAATTGGTCCGCCAGCAACCAGCCCGGCAGGAAACGCCGCCGAGCTGGGCGCTTAGAGAGACATTACTGCTAGCAATGGCCTCCCATGCGGCACATTCGGCTCAATCCGGACCGTTGACGTAAGCGGCCCGGGGGCTTGGAGAAAATGGCTGGAAATGTGCCGATTGGTCAAGCAAGGAAAGCGGGGTAGACGATAGCACCTTCAGAACGGTAATTCAAATTACCGGTTCAGTCGCTGAACGTCAGAGTCACGGCTGCCGCACTCCCTTGAGGACTATCAACCCTTGAGCGACGCGGGGCCGGCGGTTCCGGCGACACGTAGTTCCCCGTTGTTTCCGTTTCCGTCTCCCTGTGTTATTGGTTTTTGGAGTTTCCCATGAAGAGCCGTATTGCTGGTTTGTGTGTTGCTGCTGTTATGTTCTGTATCGCGTCGAGCGCTTCGGCGTTTGAACTCCTCGGTGGTTGCGGCTGCGAAGCTGCTCCTTCTTGCCAGCCGACCTGCTGCGTGAAGTACAAGAAGGCTCGTTGCCACCACAGCCGTTGCTGCAAGCCTTCGTGCTGCACGCCGAGCTGCACCGCCGCTGCTCCTACTTGCAGCGCTCCTGCTCCGACCTGTGCCGCTGCTGCCCCGACTTGTGCCGCTGCTGAACCGACCTGCGCCGCTGCTCCTTCTTGCGGTTGCGAAAACAGCTGCTGCAAGCAGAAGTGCTGCAAGCAGAAGTGCTGCAAGACCAAGTGCTGCAAGCAGCCGAAATGCTGCCAACCGAAGTGCTGCAAGCAGAAGTGCTGCAAAGTCAAGTGCTGCAAGCCGGTTTGCTGCGTCGCCGCTGCTCCTAGCTGCGGTTGCGGTGGCTAGTTTGTAAATCACAAGCGACTATCAGCCGCATATACCACTGCGGCTGGTTGATTCGCCTGTAACCATACAAGAAGCCCTCGGTCGCAAGACTGAGGGCTTTTTGCGTTCTTGGTGTCTCAGAACTCAGAACTCAGAACTCAAAACTTAGAACTACTCTCAAAACAGCCCACCGCCGCCGCCGAAGCCGCCCTTCGAGAAGTACGCCTTGTCCACGTTCTCGGCCAGTTCCTTCACATCCGGATCGCTGTCGCGACGAGCACGTTCCACGAGGGGAACCAGATTGGGCGGAATTTTCCAGAGGCCGGACATCTGTGTCGAAGCCGATCGGGCAAACTCTTCTCGCTCGGCGAGAATCTGGCGGATCAGCATGACGGCAGCGCGGCGATTCTCGGGTTGCGAATCATCGAGCGCCTCATCGAGATACGGCGCGATTTCGGTCTGCCAGGTTGCCCGCAGTGGGGCCGTGGAAAGTCGTTGATCACTCGCGCCCAGCAGACTCCACGGCTCTTTTCCAAAGTTTGTGCGGACGATGGGGAGGAGTTCGTTAAAAATCGCCGACCGGTTCGGCGGATCGACGGCGAACATCTTGCGCAGCAAATCGACGGCGGCCTCAGGAGAGTTGATCGCCAACTGGCGACTTTCTTCAAGCAAAGGTCGGAGGTGCTTTTCCCGCGAATTCGGAATGTGGCGATAGCTCTCCCAACGCGCAGCCGCGGCCAATTGCGGCGTGGTCTCGCTGATATTCGCCAAGGCCGCTGCGAACGGCTCGCTCTTGCCACCGACTTGGATCACAGCCAAGATCGCCGCGAACTGCACGTGTGGCTGCTCCCTCTTCGCGGCCCACTTTTCAAGCAACGGCAAAGCGGCGGGACCAAAGTCAACAGCGGTACTGAGCAAGGTCACCTGCTGCGCGATATCTCCCTGCTCGATCCGTTTGGTCAGTTGCTCCAACTGAGCGTCGAACACCTCTTTCGGCAATCCAGATACGTATTGCCGCGCGACGAGCTTCTGCGTTTCGGCAGATCGTTCCTGCCAGTCGCCAGACTTCTTTCCTTGTTGATACTCGCCCGCCGCGATGAGTTCACCTTGCTCGTTCCATTCTTCCCACTTGCCGCTGCGCTCATCTTGATCAAACTTCCCTGCCGCGGCGAGTTTACCGCTCACGTGCCAGTACTTCGCCGGTCCTTGTCGCCGATGGGGTAGCCATTGATCGGAAGTGTGTAGCACATAGGTAACTTCACTCACCTGTTGGCCGTCAACGTCCCACGTCTTCCACACCCCGATTCGCCCGCCGGTCTGCATTCGCCCCTGCACGGCAATTCGGCCGTTGGGATGATAGGTCGTCCACCAGCCATGCTGCTGATCCTGGCGATAGTGACCATCGACGAGCAAGTTTCCTTCGAGATCCTTGATCCGCCAAAAACCGTCGTTGATATGCGTAACCTCAATCGGAGTGGAAAACCCCGCGTTGCCATTGTTCGTGTTCATCACGCCCCGATACTGTCGCTGCAGCACCAAGTATCCGCCCGCGATCTTTTCGTCTTGCTGCTTTGGCAACAGGTAATACCAACACGCCGCGCTGGCAATCGCCATCAGCACCAGCAGCGTCCGCAGGCTGAACTGCCATGGTTTGAAACGGCGGTACCAAGGTTTGGCGACGATGGCCGGTTGATTAATTTCACTCATGAAATTCTCCCACGACCGGAATCGGGCTCGTCCTGTACGGACGCCGTCGTTGCGGAATCGAATTGAAAGGGAGATCGTCAGGCATCGCTGGCAAGGCCTTCCGCTGACCGCTACGCAGTTCACGCAAGGTTTGCTCGATGCGTGCTTTTACTTCCGGTGTACCAAGATGGTAGCAATGCAGCAGGTTGCCGAATTGAAAATGTGCATTCAGAACCGGCTGCCTCGGCGCACTGGCTGCGGAAGAATCCATGGGATATTGAGCCTCTTCCAAAGTGCGGGAAAGTTGCAAGGGAAGCAATGTTCCCCGCGGCGCGACGAGATCATCAACGCAGTACAAATGGGCTACCCAGTCCGGCTGCGGCTCGGCGCCGGTCTTGTCGATCCGCACCACGCCGTCGACGACCACAATCTGCTGTTCACGCGGATCGCCAATTAACTGCTGCAGCACTTCGACGAGCGGCTGTGCTTGCGCATCGATCGAGACCAGATCGGTCACCTTGATGTCGAGTGCCGTAGTTGCATTGGCAGGTACAATCGCATCACCATCGAGGCCGTAGGGCACTTCTTGAAGCACCAGTGGCAAATCAAATTGCCGGGCCAGCTTTAACAGCGCATCACCCCGCGATTCACTCTCGATCTTGAACGTCGCCTTCTCCTGCAACTTCTGGAGTAGCTCGTCCGAACGCTCGACAAACCACTCGCGCTGAATCGCCGCAGCGTCGCTGTCGCCGAATAAATCGAGCGGACTGTTAAGTGCCTCGCCGGCCAACTGCTGGCCTCGCCAACGCTGGTTGCCGCTCGCTGTGTACTCCTCCAACACTTTCAGAAACAGCTTGATGCGAGCCATGACGCGCGGATGTGCACAGACAACCAGGGTCTCTTGAAATTGAGCGCAGCTGCCAAGCCCGCCCAAGTCCTGCCAACTGTCGGGGTCCACTGCGGCGGTTAGCAAATCTCCGACGCTCAACGGTGTATGTTGCGTCGCCAGCCACGGCCGCAGATCAAAGATCTCGCACACTTCCAGCCGAGAGTCGTCGAAGTGGCCGTCGTCGCGCAGTTCCGTAACTTGCTCCAGGTGATGCAGCTCGACATCACTGGCGGCCAGCAGCAGTTGCAGATTCTCCCGCAACGGCCGTTTCGGCAGATGCGCCCACACGCGTCGGGCGTCTGAGAACAAGGCGGCAGGAATGCGAATGTTGCTCGTTTGCGTAGCGTCAGGCTCTCGCACAGCCCGCAGGTCAATTGCTTTTGCCTCGGCCAGCCGCTCTCGCATCGCCGGCAACATTACCGGGAGCGGCCGAATCGGCGAGAGCACTGCGTGACGCACCGCGCCGCTGCGAACTTGTCGCAGCTTCGTAAGTAGCTCCAAGATTGGCTCGCAAGCTTCTAAGTTGTGTGATATCAGCAGCAACTCTCCATCCGCGCAGCTGCTGATCCGACCGGCGCCGCTGACGTCTTTCCACAGTTCAGTACCCAACGTGTTCGTGATTAAGTCGATCAACTCGTCAATAAAGTACTCGCCATCGCGCTTGACCAGATCCGCGACCGGGTACGCAAAAAGTGTTTCCGTCTCAAACCGATACAACTGTCGGCGGTCCTTGCGATCAAAAATGACGAGCAATCGTCCCTCGGCGCCGATTGCAAATTCGAGCTGCAGCTTCGGCTGCCAGGTGCGCAACACATCGCGGAGTGGCACTCCTTGCAGCTCACAGTTGATCAAACCTTGATGGGCAACTTCCTCTTGCGTATTGCGAACCAACACCTCGTTCTCGTGCGAAGTGATTGGGAACTTCGCTTGCGCACTAAGCCGTTCAACAAACTCCGCATAGGGCATGTTGACTGCTTTTAGTATGATTGGGCAATCCAAGGCTTGTTGCAGGCGTTGAAAGGCTTCCCTATCGCAATCGAGGCAGATCGGCTCGCCGGCCACTGCGTTCCACTTCAACGCAGGAACTCGCTCTTTTGCTTGCCGGCAGGCAGCGCTCAGCCGCTGCATAAAACGCTCCGTACGCAGGTGGCCGCGGAGCGGTTGATACGTTGTAACGCCAGCCGGCGTTTCCTCCGCTGCACGCGGTCCACCGACAGAATCCCACTCATCAGGATCGATTTTCGAAGTGAGCAGGTCCAGCCATTCATCAACCGATATCTGGGGACCATCCGGCAGGGCATAGTTCTGCCAGTAACGCGGTTCATCTTTGACTTCACCGTAGAGAATCACATTCCCGTCGCTGCGTTCTCGCCAGGTGAAGTTGCGCAGCTTCCCCACGGTTTCGAGCCATTCGAAGGCAGTCAGAGGCGGCAACTGGCAATCAATCGGCGCCTTCAGATATCGCTTCATCTCCGCACTATCCGAGCGCCAATGGACCTCGATGCCGGTCTGTTGCTTGAAACCCGCAAACAAGTCGAGTAGCGATGTCGCCTTCGAATCGGCGAAGACCACTTCCGTTTGAAATCGCTGGCGCGACTTGACTGCGGCGTTGTACTCCTCGGCCAGGCGTGCCAGGCGCGATCGTTCCGCAATCCAGCGATAGCCAATTACCGTGAGCGCACTCAGCAGCGCCGCGACAATGAGCCAGCGCCAGACGGAACGGAGCGGTTTTTGCGGCGTCTTGCTCATCCAAAGGGATCCAGTGGAATAGGTTTTGGCCTCGCAGGCAGCGGCAACTCGGGACGCACATCGTCTTCTTCCACAGGCAGCGACTGCAACTCACCAGTGCGAAGTGCATGCAGCGTGCGTTGGATTTCGACGAGCTCATCTAACTGGGCGGTCACGCTCAAGAAACGATCGAGACAAAAACGATACTCCGCACGACCTGAGCGAGATGTTTGCCAGTTCTTATTTAGCGTTCGCAGCAATTGCCCCGGCTGCAATGGCCCTGCTGGCTTCACCAAGTCAGCCACATCAAACAAACAGCAGTCTCTCACGCTACCCTTGGCCATGGTGGACTGCCGATCCCAGGTCTGGATCACGCCACCCACGACGATCCATTCTTTGAAACTTCCCGGTCGCAGCAACTGTCGCAGGATTTGGGCCACTGGCTGATCGGTCGCCGTGAGCGAAACCCTTTGATCGGGGTTCACATCGACATAGAGCGAACCTGGGTTCACGACCGGCAAGTGATGTTTGCGAGCGATCTCCAATAAGGCTTCGCGCACGGTAACGTCGGGCAAGGTGACCGAATCGCGCGTCGTCAGCAATTGCTGTTGCAAGTCGCTGAAGGCAGGATCGTTCGATTGGTTTCGCAGCAATTCTCCTCGCAGGAAAGGAGCCGATTGATTCTTGGCCGCGAGCGCCGCCACTTCGGCGGGCTGCAAGAAGTTGTGTTCACGCAGGGCCTGAAAAATGGGCCGTGTGCGCGACAGCACGCGGGGAAAATGTTGCAACACCAGTAGATCGCCCAACCGGTAAGTCTGCCCTTCGCCCCCATTCAGTCGCCAAATGTAAGGATCGAGATTGTGAACTAACTGCTGAATCTGCTCGTTCCTCGCGGGTGCTCCAGCCGTCAATGATTGCAAGTCATGCACTTCGAGGGCGAGCGCTGTGCCGTCGTTGCCACGTGCCGCTTCGTCCTGCGCGGCGATCAGCAAATGATCGTCCTTGACGATGACGGCCAGAAAGTAGGGCTCGAGCAACCGCCGCAGATTGTCGCCGAGCGGCTGCTCTGGCAAATGGCACCACAGGCCTTCACCGGACAAATTTCCTTCGGTCACTTTCTTACTCAGCTTCACGGGCAAGTGAAAGCGTTTCTCAATATCCGCAGCGATCTCAGCGATTGGAACGTTGAGGTAAATCAGCTCGGCGGGTTGCTCGAGCTGTTTTTGCAAGGGATGCGGCGGCAACTCGGGGCGCTCAGACGGGCCGTATCCGGCCAGTGCACGGCGAATCGCGGCGAGCAACTCGCGAACTTGCTGATGTCCTTGCGGAGAACTAGTGATGACTAACGAATCGCCAAAGCGACTCATTTTCTCTTCGGTTCCGCGGCGCGAATCCATCTTCGTGATGGAAATGCTGACTAGTTCGCTGAGTTCACCGAACGACAACGGCTTGTCACCATGCAGCAAGTCGCCAATCGGATACAGCCAGGTCGGCTGACTGAAATCTTTCGATCCTGTGGTTCTCCCGCGGATCACCAGTGCTCGACCATCGCCGGTGGGTGAGATACTCAGCCCGATGTCGCCAAGCCAATCGATCGACGTTGCCTCCTCAACCAGTGTGCGGAGCGTAGCTTGTTGAACATCAACGTTCACTCCCCTGCGCGGTCTCGCAAACGGAAACTCACGGGTGTATTTCGTATCAAGGACGATGGGGAAATTGACTCGTCGCGAGAGTTGCCAGGCCAATTGATCGAATGTCTGATCTTCGAACTGCAAATCAACTCGTTGATCGAGCGCCGCCAGGGCCCGTTGCATTGCCGCGGGATCGGCGCTGATGCAATGCTGCTGCCAAGCCGGATCGTTCGATGAAATGACCGCCAACTGTCGAACTCGCTCTTCCGCTGCTGCCATGCTTTGCAGCCATTGCTCGATCTCCAGTTGAATGGAGCGGCGCTGCCTGACCTGCAACGCGCCGGGCACGGCAATGATCGCATTCGGCTCCGAAAACCAATCGATATGCGCTGTTTCGAGCATCGTGGCCCAATGCTCGGGCGGAATTCCACTGCGCGATAGTGGATAGGTTCTCAGTTCCAGCGGAAACAACTCAGGATTGGCCGTGAGCATGATCCTGCCATCCGCCTGTGGAATCCAATCGAGATAACCCGAGAGTCGCGACAACGCTTGCAGCGACTCACGAGCACTCATCGGCGGCAAGTAAACACGAACGAGGTCTTTCGTGACAATCAACTTGGTACCTGCCGCCAAGTACAACGGCACGCCGGTCTGCCGTTGCCATTCTTTCATCCACTCCTTCAGCTGGAGAGGTTGTTCGGAACGCATGTCAACCGTGACTGCAAGCCGCTCGTCCCAAGCACGCTCGGCCTGCCAGGCTGCGAGTCGCTCGTTGGCGTTGCGACGGGAAAGATAGACGCGGTAGGCACCGACTACCAGCGCCAGAAAGATTAAGACAAGCAACAGCGCGCGAGCAAACGCCGACCGAGGAAGCCGGGCGCTGGCTGCGTTGGAGAGCGCGCGCAGAATCATGCCGCTGTAAGCCGGAAAGAAAGTTGCCCCGGCTGGAGTTTAATCGAGCAGCACGGGACGGGTCAAACTTTCACTGCGGTTACTTCGTGCGGAACTCTGGCAGTTATTCCGCAACTTTTGCCGGCAACAGCAAGTGTTTCCGCGCGAGCGCCGGCAAAGCATCTTCCAGCACCTTCGAGAGAATCACGCGAATCTGATCCATATCGGTGACTGGCTTACCCTTTTCATGCACGACGAGCGTCTTGTCGGCGACGAGCTTCGCCAACGTTTCGATCACGGCCTGCCGATCGCGTGTGCCATCGAGAAGTTTGGCAACCTGCCGTTCGAAATCGCCGAGCTGCACCACTTCGTGCTGCAGATTGGTCACTGCGCCGGGCTGACTGGCTTGCAGTTGCGCGAGGCGCGAGATGGCCGGCAGTTCTGGAACGACCGAAGCCACATCCGGCGGGTCGGCATGCAGGTCGACGTGCGTCGTCGCGTAGCAACGCAATAACGGCCGGGCGAGATTCTTCGCATCGTTGGCGGCCCGCTCGGCATCAATCACCTGCGAACCGGGATGCAACCGGCCGCGGGCTGCCGACAAGAGCTCGCGAAATTGAATGGGCCGCGGCCACGCCGCCCGCAACTCCAGCATCGCGGCTTTCAGCAGCGGCTCTTTAGTCGTGAGGGTGGAACCAGGGCGTTTGAATGTCACCGGATCCCAGCTGCGCGGGTCAAAGTCCTTGCCACCTTCGGCTTCCGAAGACGAAGCAACATACAGATCAAAAATCCGCTCCGCCGGAATCGTTCGATCGAGTACCGCGCTTTTATGACATAGCAGCGTCTGTCGGAAGAGGCGATTGCGCACGAGATCCATGTACTGCTCGGTCTCAATGATGTCATTGGCGAGCTTCTTCAGCGTCGCTTCTACCTCCGGCGGAAAATTGCTGGCCAGCATCGTGCTGTAATCGGCTTCGCCCAAATATTGCAGCTGGTGCGAATGGGCGCGATCCATGAATTGATGGAAGTAATCAGGCTCGTTGACTTCTTCCAGATACTCATGAATGAGATACCAATCCTGCTTCGGCCGAATGTGGTTCACCTCATCGGCCAGCAGAATGCCATACGCGTTGTTCTTGGTCGAAACCGACTCGGCGAGAAAGTCGAGCAGGGCCCGCGATTCGCGGAGCTTTTCGGCGGGATTGCTGATGTTGCGGGCGCGGTAGGTCATGATGTCGCGAATCATGCCGCGCAGCCGCCAACCCGGATTGGTGTTGTAACTGATATACGCAATGCCGTTCGGCGACAGATGCTCCTGGCAGATGCGCAGAATCGCATCTTGCACATTGGCTGGCACCCACGAAAAGACGCCATGCGTGATGATGTAATCGAACTGGCCGTAGTGCTTCGAGAACTTCAAAATGTCTTCGTGCAGCAGCGAGAGATTTTTCAACTGCAGGGCGTTCAGCGTTTCTTTGCCGAGCGCAATTTGCCGCGCCGAAGCATCGATGCCGACGAACTCGCTATCGGGATAGCGCTCGGCCAGCGGCAGGATGTTGCCACCGCTCGAGCAGCCGAGTTCGAGCACCCGGCACTTGTTGAGCGGCGCCGGCGTCATGCCGAAGAGTTTGCCGATCGTCGCCAGCCGGTTCGGATGTGTCTGGGCAAAGGGATGGCTTTCGTACAGCACTTCGTCGTAAGCATTAGGCGACGACATCAACAAATCCTTTAAGGGCTGCAGCGGACAAAAGAGGAGCAACAAACTCTACCCGATTCTTACGGTGACATCGCAATGGAGCCGTTAAATTTTGCCAAACAGTTAAGCCTTATCGATGTTGCGACAAGATGGTGCGCTGAGACGGTTACAACTCGACTCCCCCACATCAAAGGCCTTTCAGTTCGCAGCGGAAATGCCGAAGAATCCTTATATCGGGGAAGGATGCATTCTTCCCGCTAGCTGAATTATGACGGAGGCTGCGAGATGTCGAATGGAATGTGTCTGCCATCGGCTGCGCTAGAAATTCGCGAGCGTCCTCCCGTCCTTCGCGCGCTCGGCGCTCAGGATTTGCCAAGCACCGTCGTCGTGCAGGGCGCAGAGTATCAGTTGCTCGAAACCTTCAAGCACGACACTTGGGCAGCTACGGGCTTGTATGCGGCTGGCGAGCGGCAAATCGTTTGTAAGTTCAATCGCGAGCAATCCATCTTTCTGTTTCCGGGGAGCCTGATCGGCTCGATTCTCGCCCACCAAGAGCGGAGCGTGATGCAACGCCTGGCCGGCATCGAGGGCATTCCGACTGAACTAGGCCCCGTGTACGTAGCCGGCTCGCTCCGCCGCAATGCGGTCGCGCGAACGTTTATTCCCGGCGAGATTCTCACCGGTCAAAAAGTGCCGGCCGGGTTCTTCGGGAAGCTAAGATCGCTGCTGCAACAGTTGCACGGCCGCGGCGTGGCTTACACCGATCTTCACAAAACCGAAAACATCCTGATCGGCGACGACGGTAAACCCTACTTGTTCGACTTCCAGATTTCGCAGATGAGTTCGACCGGCATGCTGGGCATGTTCAGCCTGCCGTCCTTGCTGATTCGGTGCCTGCAACAGAGCGACCTTTATCATTTGCGGAAGCATGTGTTGCGCGATGAACTTGGCGACATTCGAGCCGAGGTCAAGGATCGTCCCTGGTGGATCGAGTTGCACCGCCTGGTCGCGGTGCCGTGGCGCACCTTTCGTCGCCGACTGCTGGTTGCGCTGCGCATTCGCGCTGGCGAAGGCGCAGCGACCAGCGAAGCGCATCCCGAAATGGCCTTTCGTTCCCGAGCGTAGTTCTTAAGCTCACTTCGCGCGCGGCTTCTCGATGCCGCTGTAGGGATACTGCGAAACCGTCTCCCAGGCGATCCGCTGCAAGATCGCGTTCTGCTCTTCGCTCACGCTCCGCTCGATGTTCAGCGGCAGTCCTTCCGGACTCTGGCGATAGATAGCCGCGAAGTTGCAATACGCCGCCAGTGCCATCACGTGACCATTGCCGTGGCCGATCGGATCGCGAAAGAGTTGCGATTGCTTGGTGATGCCCGGAAACTTCTCGTCCACAATCAGCGAGCGGAGTTTCACCACCGCATCGCCGACGGGCACGATGAAGACCGCTTCCTTCTCGTACTTCTTGTTCAAAGCATCGGTCTGCTCTTCGAGCTTCTTCCGCCATTCATCGACCGGAGCTTGCAGGGCGGGAATCTTCGCGGCGTCGCGGGCTGCGTTGTCACGAATAAAGCCTTCCGCCGTAGGAGGCACGTCGTAGGGATACCACGAGGCTTGCAGCAGCAGTCGCAGATTCGGATTGTGCTTCAAGCCGAGTTCCACAAAGTTGTCGATGCCCGGATCGGGAATCATCAAGTGTGGCGCCATGGTGAAGACATCGACTTCACCCGTCAGAAGCGCCTTCTTAGCATTGTTCTTCTCATCCTGGAGATCCCAATGCTGAATCACCTTCGAGCCGCCGATCCCTTGCTTGCCGGCCAGTTTGTGTCCCTCGATCTTGGCGAGCGGCACCATCCGTTCGACCATATCCGGCACGAACATGTGAAAGCTGTGGCCGGTGTAGAAGACGCGCTGACCTTTCGGCGGCGATTGCTTCGCGGCTTCTTGAGCCGTGGCGAAGCTGCTGAGCAAGCACAGAGAGAGGACAAGAAAGTGTCGGCGGAGGTTCATGAGAGGGCTCGCGGAAAATGACGGTGAGAGTTCAACCGTCATACCGCGTTTGCCGGCGCGATGCAAATTTGCAGCGCTGAAGACTAATGCTGGGCTTGCGGCAACTTATCGATGCCGAGCCGCTTCATCTTTTTGTAAAGCGTCGTGCGGTTGATGCCCAGCGCGTCCGCGGTGGCGTTGCGATTCCAGCGGTTGTTCTCGAGCATTTCGAGAATGATCGCGCGTTCGGGAACCGACATCGCTTCTTTCAAAGCCTTGCCGCTAAGTTGATCGAGATTCACCGGCTGACCAGCCGCGATCTGCGGCGGCAGATCTTCGAGCGTGATCTTGTTGCCGCGACCGAGCAGCACAGCCCGTTCGATAGTGTTCTGCAATTCGCGGACGTTGCCTGGCCAGTTATACCGCTGCATCGCTTGCAGGGTTTCATCGGTCAGACCATCGGCCACACGGCCCGCTTCTTCGCAGGTCTTCGCTTGAAAGTGCGCGGCCAGCAACGGGATATCGGCGATCCGCTCTCGCAGCGACGGCAACTCAATATTGATGACGTTGACGCGATAGAACAAATCCTGGCGGAAGCGGCCGTCGGCGACGGCTTCGCTCAGGTCTTCGTTCGTGGCGAGGATCACGCGGCTATCGACTTTGATCGTCTTAGTGCTGCCGACCGGTTCGAACGAGAACTCTTGCAGCACGCGGAGCAACTTGACTTGCAGCGTCGGCGATGCGGTCCCGATTTCGTCGAGGAAGATCGTGCCCTTGTCGGCGTGAGTAAACTTGCCAATCTTTTCACCCACGGCGCCGGTGAACGAACCGGCGGCATGGCCGAACAATTCGCTCTCGAGCAGCGCTTCGGGCATCGCTCCGCAAGCTACTTCGACAAACTGCTGATCGCGGCGGCTGCTGCGGCGATGAATCGCGCGGGCCAGCAAGCTTTTGCCCGTACCACTTTCGCCGGTAATCAAAACCGTCGCGCGAGTATCGGCAATTCGATCGACCAGGTCGTAGACCCGCTGCATGCGATGATCGTGACCAACGATGCTCTCTAAACCGAACCGCAGGTCGAGTTGCTTCTTTAACTGCTGGTTCTCGACGAGCACGCGATTCTGCGAAAGTGCTCGCTGAATCGACATTTCTAATTCTTCATCGATTAACGGTTTTGTTAAAAGATCGAATGCTCCGGCGCGCAGCGCTTCGATGCCGGTCTCGACTGTTCCATAGCCCGTTAGCAAAACCACCATCAGTTCAGGACGGTTTTGGCGCACCCACGCCAACACATCAAAGCCGTCGTCATCGCCGAGACGAATGTCGACGATCACGAGGTCGAACTGTTCTTTGCGCAGTTGCTCGAGAGCCGTCGCGCAGCTTCGCGCGGTCAGGCAAAAATACCCCTGTTCGCGGAGCCAGCTCGACATCGAATCCAGCAAGTGAACATCATCGTCCACCAGCAGGAGACGGCCCGGCTTTGTATTGTCGCGTGCAGCAGTAGCCATAGATTTCTTTTCAGGCAGTAGGGCCGAAACCCGGTAAACGAAGTGCGATTCCCCGCAGATTGGTGCTGACGGGGTACGTCCCGCCCTTGAAGCGCGGTGCTATCAGCGGAACAATAGTGCGTCCGTGGGATATTTAGGTCACACTGACGCGGTGGTCAAATTGCACGCAACTCGTTGCGAATTAGCAACGGATTCATACGAATTGCGGTAGTAAGCGTAACCGCTGTACTGAGTTGTAATTCCGCAATTGAACGGCGGAGAAACCGCATTTTTTCGATACAACCGGATTTTCCCTCGCTTTACCCCCGCAAAAGCGTAGGATATCTAGGTCGATGTCTGCGAATTTCTCACTTGGCGGATTTACCTCGGTAAGAATTATTCCTAGTATTTGTCAGAGCTCCAGCTACGGGAAGAAAAACGCCAATGTGAGCAGATGTGGGGGTGCAGATTTTGCTTTGCAGATTGAGTCGGCTGGATTGACTTTACTGAATCAACCAACGGAATATAGAAGGGCCGCTTATGACCATTAGTTTGCTGATCGCCGATGACCACGAGGTTATCCGCACCGGCGTCAAATCGATGCTGGAAGGTTCGGATATCCAGGTTGTGGCCGAGGCCTCAACCGGAAACCAGGCGATTGAAGCAACGGTTAAGCACCACCCAGACGTGGTGTTGCTCGATGTGCGAATGCCGGAGACCGACGGTCTCGAGGCGCTAGAACGAATCATCGATCGCAGTCCTCGGACTAAGGTCGTCATGCTCACCGGTCACGATAACCCCACCTACATCGCGCGGGCCGTTGCCCTGGGCGCTGCTGGATACCTTTTGAAGGACTCCACTCGCGACGTCATCTTGGGCGCCATCAACCGCGCTCACACTGGCCTGCCGCCAGATGCTGATAGCTTGCTGGGCCGCGTCCGCAACACGATGGCTCGCCGTCGCCCGACCTACGACGACGACATTCCGCTCACCAATCGCGAAGTCCAAGTGCTGCGTCATGTGGCTCTCGGTCTCAGCAACCGCGAGATCGGCAAGTCGCTCGAAATCAGCATCGAAACCGTGAAGGAGCATGTGCAAAACATCCTTCGCAAGCTCGAAGCTGGCGATCGTACCGAAGCAGCTGTTTGGGCCGTGAAAAAGGGCCTCGTTTAGGCCTGTTCGGTTTGCTCGCACAACAACATTGACCTGCAGCTTTGACTCTCCCAAGGCCTCCGGTTTTGCCGGAGGCTTTTTCGTGGAGTGACATTCCCCTAGGAATGCCGTCCTAGAAACTGAGGTGCAGTCACTCACCGACTCGCAACCAAGGCCTTGGACCCAGCGGCACTGCTGCGCGATTCTTGTAATCGCCATGCAGCCCGTACGCGCCAAACCATCGTTGCCGAGTTAGCGACTGACGCGCCTCCAAGATCGTTACGAAATGCGCGCTCGCGGATGAGCGCGCTCGTACACGGCTTTCAAGCCTGCGGTGCTGACGTGCGTGTAGATTTGCGTGGTCACCAGGCTCTTGTGACCCAGCAACTCTTGCACGCTGCGAATGTCAGCGCCGCGGTCGAGCAGATGCGTCGCAAAAGAATGACGCAACGTGTGCGGCGTGGTTCGCCGATCGAGGCCTGTTGTTTTCAAGTATTTTTCCAGCATGCGAGCCACGCTGCGGGTCGTGAGTCGCCGGCCGAACTTATTCGTGAAGATCGGCGCCAGCGGTCCTTGTTTTTCCTTGGGAGAAAGGACCCGTTCTTTCAGCCAACGCTTGAGCGCACCGAGTGCAAACGAACCGAGCGGCGCGAGTCGTTCTTTGCGGCCTTTGCCGCGGATGCGGACGATACCTTCCACGAGGTCGAGATCGCCGCTGTTCATGCCCACGACTTCACTCACGCGGAGACCCGCCGAGTAAGTCGTTTCTAAGATCGCGCGATCGCGTAAGCCCATCGCATTTGCGGGGGGCGCGTCGAGCAGTTTGCCGATCTCTTCGTTCGAGAGAAAGTGCGGCAATTTGCGATCGCGGCGGGGATTCCGCAACGGTTTTGCGGGATTGGCGCTGGCGATCCCTTCGCGCTGAGCAAACTTGAAGAACGTGCGAAGGGACGCGAGTCGCCGCGAGATCGAGGTCTTCGCATAGCCCGCTTCATGCATGGCCGAAACATAGCCGCGCAGATCGAGAGGCGTGATTTCCGCGGGATCTGCAGGCCGTTCGTAGGCTTGGCCCAAGTATTCGTCGAGGGCAGTCAAATCCTCGCGATACGACTTAACCGTGAGCTCGGCCGCGTTCCGTTCGACCTCGAGAAACCGGAGAAACTGCAGAATCGCGGCTTGCATAACCATTACCGGCGGCGCGACGGAAACATTTCTAACGAAACCTAACGGGCGCGACACTTGGGACCCGTGACGCGGTTAGCCGAAATTCGCCTCGCGCACTAATGATTCGCGCGCTAACGATTCTCCGAGCCCGCAAGAACGCGGCTCGGCACGCATGGATCACAGTGACTGCGTCAATGCGCGCCGTCGTGTGCCGCAGCTTATAACTCGTCGTCAGCCAGCTCACTCGCGCTGTCGGCGACGGGAAAATTGAACCGCGGCCGGCTGTGCGGGCGGGGAACCGCCGACGATCCGGAAGCTCCCGGCAGCACGCCAGGATGCCGCTTTTCGATCGCATCATTTTGCGATTCGTGCGACTGTTCGGCGGCTTGTTCATTTTCCGGCACGGTGCTGCGAATGCGCTGGCTGAGAACAGCCGCGTCGTACCAGCTGAAACTCAGCTCGGGATTCGAAGCAAAACGACCGAGGGTCCGCAGGGCTTCGGCACGGCGCTCATCATCGAACAGGAAGATGTAACGCTCTTCGCCTTTGACCAGCGCTAGCACATTGATGTCTGAACTCACGGAGCTGGATCTCCTGGGGGCTGCCAGCGCTATCACTGCTGTGGTTGAACGGGGACCACAGCGGTGAACTCGGGGGAGACTGGCGAAAGAGGATTCCGGTAACCTCTTCCCTATCGACTAATGGGCCAGCGCCACAACACTCGCGATTCCCCAGCCCCACCTCTCGCTGCGAGCGTTTCAGTCACGTGCAAATAGCAACAAAAACGGACGAAGTCGGCGGGACGTTGAAGATATGTTTGCCAACCGCCGAAACGGGCATCGTCGCGCGACTCATAGTAGGCTTCGAGTCGCTGCGTGAACTCTCCGTCTTGTCCGTGAAACAAACGAGTGTGCGTGATGATCGGCTCGTACTGCGGGCGCAAACCTGGCGGGCTTGCTGATGGCGCGAGAGGCACAAAGCCGCGCGGATCAGGCCATGGCGGCACTGGCTCTGCTGCGCCGCCATTGCCATTGACTGCAAGTGATGCGGTTCCTGAGCCGACTGCGTTTTTGCCGTTTTTTCCGGCGTTTTCGACATATTTTGCCGGATCGACGCGTTGTTGATTGAACTGCCGTTCGTCGTACGCTGGCGTTTGTGTTTTCAGTTGCTCACGCGCCAGTGCGAACTCTGCTTCCTTCACTAGCTTGTTCGGAATGAACTCTTCGTCAGCAGTGCCCCACGGCAAGCCGTAGCCTGCGGGGATCGGATGATAGCCCGGATTGGCAGCATACCAATCGACCGAGAGACCGATGCGCGGCGGATAGTAAGGCGAGTAATCGGTGACACTGCCAACAATGACTGCGTCGACGCGCATCAGTCGCGCGAGCTCTTGAAAATCACTCCCCGTCGACGGCCTCATGCGACTCGCTTCGAGGAACCGCTTGGTCACACCCACGGGCATGACTTCGAAGCCCTGGATCGCTTGCAGCTCGTTGTAGTAAGCCAGCGCGATGGCATCGCCATCGACTGTCGGTTCGGTCGACTGATTGAAGAACGGCAAGATCGCGATGCGATGCAGCTGCGGGAACGGGTTATGAAACTCAGGCAAGACATGCCGCGTCGGCACGGCCGCGCAGCCCGATAGCAGCGCAACCAGGGCGCTGATAGCAAGCCAAACGGAAGTTCGTAACGACGAGTGCATGCACCGATACCCCTCACCGCGCGATGACGACCGCTGTAGCAGCAGCGCAATTCACCCGCAGTGTCGGCATTATCGGCAAAGTTTGCCTGACCGCTCCAATCAAACTTTGTTTGTCCGGTTCGCTAGCGATGCCTCCGCGCGCCAATCTCAAGCTCCCTCTCCTCGGTACTCCAGGGAGCCGACTATCCCGTCTGAAAAAACGCCTCCCGCCGAGTCGCTTGCTTGCTGCCAGCTCCTTTCTGAACAGTTCGCGGCGCAACACTTTTGGCCGCCTGGTCACTGCGCGACTGGTCGACGCAACTCATCATGGCAGCTGCAGTTGCCGACTTCTCCACAGGCTCTGCTGACGCCTGTTCACGCTGTTCAGCCGTTGAAAGTGAACAGTCTTTTTCGAGTCGGCTCTGCTCGATCGCTGGCTCGCTCGCGTGCTGACTACCGACTTCGGCCACTACTTGCTGCGGCGTGGGGAGCGACTTTCCCAGCAGGACCAAGCGGGCGGCGAGGGCTAGATACCGGCCGTCGCCGTGGTTGTAGCGAGTCGTGGTGCAGCCCGGTTTGCCTGATTCGTGCGACTTACGCTCGATCGTTTCGGTCCGCTGCGAACGGCGAAAGCATTGGAGGGCCTCGCCGTACAAGTAGTCGAGCCGATCAGCTGCGAATTGTTTCGCTGCCACCAGCTGCCGGGCCTCGTCGTCCTTGCTCAAGAGCGGCGTGGCCGCTGCGACATACGCCGACGTCTCGGCCACGATCTGGCAAACGCGCGTCTGAGAAATTCCATAGATCTCAGCCGCCTGCCGCGTCGACGCTTGCTCGATCTTCACGCAGCGATAAATTTCCCAATCCCGCTCCGTGGGAATCTGTTCGCTGGCTTGCTTCAGATCCTCCACACTGCTCGCAACCTTCCCGCTCATGCTGACTCTCCAATCTGGGGTGAATGGACTCTCACCCCAGATTGAAGCAGCTCGCAGGACAACTTAGGTCTGCCAAAAGGTAGCCCGCAGCGTGAGCGAGGGTTTGGGCGCGCACCCATTAGGTCCACCCAACGTGCGGCAGCACAGCCTTCGCGATTGGAGCTGTCGCACGTTGCCAAGACTACGGTTCCACTCGCCCAAACCCTCGCTCACGCTGCGGGCTACCTTTTCAGCCAACCGCGCGCACCTAAAATGTTGAGATACAACTTCGCACTCCATTCAAATCGCCATGAAACCACACCTGCTACGCATGTTCCGCTACATGACCTGGGCCGATCAGCAAACGCTCGCCGCCGTGCGCGATTGCCCACCCGCGCATGCGGAAGCTTTGCCGCTCTACGCACACATTCTCGCTGCGGAACACGTTTGGCTATCGCGACTCCTGCAGCGCACGCCGCAGTTCAGCGTCTGGCCGACGATCGCGCTCGACGACTGCAGTCGCCTGGCAGAAGAAAACGCGGCCGGCTATCGCGACTTCGTCACGCCGCTCGCCGCCGAAGGCCTGACCGAGATCGTGTCGTATCGCAACATGAAAGGCGATCCCTTCACGACGCCGATCATCGACATCCTCACGCAGGTCCTCACCCACGGCCCGTACCACCGCGGCCAAATCGCCAAAATCCTCGGCCGCCACGGCGGCGCCGTGCCGAGCACCGATTACATCACCTACGCCCGTGAGGTAGAGCCACTCCAGTCCTAACCCGCGGCGTCAGCCAGGGGTTCCGCGAGTGAAGGCAACGCTCATAACCTAGGTGAACTCGATGCGTACGTGTTGGAAAGGTCTGAAATTCACACTGCGCGAAATCGCGCTGGTGATTCTCTTGCTGTGCGTGAGTCTGGCATGGCTGCGCGATCGCAGTAGCCTGGCAGCGAACGTAGACATGTGGAGAGGCAGGGCCCAGTATCCCCTGAGCCAGATGACTGTTGTCGCGATTGAAGATTTCTTGATCCGCGAAGGTTACGCGGTTGAGCACAACAGCAATTCCATCACAATCACCGGCGGCCCGTCCGACGCCGATGTAATGATTTCCAATACCTTTGCTCAATGAGATGTTTGGGCATCCGTAGCCGCTAATCGCAGAATTGCAATTCATTTCTACCTGCGAAATTGCTCGCAATTCTTAGCCACCAGCTTTGGCTGGTGGAACAAACGAATAACACTTCGGCTTTAGCCATCGGATTGAAATGACGCACGGAATGGCTAAAGCCGAGAGAATCTTGTGAGTTTGCCACCAGCTTTAGCTGGTGGCTAAGAGAGTGCGATGCGAAAAAGAAAATGCTTTGGGGCGAATCCTGCGACTTCCAACGCGCTTGTGGGAAGATTGTGCTCTGAAGTGGTGTTAGTCAAGAAACACACTTCCCTCGCCCAATCCCTGGCTGACGCCGCGGGTTGTGACGTGCGAGATGCATTATCCCTCTGCGAGTAAGGTTCGCAGATGCGACCACATGCGAGGTTCGCCGAGGGCACCTAGCGCTGCTTCAAAGTTTGCGGCCTCGGAGCGATACATCTTCAGCTTGTCCGGCGCGCTCCGCGAGGCTTCCACATTGGCGATGCGGTCGGCTAGTTTGAGAGTGGCCGCCGCGGGCAGCGCGCGAATCTTTTCGTAGGCCGAGGCGTTCCGTTCTTTGCGATTTTTGCCAACGCCGGTGACTGCCCATACGAGCGCGGTCACCTCCGGGCCGAACTCGGTTTCGAGTTCCTCACGCGACGTGGGTGTATCCTCGAGCACATCATGCAGCCATGCCGCCACGCAGACGGGCCCCGTGATGGCAAACGACGAGAGGACCGCTCGCACCGCTGCAAGATGCGTGACATACGGCTCGCTGCCGTAGCGTTGATCGGCGTGCCGTTCTTCGGCAAATGCTTTTGCTCGTTGCTCGATTACTTCGCTCATGCGCCGATATTACAGCGAGCATGAGAGAGAGGATACGGGCCCAAATCGCTGTGCACTCGCCCAATCCCTGGCTGACGCCGCGGGTTAGGAACGCAACGCCGCTACGGTGCGCCGCAGGCCTTCGGGGAGGTCGATGGCGGGATTGTAGTTGAGGAAGGCGCGGGCGTGGGAAATGTCGGCGAGGCTGTCGCGGACGTCGCCGGTCCGTTCGGGTGCGAAGGTCGGCGGCAGGTTGGTGCCGAGGACTTTTTGCAGCTGCGAGAGCATGTCGAGCAGGCTGGTGGCTTGGCCGCTGCCGACGTTGAAGGTTTGGCCAGCGGCAGTGGCGACCGTCGAGCCGAGCAGGTTGGCTTGCACGACGTTGTCGATGTACGTGAAGTCGCGCGTTTGCAGGCCATCGCCGTAGATCGTCGGCGCTTCACCGGCGAGCAGTTTGCGAGCAAAGATCGGCACCACGGCAGCATACGGACCGCTCGGATCTTGTCGCGGGCCGAAGACATTGAAGTAGCGCAGGCAAACGGTTTCGAGGCCGTAGCTGTGATAGAACGAATGGCAGTAGTGCTCGGCAGCGAGCTTGGCAGCCGCGTAGGGCGAGAGTGGCGACGGCAGGTCGCGCTCGGTTTTCAGCGGCGTGGGTTGATTGCCGTAAGCGCTGCTCGACGCGGCATAGACGACGCGGCGAACGCCGGCGAGCCGCGCGGAATTCAGCACGTTGAGTGAGCCGGTGACGCAGGCCAGGTGCGTGGCCAGCGGATCGACGATGCTCCGCGGCACCGAGGCGATCGCGGCTTGATGAAAGACCGTGTCGACGCCAGCGACGGCGCGCGTCAACAGTTCGGTGTCGTTGATGTCGCCGACGATGAGTTCGACGTTACGAAGGTTGTCACCGAGGTTCGCCTGGCTGCCCGACACGAGTGAGTCGAGCACGCGCACCGAGTCGCCACGCGCGAGGAGCGCTGCAACCAAGTGAGAACCAATAAAACCGCAACCACCAGTTACAAGAACAGTTGCCATAGTTCGTTACGCTTGCATGCGGAGCCTGCCCGCTCCGAAGAGTTCGTTACGAGTTGGCTGCCTGGGCAGCGATACAGCCTAACACCCTCGCACCCTTACTGCGAAGACGGGCCAGCGTTTGCTGAGCGGGAAGTGCTTCGGTCAAACCGAGCGGCACGGTCAGATAAGTAGCCGTGGCGGCACGTGTGAGGATTTCGAGTCGCGGCTGCGGTGCTTCGATCGCGTTGATCACCACTTGCCGGAACGTGCTGCGCAGACCTTGCAAGGCCTGCGGCCAATCGGCATCGGCAGGCATTTCGCCGTTGCCAGCCGGGAGAAAATAGAGATTGCGAAGGCTCGTTGGTTGAATCCATTTTGACCAGCCGCTGGGCGAGGCGAACCATTGCGACAAGCCAGCCGAGCGCGCGTGACCGAGTTCGAACGACAACGAAGCGCCAGGGCCGCCGCCATCGATCAGCAGGATATCGCCGCCGCGCTCGGCGAGCATGCCGGCAATGCCGAGCGCGAGTTCTGCTTGTCCACGCCACGATTCGATGGCAGCGAGAGCAAAGTTGTTCACATGCCGCTGCGCGATGTCTTGCTCAAGACGATCGATGAGTGCGCCATAGGCATCGGCGAAGCGCGGATCGGCGAGCAATCGCTGAATCGTTTGCTCGAGCGCGGTTGCGGTGGTTTTGGGCGAGTTCCGCTTCCAAGCCGGAGCATCGGCATCGTTCACTTGCGGCGCAGTCACGCTCACGGCGGCCGGAGCAACCGGCGGTGGTGGTGGCTGCGGCGTTTCGACCGTTTCGGGCCGAGGCGTGGTGCGATGCTCGAGATAATCGGCGAGCGAAGGTTGCGGCGGCCGCATCGTCGGTTCGGCGAGAGCAACACGAACGGGTTCGACAATCACCGGCTGTACGACCACTTGCGCACACGACGAATCGACGAGAGCTTGCAGCGGGCCGAAGTAGTGCGGCACGACGGCGGGAGGCAAATCGGTGGGGAATGAGGGCGCGCTCGGAAAGCGTGCTTCGAGATTCTTCAGCGCTTCCCGCATGCGGCTCATGTTTCCACCTTGCTCGTTATCATGTTGTGCGTGTGCTGGACGATTCGTTAGCCGCGCCGCAGATTGCTAAACAGCTGCTTGTAGTCGGTGCGTTTGCCCTTCGCGGCAGGAGCGTGAGCTTTCCGCCGCGGCGTCACTTCTTCTTCGATGATGATCAGGTCACGATCGTCGCTGCCGAGGTCGCTGAGCGGAATCGTCGCGCGGCGAGCCGGTTGTTCGCCGAAGGCGGGTTCGGGATAAACCGGATCCGCGGCAGCAGCGGTGCGCTGTGGGGCAACGATCGGCGCGGGAGCAACCGGTTCGGGTTCGCTCAGCCATTCTTCGCGAATTTCCACGGGCTTCGAAGCCACGACGATCGGCTCGACGAACGTCTTGCTCTCGGTGCGCGCGACTTGCGGCGGCATGACCGATTTCATCGCTTCTTCGCCAAACAGCGCGACAGCCAGTTCGCGGCCTTCGACGCTTTGCACGCGGGGGCGATTGCGGAAGGCGGCTTCGAGTTCGGCGTAGCGATCGATGACCACTTCTTCTTCGTCAAAGCCCTGGCCGAAGGGATCTTTGAAGGTCAGTTCGATTTCAGTGCCGCGTGCCGCGAGCGAATGGAAGTCGTTGGCGTAGCGATTGCCTTGCAATTCGCGATCGAGTTCGCCATCGGGCAGATCGAGCGAGGCGATTTCATCGTCGATTTGATCGAGCAACTCTGTGGCGTGCATGGCTACGTTCGACAGCATGTCGGAATGCGTCGACACCGCGCTCAAACCAGGTTCGTTCAGCTCGCCGAACTCGATGATGCTGCCCATATCGGCTGCGGCGGGAATGCTCTTTTCGCTCCACGGCAGCGGCAGTTGTTGCAGATCGGCCCAGGCTTCTTCGATGCCGGACGAATGCAGCTGTTTGTGGCCGCCGAGCGCGGCGAGGACTAACGAGTGGTCGCACAATTGATTGATCAGCCGCGGCACGCCATCGGTAGCGGTGAAGATGGCTTCGAAGGCCGATTGTGCGAAGAGCGAATCGGGCTTGCCGCCGGTTTGCGTGATTTGTTCGCGAATGTATTGGAAGGTTTCTTCGCGAGTGAGGTGCTGCAAGTAACAACGCGTGGCCAGGCGTTGTTGGAACGACTCGAGCTTCGGGCTGCTGAGGCGTTCTTCGAGCACGGCATTGCCGGCGAGAATAACCCGCACCCGCGATTGGCCACTGTGAACGATGTTCGTCAACTGGCGAATCTCTTCGAGCAGTCGCAGCGGCAATGTGTGGGCTTCATCGATGAGCAACAGCAGGCCGAGCGGGCCACCTTCGCGCGGCTCGAGGTGCTGCATCAGCGACAGGCGAAGCTCACCTTCGTCCATGTCGCGATAGGGAAGCTTCAGTTCAAACAGAATGCTCTGCAGCAGCGCTTTACGCGTACAAAGTTGCGCGCTGTTGAGCATGGCGACGTGAAACTTGTTGCGAAAACCGGCGGCGAGCAACTGCAGCAGCAGCGACTTGCCCGATCCTGCAGGGCCGACGACCAAGCCCACGCCTTCGGCGCGTTCGATGCAGCGCACAAGGTTTTCGACGGCGGCCTGGTGCGTGCCAGTGCGAACATAAGCGGCGGCCGTGGGGGCCGAGGCGAAAGGACGCTGAGCCAGGTGAAACGAGTTTTCGTACATCGGCAATCCTGCAGCTGTTGGTCAGGCGTGACTTGTTGGGTCGAGTCCGGAAACCACGGTGGTCAAGCGAGGGAGACGCCTGTTTGCGTGAGTGATGTGCTGGCTGGCGCTGCTAGCTTGTTGCCGGCAGCGCGGGCCGGCCTACTCACGCTGGACCGAATCACCTTTTGCATCGGCAGTCGCGACTGGCAGACTGCAGCGGCGAGGAAAGAAATCCGGGCAAGACGCATGATGGGGAAAGTTGGTGAATTCGCGCAAGGAAACTCGCGCGAAACGAGCTGAAGGACGGCGACTTTGCGGCGTGCTAGCGGGACTACCCCATCACGCGACGATGCAGCAGGTCGAACGCCTGGCCGAGCGTGCTCAGCGGATCGAGCGTCCACTGCTGGCCGAGGTTGGGATCATTTGTGGTCGCCCAGGCACAGACAATCATCACCGCGAGCAACACAGCAAAGCTGAACTGCGAAACGCGGAAGACCTGCACCGACAAGTTAGTCGGCATGCGTTTGGGTTCCGTCGTGGCGAGCGGAACTTCGCCGATGACGGGGAGCGGCAGGTTTTCTTGCAGTTGAAAGACATCGCTGAGCAAACCGGCCCGGTTAGCGAGGCGGCCGAGTTGCCACACGCCGAGACCACCGGTCACCGCGAGGATGCCGGCGAGCAGCAGTTGAAAAGGAGTCGCGCGGCCACCTTGCTGAGCGTGTGTCCACACGGCGGAAGTGCTCCAGCCCTCGGCATTCAAACCGCGCACCCATTGTTGCTGGGCGTCGTTATATGAAGTTTCAGCCGCGGCCCGGCGAGCGGCAGCGGTCGACCAATCGGCTGAGAGTTGTTGGATTTGTTTCGCGAGCGCCGCGGCTGCATTCGGGGCGTTTTCGCCGGCAGAACTAGCCTGCCGCACAAGTCGCCGCGGTTGGCGAGCCGATTCGGGAATCTCCGGACCACGCAACATCGGGGCGGGAATCGGCGACTTTGGTTCTTCGAGTTTCATCTCGATTTTCGTCGGCTCGCGCGGCGTTTGATCGAGTTGTTCGAGAAGTGTCGTCAGCCGAGTTTGGGCTTCGATCACTTGCGGATGCTGCGCAGTTCGCGCGGCGAGTAGTTGCTCGAGCTTGGCTTGGGCGAGATCCACTTTTTCTTTGAGCTCGACCCAAGCCGGATTCATTTTCACAACGGGCGTGGTCAGCGGCACGTTGGCGACCGGCGGTGGAGTTCGCTCATTGTTTTGCATCGCGAGGGTCAGTTCTTCGTGACGAACGCGGTCGAGCGCGACGCGGGCCACGTCTTCTTCGTCGCGCGCTTGGGCCAACACTTTTTGATAGTGTTGCACGAGCAACTGCGTTTCGGCCTGATCGAGGTTCTTGAGCTGCGACGTGAGCGATTCGCTCAGCTTATTGAGCAAACGACTGGCCAGTTGGCGGTCGTGATATTGCAGATTTAGTTGCCAGCCCGCGCGATTGCCTGCCGTTTCGTGCGGCAGAACTTGCAGGGCACTTCCCAGGGCGGCGATCAGTTGATTTTGGGATGCGAGCGAATCGCGCGGGCAAACTTGCTGCACCGTCGAGGCCAGCACTGCGTCGGACTTCAGCCAGGTGGCAACTTGCTCAGGTGCTAGCGGCGTGTTTGTCGCGGCCCGATCAGCGGAGGCTTGCACGCGCTGGCTGACGACATAGCCGACGAGCGGCGTGCGAGCGAGGATCACGACGATCAAAAAGATCGCGGTGGCGACCAGCAGAATCGGCAGCAGCGGATGCGCTGAGTAGTAGGCGGCGGGCTGCGCAGCGACATTCGAGCCGCTACCGTCCTTTCGCGCCGTCGCTCCATCGTGCATGGCAAGCACATCCTGGCTTGAAGAATCCTGGCGGCCACTCACCAATACGGCCGCTTCCTCGCGTTTCATCGACGCGATAGCAGCCTGCATTGAGTCCCCTGCCAGCACGCGGCAAGACCGTCACAGGCGGCAGGTTGGGCGGCCGGTTATTCCGCGGGCGTAGAGATGGTCGGCGGCGGCGAGACTCCGCCGAGGAACGGCTGAGCATTCGGAGTAGTTGGCGGCGGTGTTGGCATGGGCGGCGCGGGCGGGCAAACGTCTCCCATGAATAGTCCGCCCTGCACCTGTTGCTGGTGGATCTGTTCGAACCGGCTGTGGGCGAGAAACTCCCGCAGGAACGGCACCTTGGCAAACGCTGCCGTCGCCATCGCAAACATCGCCAGCATTAGGCCCGCCGTGGCGAGCGAGAGGCGGACGACTTTGGCCCGGACCGCGGCCAGACCGACCGGGCAATCGCGCGTGATCACCGTGCCATCGGGTCGCTTGAACATGCGAATACAAGTGCGGCCTTCGCGCTGCGCTAGAAACGCTTCGGCTTCGTCGCGGGTCATCTCCGAGATGTTGTAGACTCTCAACTGGCAATCGCCGCAGTGGCGTACGCGATCGTCACCGGCCATGGCCTTCCAGTCGGCCGTGCAGGGCGAGGCGATTTGAATCAGTTCAAGCGACGGAGTTTTACGAGCGACCATTATGAGGCCTCCCTCAGTGACTTCTGATTTGCGCGGTGAACAATCTGCCAGCCGCAGGCCCGCCAGATATATAGTGTGCCGACAGTCACTGCGAACCAAACCACCGACATGAAAGCAACCGGCTGCCAATAAGCGTCCATGTTGAACGCATAGAACTGCCAGAGGCAAAAGAACGTCGCGGCGGCAAACAGCAAAGGGGCTTTCGTGACTGCCGCGCCTGGCGTGCCTGCAGCCCAAACAGCGGCGAAGCAGATGATCGCCGTGATCACGCCATCGACTATCAGGTAAGGAGCGGAACCGGCCGCAGCCCAACCTGCATTGGCACGGAGCCAACTCCCCGCCGCCAGCATCACAGCCACCACCAACGTGACGACCATCAACCAGCGAATGGAGAATTGCCATGGCCCGCTAGTGCTGAGCGCCATTGCATTCCATTCGCCGCGAAACCCGATCAACCGCAGCGTGACAAACGCCACGGCCAACATCGATAGCGGAACGACCATCATCGTGACCGCGTATTCCTGCAGGTAGGGCGGATAAATCAACAGCCACGTTGTGGCCAGAAACGCGAACATCGCAGTTAAGAGGAAGCAACCCCTCCAAGTCAGCCCACCCACCGAAGCGGCAACGATGAGCAGCGTCCATTGACTCGGAAACAGTGAATCCAGCAGCAGCAGATTGTTCCGGCAGCAGAGCCAAGGCGCGACGAGATGCAAAACGACGAGCAATCCCAACAAGATCCGCTGCAGCGCGACAAACCCGGGCCGTTCGATCGGCGAAAAGGTCGTCAGCGGCGTTGGACTTGAGGTCACAGGTTGGTTCTCGGGGCGATCCGCCGGCATGTCTCCACCTGATGTTGACGACGAACCCCCGGCCGTTGTTTCACGACTCCCGACCGGCGGCGTCAATTTTCATTAGAATCAAGGCATCAGGACAGAATAAAGGGAGACAGCTTTGGTGCGGATCAAAATCTGTGGCATCACGAATCGGGACGACGCCACCACGGCGATCGAGGCCGGGGCCGATGCGCTGGGATTCAATTTCTATCCCAAGAGCCCGCGATCCATTTCGCTCGCAACCCTGCAGCAGATCGGCGGCAATCTGGCGGTGAACAAGGTCGGCGTCTTCGTGAATCACGCCGATCCCTTGCAAGTCGCGATTGACGGTGGCCTCGATACGATTCAACTGCACGGTGATGAAACGCCGCAGGAGTTGGTAGAAATCGTCAACGGTGCTCAGTCGCAAGGAAAGCAAGTCTGGCGAGCCTTTCGTTGCAAGGAAAACAGCCTGGCCGATGTCGCCGAGTATCTGGAGCGCTGCGAGTCGCTCGGTGCGTTACCTGCAGCGGTGCTCCTTGATGCTTATGCCCCGGATGCCTTTGGTGGAACTGGCAAAGTCGTCGATTGGAACTCGGTGCGCGAACAACGTCGTCTGTTGCGCGAACTGCCGCTGATTCTTGCTGGCGGTTTGACGCCAGAGAACATCGCCGAAGCGATTCGCACGGCCCAGCCTGACGGCGTGGATGTGGCTAGTGGCGTGGAGAGTTCGCCGGGGAAAAAGGACGCGGCGAAGGTGCGGGACTTTGTCGCGGCGGCGAAGCTGGCGTTTACCGAAATCACCGGCCAATCGTGACATATCTCTGACATCTGCGGTCTATTGCTAGGGTTGCCCATTGGCCCCCTCACTCCCTATCATGGGGCGTTCTCAGTTTCGTGGTTTGCCGTTGTCTTGCAGGAGTTTCCGATCGTGTCTACCGCCGCCGTGCAGCGTCTTCCGTACAAAGTTAAGGACCTCAGCCTGGCCGAACTCGGCCGCAAGAAAATCCAACTGGCCGAAAACGAAATGCCCGGCTTGATGGCCCTGCGGAAGAAATACGGCAAGACCAAGCCGCTTGCGGGCGCCCGCATCGCCGGCTGCTTGCACATGACCATCGAAACGGCTGTGCTCATCGAAACGCTGGTCGAACTCGGCGCCAAGGTGACCTGGAGCAGCTGCAATATTTTCAGCACCCAGGATGAAGCCGCCGCCGCCATCGCTGCCGCTGGCGTTCCGGTTTACGCCTGGAAGGGCATGAACAACGAAGAGTTCGATTGGTGCATCGAACAAACGCTGTTCTTCCCCGACGGCCAACCGCTCAATCTGATTCTCGACGACGGCGGTGACCTGACCAACATGGTCCACGACAAGTACCCCGAGCTGCTTGGCGGCATCAAGGGTCTGTCGGAAGAAACGACCACGGGCGTGCATCGCCTGGCTCAGCGCCTGGAACAAGGCACGCTGAAGGTTCCGGCCATCAACATCAACGACTCGGTGACCAAGAGCAAGTTCGACAACCTCTATGGTTGCCGCGAATCGCTCGCCGATGGCATCAAGCGCGCCACCGACGTGATGATCGCCGGCAAGGTGTGCGTCGTCGCTGGCTACGGCGACGTGGGCAAGGGTTGTGCTCACAGCATGCGGAGCTACGGCGCTCGTGTGATCGTGACCGAAATCGATCCGATCAACGCCCTGCAAGCCGCCATGGAAGGCTTCGAAGTTGCCACGATGGAAGACGCCGCCCCGCAAGGCAACATCTTCGTCACCACCACGGGCTGCTGCGACATCATCCGCAGCGAGCACTTCGAAGTGATGAAGAACGACTCGATCGTTTGCAACATCGGCCACTTCGACATTGAAATCGACGTCGCCTGGCTCGAAGCCCAAGTGAAGGCCGGCAAGGCCACCAAGGTCAACATCAAGCCTGCCGAACTGGGCAAGGTCGACAAGTACACTCTGAAGTCGAACGGCCGCAGCATTCTGCTCCTCGCCGAAGGCCGCCTGGTGAACCTCGGCTGCGCGACCGGCCACCCGGCATTCGTGATGAGCAACAGCTTCACGAACCAAGTGCTCGCTCAGCTCGAACTGTGGCAGCACACCGACAAGTACGAAGTGAGCCTCTATCGCTTGCCGAAGAAGCTCGACGAAGAAGTCGCCCGCCTCCACCTCGAACACATCGGCGTGAAGCTGACGACCCTCACCAAGAAGCAGTCGGATTACCTCGGTGTGGCCACCGAAGGGCCTTACAAGCCGGAACACTATCGCTACTAAATCGAGCGATTGGTCCGTCAACGAACAGAAGCCCGGTCACCAACATGGCCGGGCTTTTTTCGTAATTTCGTTTAGTTCGCAACTCGGCGAAGGCATCCAATTCGTCGAGCACCTTGGCAGCGGACTTTTTCCCAGCTAATTCGCTTTTGTATTCAGATAACGTTCTAGTTAGACTCTGGCGGACGGCAAATTACTTTCGCTGCCGAGTTTTCCTGTCTACACGCTAGGGGTTTCGCATGTCGCAAGGTCCAGTCAATCCGTACGCTTCGCCGCCGCCGGATAATTCTTTTCAGATCAACACATCGGTGGGGCACGACCGCGCGAAGCTGCGCGAGATCGCGACGGCGCAGGTCTTTTTGATGCAGGTTTTGCTGGCTGCGATTGTGGGCGGTATCTTGGCCCGCGTGATTGCGACCTATGCGCAAGGGAATATTGTGATCATTGCTGCAGCAGTTGTCCTGCAGTTGGCGATCTCGGTGCTGCAATCATTCGCCATGTTTCGCCTCGGCAAATCGCTCTACAGCATTGGCGGCGCCATCGGTATGGCGATCATCTCGTTTGTCCCCTGCTTGGGTCTACTCTTTATGTTGATTGCCAATCAGACTGCGACCGGCAAACTCAACCGTGCAGGCATCAAGGTTGGTTTCTTGGGCGCCGACCTGCGGCAGTTCGGCTAAGCGTCGCTGTCCTAAACAGTACTACCGCGCACTCTTTTCATGGTGCGCGTGTGCTGTAGACTCGTGCAAACGCCAACTTTCGCTGACGCCTGGCTTTCGTAGTTGCGAGCCAGTCGGCGCTAGACAGATGGAACACCTGCATGAGCCATGAGCCCAATCCTTACGCGTCGCCCAACTTCAGCGAACTGCCGACAAGCAACTTGGCCGGAGGAAAACCAGAACTCAGTGCCTCGATTCTAGTGCAGCAGCGCGTCATCTCTATCTTGATGATCATTCAAGGAATCTTGTCCGCGATCGTTGGCGGCGGGTGCATCGTCGCGGCCTTCATTCTGCCGAAGATGATCGCCGCCGATATGCGACGTCAGCCAGGCGGGCCGAACCTGGAACAGATGGAACTCATCATGCTGATCACTTACAGCGTGATGGGGTGCAGCGGCATCTTGCCGGGGCTGCTGTTAGTATATGCAGGGTTCCAGAACTTGTGGCTGCGCGGCCATGTGCTGGGAATCGTCGCGATTTGCGGCGGCGTTCTGGCGCTCGGCACTTGCTATTGCCTGCCGACCGCCCTGGCCCTGCTGATCTACGGCTTGATCATTTATCTCAACGAAACCACCAAGCGAGCATTCTTGCTCGCTCGGGAAGGAAAGTCGTACAACGAAATCATGCAGCTAGCAACTAGCTCGCAAAATCGTGGTACTTAGACGCTTAGCGAGCGCCGCCGTAAACATGCACGCCGCCGCCACCAGGGATGGCGCGGTGCAACAACACCGGGGCGACGCGGCTGTGGACGACATGGCCACCCGCGTACGAACGGCCACGAGCCGAGGCCGAGCCAGTGGAAGCGACCGAGGCGGCGAGAACCAGCGCGAGAATCAACAAAGTCTTCATAATCCTGCTCCTAATTGTCTGTTGTGAAATGCTTGTTTAATCAAAAAATGGCAACCGAGTTCACAACGAAGGGCCTCGATTTCACACGGGCAGGTTTGCGCCATCATTAACAATGGCTTGAAACCCTACATCATGATTTTCGGCCCAACTAAACCGCGGGCCAAATCGTAATGCTTAGTCTCTACGCAACCCGCACAACCGCTCGCACCGGCCCCTGAGACCAGGAGCTCTCCCCGAATTGGCCCCCTGCTCAGGTGCACCGGTGAGCGATAAAATCGAACCCTTCGTTGTCACCGCTGCGCCCCGCACCCGCCATGAATCGGGTGGTGGTTAGCATCGGTGACGGCAGACACCTGAAAGCAAGCCGCGGGCCAATCTAGCTCGGCGCCGCGCCAGCCCTTTCCTCTCGTACAACTGGTACCGCAGCAATGCCCACGATCCAAGCCTTTCACGGACTTCGTTACGACCTCGGCCATGTTGGTTCGCTCAGCGATGTAGTCACGCCACCGTACGACGTCATTTCGCCAGAGTTTCAAGACGAACTGTATAAGAAGCATCCGGCCAATTTCATTCGCCTCGAGCTCAATCGCGAAGAGCCAGGCGACAACGATGGCTCGAACAAATACAGCCGCGCGGCGAGGTTCCTGCGCAATTGGCGCAGCGAAGGGGTGATGCAACTAGACCCAGATCCGGCCGTGTATGTTTACCACCAAACCTTTGAAGCTGCTGGGCAAACCTTTACCCGTCGCGGGTTCATGTGCCGCGTGCGGCTTGAGCGCTTCGGCCAAGGCAAAATCTATCCGCACGAAGAAACGCACTCCGGCCCGAAGGCCGATCGCTTGTTGCTCACCAAGGCTTGCAAGGCAAACCTGAGCCAGATCTTTGGCCTGTATCCCGACCCAGCCAACGCCGCGCAGAACCTGCTCGAAGACGCTGTCGCCGGCCAAACGCCGCTGACCGCGACCGACCACCTTGGGGTTGTGCATCGCATGTGGCCTGTAGCGAATATGCGGACCATTTCGGAAGTAGCGGCCATCATGGACGCCAAGCCGATGTTCATCGCCGACGGCCATCACCGTTACGAAACGGCTTGCAACTATCGCGATGAACTCGCCGCGGCAGGTCAGCTCGATGTCAATCACCCGGCCAACTTTGTGCTCACGCAATGCGTCAGCATGAACGACCCGGGTCTGCTCGTGCTGCCGACGCATCGCCTCTTCCGCGGCGTGCAGCCGATCACGTCGGTCGAGCTCGCGGCCAAGTTGCAAGGCAACTTCATTACGCGCCCAATCGGCGTCGGTCCCGAACTGGCTACCGCCCTCTGGCAGGAAATCGCCTCGACCGGTTTGCAGAACAAGCTCGCGTTCTACACCGCGCAAGACGACACCTGGACGCTAGCACTCGCCACCGAAGCCGGCTCGCAGCAGATGGCCAAGCTCGCCTCGGAGCACAGCACCGATTGGCAAGGCCTGGGCGTTTCGATCCTCCATCGCCTGGTGATGGAAAACCTGCTCGGCCTGAAGGAACTGCCGAAGCCCATGTACGTTCACAGCGTGCAAGAAGTGATCGACAACCTGAAGAGCGGCGACCGCGCCGGCCGTGACGCCACCGGCCAAATGGGAACCGGCGGCCGCTTCGAACTCGCCGCCCTCGTGATGCCCGCCACGGTCGACCACGTCCGCCTGATCAGCGAACACGGCGAACGAATGCCGGCGAAGAGCACGTACTTTTATCCGAAGCTGCTGGGCGGCATGGTGGTGCATCCGTTGGAGTAAGACGGGGTGGGACGGGAGGCGAGAGACGAGGGAAACTCAAAGCGTCGCTTCGCGACGTAGTAGCTCCCTCGCCCCGCTTCGGGGAGAGGGCTGGGGTGAGGGGTCTGAAGTGCAACAAGACTCACCTCCAGCCAACGTACCGGAGCCAGGCATCAAGCACTCGCGCTTTGCGCACATTCGCGAGCGTCTCGAAGCCCTCGACCTGCCGCCGGGGCCACTCGCCTGGTCCTACGAGTTCCTCCTCTTCGGTTTCAAGGAAGGTTGGGCCTGTCTCTTCGGCGCCCTGATGCTCGGCCTGCTCTTGGCCACGCGGTTCTTCTATCCCGACAACTCGCCGCTCCATCGCTATGACTTTCTCTCACTCTCGGCGATCGCCATCCAAGTTGGCATGCTCGCCTTTCGCCTCGAGACCTGGCGTGAAGCGCGCGTGATTCTCGTCTTCCACGTCGTCGGCACCGTGATGGAACTCTTCAAGACGCAGGCCGGCTCGTGGCGGTATCCGGGCGTGGAAGAATGCGTCCTCCGCTTCGGCACGGTGCCGGTCTTTTCGGGATTCATGTACGCTGCCGTCGGCAGCTACATCGCCCGCATCTGGCGGATCTTCAACATGCGATACACCGGCTATCCGCCACGCTGGACCACGGTGGTGCTCGTCACCGCGATCTACATCAACTTCTTCTCGCACCACTGGCTGCCCGACATCCGCTGGTTGCTCTTCGCCGCAACCGCCATCCTCTTCGGCCGCACCTGGGTGCTGTTCCAACCCTGGCGAACCACTCGCCGCATGCCGCTGCTGCTCGGCTTCCTGCTGGTGGCCCTCTTCATCTGGTTCGCCGAAAACATCGGCACCTTCGCCCGAGCCTGGACCTATCCCCATCAGAGCGCCCAGTGGGAGATGGTCTCCATCGCCAAGCTCGGCTCGTGGTTCCTGCTGATGATCATCAGCTTTGTGCTCGTGTCGCTTGTTCGCGAGTAGTGTAGTCCTCACGCTCCGCGTGGGGTCGCGCCACACGGAGTGTGGCAACTACGCTCGGCGAGTTGTTTCACGTGAAACTTATCCAGCTACGCTGAGTTTCCTGTTTCACGTGAAACAGGCCAGTCAACCAAACACATGGTGATGCAGCACGCGAATGGCATCGGCGGCGTGCGTGCCCCAGTGAGCTCGAAAATTAAACTCCCATTCCCAGGCAGCCTCGTTCCGATGGCCTGCTCGAAACAGCCGCAGGCCGGTGCACACGTCCCGATAAATGTCGGCGATGTCGTCTGAAAGGCTACCGACCATATACTCGGGCTCGACATCGAGGATCGGCTCGCAGGTGTTGTAGAAGTCGAGCTGCAGCTTTGCAGATCGAGCATAGACCGTCTGCCATTCGTCTCGCGTGACCCGGTAAGGCTCTTCCTGTATATCGCCCGACTCGGGACAGGGCAAGCAAACACCCGCCCCATACAGCCGGGCGATTCGCTGCAGCGCCTCGGTCGCCCCATCATGACCATCCCGTATGCCGCCCTCGGCCCACTGCACAAAGAGTTCGGCTTCGGCAGCAAACTGATCCCACACGTCCATCGAACGCTCCCGGCTCTCGCCTCCCTCACCCCAGCCGACTGCGTTCCCCGTTTTACGTCTTCGCCAGTTGGAGCGAGACACAAGACTTTGAACCTATAGATCGTAGTGGTAAAATGCAAACACGCTATCCATCCCGCGCTTCGGGCAAATACACGATGTCACTCACCACTCAAGAACTCGCTGACTTCAACCACTTCGCTACGGGCAAACTGACGGCGGGGAGCGCAGAGTCGATCGTGGAGTTGGCCCGGCAGTGGGAGTGGGAACGGCGGGAATTCAACGAGACGGTAGCCGAGTTGAGGCAAGGCCTTGCCGACATGGAAGCGGGCAAGGGCCGGCCGCTTGCCGAGTTTGATGCGGAATTTCGGAAGAAGTACAATCTGCCACCGCGCGACTCTAAATGACCCGCCCCGTGCATCAACATTTCCGGGTAGAGGCTGCGCTCGAAGCCGGTTTTTGCTGGTGGGCGAAAAACCGCTCGCCGCAACAGGCGGCTCGTTGGTACTGCGGCTTTATTGATGCGTTGCAGTCGTTGTCAGAAATCGCAGAAAGGCTTCCACTGGCTTCGGAAAATGATTTGTTCCCTTTTGAGGTTCGGCAATTGACCTTTGGCCTTGGAGCGAAGCCCACCCAACGCGCATTGTTCGTGATTCGCCCGGACATGGTCTATGTCATTGCCATCCGCCACCTCTCGCAACAAGCGATCCGCCCAGAAGGTCTTGATTGAGACAAACCGACGAAACCGCTAGCACCTGATCTCTATTTCCAGGCTGTCCGCATCCCGCTACCATCCGCGCAATACGGAGGCAATTGGTGGGAAGGATCCTGTGCATCGCGAATCAAAAAGGTGGCGTCGGCAAGACGACCACCTCCATCAACCTCGCCGCGAACCTTTCGCGCGCCGGGAAGCGCACGCTCCTCATCGATCTCGACCCCCAATGCAACGCGACCTCGGGCTTGGGACAAAAGCCCACGCCGCGGCACTCGCTGGTGCAGCGCACTCCCTTGCATGAAGCCGTCGTGCCCACGACCTACGAGAACCTTTCGCTCCTCCCTGGCAGCCGTTCATTTCAAGATGTCGATGCTCTCGCCAAGAGCGACGACAGCCAGGCCGAAGCCATCCGTGTGCATCTGACGAACGAGCTCGCCGGCTACGACTACGTGCTGATCGATTCACCGCCGTCGCTCGGCCAGCTCACGCAAACCGCCCTCGCCGCCTCGACCGAAGTTCTCATTCCCATCCAGTGCGAGTACTTCGCCATGGAGGGTCTGACGCAAATGATCAACGTCATTCGCGCGGTGATGAAGCGACATCCCGGCCGACTCGAGTTCGGCGGCATCCTGCTGACCATGTACGATCCGCAACTCGAATTGACCCGCGAGGTCGACTCCGAAGTTCGGGATTTCTTTGGTGAGGTGGTTTTTGATACAGTCATCCCCCGCGACGTCGCCGTCGCCGAGGCACCCAGCCATGGACAGGCTGTGATCGACTACGCCCCGCGGGCTCGCGGCACGCGAGCCTATATGGAACTTTGCCTGGAGGTAATGGAACATGAGTAAAGACCGACGACTGGGCCGCGGCCTGGCTGCACTGCTGGGTTCGCCGCTGGACGAAACGGCCGAGATCACGAGCGACACCGCGCCACCGCCGCCGGTGCGCACCACGCCGCGCCTCTTCGACGAAAGCGTACTTGAACACAAAAACGAAGCTGCTAGCAGTGACGAAGACGCCCTGCTGCAACTCGCCGTTGCTGACATTCAGGACAACCCGTTCCAGCCGCGGCGTGAATTCAACGAGGAAGAAATCGCCTCGCTTGCAGAGAGTTTGAAGCAGCACGATCTGCTCCAGCCGATTCTCGTGCGCAAGGTCGACGGCAAGTATCAGCTCATCTCGGGCGAACGCCGCCTCCGCGCCGCGATTCGCGCTGGCTGGAAGTCCATCCCCGCTCGCGTTCGCGAAGCCGATGATCGCCTGGTCGCTGAACTCGCCATCGTCGAGAACCTGCAGCGCAAGGATCTCAACCCAATCGAAAAGGCCCTGTCGTTCAAACGCTATCTCGATGAACACCGCTGCCCGCAGGACGAACTCGCGCGGCGTCTGAGCATTGATCGCAGCACCATCGCCAACCTGATGCGGCTGCTCGATCTGCCGCCGCAAGTGCTCGATAGCCTGCGAAGCGAAAAGCTCAGCGCCGGCCATGCCCGCGCCCTGCTGCCGCTCGGCGACGAAGACGAACAAATCGCGCTCGCGCATCGCATCACCAGCGAAGGCTTGAGTGTTCGCGCAGTCGAACAAATCGTCAGCGAAGCCGTCTCTGCCGACGACGAAGAGACGCCGACGAATTCAGCCGCACCGGCCAAAAAGAAGCGAACCCGCAGCGAGCAAATTGCGTCTCTCGAACAAGAGCTGCGAATTGCTCTCGGCACGAAAGTTGAAATCAAGCAATCGGCCAAAGGCCGCGGCACGGTTGTGATCCACTTCACCGACAGCGACGATTTCGACCGCCTCCGCGACCAACTCGCCGACACGGCCCCGCGCAAACGGGTTGCCTAACGGCATTCCCATCTCCCTCGCCTCGGTACTCCGGGGTGAGGGGCCGAACTGCCGCGGGGGCAAGAACACCGCCATAGTCAAGCCGCCCACTTCACGCTAAACTAACACCACTCGGGATGTAGCTCAGTCTGGCTAGAGCGCTTGGTTTGGGACCAAGAAGTCGTAGGTTCAAATCCTATCATCCCGACTTGAACGTAAGCACAAATCCCGCCCATGGCTGCGAAAGCGACCATGGACGGGATTTCAGCTTTTATAGCTGCGGGCTTTCAACTATCCCGCATCGGGTACGTACGCCGCGATTGACGTTGGCGTCGTTTGCAGCAATCGCTAGATGTGCGGATTGTCGTAGAACTTCTTCAGGCTGGATTCGAGGTTCTCTCGTCCATTCCACACTGAGCGCCACTAACACGTTCCGGTCGGCTCCGCTTTTTGCCGGCGCCATCAGGTGGGTTTGCCCAAACCATTCTTTGAGATTTCGCTGCCCATCACGGCCATTCGCTGCGCGAATTGATTTTGGACCAGTAGCGCGCCGAGAGCCTTTAATGCCCTGCCAGCTACTCTCGGCTAGCAACCAGCTGCCGCGGCTCCGCACTTTGCAAAGGTGAATGGGAAATGAATCTACGATTGTCGCGCACGGCGGCGAGTTTATTGGTCATCGCCGCAGCTCTTCTCATCGCTGGCCGCTGTTGGGCGGTGTTCGTTCCGCTCGGTTCATCGCCGGATGAATGGGGGCTCAAGTACGATATGAAGGTGACTGCCGCGGAAGGTGACAAAGTGAATGTCCTCTTCACCCTCGCGGACGAGGGTCGGCTGAAGCCCGTTTACACGATCACCCTGGTCGCCTTCCATCAAAACTACGATGGTTCGCGAACGTACCTGGCACAGGCCCCGATCGCGATGAAGCCGACGAAAGACGGCGGCCTCGAGGGTCAGACGCAAGTCAGCAAGGAAGTGATCGACCGCACCCAGATTCGAATTCTCACGCTGTCGGTTGATGGCAAGCGGCAGAACGTGGCGGCTTCGTATTACATTCCGCTCAAGCGGTTCCTGACCAAAGCCCCGGCCGCAACTTCGCCCTCGGCAGCACCAGAATCGAGCGCGGCACCGTCAACGGTGAAAGTGCCCGTCTCAAGATAACCCCAGCCGCTATCAGTATTGAAACGATCGAACTGGCAGGCACGCTACTCGCTAACAAAACCGGTTGAACTTCCAACCGCGCGGCCGCGCGATCCCTCCGACTTCGACGGTGATATTCCGTTTTAGGCTTGCGCACCTCCCATCGCCCGTTGATCATCGCCACGCAGCGACGGCGTATAATGCCGGTGTCGCCCGCTTTGTGCGACACGAAATAGGTTTCGGCGCCAGACGGAGAATCGGCCATGGGGTTTGTCACGACCAAAGACGGTGTCGAGATCTTCTACAAAGATTGGGGCCCGCGCGATGGGGAGGTGGTTTTCTTTCACCACGGCTGGCCGCTTAGTTCGGATGATTGGGATGCTCAGCTGCTGTTTTTCGTGCAGCATGGCTATCGGGTGGTCGCCCATGATCGCCGCGGTCATGGACGGTCGAGCCAGGCTTCGGCTGGTCATGATATGGACCACTATGCCGACGACGTCGCTGCGGTGGTGCAGCAGTTGGACCTGCAACGGGTGTTTCATGTTGGCCATTCGACCGGTGGCGGCGAAGTAGTTAGGTACATCGCACGCCACGGCGAGCAACGCGTTTTCAAAGCGGCGTTGATCGCTGCCGTTCCACCGCTGATGGTCAAGACTCCGGCTAACCCCAATGGTTTGCCGAAAGAGAAGTTCGACGAGCTGCAGGCGCAGGTTCTCACCAACCGCGCGCAGTTCTACTACGACCTGCCAGCCGGTCCGTTCTATGGATACAACCGCCCGCACGCCAAGCCGTCGACCGGCACGATTTGGAATTGGTGGCGACAGGGCATGATGGGGAGCGCCCTGGCGCACTACGAAGGGATCGTGGCTTTTTCACAAACCGACTTCACCGCAGATCTGCAGAAGATCACGGTCCCTGTGCTTGTCATGCACGGCGACGATGACCAGATCGTCCCCTACGAAATCTCCGGCCCGCTGTCGGCCAAACTGCTGAAGAGCGGCACGCTCAAAACGTATTCGGGCTTTCCCCACGGCATGCCCACCACGCACGCGCAAACCATCAACGCCGATCTGCTGGCATTTCTGCGGACATAGGTGGTGGTGCGGGTTGGCGTCAGTTTTTTCGGGCAGGTAAGATTCCCTTGCGCCCACAGATAGGTCATCGAGGAGAATCGCATGAAGTTCGGACAAGTCGACGCCCCAGAAGAGTTCGATTTCACAATCCCGCCAGATCCTCCCGAGACCACGAAACTGCTGAAGCAAACTTCGAAATCAGATGATTTCGAAGTTTATGTGGGGTGCGCCAAATGGAATAAAAAGGACCTCAAAAACTTCTTTCCCAAAGGAGTGAAAGATGAGCTCGGTTACTATTCATCGCAATTCAACAGCATCGAGCTGAATGCCACGTTCTATCGCTTGTTTCCCAAGGAAACATTTGAGAAGTGGTATGCAACGGTGCCGGAGAATTTTCGCTTCTTTCCCAAACTCGAACAAACGATCTCGCACTACAAGCGGCTGAAAGAAGTTCAGGAGTCTGTCGACGCGAACGTCAAAAACATGTCGCATCTGCAAGAGAAGCTGGGAATGCCGTTTCTGCAAATGCCCGATAATTTCGCTCCGAAGGATTTCGACCGGGTTGTGACGTTCATTGAGAACTGGACCAATAAAATACCGCTGGCCATCGAGCTTCGTCATACCAAGTGGTACAACGATCCCGAGGTTTCGAACGCACTTTACGCTTTGCTGCAAGCCCACGGCGTGACGAATGTCTTGGTCGATACCGCAGGCCGTCGTGACCTCATGCATATGCGGCTCACGACTTCGACGGCGTTCGTCCGCTGGGTCGGCGCGAACGACGCTGAATCGGATCGCGCGCGACTTGATGAATGGATAAAGCGAATCGTCCAGTGGAAAAAAGCCGGCTTGCAGAAGTTGTTGTTCTTCGTGCATCAAAATGAGGAGCAGGAATCACCCGCTCTTGCCGCGTATCTCATCGAGCGGCTCAATAAAAAGATCGGCACCAATCTGCCTATCCCCAAGACGCTGCCGCCCAAAGGACTCTTCGATTGAGCGAAAGTTGACCTCGAGCTTTGGGCTATTTGCTTACTCCACCTCATCGGGTATTCGACCAAACGCAATTTTTTTCATCGGTTGGCGATAGTTATGACCTGGTCACCGACACAGTACGGAAAGTTCGAAGCCGAGCGCAATCGGCCGATCCGTGATTTGCTGGCCCAATTGCCCGTTGCGAACGTGGCACGCATTGCGGATCTCGGCTGCGGTCCGGGTAACTCAACGGAACTACTCATCGAGCAATTTCCCAACGCGACGGTCATCGGCATGGATAATTCCTCCGACATGCTGACGGCAGCGCGGCAACGGTTGCCCGGTATTCGCTTCGAGGCCAGCGACATCGCTGCCTGGCAAGATGCAGGACCGTTCGACCTGCTGTTTGCCAACGCGGCGCTGCAGTGGGTGCCCAGCCATGAGACTTTGTTGCCGTTCCTCTTTCAGAAACTGGCAACGGCGGGAACGCTCGCCGTGCAAATCCCTGACAATTTGGATGAGCCGGCCCATCGTCTGATGCGGGAAGTAGCCGCGGCTGGCCCATGGGCTGAAAAGTGGCGAGCAGCCACGCAAGATCGCGAGGCGCGTCATTCCGCCGAATGGTATTACCAGATGCTTTCTGGCTTGGGGGCTCGGGTGGATGTGTGGCGGACGATTTACCACCATCCGCTGCCGGGTGGCGTTGCCGCGATTGCGGAATGGTTCAAGGGATCTGGCTTGCGGCCGTTCTTGCAGCCGCTCGATGAAACCGAGAAAGCCGAGTTCCTCACTCGTTACATCGCCGCGCTCGGGCAGGAATATTCAGAGCTGAATGGCGGAGTTGTTTTGCTCCCGTTTCCGCGGCTCTTCTTTGTCGCAACGCGGCTTGCTTAGCAGCTGGCGCCTATTTTTTCTGTCGCGCGACCATCGCCTCGACCCACACGGGCACGAAGGGTGGCGTGCAACCCTTCGACACCGGCCAATCGCGATACAAACCGATCTTCTCGCCGATAGCGATTGCCCGTGGGCGGAGCTCAGCATCGTGAATGCCAATCGCGCCGAGTGTGTTGTTCATGGTCCACTGCACGACGGGATCGGCTTTGAGCATTTCCTTTTCGATGCGATCGAGGAGCTTGGAACAGTCGAGATCCTCGGCCCCTTTGTTCACGCGACTCGCCGTGAAGTGCCAACCCGCGCGGGCGGCCCAGCGATCTTTCTCCTTGGGCTTTTGCCACTTCACGCGGAGGGCTTCTTTCTCCGGATGCTCGGCGACGACGTAGGAGTTCAGCCAATCGGCGACTTGCGCGCAGGTGGTAGAGCGCGTCAGCTTGTCGACTTCGTCAGCAGTCAGCGACGCGGGCTTGATGAGTTGCGTGGCCAGCAACTGGGCATCCACGTTGCCGGTATCCCAAAGCTCGAGCGCGAGTTGCTGATCGGCTTTGGTTTTCTTGGCGAGCGTGCGAATATCACCGAGTTTTACGCCGAATTGATTGTCGGGCGCGCCGGCCTTGGCGTTGTGTTTTCGCCGCACTTCGTTGCCGAGGGTCTTTAGTTGGGCGAGGATTTCTTTGACGTTCATCCGCTGAAGTGTGCCACGGTTCCATTCAGCGTGAAAGTAGGTGCCGGGCGACTTCATTCAGCTACTTTGGGAGATTCCATCAGCGGCTTTTTTGCTGGTAGCGAGCAAGCCGAAGTGCAGCGGCCCGTGAGTCGCAAGCGATTGCGCGCGAAAACTCGATATCCAAGATCGAGCATTTGCGAAACACCGGGCCAACGGCTCAGCCATACCAGCGGACCAAAACCGACTGCGGCATACATTCGCCGAAACACCTCGACACCCTGCACCCAAGTTCCATCCGGCAGGCGACCATGCATTTGGGCCATCAGTTCGTCGTGAGTCTTGCCAGGCTCCGAATTGAGAAAGGCAGGAGCATCGATATCGGTGAAGCGGATCCGGCCCTTGCGATCCCAACGTTTGAGCAGGTTGACTTCGCGCAAGCAGAGTGGGCAACCCCCGTCGAAAAAGACTTCAATCGCAAACGGCTGCGGAAGTTCCTGATTTACTGCGGTCTCCATTTTCCTACCCAGATCGTTGCCTATTCACGAAGAACAATGACTCTTCCTCATCTTAACCGCAACGTCATTTCGCAGTTAACGGGCTCGTTTGCCGTGCAGAACTAGGCTTCACTGGCAGGCTTTTTCCAGATCAGCCGTTCAATCCAATGGCCCTTCCACATCCACAGGCCCGTGATGAGCAACACCGGCATGAAGAAGTATTGAAAGATCGGGCGATAGGGCTCGGTGTCAGCCGATGCGCTATAGACGAGACCGATCAGCGGCAGGCCGAAGATGATGTGAACCCAACGGAGGATGATGCGTTTCATGATGTAGATCAGCTGGTAGATGGAGAATGTAACCAGAGAATTGTTACGAGGGTTTGGCGACCACTTCGGAGAGTGTCTTGAGCATCTTTGCCCAGCCGTACTCGGCGCCCTTGAAAGCGTGCTCGCCGAATGGATGACTCAAGTCGAAGCCGGAATGCTCAAACAGAATTCGCGTGCCTTGGCCGTCTCTTTCGAGTTGAAAGCTGACGTGCGTGTTTTCGACGGGAGCGCCCGCCGACCACGAGAACGCGAGGTGACCGCCGGTGCTATCGCGCGGCGGGTCGCATTCCAGTACTTCGCAGCGGACGGTGAGTCCCTCAAAGTTGAGCTTGGGATTGGCCGGCACGCGGAACGTGAAGTGGTGCCCCACGCGCGGCTCAAAGTCGTTGGGAAACATCCACTCGGCCAGCGTTTCGCTGTCGGTGATGGCGAGCCAGACTTGCTCGCGCGCCTGTGGCACTTGCATTTCGCGGCGAATGGAATTGGTCATGTTCGATCCTCAGTGCTTGTTCTTTTTCGCAAGTAGTTTCTGCAGTCGAGCCAGGCGATCGTCCCAGAACCGCTCGTACTGCGCGATCCATTCCTTCACCACGGCGAGGCGCTCGGGCAAAAAGTGGTAACGACGCTCACGGCCGTGGCGTTCTTCAGTGACCAGGCCGGCATCGAGCAGGATCCGCAAGTGCTGCGAAACGGCAGGGCGACTCATTTCAAAGTGCCCGGCCAGCGCGTTGACGTTGTGATCTTCTTTCGCGAGCAAATCGAGCATCTGCCGCCGCGCCGGATGGCTAATGGCGGCAAAAATATCCGGTTCGGGCTCGGTAGTGGTACGCGACATGGCCTTACTATACGTAAGTAAATGCTTACCAGTCAAGCCCGCCCGTTTTCGCCGGGATGAGGTACACTTACGGTGAATTCTTTTCTGCTCTGCCAAGTCGAAAGGTTCTGCATGAAATTCGCAGTACTCCTCTCCGCCTGCTTGCTCGTTACCACGCTGGCGAATGCCGCCGAACTCGATCGCACAATCTTGCCGATTCCGGCGCCGCCGGTTGTCCCGATCACGACGCTCGACGCTCGCAATGCCGCGGCCCCGCCGCGGTTTCAAGTGACGGCGCCCAAGGGTGCTCCGAACATCGTCATCGTGCTGATCGACGACATCGGCTTCGGCCACAGCAGCGCGTTTGGCGGACCGATCCGCATGCCGACGCTCGAGAAGCTCGCAGGTGGCGGGCTCAAGTACAACCGCTTTCATACGACCGCACTCTGCAGTCCCACTCGCGTCGCGCTTCTCACCGGCCACAACCATCACGCTAACAACGCCGGAGCGATTATGGAACTAGCAACTGCTTTCCCCGGCAACACCGGCGTGCGGCCGAAAGAAATTACCACGCTCGCCGAAATCCTCCGGCAAAACGGCTATAGCACGGCGGCCTTCGGCAAGTATCACGAAACGCCGCCGTGGGAAGTTTCGGTTTCGGGCCCTTACGATCGCTGGCCAACTGGCTCCGGCTTCGACAAGTTTTATGGCTTCATTGGCGGCGAAACCAATCAATGGGCGCCGGCCGTCTTTGACGGTGTGACGCGTGTCGAAACGCCGAAGCGCGACGACTATCACTTCACCGTCGACATGACCGACAAAGCGGTGCAGTGGGTCAGCGCGCAGCAATCCCTGACGCCCGACAAGCCGTTCTACATGTACTTCGCGACTGGCGCAACGCACGCACCGCATCACGCGCCGGCCGATTGGATCGCCAAATACAAAGGGGAATTCAAACAAGGCTGGGATCAACTGCGCGAGGAATCGTTCGCGCGGCAGAAGAAGCTCGGTGTCGTTCCGGCCAATGCTAAACTCACACCGCGGCCGAAAGAGATTCCGGCCTGGGCCGATATGAGCGCGAAGCAGAAACAACTCTTCGAGCGGCAGATGGAAACGTTCGCCGGTTTCGCCGCGCACACCGATCACGAAGTGGGACGCCTGGTTGATCAACTCGATAAGATCGGCGCGCTCGAGAACACGCTGCTCTTCTATGTCGTCGGCGACAACGGCTCGAGCGCCGAAGGTGGCCCGGAGGGAACTTACAACGAAATGATGGCCCTCAATGGCATCCAGGGAAAAGCCGAGCAGATGCTCGATCACATTGATGATTGGGGGAGCCCGAAAACTTTCCCGCATTTTGCCATCGGTTGGGCTTGGGCGGGCAACACGCCGTTTCAGTGGACCAAGCAAGTCGCGAGTCACTTTGGCGGCACGCGCAACGGCATGGTCGTGCATTGGCCGAAGGGAATTGCAGCGAAGGGGGAAGTTCGCAGCCAATTTCATCACGTGGTCGACATCGCGCCGACCGCGCTCGAAGCCGCCAAGATTCCGCATCCGCAGCAAGTAAACGGCGTGAAGCAACGGCCGATGGACGGCGTTTCAATGCTCTATTCGACCACCGACGCCAAGGCGGCCGAGCGGCGGACGACGCAGTACTTTGAAATGTTCGGCAACCGCGGCATCTATCACGAGGGTTGGGTCGCGTGCACGCGACATTCAATTCCTTGGCTGCTCACCAAATTGCCGCCGCTGCAGGACGACACTTGGGAGCTGTACAACGTCGACGAGGACTTCTCCGAGGCCAACAATCTGGCCGCAACGAATCCCGAGAAGCTGAAGGAGTTGCAGGCCGTCTTTCTAAAGGAAGCGGTTCGCAATCACGTGCTGCCGATCGACGACCGCCGCTCGGAGCGCTTTGATCCACGCATCGCTGGCCGGCCCGATCTACTCAACGGGCGCAAGTCACTCACGGTCTATCCCGGTATGACGGGCATGATGGAAAACGCCTTCATCAATGTGAAAGGTGTCCATCACACGGTGACAGCCGAAGTCGAGCTGAAGGACGACAAGACGAGTGGCGTGATCATCGCGCAGGCCGGTTACTTTGGCGGCTGGACAGTTTATTTCAAGGAAGGCAAACCGCATCACGAATACAACTGGTTCGCGATCGAGCGCACGAACATTGCTGGCGATACGGCGCTCGCGCCGGGCAAACATACGATCGGTTACGAGTTCATTCCCGATGCAGCCAGGCCAGGAACAGGCGGCAAATCGATCTTGAGCGTCGATGGCAAGCCGGTCGCCGAAGCGAAGATCCCCAAGACCCAGCCGTTTGCTTTTTCCGCCGATGAAGGGGCCGACGTGGGACTCGATTCGGAAACGAATGTCTCGCCCGACTACAAACAGCACGACAATGCGTTCACGGGGAAAATTATCAAAGTTACTGTCGAGCAAAAATAGACGTCGGCGCGTTTGCTAATTCAAAATCGAGCAGCCACCGTTTATTCTCCATGCCGCCGCCATAACCGGTCAACTTGCCATCGCTGGCGATCACGCGATGGCAAGGAACGATGATGGAAATCGGGTTCCGGCCGTTGGCAGCACCCACGGCGCGCGTGGCTGTCGGTTGACCGACGCGGCGGGCCATCTCGGCGTAACTGATCGTCACGCCGAAGGGAATTTTCCACAGCTCTTGCCAGACACGTTGCTGAAACGGCGTGCCGACGAATCGGAACGGCAGGTCGAACTCTTGTCGCTCACCGGCAAAATATTCCGTTAGCTGCTCGCGGGCTGCAGCGAGCACGTCATCGTTGCGCTGGCAACCACTGGGCAAACCTTTCCAATGCTTGTGAGCGGGCATGTAGAGGCCCAGCAGGGATTTCTGATCGCCCACGAGAGTGATTTCGCCGACTGGTGACTCGAACTGGCTGTAAAACGTTTCCAAAGCTGGCATTCCCGAAAAACATGTCGAAACGGAGTCCGCTCAATCGACTAACTGGCGACGCTGCAATTATATCCCTTTGACTTCGCGGGGCACGCCATGCAAAAGATTACTCCGTTCCTCTGGTTCGACGGCCGGGCCGAAGAGGCAATGAATTTCTACGTCTCGATTTTTCCGAATTCGAAAATCGGCGCCGTCAGCCGCTACGGCGAGCACGGGCCGGGGCCGAAAGGGACGGTGATGGCGGCGACGTTTGAGCTTGAGGGGCAACAGTTTCACGCGCTCAACGGCGGGCCGATGTACAAGTTCACGCCGGCGATTTCGTTCTTCGTCAGTTGTGAGACGCAGCCCGAGGTCGACGAGTTGTGGGACAAACTCGTCGCTGGCGGCCGACCCGACCGCTGCGGTTGGCTGCAGGATAAGTTTGGTTTGAGCTGGCAGATCATACCTCGGGTGCTGGGCGAATACCTCAGCAGTCCCGATCCGAAAAAAGCCGGCCAGGTCATGCAGGCGATGCTGGGGATGGTTAAGCTCGACATTCAAAAACTGAAGGATGCCTATGCCAGCTAAAGTGAAACCCGTCGCAAAACTCGCCAAGCCGACGACCTTCGATGAATGCCTGGCTCGGTTTACTGCCGAGCAGCAGGCAGCCCTTGGGAAACTCCGGCAAGCGATTCGTGCTGCAGCCCCGGCGGCGGTAGAAGGAGTCAGCTACGGCCTGGCCGCGTTTCGTCTGAACGGTAAGCCACTGGTTGCAATCGGCGCGACTAGCAACCATTGCGCGTTCTATCTGATGAGCAACTCGACTGTGGGCGAACACGAGGAGTTGCTTACAAGCTACGACACGAGCCCGGGAACGATTCGTTTTGAACCCGGTTCGCCGTTGCCGTCGGCGCTAGTGAAGAAGCTGGTGAAAGCGAGGATTGTGGAGAACGAACAACTTATCGAAGCGAGGAAGCCAGCCAAGAAAACTGCCAAGCCATCGAAGGCTAAGAGCACGACAGTGAATTACGACGTCGCAAAAGTGCTGGCCGAATTGAAAAAGCTTTCGGCAGAGAAATATCGGCAGGGGATGGAGCGGTTTGCGATTCCCAACGACAACGCGCTCGGAGTGCCGGTGGGCGAAATGCGGAAGCTCGCGAAGAAGATCGGCCGCGATCACGAACTATCGCTAGAACTCTGGAAGTCCAAGGTATACGAAGCGCGGATGATGGCTGCCTTCGTCGGCGAGCCGGAAAAAGTTACCGCGAAGCAAATGGAATCGTGGTGCAAAACATTCGATAGCTGGGCCATTGTCGACACGGTTTGTTTTGCCCTCTTCGATCGCGCGCCGGAGGCTTGGACGAAGGTCAACGAATGGGCCACGCGCAAGGAAGAGTTCGTCAAACGGGCTGCCTTTGCGTTGCTCGCCAGCCTGGTGTTGCATGTCAAGCACTTGGATGACGAGCACTTTGCGGCCGGTCTGCAACTCATCGAGAATGCCGCGGAAGACGAGCGGAACTTCGTGAAGAAGGGCGTGAACTGGGCCCTGCGCACGATCGGCAAAAGGAACAAAACGCTGCACGCCGCAGCCATGGCCGTCGCGAAGAAACTTGGTGACAGCGACAACGCGACCGCGCGCTGGATCGGCAAAGATGCCATCCGCGATCTCAACAGCCCTGCCACCAAACGCCGTTTGGCAAAATGACCCATTGTCGCCTTTCGCTCCGCGAAAGGAAGCATTTTTAGCCCGTCGAGCCCAACCCCGCCGCGAGCGAATTCACGGTGAGGAGCAACTGCGTGAGGAGCGGCTCGGCCTTTGCCGTTTCGCCGGCGTTGTTCAGTGCTCGCCATTCGCGCAGCAGCGTGATCTGCTGTCGATGGAGCGTTCGCAAGCCGTCGCGACGGAGTTGCTGCATCGCGAACCAGTTGGGCCGCCGTTCATCGAGCGGACCGCCGTAGAGTTCTTCGAGAGCGTGCAACGTTCGTTCGTACTCGGTCATGATCAGCTTCATCACACTGTTGCGAACGTTTTCATCCTGCACCAGCCCGGCGTATTCGCGGATCACGTCGAGATCGACAGTGGCGATGCTGGTAGCCGCATTGCTCATGGCGTAATGCAGCGGCGCCCAGGTAAGCAGGTGATGTTTCACGCCGGCGAATTCTTCAGGATGCTCTCGCCGGAGCGTTTCGAGCGCGGTGCCAACACCATACCAACCGCTGATGAAGAACCGGGCCTGCCCCCAGCTGAAGACCCACGGAATCGCCCGCAGATCGGCCAGCGATGGCTTGCCGGTGCGGCGCGCGGGGCGCGAACCAATGCGGCTGTGCTCGAGCACATCGACGGGGGTGGCTTCGCGGAAAAAACTGAAAAAGCCCGGCGATTCGAGCAGTCCTTCGTACGTCTGCCGGCTGACCGCGGCGATTTTGTCCATCGTCGCTTCGAGCGGATGATCCGGATCTGGCGCATACCAATCGAGCAGCGACGCCCGCGTGGTGCCGGCGAGGAGGAGTTCCAATTGATAGACGGCGGTGATCTTGTTCGCGTAGTTTTGCGAAATCGTTTCACCTTGCTCCGTCATCCGCAGATCGCCCGACAGTGCATCGTGCGGCAACGCTTTCAGGAAGCGGTGCGTCGGACCAGCGCCGCGGCTGATCGTGCCACCGCGGCCGTGGAAGAAGCGAGTGCGGACTTTGTGCTTCTTTCCGGTCTCGGTCAAGCGAAGCTGAGCGCGATACAGATTCCACAAGCTGGCGAGAATGCCGCCGTCTTTGTTGCTGTCGCTGTAGCCGATCATGATCTGCTGAACCATGTCGGGCTGGCCGCTTTGTTCGCGTTGAAATTCGAGGCTGCGGCGCACGAGCGGGTGCTGCAGCAGCGCTTCGTAAATGGCGGGGCTTCGTTCGAGATCTTCGATCGTTTCGAACAGTGGCACGACCGGTAGCGGCATCACTGGGCCGGTTGGCGAGGGCTTGAGCAGACCGACTTCGCGGGCAAAGAGATACACGACGAGCAAATCGGACAAACTGCGCGTCATGCTGATGATGAGCGCACCAATGCCATCCGTGCCGTGCAGGCGGATCTCTTCGACGACGACTCGCAAGCTGCCGAGCACAGCTTCGGCTTGTGGACCGAGCTCGGAATCAGGCCGAGTAAATGGCCGCGGCGATTCGAGCTCTCGGCAGAGAAACTCCAACCGCTTCTCTTCGTTCCACTCGTGAAAATCGGAGTCAGGAATGCCCGCCGCGATAAGCAACTGCGAAACGGCCAGGTCGTGAAACCGGCTGTTCTGGCGAACATCGAGGACCGCGAGATGAAACCCAAACGACTGAGCACTGCGAATCACCGGCTCGACCACGAGATCGGCAATCGCCCGCGCACCGCTGGAAAGGAGCGCTTCGTACAACAAGTCGAGGTCTTCGCGCAGTTCGGCAGAACGGCGATAGAGATACTCCGCCGGCTTCGCGGGCAATACATCCGGCGGCATGCGGAGTTGCATCAAATTGCAGAACTGTCGATAGGGCTCCTCGGGATTGCGTTTCACGGCGGCATGCCCCGCATCGCCCAATCGCTCGGCGTATTGCTGCACACGAGCTTCGAATGACGGCGGCGCTTGCCGCAGTGCGCGCGAGATGCTCACACGGCGACCGAGATCGTTGACTTGAAAGCGCAGCAACTTCAACGCCGCGGCGCGCAGCTCGGTTAGCGACTGCTTCGTCACATCGGCGGTCACCAGCGGATGGCCGTCGCGATCGCCGCCAATCCAAGTGCCGAACGAGAGTCGCGGCAGACTGTAAGGCGAGTCGAGTAGTTCGAGCGGGTAGCCCGCGTCTTCCCACGCTTGCCGAATGCGCACATCGAGGAGCGGCAGCACGTCGGGAAAGACGTTCTTCAAATAGTGCAGAATGTTGCGGCGTTCCGACTCGATGTCGGGCTTCTGCAAGTAGATTTCGCCGGTCAGCCAAAGCGTGGTGAGCACGGCTTTGATTTGTTCGCGGGCCTGCTTCTGTTCGAACGGCGTGCGCGATTGATTTTCGAGTTCGACGAGGAGCAAGTACAACCGCCGATGCTGCTCGAGCACCGACTGACGCTTGGCTTCGGTAGGGTGGGCCGTGAGGACGAGCTCGACTTTCATCTGCGGCAGGGCTGCCGTGATTTGCTCCGTGGTCACGCCGCGGTTTTGCAAATCGTCGAACGATTGCCGCCACAACGCTCGCGGCGCGATCAGGCCCTCGTGCGTTTCCAACCCGCGGCGAGCCTGAGCGGCGGCGTTTTCCTCGACCATCGTCAGGAGCTGAAACGCGATCGAATAGGCTTGCACCAGGCGGACCGGTGGATGCAAACCGACGGGCTCGTGCGGCTGATGGGGCGTTCCGCTCCACGGCAGCAGTCGGGCGAGCTCGGCGTCGCCCGCTTCGGCGAGAACCTCGCGAAAGCAGCCCATCAAGAAACGAAGATCGCGTTCGACTTTAGTCGAATCAACGGCGAGCAGGCCGGCTAAATACACGGCGGATTTCCTTCCACTTCGAATGAATTGAGCAAACTCGACCGCCCAGACGAGTTGGCAATCATCCTAATCGAAGAGGCCGTTTGGCAGAACGGGCGGGACGATGAAAATTGCGCAAGGGAGAGTTGACACAACCCGCAGAGTCAGCCCCGGCGATCCAGCAATGGCAATCAGGCCAAATAGTCGAGCATTTGAACACCCGGCTTGGCCGGACGGGTGCGAGGCTTAGTCCGCTTCGTCTTGGATCAAATCATTCTCAGAGAATGGTTGGCCATAGGGCAGTGCAATGCCGTGCTCGTGCAGCACTTCTTGATAGTGCAGAATTCGACGGATGAGCATGTTGTTCAACTCTTCGATGTGCTCGACCATGCTCTCGCTGACAGAATTTCCGACGACAGCCAGTTTTGCCAATCGGCGAACGTCTTCGTACAGCCGCGACAGTGAATCGCCTTGAATGACGCAGCCCGGATAGTTGCGACCGGGTGGTTTAATGATCGCGTAGTTTGAATCCCTTGCGTAAACTTCCAGCGTTTCGTGGAACATTCGATACTCCATTTATCAACCGGTCATAGCGCGAGACCTACTTGCACTTCGGCCCCTCACCCCGACTCTCCCCCGGGAGTACCAAGGAGAGAGAGTTTCCTTGTTGCTAAACCAACAGCAATTCCTACGTAATGTGCGCGCCCTGCGTTTCCACATACACCGCATATAGCGATGTGCTGCCGGTCATGAAGAGGCGGTTGCGTTTCGTGCCGCCGAAGCAGACATTGCTGCAGATTTCCGGCAGCAAGATCTGGCCGATCCGCACGCCGTCGGGTGCGAAGCAATGCACGCCGTCGTAACCGGCGCCGACCCAGCCTGCACTGGCCCAGATGTTGCCGTCGATATCGCAGCGGATGCCGTCGGCCATGCCGGCCTTTTCTTCAACCTTGCCGTTGGCGTCTTTCACCATCAGCTTCATCGAGGCAAACTCGCGACCCTTGACGAGTTTGTTGTCGACGATGTCCCACACCTTGATGTGCTTTTGGGCTTCCTTGTAATGCGATGCGCCGGTGTCGGCGATGTAGATCTTCTTGTAGTCCGGCGAAAAGCACAGGCCGTTCGGCTTGTAGATTTCGTCGGTCAGTTTTTCGACGCGGAGGGTGCGGGCATCAATGCGATAGACGGCTTCCTTTAGTTGCAGGTCGCCTTTGTTCCCTTCGTAATTCATCAGGCTGCCGTAGCCCGGATCGGTAAACCAGATCGAGCCGTCGCCGGGATGAACGACGGCGTCATTCGGGGCGTTGAACGGCTTGCCTTCGAACTTGTCGGCGAGCACCGTGAGCTTGCCGTTGTATTCATAACGCACGACGCGGCGATTGCCATGCTCGCACGAAATCTGTCGCCCTTCGACGTCGAACGTGTTGCCGTTGCTATTGCCAACCGGGCTGCGAAACTTGCTCACGTGGCCATCTTCTTCGAGCCAGCGATATTGCAAGTTGTTAGGAATGTCGCTCCACAACAGATACTTGCCCACGCCGTTCCAAGCCGGCCCTTCGGCCCAGAGCATGTCATTGTTGTGATACAGCCGCTGAATCGGCGTATTGCCGAGCGCGTACTTCTTGAAGCGATCGTCGAGCACCAGGATGTCCGGATCGGGATAACGCACCGGTGCCGCGCCAGGGCTGAAATCGCGCTCGGCGAAGGCGTTGCTGGTGATCGCAGCGGCGGTGACACCCGCGGCTGCGGAAAGGAACGAACGGCGATTCAAAGGTTGGCTCATCGGAGAGGATTCCCAAAGGTGAGAGGCCAGAAATGCTCGCTACAGCTTAGTCAGTGACGAGTGCCGGAAACAACTTTGACCCGGCAATTTTCGCGTGCCCGTGCCGAACATGTTGTGCTGGCGACTGTCTATTCAGCTGCGCACAATACGGTGAAAATCATCCGCAGGGGAGAAAACTCCATGGATCGCTATCTGGAAGTGATTGGAGAAGGTGAGTTCATTGAAACGGCCAAGCGTTTCATTGCGGAAGTCACGTTCGGGGTGCGCGCTGCCAAAGATGAAACGGCATTTCGCGAAGTATCTGCACTCGCTGCCGAAGGAATCGAAGTACTCCGCCAAGCCGGCATCGAAGCCAGTGAACTCGTTGAGGGAGGCTCAGCCTTTCACCAACCCTGGTATTGGAAGAAGCAGGTTGGGCAGACCGTGGAACGGAAGGTCATCCTCAAAGTGTCCGACTTCGGCCGGCTGAACCATGCGCTGGAACAGCTTGAACCACTGCAGTCGCGAAATAAAGAGCGGAGGACCGTCGAGGTTCAAATGCAAAAGCCTGAGTTCGAAGATTCCAGCGACAACAAGGCGACAGTGCTCGCCCGAGCATTCGGGGATGCGAAGACAAAGGCTGCAAACCTGGCCGCGGCGATGGGCTGTACTTTGGGATCGCCGATTTTGGTTGAAGAAGGGGGCTGGAGTCAGCGGAGTTCGGGCTTTGCGGGCGATGCAGACTGGTCTGGCGACAGCGGAAGATTTGGCTATGGCACTGTCATGCTGGCTGCCGCCTGTGGTGGAGCCGCGGAAGCAGCGCCCGATCTGCAACGGCCGACGCGCACCATATTTGTAAAATGTCGTGCGCGGTTCGAGTTGGCCAACGGACCATAAGGCCTAAACATTGCCGGTTGGCTTGAGAATCTTTTCATCGATCGACGACAGCGACCTGGCGATGTTGAAAACGACGATCGCGCATTCGAGCAAGACGCGAATCCAGAGTAGCCAGAGCACGGTAAATGTAAACGAAATCAACAGCATGATGACGCGATAGACCAGTGACATTACCCTGGGATCAATCATTGATTGCTTGGTAGACGAGCGCGGCGGCTGATAAATCGAACGTTGGAACGGGTCCATGCCGACAACGGATTGCGAGCCCGGCCGCTCTGGCTCCAACGACAGAACAAAGTTGATCGTCCAGAGCATGCACCCGATACCGGCGATCGAGAGGACTGCCAACCAAGTAAATCGCACGATCCAGGGCGTGAGATACTTCTCGAACTTCCAGTCAAAAAGATCGAGAGGCGAGGTGGACTCCAAAAAGGGCCGCGGCGCCGCAAGTCGACCCGATCGGCGCGTGTCGGCAGAGGTTTCGATCACGAGATTGGAACTCGGCATCGGCCCGACAACGGGTGGCGGAGCAGGCGCAGGATGAGCCTGGGGAATTGGCTGCGCTGGAGGATGCGGCATTGCTGCGCCAGGTGGCGGGGCATGAGGTATGTTCCGAGGACTGCTAACGAGTGAAATTGGATGGCGGCAGCTAGGGCAGGGAACCGAGCCGGCGAGCGGACCAGGATAGTTCCACTTGCTTCCACAATTGGTGCAGGAAATGATCTGGCTCATACGGTAACAATCCTCAAGACAGAATGGCAGGTTGATATCGCTCGCTGAATATCAGCCATGACATTCTGGATGCCCGCCATGTCAAACTCCACCACAAACGTTTCTATAACCCAATAAAAAATTCTCCTGCGAAATTGACGCTGCCATGCCAGATCCTTTTGACTTACAACGCTTCGTCAACGCGCAGGCCGAAGACTTTGCGAACGCACTCGCCGAAGTCCAAGCGGGCGAGAAAGTCTCACACTGGATGTGGTACATCTTTCCGCAGTTTCGCGGTCTCGGTTTTAGTTCGATGTCACAGCAGTATGCGATCAACAGTCGCGAGGAAGCCGAGGCGTATTTGCAGCACAAAGTTCTCGGTCCCAGACTCATTCGTTGCGTGTTGGCCGCATTGGAAGTGCAAGGGAAGTCTGCGCGGCAGATCTTTGGATCGCCGGACGACATGAAATTGAAATCTTGCTGCACGCTGTTTGACGCCGTTTCGCTACCCGGCAACGTGTTTGAACAATTGCTGGCCAGGTATTACGCTGGCGAGCGCGATGCCAAGACACTGCAGTTGCTCGGCGAACCTTCGTGAAAGCAAAATTGCCATGGACTCTCCTGAGGAAATCACGATCGATATGCGGATCCCCGGCAAATGGTCCGGACCGAAGGAGATCATCGAAGCGATTCCCAAAGACTGCCGGCTGACGGACGAAGCGGAACTCGAACTTCCCGACGGCAAGCGGTTTCTGATGTCACCGGTCCCTGCCGATGGACAGTTCGCCGAAATCTTTCGTTCGTCCTGCCGCCGTGCACCCACTGAGGACGAACGGAATACGATCGTCAACTACACGGCGAATGTACTGATCAGCGGCCCCGGTGGTTCAATGGATGCCGCGCGGTCGATGATGCGGGCCGCGGCGGCGATCATTCGCGCCGGCGGCGCGGGGGTGTTCATCGATAACAGCGTTCTCTCGCACGGAGGGCAGAACTGGCTCGAGTACACCGAAGACGCCAGCATCGAAGCTGTCAGCTTTGCCTTCGTGAGCATCTATCGCGGCGAGCACGAAGTGCACACGATGGGAATGCACGTGCTGGGCTTTCGCGACATCGTGATGAAGCGCGAAGACATCGAGGTGCAGGGCTTCGATATCATCGAAGTCATCCTCTACGTCTGCCGCGACGACAAACCCATCGCCGACGGCCATCTGATCGCCGATCTCGACGGGCCGCGATTTCGAGTCATCTTTCAACCAAGCCCCGCCACTCGACGCGCAAACGCCATGCAGAATCCGTTTGGTCAGATGAAACTGGTGAGCCTGCGCGATATTGCGGAAGGAAACTGACAAGCTCGGCAAGAAACAAAAAAGTCCCCTGACGACAGGCCAGGGGACCATTTGGGTGTAACCGCGGCAGTATTGATGAGCAGATTGTCCCATCAACTGGAAAATCGTAGGGGCTGCGACGGAATTAACTTCCGGCCGAATGCTGAAGGGGCATTGTTTGGTAGCAATCTCAATGGGTCACGGAGATATGTTCTCGGACGTGAGGATCGTCTAGTCGAAAAACTCGACCACCACTGAGATTCGCAATTCGCGTCAAGCGGGCATGTGGCTTCTTGGAAACGACCACATGAATGGTACATCGATCTGACAAGTATTGCAGGAGATCGCAAAAGCCGAGATCTTCCGAGGCAATAATCAACGTATCGAGTCGATTTGCCAAACCGACCAGATCGTAAAGGATCTGACCGTCCGCATTTTCAAACGTATAGACCACTCGAATTCCATGGCGTTCGGCATCGCGAGCTCGCTTCAATAGCGAGCCGCGCGAATCCTTCCGCAAGTAGCCGGCGCCTGAAAAATTCGCGATGCGGAGTTCATTACCTAATAACTCGCGCAGGCGAACGAGTGACCACATAAAGCCGGGTTTCAAGTTGTCGAGATCGACAGCCCAACCCGCATGATGATTGCGAGGAATCGCAATCATCGTTTCATCTCCAAAACGAACATAGATAGGCGCATAAGTTCTCCTTTGCTGCGCCGCGGTCCAACCAATATGCCAAAGATCTGCCCTCATCTTAGAGGGGGCATATTAAAGTTCAAGAAAATGTTGCATTTTTTCTGCCCCGCGGCGTCACGCCGCGGGTTACGGCGGACGACTGCCTGCTTATTTCTTCACCGAGCTCAGCGAAGTCAGGCATTCTTGCGGCGTGATGAAGCCGTCGCCGTCGAGGTCGTATTTTTGAAACTCAGCGGCCGTGGCGTCAGTCCAGGTGGTGGCATACTCGACCATCGCAATCTGACCATCGGAATCGGCATCGCTGCGAAGGAACCAATCGGGTAGGCCCTTCGGCAGGCGATCGGCGGCGGTTTGGAAACGGTAGTCCTTCTTGCTGGCGGTGTTACTCTTGCCGCTCTTGCGTGGGTCTCCGCCGCGAGAATCACCACCGCGCGAGTCACGTGAATCACGCGATCCGTAGCTGCCGCTGCCGCTTCCTTGGCTGGCGCTAAAGGCTTGCAGCTTGACGGCGAGCTCGTCGACCGTGATCACGTTGTCGTTGTTCGCGTCGGCGGCTCGATGTTCGGATTTCAGGTCACCCCATTCATCCCGCTCCAGCTGACCGTTTTTATTGCGGTCGTGCTGCTTGATCAGGCCGGCAGCAAATTCTTTGAACTTGTTGAAATCGCCACCGCCGGAGTTCGAATCCTTCGAAGAGCTGCCACTGCTGGGGCCGCCGCTGCCGGAACCATTGTTCGATCCTGGTGGGCCGGTCAAACCGAACCGGCGGGCAATCCGCTCGCAGAGTTCGGCTTTGCTGAGCTTGCCGTCGCGGTTGGTATCGGACTCTTCAGGCGGCGTCGACCATTTGCCGTCTTTCCATTCGATGTTGTCCACAAAGCCGTCGTGGTTCTTGTCGTAGTCGCGGAGCATCTTGTCAACGTATTCGATGACGCGGGCGTCGTAGCGACTTTCCAGAGATGCGTTGGCGCTGGCGTTCGCTGTCAGCGGCACATCAAAGCCAGATGCCTTCGGCGTGCCAGCGGCAACCCCAAAGCCAGGAGTCGCGGGTGTGGCTGACTTCGACGAACTGCTGCTTCGTTCACGGTCGCGATCGCTGTCGCTCCGTTCACGATCTCCGCCCCGGTAGTCTCCGCCGCGCGAATCGCCACTGCTGGAACCAGGCGAACCTGAACTCGATCCCGGAGGACCACCCGAACCCGGCGGGCCACCTTCGCGAGGAATCTGCGAAGCCGTAATAAACTTGTCGATGGGAACCGGCTGAGTGATGTCGAGGCCACCGCGACGGGCCATGCTTTCGGCAAAGCGGCGCGAACGGTCGTCGAGTTCACTGGGCTCAATAATACCGTTGCCGTTCTTATCCCAGCCTTTGATGATCGCGGTCGCATCGAAGCTACCGCCGCCACCGCGCCAATCGCGTCGTTCGCCGCCGCCCCGATCGCCCCCCCGATCTCCACGATCACCGCCGGGTTGAGCCCAAGCAGCAGTCACCAGCAATGGGCTCGCAATAGCGGCCAACAGCAGCATCCGGCAATTGGTTTTGTTCATGGAAAGGCTCGCGGCGAATAGGCGAGGTTTTGGTCGTATCGCGCAGCGAATAGCGCGATACATCGATTGTATCTGGTTTAAACCCCAGTTACGAGAGAAAGTCTCGCCGCGGCGACCGCATTGCTTCCCCTTGCCAGCATCGATAAACCCAGCTGCGCGTTGATATTAGGCCGCAGCTGTGTTAGCGTGCGATAGTTCGCTCTCTCCCGCCTTGGCCGAGGTTTTTATGCTGCGTTTGACGGATGTCGGCACTGCCCAGACCTGCGACGGCGTGACTCGCCGCGATTTTCTGCAGGTCGGCGCCCTTGGAGCCATCGGCTTGGGACTGCCGGAGTTGCTCGCCGCTCGCGAAGCTGGGGCCGTGAGCAAAGAGCACGACGACCGGGCCTGCATTCTGATTTTTAATCTCGGTGCCCCCAGCCAGATGGATACCTTTGATCCGAAGCCCAACGCGGCGGCGGAAATTCGGGGGCCGTTTCAGCCCATCTCGACTAACGGTGATTTTCAAATCACCGAGATCCTGCCGCGGCATGCTAAACATGCCGACAAGTTCTCGATCGTGCGTAGCTGTTATCACACGGCGGCTGCCGTGCATGACACCGGTCATCAGATGCTGCAGACGGGCCGCTTGTTCTCGGGCGGAGTGAATACGCCGCATGCCGGCAGCGCGGTCGCTTACTTGCGCGGCCGCAAAACCGATTTGCCCGCGTCGGTCATTTTGCCCGAGCCGATGGGCTCGACCGGCGGAAATCTTCCGCACGGCCAGGATGCCGGATTTCTCGGCAAGGCCTTTGATCCCTTCTCGCTGATGGCCGATCCATCGCAACCTAATTTCAAAGTTCCCGATCTGCTGCCACCGCAAGACTTGGGCGAAGCGAGGATGGAACGCCGGCGTCGGCTCCGCAGCGTTGTCGAAGAACAAGTGGCTCAGTTCGAAGCGAGTCCCGCTGCGAAGTTGATGGACAGCAACTTCGAATCGGCTTATCGACTGATGACCAGCCCCCAAGCGCGAGCCGCTTTCGATCTGTCGAAAGAATCGCCCGGCATGCGCGAAAAGTACGGCGTGAATCGCTTTGGCCAATGCTGCCTGCTCGCGCGGCGATTGATCGAAGCTGGCGTGCGATTCGTGACAGTCAACACGTTCCTGACGGTCTTCAACGAGATCACCTGGGACATTCACGGCAGCAAACCGTTCACCAGCATCGAAGGGATGAAGGACATCGTCGCGCCGATGTACGACCAGGCCTATGCCGCGCTGCTCGAAGATTTGCAGGACCGCGGCATGCTCGAGAAAACGCTCGTGTGCAACCTCGCCGAGTTCGGCCGCACGCCGCGGATCAATCCCGCCGGTGGCCGCGACCATTGGCCGCAGTGCTTCAGCGTGTATTTCGCCGGCGGCGGCATTCAAGGTGGTCGAGCGATCGGCAAGAGCGACCCAACCGGCGGCTATCCCGCCGAGCGTCCGACCGAGCCCGCCGAAGTCGTCGCCACGATCTACAAGAGCCTCGGCTTCGACCTGGAAACCGCCCTGCCCGGCCCCGCCGGCCGCCCCTTCCCGCTGGTCGACTTCGGCAAGCATGAAGTGAAAGAGTTGTTTTAGCGTCGGGCCCGCTGCGCGGACCAACTACCGACCGCATCGCGAACGGATCGCTTCAGCGTTTTACTTTTAAGCCTCTGGCTTTAGCCGGTGGTTAGCATTCATCAAGAGTTTCCGGCTTTAGCCATGCCTCGTTTGGGTCGCGCCGCGACTCCAGCAATGGCTAAAGCCGAGCAGATCTTTGAGCCAGAACCGCCAGCTAAAGCTGGCGGCTAAGAAGAACTCCAGGTAACCATTGCCATGTGGCGTTTTTTAATAGCAGCACTTTGTCTCGGCGTGACGACTTACGCGCGGGCGGTTGAACCAGACCTTGTGCTACTGCCGCCGAAGATCTCGCTATCTTCAACCGAAGCACGTCAAACGCTCGTCGTGCAACAACGTGCCGGTGACTTGTTCCAGCATCAACTGCGCGACGGCGTAAAGTTCACCAGCAGCGACGATAAGATCGTCCGTATCGAAGACGGCGTGGCCATTCCTATCGCAAACGGCACGGCAAAGATCATCGCAGAAGCAGGCGGAAAAACAGCCGCCTCGGAGGTAACTGTCGCGAATCTGGAAAAGCCTTTCGCGTGGTCCTTCCGCAATCACGTCGAATCGGTTCTTAGCAAACAAGGCTGCAATGGCGGGGCTTGCCACGGCGCTCGCGCGGGCCAGAAAGGTTTTCGCCTCACGCTGTTTGGCTTCGATGTCGATGCCGATTATTCGTATCTCACACGGCAAGCGATCGGCCGGCGGATTGTGCCCAGCGATCCGGGCCGGAGCTTGATTCTGACGAAGCCAACCGGCCTGCTGCCGCACAAAGGTGGCGTGAAGCTCGACCCGGCGTCGCTAGAATATCGCGTCATCGCCGAATGGATCGCAGCCGGTACGCCGCCACCGCGTGACGACGATCCGCAGATCAAACGGCTTGAAGTGCTGCCGAAGAATTCCCGTCAGTCGCCGGGCAAAGAGCAGCAGCTGATCGTCCTCGCGCATTTCAATGACGGCCATGTGGAAGATGTTTCGCGCTGGGCCAAGTATGTTTCGACCAACAGTTCCGTCGCCGCGGTAAACGAGCGCGGCCTGGTAAAGATCAGCGGCAGCGGCGAGGCAGCCGTGAGCATTTGGTATCTCAATCTCACCGAGATGGCTTACGTTTCGTCGCCGTATCCGAATCAACTCACCGCCACATCGTTTGCCAAGGAAGAGCGAAAGAACTTCATTGATGAGCTCGTGCTCGCGAAGTTGCAATCGCTCGAGATCCCTCCCTCGCCACGCTGCGACGACGCCACCTTCATCCGCCGTGCCTTTCTCGACACGATTGGCACGTTGCCGACGGCGGCTGAAACAAAAGAGTTCCTCGCCGACAAACGCGATCGGCTCGTCGATCAACTCCTCGGCAGGCCGGAGTTTGTCGATTACTGGACGAACAAATGGGGCGATCTGCTCCTCCTCTCTGGCGAACGACTCCGACCGAAGGCGCTCGAGGCGTATCATGCTTGGATCAAGAAAAACGTCGCCGAGAACAAGCCGTGGGATAAGTTCGTCTACGAGATCGTGACTGCGACCGGGAGCACACACGAGAATGGCGCCGCGAATTTTTACGCGCTCCATCAAGATCCCGAGATCATGGCGGAGACCGTTTCGCAGGCCTTCATGGGGCTCTCGATCGGCTGCGCGAAGTGCCACAACCATCCGCTGGAAAAATGGACTAACGACCAATACTACGGCATGGCCAACATGTTCAGCCGTGTGCGAGCCAAGGGCTGGGGCGGCGACTATCGCAACGGCGATGGCCTGCGAGTCGTCTATTCCGATACGCAAGGCGAACTGCTGCAGCCCAGTCGCGGCACGGCACAAACGCCGCGGCCTCTCGATGGCAAAGCAGTCGAGTTCAACGACACTGCCGACCGCCGCGTGAAGCTCGCCGAGTGGCTGGTGTCGAAAGAAAACCCCTATTTCACGCGCGCGATTACCAATCGCGTCTGGGCCAACTTCTTCGGTGTCGGCTTGGTCGAAAAAGTCGATGATCTCCGCGCGAGCAATCCAGCTAGCAACGATGAACTCCTGACTGCTGCGGCCAAATTCGTGCAGGAGCACAACTACGATCTGAAGCAACTCATGCGGCAGATTCTTCAATCGACCACCTATCAACGCAGCAGCCAACCACTCCCCGGCAACGCAGCCGACGAGCGATTCTACAGCCGCTATTACCCCAAGCGTCTGAAAGCCGAAGTGCTGCTCGATGCCATCTCGCAGGTCAGCGGCGCCCCTTCGCAATTCCGCGCGATGAAGCCCGACGGCAAACCCGGCGATGCGGTTGCTGCGAAACGGGCGTTGCAACTCCCCGATTCCTTCGTCGACTCGTACTTTCTCAAAACCTTCGGTCGGCCCGATCGCCTCATTACCTGTGAATGCGAACGAAGCGACGAGCCGAGCATGACGCAAGTCTTCCACTTACTCAACGGCGAAACGGTGAACAACAAGCTGAAGCAAAAAGACAACGCAGTCGACATCGCGCTCAAGCAAGATCCCGCCACGATGCTCGACGATCTGTTCCTCGCAGCGCTCTCGCGTCCACCGACCGAGAAAGAAAAAAGCCAAGCTCTGCAGGAACTGAGTAATGCCCCCGAAGGTGAGAAGCGCGCCACGCTCGAAGACATCTTTTGGAGCGTGATGAGCGGCAAGGAGTTTGTGTTCAATCATTAGCCCATTCCGATTGCGATTAGCCACCAGTTTGAGCTGGTGGTAGCAAAGCAAATGAGAGAGCCGGCTTTAGCCATTCAATGGTAAAGCCGGACGATTGAGAACCTATCCATCCACCATCTAAAGCTGGTGGCTAACGATGCGAGTCCGAAATGTTTCCGAACTATCAAGCGCCAGCTTATCGAGTCGCACTACTGTTCGTTGCTGGTTCAGCAATTCCGAACTTCGCCCAATCCCCCGACTACACCAAACAAATCCAACCGATCCTCAACAAATACTGCACCAGTTGTCACAACAACGAGGACCGCGAGGGGAAGTTATCGCTGGAGAGTTACGACGCGCTACTCAAGGGCGGACCGAAGGGCGCGCTCGTTACAGCAGGCCATGGCGATTTGAGTCGGATGATTCTGGTACTGACCGGCAAGGCCCAACCGGCGATGCCGCCGAAAGATAGCGATCCGCCAACGGCTGCCGAGATCGCGCTGCTGAAAGCTTGGATCGATGCGGGTGCCAAAGGCCCAAGTGGCGCCGCGCCCGATCCGACAATTCTCAACACGCCGCAGATCAAAGTAACCACGCCCGCGCGAAAGAGCGTGAACGCAGTGGCCGTATCGTCCCGGGGAAATGCGGTCGCATTAGCACGCTATGGCGAAGTGGAACTGCAGCGGGGAAACCAATCCCAACTCCTGAGTGGTCATCGCGGTAGTGTGAATGCGATTTCCTTTTCCGACGATGGCCAATGGCTGGTCGCAGGCGCCGGCGAGCCCGGCTTGTTCGGCGAAGCACGCATTTGGAATGTAGCGGACGGCACGCTGCTGAAGACCGTGCAGGGGCACAAGGACAGCATTTACGCGGTGCGTCTAAGTCCCGATCGCAAAGTGCTTGCGATGGGTGGTTACGACGGCTTGATCACGCTGTGGGACACCAACGATGGTAAGCTCCTGAAGAAACTCGAAGGGCACAATGGCGCGGTATTCGAGTTGGCCTTTCGCCGCGACGGTCAAATTCTGGCAAGTTGCAGCGGCGATCGCACAGTGAAGTTGTGGAATGTGGCGAGCGGTGAACGCCTCGAAACGCTGAAGGAAGCGACGAAGGAACTTTACACGCTGGCCTTCAGTCCGACGGGCGATCGGGTAGCCGCGGCGGGTGTCGACAACCGGATCCGCATTTGGCAGGTCAGCGGCGATGGCAAGGAAGGAACCAATCCGCTGCTGACTTCCAAGTTTGCCCATGAAACTGCGGTGCTGCGAATCGTGTGGTCTGCCGATGGCAAGACGATTGTCTCGGCTGGCGAGGATCGGTTGATCAAAGTTTGGAACGCTGCCGATTTGTCGATTCGTCAGACGCTGCCGAAGCAAAGTGACTGGGCCACGGGGCTGGCGAACATGGCGAGCAATACGAAGCTGTTCGTCGGCCGCATTGATGGCAGCAGCCAATCGCTCGACATCGCCCCACCGCCGGCGATCACGACGGCCGAGTTGATTCCTGCTGCCGAAACGCCGCCGGAAGTCGACTACGGCGAACAGCCGGCGATCGATAAGTTGCCGAAGGTGGCTGAAGTCGAACCAAACGACACCCCAGCGGAGGCTGCGGCGTTCAAGTTACCGGGCATCGTCACCGGAACGATTCATCGCGCCGATCGCAACGATGACGTCGATTTGTTTCGTTTCTTCGCCGAGGAAGGCGAGCAGTGGATCTTCGAAACGAACGCTGCCCGCAGCGGTTCGCTGCTCGATAGCAAATTGGAGATCCTCGATACCGATGGCAAACCCGTACCGCGCGTGCTCCTTCGCGGCGTGCGCGATACCGAGATCGAGTTCCGCGGAATGAACAGCGACCAGCGCGGCGTGCGACTCAAGAATTACGAGGAGATGCTTCTCAACGAATACGTCTTTCTCGGTGGCGAGGTGATCAAGCACTTTCAGCAGCGGCGTGGGCCCGATGCCGATGGTAACTTCTTTCCCGAGAACGGCAACCGTTTTACGTTTTTTGAAACGACGCCGCGGGCACACGCGCTGGGGGAACCAGGTTACATGGTGGTTCCTTATCCGGTCGGCACGCAGTTGCCAAATAACGGCTTACCGGTGTTCACGCTCAATTTCGAGAACGACGATCAGTCGCAAAAGAAGTTCGGCAAGGATTCGCAAGTGACCTTCGTCGCGCCGCAAACCGGCGACTATCTAGTGCGAGTCAGCGACGTCCGCAACTTCGCCGGCGACAAGTACACCTATCAACTCATCGGCCGCCGGCCGCAGCCTGGTTTCAAAGTGACCGTGAATGGCATGAATCCGACGGTCAACGCCGCCAGCGGTAAGACCTTTGGCGTGAAAGCCGAGCGGATCGACAACTTCATGGGCGAGATCCGCGTTGATATTTCCGAACTGCCGCCGGGCTTTACGGCAACCTCGCCGCTCGTCATCCCGGCTGGTCTCTACGAAGCCCAGGGTGTGATTAACTGTGCGGAGAGTGCTGCAGCGCCGACGGCAGAGAATGAAAAGCTTTCCAAAGTCGTCGCAACCGCGATCGTTGCCGGCAAAGAACGAACGCAAGAATCTGGCAGTCTCGGCACGATCAAGCGCGCCGACAAGCCGAAGGTCATCGCTCATCTCGAACTTTCCACGCCCGATCCGGTCGCCAATCCCAACAGCCCGCCCGAGATCACTCTCGCTCCTGGCGGCAGCGTGACTGCGAAGCTGCGCATCGAGCGCCAAAATTTCAACGATCGCGTGGCCTTCGACGTGCAGAACCTGCCGCACGGCGTGATTGTTGACGACATCGGTCTCAGTGGCGTGCTGATTGTAGAGGGGCAACTAGAGCGCACGATCTTCCTCCGCGCCGAGCCGTGGGTAAAAGATCAGGATCGCTTGTTCCACGCCCAAGCCAACGTCGAGGGAAATCAGGTGAGCAAGCCGATGTTGCTGAAGATCCGCAAGTAAGATTACTGCAAGTAACGCTTCTCGATCTTCGCCGCCACCGTACCGAAGGCGTAATAGCCGACGCTGATACGGGCCACATGCGTGAGCAGGTCATACGACCGCCAGCGGTCCCAGCCGTAGTCGGCTTCAAGCCAAAGAATCAGCTTCGCAAATGCTTCCGCCGCGGCTCGTTCCATCGGGCAACCGGTGGCGACGGCCATCAGTTCCGTTGGCGATTCAATGCGCGGACCGCTCACTTTCTTGCCCTTGCGCAGTTCAACCGTGATCGTGGTTTCGGCGGGCATTTCCAAACCGCTGGCCGAAAGTTCGCCGTGCCCCATCGCGGCATGTGCATCGCCCAGATAAAGGTAGCCACCTTTGACGAACACCGGCAGATAAATCGTGTTGCCGGGGCAGACCTCGATGATGTCCATGTTGCCGCCATGAATGCCAGCGGGAATCGTCGTCGGCACGCCCCAGTCGGGCGCGGTGCCAATGCAGCCGAGCATCGGCGCATACGGAATCGTGATCTTGTCGCTCCAAAAAATCTGGCCGTCACGAATAGGGCACACATGCGTGCCGTGCGGACACTCCGTCCCCAGCCATTCGGCCAGTTGGCGCGGGTCGCTGGTGCGCGTGGAACACTGCCCGATCAGCGGCTTGATCTCGCGAATGGTCACGGCAAGCGAATCGCCCGGCTCGGCGTCTTCAATCCAGATTGGCCCCGTCTGCGGATTCCCCTGCGGCAACTTCACTTTGTCGCGGCGGTCATCGTTGGTCCGAATCTGGCCGCTGAAGGCGTCTTCGCTTTCGACAACGACGGTTTCGCCTGAGTGGATGTGCAGCCGCGGCTCGTTGTGCCGGCTGTATTCGTAGTAAAGCGGACCGATGGGCAGGCGTTGCATGGGAGTGATATTTCGCTCGCGGCAGAAAATACTTTCACGGAGTGAAAGAAGACAATTGCAAGCAAATGATAGTCGCGATTGAACAGCGTGTTCAAGAACTTCGGATGTCGCACGTCGATCAAACGACGCGCTATCACAGCGTGAAAGACGACAGACCGACTCCGCGGCGTCGGATCAGCGTCAGCCTAGGGTTGCGTTAGCTGCGGCGTTCCCAGGCGTCCTGCAGTCGTCGCAGGGCTTCATGGTTTCGCTCTTTGCGAGTTGCCACGCCGCCGTAGTTGATCTTCAGCGAACCGGCTTTCGACGTTCGCTCTTGCTGGCTCACGAGTCGAAACTCGCCGCCGTATCTTTGGATCTCCCGGGCATGCGTTGTGCATAACCGAGTGTCCGGCAATCCCTCGCGACGGTCCTCATCAATTTCCTCCTGACAGATTTCACAGAATCGTTCAGCCATTCCGTTCTCCTTTCTAGAGTTAGAGACATTACACCGACAGATTCGTTTTGTGACTGCTTTATTCCTGAGTTCATTCGATTACTTCCGTGCGCGCGCGTAAAAAAACCACTGACTTGCTCGAGTCAGTGGTTCTTAAATTTTGTTGTACGTGAAGCAGTCTTGGTGCCTCCGCGTGGGATTATACACAGCGCACGAAGAACGGCAACCGGAAATTCGTGGTCCTTTCCTCCCGAGTATGCATACACTTCAATGTGCGTGCAGTCCCTACACTCGCATTCAGGCGTCATCGCATGCAGCGCATTTGCTTCGCCGTAATTTTTGCTCTGTGGTGCGGCGTCGTCGCTGCACAAGAAGCCGGCAAGGTTACTTGGGATTTCGAAAAACAAACGCTCGGCGCCGAATGGACGGCGGGTGGCAAGATCACGGCGACCCGCGCGATCGGCGAACCGGCACAAAAGCCAAAAGCCAGTCACGAGGGCGATGCGATTCCTGGCGGCCAGGTGGCCACTATCAGCGCACAGCCCGGCGCGTTCTTCGGCTTGAAGAAAGAGTTGCCGCGCGTGCCGTGGGAGCGAGTGCAGCGGATTTCCTTCTGGCTGTCGCGCAGCGAGGAAGAAGCCAAACGCGACCCGGAGTGCGAGTTTGATCTGTTCTTTTTGAATGCGAACAACAAGCCAGTGTTCTCACGCAAGTTTGTCTTCAAGGGAAGCGGCTGGCAACAGTTCGAAGCGCCCACGCTGTGGATCGCGCCGACGACGGGACGCATCGGTTCGTGGTCGGGAGTGCAGCGGTTTACCTTGTCGTTTCGCGAGGAGAGTCATCTTTCACTCGATGCCGTGCAGGTCGATGTCGCCGCGCAGCCGCAGGCTCCCGTCGCGCTCGAAGACATTCTGCCCATCGCCTTTCCGGGCGTGGCGCCGGCTGCGATTAAGACGGCGAAGCGCGGTGGGCTCGTGGTCGCAACCAATGCCACCGATTGCAATCCTGAAAAAGTCGCAGCCATTCTGCAATCGCTGGAAAAGAAAATCGCCGCCGATCTGCCGCTGGGCGATTCTGCGGTGCCGCCGACGCTCTTGATCTTTGCCACGCGCGATGAGTATCAAAAGTTTCCGCCGCGACTGGCCATGCGCTACGGCAAGGACGCAGCCGAGCCACAGAGCGATGGCTTCACCATGCTCGGTTGGGCCACCAGCAGTTGGGATTCGCAACAAGGAGCCGAGCAGCCTGTCTTCGTGCACGAGTTTGTTCATTCGCTGCTCGAACGGCGACTGCAGATCGCCAATCAAGGCGAGTGGTTCCAGGAAGGGATGGCGACGTTCTATCAGCTGCAGCAGTACCCGCAGAAAAACATGGGCGAGGTCATTCAACTCGGGATCTCGCGCGAGCAATATGATCTGGCCGCGGTCACCAGCGGCAAGCACGTCAGCAGCAACGCTTTCTGGCAAGCGGCCACGCTCTGCAGCCTGCTGCTCCGCGATCCGTCGTACGCGCCGAAGCTAAAAGATCTTGTGGCCGGCTTTCAGCGTGAACAGAGCACAGCGCTCGAGCCGCAGTTAGAACCGGTGCTGAAGGTTAGCTTTGAGCGGCTGACGAATGATTGGAAGAAACACTGCCGCGAAGCCTGGCCAGTGCGTTAGCACATTGCCGTCGTTTTCTCCGAAAACGATGGGTTGAGGTTGACCTGATGCATGCCAAGGAACGAGCCCCGCGAAGTTCCGGCGGTGGCGAATATAAGTCAACCTTCGCTCTTAATTCGAACAGACTCCGCTACCACCGATTTCAGAGAAATCGTCGACAATGGAGACCTATTCCTTCGGGAACTTGCTGACCACGTTAAAAGACAGCTGTTCTAGCTCGATCGCGAGATCGACGCCCACGGTGTGGATATGCTTCGGCAATGCCAGCGTGACCGGGGCAAAATTGAGGATCCCCTCAATGCCAGCCGCGACCAGCGCATCGGCCACTCGCTGGGCGACAGGCGAAGGGACGGCCACGATGGCCATGCGGATGTTTTTTTCTTGAATCACTCGGCTGGCGTCGTCGAGGTGAAAAACCTCGACGCCGTCGGTATGCGTGCCGATTTTGGCCGGGTCGGTGTCGAAGCCGGCGACAATTTCAAAGCCCTGCTGGTGGAAGCCGCGGTAGCCGATCAAGGCTCGACCCAAGTTACCCATGCCGACAATGGCCAGGTTCCAGGATTGGTTGGTTCCCAGAATCTTCTTGATCGCGGCGATCAGTTCCGCACAGCGATAGCCGATGCCAGGGTAGCCAAATTGCCCGAAGTAGGCCAGATCCTTGCGCACCTGGGCATCGGTGAAGCCCAGCAGCCGACCGAGCTGCGTTGAGCTCGTCGTTTCGTGGCCGTCGCGCACCAAGTGCTGCAGTTCGCGCAGGTAAAGACTCAGGCGGCTGACAACGGCCTGCGGCACTTGGGGTTCGGCATTCTCTTCGGCGGATTTCTTACCTTCCGTCATGCACCCATCCCAACAAGCACCTATGCGGCCGAAGATGGCCGCCACTGTACTGTAAACCGATTGTGGGAAAGGGGCAAGAAGCCTTGCGTTTCTGCAACAATGGGCCACTTAACCCGCGCGTGGCTCCAAGAAAGCAAAAAGGCCTGATCCGCACGTGCGAACCAGGCCCTGGTTACTTCAACGATGTCTGTTCGTGGCTATGATCGCCGGCCGAACTTACTCGGTGTACAGCGTCGCGTCGTCCAACCACACGTTGCCGGTGGCAGCATGATACAACCAACCGCCGTTGCTGGCGCTCACGTCGGCAGCCGTCGGGGGATTGTTCATGATGGCCTTCACGGTCTGGCTCTTGGTGATCGCATTTTCCGGAATTTCGCGGAGGTACGGGCCATAGATGTGGGCCGTGGTCGTACCGGCGGCGCCGGCCTTGTTCGTTTGCTGAGTCAATTCGATCAACGTGGCGCTCGGCTTCAAACCGTCGTGATTGCTCTTATAGGTTTCGATCTGACCGCGAAGGGTCGACAGATTGAACACAGCCGTTCCCTTCTTGGCATCGGTGGCCGAGTCGGTGAACTGCGGGATGATGGTCGCGGCCAGGATGGCCATGATCACGACCACGATCAGAATTTCAACCAAGGTAAACGCTGAACGGAACTTGCTTTTCATGGGAATCTCGCGAAGGGAAATGTGTTGAACGGTAACCAGTGGTGCAACCGCCTGTCGTCACTCACACTCTCGCCTCAGCAGGAGAGGAAAGTTCGGGGACTGGAGTCGGGTTTGCGGATCAAGGTGTGGAGCAGCAGCGAACCGCGGTGTGTCGCGAACTTGCTCCTGCAATTAATTAGGTTGCAGTCGCAAGGCGGTCAAAAAAATTCCTTGCGAAAACCTTAAGGAGGGGTGCTGGGCGGCGCAGGCGGCAAAGGCGGAAGGGAAAATGCAGAACGAAGAAGGCAGAAGGCAGAATGAAATGCGGACGCCGGATCAGTGGCGCCCAGCCGCAGGCTGCGAATAAATGCAAGAAGTAGCAGAGCGTTCGCGATGCAGAATGTTGTATTTCAATTCTGCATTCTGCGTTCTGCCTCTGCATTTAGAACAGCGGCCGTAAGCGGCCCACCGTCGGCGTCGGCAGATCGGGGGCGGGCATTGGTTTGCCGTAGTAGTAGCCCTGGCCCAGGTCGAAACCCATTTCGCAGCAGCAGCGATGTTCGGCTTCCGATTCCACGCCTTCGGCCAGCGAGGCGCTGCCGAGTTCGCGAACCATTTGCACGAGTTTCGCCACCATCTGCTGATGGCGGGGCGGAGAGAGATGAATGTCGCGAATCAACTGCATGTCGAACTTCACAACATCCGGGCTGACTTCGGCGAGTTCGACCAGACGCGATTGTCCCACGCCGAAATCGTCGTAGGCCAATTTGATGCCGAGCTCATGCAACCGGCGTTTCAGTTCTTTCATCGAAGCCAGGTCGGTCGCCGAAGCTTCGTGAACTTCCAGCGTGATGGCCTGGTTCGGAAAATTCGTGCGGAGTTCGACGAGCGAATCGAAAAGATTCGACGTGACGATTTCCGCCGGATGTGTATTTAAGTAGAGGCTGAGCGAAGTATCGGCCTGCGGCGCGCACTCGAGACCGGCCACTCGCAGCATGGTGCTGAGTTCGGCTTCGAGATCGAGTTGCGAAGCGGCCAGGAACATATCGCGCGGCGTCTTCAAGCCGAAGAGGTTGCTGCGGCCGAGAACTTCGTAGCCGGTAACTTTGCCGTTGCGAATGTCGAGGATCGGTTGAAAGTGTGGCACGACGGCGCGATCGGTCATCAGTTTGTCGAACTGAATGAGCGACAGCGCGCGTTCGGAGGCGCCCGAAGGATCGCACAGGGTCGAGCTTGTGCCTTGCGGCACTTTCATACCAACGCGGAACGGCACGTCGGCAAACTGAATCAGGTCGCCGTCGCTAAGTGTTTCCCATTCGCGCACTTGCTTGCCGTTGACGAACGTGCCGTTCGTGCTGCCGGCGTCGCGAATCTGCAGATAGCCTTCTTCGATCTTGATTTCGGCGTGCAGGCTGGAAACGGTCGCATAAGACAATGACAGCGGCAGGCCATGGCGGCGGCCGACTTGAAACGGCACCACCGAGACGTCAATGCTCTCGACCTTGCCCATGACGCTCAGGCGCCCGGTCAGGTACCAAGTCACTTTCAATGTCGGCGGTGCTACAGAATTCATCATCCAACCGTTACTCGTAAGACTGGCATGTAAAGCCACCGGGTGCAGAACCGGCGCGGCCGTTTCCAGACACCGAAGCCTAGCTCAGAGATTGTCTCCAGGCATAAAAACCCGCCATTCGGTCGATTGCCAGATTCCCGGCTCGGCTAGCTCGGCCTTTGCCCCGTCGCTCCAGAAAAATCCGACACATTCCGCAACTTCTTTGCTTTCGTCACTGTGCATGCATTCGCTAAGGCTCTGCTAGCTGGACGCGATTACCCAATAAAAGAACTCTGCGTAGTTCCCCCATCTCAAGCCAGTTACCCAGACTGACGATGAATTTCCAAGAGAAACCGCTGGGCGGGTGATCTTTTCGTATTACCCGCACAGTCAACGGCCACTTTCTGCCTTCCTCAGGATTGCCAGCGTGTGAGGAGTGCAGGCCAGGCCCCGGAATTCGCCGCCCGGCGAGCGTTTCGCCAACCAGAACAAACAGCGTTTCCCCAGGTACAGCCACAGTGAGACAAGGAGATCGGAAAATGAAAGCCCTCTTGGGTCTGCCGTTGGTAGCGGTTCTGCTGACCGTTATCTCGGTAAACACCAGCTCCGCCGCCTGCTGCGGCGCAGTCAGCTACAAGCACGTAGGCTGCTGCGACCCAGTCGGTTATGAGCCCTGCAAACAGCAGTGCCACACGGTGATGAAAACCGTGCGCGAGACCGTGTACGAACAACAACAGTACACGTGCTACAAGAACGTCTACGAGACGGTCTACGACGAAAAAACCATTGATTGCGTGAAGCACGTCCAAGAGACGCACTACCGCAACTGCGAATACACGGTTTGCAAGCCCGTGTACACCACGCACTACAAAACTTGCTGCTACACCGTCTGCAAGCCTGTGTACACGACTCACCAAAAGGAAGTCTGCTACACCGTTTGCAAGCCGGTCTACGAAACCAAGTACCGCACTTGCTGCTATACCGTTTGCAAACCCGTCTACACCACGCACCAGAAGGAAGTCTGCTACACGGTCTGCAAGCCCGTTTACACGACTCACCAGAAGGAACTGTGCTATACGGTCTGCAAGCCTGTCTACACGACGCACCAAAAAGAGATCTGCTACACGGTCTGCAAGCCGGTGTACGAAACCCGTACGAAGGAATATTGCTACACCGTTTGCAAGCCGGTCTATACGACTCACCAGAAGGAAGTCTGCTACACGGTCTGCAAGCCGGTGTACGAAACGAAGACTCGCACCTACTGCGTGAACGTGTGCAAGCCTGTGTATGAAACCTGCCACCGCGAATGCTGCGAAGTCATTTGCAAGCCGGTTCACTACACCAAGACGATCCAAGTTTGCTGCGGACATTGGGACACGCAAGTGACCGAATGCCCCGGCCCGGTCATCACCAAGTGCGTTCAAGAACCTGGCTGCTGGAGCTGGGATCCTTGCTGCTGCCGTTGCGTTTATTGCCCCGGCGCCTGCAAGCAAGTCCAAGTTCAATGCCCGCCGCGTAAGGTCTGCACCAAGGTGTGGGTCCCGGAAGTGCAAGAAAAGACGATCAACTGCGTTCGCTACGAACGTGAAGTGGTCAAGAAGTCGATCCCGTACACCGTGTGCCGCTACGTGAACGAACAGCAGACCAAGACCTGCTCGTACACCTGCTGCCACATGGTTCAAGAACAACGCACCAAGCTCGTGAACTACACGACCTGCTGCATGGTTCCTGAAGTCGTTCGCAAGACCTGCACCTACCAGGTTTGCACGATGGTTCCTGAAAAGCGGACCAAAATCGTCAACTACACCACTTGCTGCATGGTTCCTGAAAAGCGGACCAAGGTGATCAACTACACCACCTGCTGCATGGTTCCTGAAAAGCGTACGAAGATTGTGAATTACACCTGCTGCCAGATGGTGCAAGAACAACGGACCAAGCAAATCGCTTACCGTTGCTGCCACATGGTGCAGGAACAACGCACCAAGATTTGCACGTATCGCACCTGCTGCATGACGCAGGAACAGCACACGCGCCAAGTTCCGTACACCGTCTGCACGATGGTGGAACAGAAGTGCACGAAGCAAGTTCCTTACTGCGTCTGCAAGCCGGTTCACTACACGCAAGTTGTGAAGTGCCCCCGCTGCGTCTGCAAGCAAGTCCCCTACACGGTGACTCGCTGCGTGCCGAAGTGCGTTTGCACGCAAGTGCCGGTGCAGGTCTGCTGCCCGACCCCTTGCTGCGATCCCTGCTGCGGCCGAGTTCGTCGTAGCTGCGGTTGTGGCTGCGGTTCGTAACTCACTGAAGTAGTTCGCTGGTAACCTGACTGATCTGGTCGAAACGCCGCGGCGGCTCGCTCCCCTGGAACGAGCCGCCGCTTTTTTATTTCTTGGCGATCGTTCCCGCCGCGCGGATCCGCTTTACGGCTTGGCCACAATCGGCAAACGCAAAATCAACGTCTGGGCATTGTGATTGCTGATTGCCAGATGCATGCCATCCGGCGCGAGTGCGCTCGCCGCGATTGACCGATGCATGGCCCCCTCGGCCAATTTGCTGCCGCGGCGCGGTTCTAGTCGCCATTCTTTTTCGATCTTCTCTGCGGCCAGGTTATACAGCACGATGTGGTTCATCGAGCTCACGCACACCGCGTAGTCATTGCCGGCAAAATAAACCGCTCGCGGCCAATGCTCGACTTTGAACTTCGATTTCTCCACCGGCTGTTTGCCGCTGAGATCCCAAATCCGCACGCACTTGTCCAGCGTGCCGCTCGCCAGCCATTTGCCATCGGGGCTGAAGGCCAATGTTTTGAAACCAACGTCAAGCTGAACCAAAACCGTCTCCGCAAGACCGCCGTCAGCAAACTTCCACAATTTGAACTCCGAACCGTACAACGGCCCGTTTCTCGCCTCATTAAAGACGATCGCCGCGAACGTCCCGCCATCCGGCGAAAACGCAAACCCGCTGTTGGCCCCTTCGAGTTTGACCGGCAACGTCTCCAGGCCCGCCGCCGAAATCGCCACGGCCGCGCCGTTGTTATCCTTCTCGCGATAAAACAGATCAGATCGCGTCGGATGAAAGGCCAGGTAGTCGTCGACCGACAACTCATAGCGTGAAGAAAGCTTGGCCCCCTCCGCGGTCACGTCATATACCGAGAGCGCACTCTCGCGCTCATCCCGCCGTTTGGCCAGCACATCCGACTGCACGGCGACCAGGTATTTGCCGTCCGCCGAAAACCGCACCGCGTTGACTGCCGATTTTTTCGAATCGAGTTCAATCGTCTGCGTCTGCCGCGGTTTTGCGCCGCTCAAATCCCACAGCACGGCCTTGCCATCACGGTTGCCGGTCACCAGCCTGCCATCGGGCGCAAAGGCGAGGCTCCAAACCTGCCCCGCCTTTTCTTCCACGCGCGTCGCCGCCACGGTAATGTCGGGCAGCATCGCCGTTTCGAGCGGCGTCAATTCCGCACGATCGAGCTTCGCCAGGGCCGAATGCTTCTCCTGGCCGCCGACTTTGCCGGCGGAGATGCTGGCGATCAGCATCGCCAAGCAATAACCGGTTATGGCCCACTTTGAAAATCGCATCGTAATCTCCTGCCTTGCGCGCTGATTGTAGAAGCCACCCTCATCGACAACAAGCAAACGCCGGCCCTACCAGGCGACGCACCGGTTTGAATTCCTCTGCCGTTCGCGATACCTTCGTGGCATTCCACGAACCTCTGCGATCCAGTTCCGGGAAACTCTCCGATGAAATCGTTCCTCCACTACTTCGCTGGCATGGCCCTCGGCCTCGGCTTGCTGATTCAATCTGCCAGCGCCCAAACTTTTCCTCCCTTCGCCGAGCTCAAACCGCAGAACGCGCTGCCGGATCCGCTGACGATGCTCAGTGGCAGCAAGGTGGAAACGGTTCGCGAGTGGGAAACGAAACGCCGGCCCGAATTGCAGCAACTCTTTCAGCACTACATGTATGGCAAGCTGCCCGCCGCGCCGCAGATGGTCGACGCGAAGACTCTTTTCACGAACGCTAAATTCCTCGATGGCAAAGCCACGCTCCGTGAACTGAGCGTGCGGTTTTCGTTGCCGGGCGTGAAAGCAAACGCGCCGAGCTGGTCGAAGCACACGCTGCACGTCCTCCTCATCACCCCCAACGATCGTCTGACTCCCGCGCCGGCCTTCGTCACCATGAACTTCTGCGGCAATCATTCGATCGTCGCCGACGAGCAGGTGAAGATCCCGGAGAACTGGGTCTACAAATCGTGCAAGGGTGTGGAGAATGATCACGCCACCGCAGCCGGTCGCGGCAGCCAGGCCGATGTGTGGAATGTCGATTTGATTATCGCCAAGGGTTATGCCTTCGCCAGTTTCTACAGCGGCGACATCGATCCCGACACCGCCGATTTCGGCGATGGCCTCGCCGGCGAAATGAAGCCCGATCTGCAATTCGCCCCCGACGATCCCGGCGCCATCGCTTGCTGGGCTTGGGGCTATCACCGCGTGATCGATGCGCTCGAAAAGCAAGTCGCCGCAAAAGCTGCCAATCTAAACCTCAAGCAGGTCGCTGCTGTCGGCCATTCACGTAACGGCAAAACCACGCTGCTCGCTGCCGCCATGGATCCGCGGATCGCGCTGGCCATTCCCACGCAAGCCGGCTGCGGCGGCACGGCCCCGAGCCGTTTTCTCCGCGGCGAATCGGACAAGCAAGTCGAATCGGTAAAGCGGATCAACACATCGTTCCCGCACTGGTTCTGCGACGAGTTCACGAGCTTCAACGACGATCCCATGCGTTTGCCCTTCGATCAGAACTGCCTCGTCGCGATCTGCGCGCCTCGGCCAGTTCTCTTCGCGAACGCAGTAGAAGATGGCTGGGCCAATCCCGATGGTCAGCTCGAAGTGCTTAAGGCGGCCGCGCCGGTTTATGCTCTCTATGGCAAACGGGGCATTGATGCGAATGCAAAACCGGAAGTCGACAAAGTCATCGGCCAAGAGCTGGGCTACTTCATCCGTCCCGGCAAGCACTCGATGAATCGCCAGGATTGGGAAGCGTTTCTGCAGTTCGCCGAAAAACACTTCGCGCCGAATTAGTCATAAAGTATTGCTGAATCGGTACTATCTCCACATCGCATCGGGATAGGAAACTGACTATTTCATGAGGCAAGAATGACCAAGCTATGGAGTCTGAGCACGGATGCAACACTAGTAGGGTATATGATTGCTGAGGACTGGGCATTCATCTTTGATGAGTCGGTGCGATTGTCGAAATGGGTAGTAGATCGCCGGTCTCGAGCAGGTCGCGTTGAGATAAGGTCACGGCGACTACCACCAGATTGGTTCTGTCCTAGCGGAATGTTTGTGGTGTCGCAGCGATTAAAGACGCTGCTTGAGGAGTGGAAGGTACTTGCGGAATTCATAGAAATTCAGCTTGTGAATTCAAAGAAGAGGCCGATCACGAGCGATGGTTTCTTTCTATGTAACATCCTTGACGCTGTCGACTGCTTTGACTTCACTCGCGGCAAATCCACACTTTACGACTCGCCCGTTAAACGTATTGACAGGCTGAAAAAGCTTGTAATTGACGAGAAAAAGGCCGCATCGCACAATCTATTTCGACTTGCCACAGGTGTTGAGGCACTGGCCTTTGCTAGTGACGGGCTTGCGGATGCGATCATCCAACGCGGGATGACGGGGATGCGATTTATTCGCCCAGAAGACTGGCCCAAGATCTGAGTATCTCACGGCCACCCGCACGATCAACAAGGTCAGTGCAGCGAGTTATAGCTGCCAACTTAGCTTCGCAACGTTCGGAAAGGCTCGGCGGGAGCCTCGCCCTCCCTGCGCACGCTACTTCGCCGGATCGACAATCACCTTGAAGTCGTTCGCCCCCTTCTTCACGGTGTAAACCGGCGAGTTGCCGTTGAATCGCGTGTGTTTGGCGTCGATTACCTTGGGAATCTGTTCATCGCCCGATGGCGTGGGGGGCGAGATCACCGCACGATAGTCGCCCACCGGAGCGCCATCGGCTACTGCGTCGGTTCCGAGCGTGAATTTTCCATTCGCGTCGATGAGGCCAGACGGCGAAGGCGTAGTTGCCGATAGCTCACCTTCGCCGACCGCTTTCTGAAACGCGATGGTACCGCCGGCGAGCCCCTTCACGGGTGTGCCGTCGCCGAACACGATTTGCCCCGAAGCAGACTGATGTTTGCTGCCGCAACCTGTCAGCGACAAAACTCCGGCGAGAATCATGAGCGATAGCAGACGGAAAGGAGGTTGCATGGTGCTATTCCTGATGGAGAGGCAGCAGCTGGCTGCGTTGTGTCGAAACGAAGTGGAAGCAAACTTAGTACCGCGCGTGAGCAGGTGGCGGGCGTTTAATTTGCCGACAAAGGCCGCCCCCGTCAATTGATGCGGCCTGCCGCGAATCCCCAAAAGGGGGTTTACGGAGTCGTTATTTTCGGTGATTATCCTTTTTAGGAGCATTTTTCAGAAATTTAGCTAAACTGCTCCTCAGGCCACCTCTCCATCCACGAATTCTCGCGGAGTGCCAGTTCCATGCGGACCCGTTTTTCTTCGAACCGCCAGCGCGGTTTCACCCTCGTTGAGTTGCTTGTCGTTATCGCGATCATCGGGGTCTTGGTGGCGCTGCTATTGCCCGCCGTGCAGGCCGCTCGCGAAGCAGCTCGGCGCACCCAGTGCGTCAACAATCTCAAGCAGATCGGCCTGGCCTGTCAGAACTATCACGATACGTACGGCTTGCTGCCGAACACACGGCATGACGCGAACTTCACCTGGATGACGATGATCCTGCCGCAGATCGAACAATCGGCCCTGTTCGCGCAGTGGAATCTCGGCAACACGACGTTCTATACGCAAACAGCACAATGCCAGCAGGCACGCATCAATGCCTACTACTGCCCCTCGCGCCGCTCCTCTGCAGGCGCAAAATTTGCCGACGAACCGCAAGACAATACGACAGCGCCGTTGTACAAGAGTGCAACGGGCGATTACGCGATCTGCACTGGCGACTCCAGTGTGAACGGCGGCGACTACTGGCAGAACAACGGCGTCGACATTCCGGCCAACGGTGTGGGAATCATCTGGAACGGCAACATGGGAACGACCCCTGCCGTGCTGCCGGGCGGAGCACCCTTCAAGGGCGTTGCCTTCCGCGAAATCACCGACGGCTTGAGCAACACGCTGCTCGTGGGCGACAAGCATGTGTACCTCAAGGAACTTGCCAATCCCGACTACGGTGACGGCGGCGCCTTCAACGGCGACAAGGGCCACTCGCACCGTTGCCTCGGACCGAGCCAGCCCCTCTCGAAGGGACCGCAAGATCCCACGAAACGCCTCTTCGGCAGTTGGCACCCGTCGATCACCAACTTCGTGCTGTGCGACGGCAGCGTCCGCGGCATCCAGAACAACGCCAATTCCACCATGCTTGGCTACTTCGCCGGCAAAGACGACGGCCAAATCGTCAGGCTGGACTAGTGGAATTGGTAGCGGAGTCTGTTTGGATTGAGAGCGAAGGTTGACTTTTATTCGCCACCGCCGGAACTTCGCGGGGCTCGTTCCTTGGCACGCTTCAGGTCAACCTCAACCCATCGTTTTCGGAGAAAACGACGACAATGGCGGCGGCTACAGTTCTGCGACTTCCCCAGTTGTCGTTTTCTGACAAATGCTTAAAATGGTCGCCGTAGTTGGAGCTTGCTCCAGGCTGCGTTCGGGGATGGTGTAACGGTAGCACAGCAGATTTTGGTTCTGCTTGTCTAGGTTCGAATCCTAGTCCCCGAATTCTTCCTGCCTGATTATTGCAGCGGATGCGCTGATTTCTTTTGCTCGCCTTTTTGCATTTATTGCTTTCTCTCTTGGCGGATTCTCTCCCATGAAGCTTCGACTTGGAACGTGCGCGCTCGTCGCTTTTCTGTTCATTTCTTCAGCTTGGGCGGCAGATCCAGCCAAGCCCAATGTCGAAACGAACTCCATCGGTCTGAAGCTCGCCTTGATTCCAGCCGGCGAATTCATGATGGGAAGCCACGAGTCGCTCGAAGAAATCGAGAAGAAATACCCGGGGCTGAATTACAAAGCCAAGCTTGAGCAGAAGATTCTCGATACCGATGAATGGCCGCAGCACAAAGTGCGGATTACCAAGCCATTTCGATTTGGCGTGTATGAAGTGACCATCGGGCAGTTTCGCCAATTCTGCAAAGAGGCCGATTTCAAGTCGCAAGCTGAATCGAAGGAAGTCGATCGCTCCACAGGCGAGATGCGAATCACCGGCGGATACGGGATTTCCGCCAGCGGCAAATTTGAAGGTCGCAAGCCGGAATACAACTGGCAGAACACTGGTTACCCACTGACCGACGACAATCCCGTGGTCAACGTCACCTTCAACGACGCCAAGGCGTTTTGCGAATGGCTGAGTAAGAAGGAAGGCAAAAAATACCGCCTGCCGACCGAAGCGGAGTGGGAATATGCCTGCCGCGCGGGAACCAAGACTCGTTATACGACCGGCGATGATCCGGAATCGGTGGCCAAGGTCGGCAATATCGCCGATGCATCGTCTGTCGAATCCGGCTTGAAGGAATTCAAGGACTACGCGCAGCACGCTCTGAAAGCGAACGACGGCAATTGGACGACCGCTAAGGTTGGCAGCTTTGCCCCGAATGCTTTCGGCTTGTACGACATGCACGGCAACGTGTGGGAATGGTGCCAGGACTACTACGACGAGAACTACTATGGCAAATCCCCCGTTGACGATCCTACTGGCCCCGCCGAAGGCCGGTTGCATGTTCGCCGTGGCGGAGCGTTCCACACGTTTCCGCTCTACGTCCGCTCTTCGTTCCGCAACTGGAACACGCCGCAGACGCGTTATTTGAATTTGGGTTTCCGCGTGGTGCGCGAAGAGTAGTGGTGGTTGCGTTTGAGGCGTAGTTAGGGTGTTCTTTGACGAGACGGGGCTAAACGCGAATTAGCCCCTCACCCCAGCCCTCTCCCCGGAGTACCGAGGAGACGGAGTAATGCAGCTCGCAGCCGCCGAAATTTCCCGTGAAAATTTCGCCAGGGTGGCAAACTGCTCTTGTGGGATTTTGGAGGTTGCACTAAAAGCCTCCCCTCTTCGTATCACTGTCTACCCACAGTGGATTAACTCGTCACAACTGCGTTCGCAAAATCTCGTTCGCCTCACAGCGTTCGCCTCAACACCGGGGAGGGGATCTCGTCGTGCGTCCCTCGATAACATTCGTTCGTATCGTTTTATGCGCTTGCCTCGCTGTCGGTTTGACTTGCGCTGCTGATGCGCAGGCGCAAGCGCCAGCTGCGCGTGGCGGCTCGGCTGGTCCTACACGCAAGGCGATTGCGCAGCCTGCGACTTCGCAAAGCAGTGCGACTGCTCGCGGCGCTCAACGCGCTTCGTATCAAGAGGCCGGCGCGCCGCCAGGAGCAGGCGAATTGCCGGCGCCGAATGGTCCAGCCGTTGTTGACGCGCCGCCTGGTGCGCAGCCCTATTACGATTATTCGCCGGTCGAGCAGACCTGGCTGGATAATGGTCCCGCGCCGATGGGTTATGGCGGCGGAAATTACTGCGGCCCGATGGGCTGTGGCATTCTCGGCGGCTTGTGGGTTCGCGGCGAATATCTCGTCTGGGATACGAAGGGGATGTACGTGCCGCCGCTGGTGATCACCTCGGCAGTCAACAACATTGATCCCGTCGATTTGCACTTAAACGACAACGGCGATCTCGGCGCGACCGATCCCGTGCGAATTCTGTACGGCGGTCAGCAGGTCAATAGTGATGCCCGCAGCGGATGGAAGATCTCGTTCGGCGCGTGGCTCGACAATTGTCAGTCGTTCGGTTTGGAAGCCGACTACTTCACGCTCGAAGATGGCAATGACTCGTTCTTTCGTAATTCGGCCACCGGCACGCCGATTCTGGCTCGGCCGTTTTACAACGTGCTGACCGGTCTCGAGAGCTCGACACTCGTTTCGTTTCCGACGGCCGTCGACGGCGTGACTTATCGCGGTTCGATCGACATCGATACGAACACGCAGTTCTGGGGCGCTGGCGCTCGTGGCATCATCAATCTCGGTAGCAACAGCGGTTGCGGCACGAATTGGTGGAACGGTTGCCCAACGCAAACGATGAGCCGCGTCGACATGGTCCTCGGCTATCGCTACTTGCGGCTCGACGATTCGCTGCGGATCACGGAACGCTCGACGCTCAACCCGGGCGGTGCGTTCAACATTCGTGACGAATTCGGCACCGAGAACACATTCAACGGTTTCGACATTGGCACCATGCTGAAACATCAGCGCGGCTGCTGGTCGGTCGAGTTGCTCTCGAAAATCGCCCTCGGTAATACTCGCAGCCGCGTGAATATCGACGGCGCGACGTCGATCACTCCGACCGGTGGGGCTGCCCAACAGTTTACGGGCGGCATTCTGGCCCAGCGGACGAACATCGGAAATTATCAAGATGATGAGTTCGCAGTGGTGCCTGAATTGGGATTAACTCTGGGATACTCACTAAATCCTTGCTGGAAAGTCACTGCCGGGTACACTTGGCTGTACTGGAGCCGCGTGACGCGGGCTGGCGATCAGATCGACCGGAATTTGAATCCCGATCTGTTTCCTGAGGAAGCCAATCCGCAGACTACCGACCACCTCCAACCGCGGTTCCACATGGTCCACGATGATTTCTGGGCTCACGGCCTGCGGGTTGGTTTGGAAGGTACCTGGTAGTTTTTGTCTGGCATGGAACGTTGTTGCCGCACGCACGGCTTGGAATGAGCGAAAGTTGCCGATTATCGACTGACAGCATGTCGTTGCTATAACTGCGACATGCTGTCGCCCGCATTAATGGCAAAGTTTGCCTCTAGCCCGGGCCGATATCTCCTCCAGGGTTCATACGCGATTGGGGAACGGGGGGCGGCGGTAACAATTTGCTGCGAATGATCTTCGCTTAGCGAGATCTTCTTCAAGCGAGCGGTACTGCCGAAAAAATTCTCTTCCGCGGGAACGCCAGGCGGTTCGTCTACGTCGAACCAGCGCTGCGCGTGCGGGAGAACTTCTCCGCGTCATTCCCATTCGCCACTAGTCACGCAGAATCACTGCGCGCGGCAGTTCATTTGTCGCGGAATATAGTGTTGCGGGGGAGTTTCCTGTCTATGTCACGCCAATCGTCCGGTCCAGAGTCTTCGTTCCTGCGCAGTTTGCTCACCCGGCTGTGGAAACGGCCGGAGTTGAAAGCCGCCTCGCGGCGCACTCGGCGACGGATGTTCATGGAGCCTCTCGAAGGCCGCACGGTGCTGGCGAGCAACCTGGGTGTGATTGAAGGATTGGTGTTCGTCGATACGACTGGCGATGGCTTGAGCATCGGTGAAGAAGTTTCCGGCGCCATCATTAACCTGTACTCCAGCGACGGCGATGCCAATTTCGAGCCCGGCGCCGGCGATGCGCTGATCACCTCGCGCACGACCGACGGCGATGGCAACTACTCTTTCCAAGACCTGCCCGCCGGCACCTATTGGGTGGAACAGCCGGCCCAGACCGTCGGCGGCAAGACACTGCTGGCCGATGCCGTCATTTTGACGATCGATTCGACGATGGCCCAAGGTACGCCGGGGTCGCTGATTGATAGTTTTGCCACGGCTGGTGCGCCCACCGTGGTTGCCAACGATCCGGTAGGAACCACGGCTTCGGGTTTTGCCGATCTTCCCGAGACCGAAACGATCGGTGGCCAGCGCGATTACAAAGTTCAACTTACCGCCAGCACGGGCGGTCAATCGGTTACGTTCACCACCGCCAACAACAAGTTGGAATTGAATCCCAGCAGCGGCGCGCAAGGTAAGTACACCGCCGTGTGGGATGGCGACGCCGATGACGACGGCAACACCATCGACTTCACCGGTCTCGGCAATCGCGACTTGACCGATGCCGGCGAATCGGCGGGCATTTTGCTCGAGGACTTTTTCGTTGACCAGGCCGGCGCGACCGCGACCATTCGCGTTTATACCGACAGCGGAAATTTCTCGACGCGTGTCGTCAATATCCCGGCTAGTGCCACTAGCGACCTGTTCTTCAAGTTTTCTGATTTCACCACGACCGCCGGAACCGGCGCCGACTTCACCGATGTCGGCGCGATCGAACTCGAAATCAATACCACCGTCAACGCGATGGACGGTAACATCGATTTCATCCAAGCCATGGGCTACGACGGTTTCAAGCAGAATGACTTCGACAACTTCGTCGAGAGCGATCTCGAGTTGAGCATGGTGGTCGACGACGCGTCGCCGAATGTGGGCGATGACGTCACGTACACAATCACAGTCGTCAACGGCGGGCCCGATACCGCGCTGAACGTCGCCGTGAAAGATCAGTTGCCCGCCGGCCTGACGTTTGTGTCGTCGAATCCTTCGCAAGGGACTTACAACAGCACCACCGGGATCTGGTCTGTCGGCACGATGACTGCGGGCGCCACCGTCACACTCGACCTTGTGGCCACGGTCTCGTCGCTCGGCGCGAAGACCAACACGGCAGAAATCTCGGCTTCGGGTTCGACCGATTCCGACTCGACGCCGAATAACGGCATTGCCACCGAAGACGACATCGACACCGTTGTCGTCACGCCAGAGCAGATCGATCTGTCGGTGCAGAAGACGGTCAACAATCCCAACGTCACCGTTGGTTCGCAAGTAACCTTTACCATCATCGTCGCCAACGCGACGGGCATGTCGAACGCCACCAATGTGGCGGTGAAGGATCAATTGCCGTCAGGTTTCACGTTTGTTTCGGCCAACCCGCTGCAGGGTACTTACGATAACACCACCGGCATTTGGACCGTCGGCACCGTCAACTCGGGCTCGAATGCCACGTTGTCGATCGTCGCCACCAAGAATGCTGGTGGCGCAGTCACCAATGCTGCCGAAGTGAGCGCCGCCGATCAAGCCGACATCGACTCGACGCCCGACAATCGTGCGACGATTCCTGGCGAAGACGACACTGCTACCGCCGTCGTCAACGATCCTTCGATCGACCTCGTTCTGACGCAGACCGTCAACAACAACAAGCAAGTCGTCGGTCAGCAAGTGACGTTCACGCTCACGCTGGGCAACACCGGCTCGGTGAATGCCACGGGCGTGGCAGTGACCGATCAGTTGCCCGCCGGCTTGACGTTTGTTTCGTCCAATCCTTCGCAGGGCACCTACGACAGCGGCACGGGCATCTGGACCGTCGGCACCGTCAACGCTGCAGGGACCGCCACGCTGTCGATTGTCGCGACCGTCGCTTCCACCGGCGCAAAGACCAACGTCGCTGAAGTAACGGCAGCCGCTCAACCCGACGTCGACTCGACGCCCAACAATAAGGCCACCGCGCCGAACGAAGACGACACGGCTTCGGTTGTGGTCACGCCAGCCACCATCGACCTGGCGTTGACGCAAGCCATCAACAACCCCACGCAGGTCGTGGGACAGAACGTCACCATCACATTGACCCTGGCCAACAGCGGCAGCGGTAACGCGACCGGCGTCGCCGTGACCGATCTGTTGCCTGCTGGTTTGACCTTCGTTTCGTCCAATCCTTCGCAGGGCACCTACGACAGCGGCACCGGCATTTGGACCGTCGGCACCGTCAACGCCGCCGCCAACGCCACGTTGTCGATCGTCGCCAGCGTCGCTGCGACCGGTTCGAAGACCAACATTGCCGAAGTAACTGCCGTCAACGAAACCGATGTCGACTCGACACCCAACAACCGCGGAACAGTCGCGACAGAAGACGACACGACTTCGGCAGTCATCAATCCAGGCGCTATCGACCTGGCGTTGACCAAGACCGTCAACAACAACAAGCAAGTCGTCGGTCAGCCCGTTACGTTCACCATCATCGTTTCGAACACCAGCAGCACCAACGCGACTGGTGTTGCTGTTACGGATCAGTTGCCAGCCGGTTTGACGTTTGTTTCGTCGAACCCAGCCCAAGGCACCTACGACAGCGGCACGGGTGTGTGGACCGTCGGCACGGTGAATGCTGGCGCAACTGCCACGTTAACGGTCACGGCCACCGTGGCTACCGCGGGTGCGAAAACCAACACTGCCGAAGTGACTGCCGCCGGTCAGACCGACATCGATTCGACGCCCAACAACAAAGCCACCGCGCCCACCGAAGACGACACCGCCTCGGTGATCGTCACGCCGGCTTCGATCGATCTGAACCTGACGCAGACGGTGAACAACCCCACGCAGGTCGTTGGTCAGCCAGTGACGTTTACGCTCACGCTGGGCAATACAGGCAGTGGCAGCGCGACCGGCGTTGCGGTGACCGATCAGTTGCCTGCCGGCTTGACGTTTGTTTCGTCGAATCCTTCGCAAGGAACCTACGACAACACGACGGGCATTTGGACCGTCGGCACGATCAATGCCGCCGCCAATGCCACGCTGACGATCACGGCCACCGTGGCCACCACGGGTGTGAAGACAAACGTTGCCGAAGTGACGGCCGCCAATGAAGGGGACGTTGACTCGACCCCCAACAACAAGGCCACCGCCCCCACCGAAGACGATACCGCGTCGGCATCTGTCACGCCCGGCGGCATCGACCTGTCGATCGCTAAGACTGTGAACAACGCCACGGCTGCCGTCGGTTCGACTGTGGTCTATACCGTCGTTGTCACCAACGCGACCGGCGTGAACAACGCGACCGGCGTCGTCGTCACCGACTTGCTGCCGACCGGCATGACCTTCGTCTCGAACACGGCGACGCAAGGTACCTACGTCAGCGGCACCGGTGTGTGGACCGTCGGCGCGATCAATGCCGGCGCGAGTGCGACGTTGACGATCACGGCCACCGTGGCGACCACTGGCGCGAAGACCAACACCGCCGAAGTCACGGCTGCCGATCAAACCGATATCGATTCGACGCCCAACAATAAGGCCACCGCGCCAAACGAAGACGATACGTCTTCAATCGTCGTTACGCCCGGATCGGCGACCACCATTGACCTGTCGTTGACCAAGACCGTCAACACACCCACGCCGAATAAGAACGCCAATGTCACCTTCACGGTCACCGTGAGCAACGCTGCCGGCCAGGCCAATGCCACTGGCGTGGTCGTCACCGACCTGCTGCCAGCCGGCATGACGTTTGTCAGTTCCACGCCTTCCGTCGGTACCTACAACGCCACGACCGGCGTCTGGACCGTCGGCAATGTGAATGCCGGCAGCAGTGCTACGCTGAGCATCGTCGCCACCGTGACCACCATCGGTGCGAAGACCAATACAGCCGAAGTAACTGCCGCTGGTCAAACCGACATCGACTCGACGCCCAACAACAAGGGTACCGCGCCGAACGAAGACGACACTGCCTCAGCCGTGGTCACGCCCGCGGTCGCCGATCTGTCGATCACGAAGACTGTCAACGACTCGACGCCCGATCGCAATCAAAACGTAGTCTTCACGATTACGCTGGCCAACGGCGGTCCGCAAGCCGCGACCAATGTGGCGGTGACCGACGTGCTGCCGGCCGGCTTCACGTTTGTCTCGTCGACCCCGAGCACCGGCACCTACAGCAGCACCACGGGTATCTGGACCGTGCCGACGCTGGCCTCCGCAGCCAATGCCACGCTGACGATCACCGCCACGGTTACCACCGTCGGCGTGAAGACGAACATTGCCGAAGTGACGGCCTCGGATCAATTCGATAGCGATTCGACGCCTGGCAACCGCGCCACCGCGCCGAGCGAAGACGACTCGGCCTCGGTCACACTCACGCCGAACTCCACCGACCTGTCGGTGACCAAGTCGGTGAACGACATCAAGCCCGACATCGGCGACAACATCACCTTCACCATCACGGTGAGCAACACGAGCACGACCGCTGCTACGAATGTCGTGCTGACCGACTTGTTGCCGAACGGTTTGACGTTTGTCTCGTCGAACCCGTCGCAAGGAACGTATGTTGCGGGCACGGGCCTGTGGACGATCGGCACGGTCGCCGCCAACAGCAGCGTCACGCTGACCGTCATCGCCACGGTGACCGACAACAGCACCAAGGTGAACGCCGCCGAAATCACCAGCCTTGATCAATTCGACATCGACTCGATCCCAGGCAACGGTGGCACCAGCGAAGATGACCGCGCCGTAGTCACGGTGCAGCCGTTCATCCTGAGCAAACGCCTCGGCGTGGTGCGATAGTCGGCTTTCACTCCGTGAAAGCACGCATCTTCCGTAGGACGGACCATTGGTCCGCTCCTGGGGGGCGAGTGCGAAAAGTTTAGCTCGGTACCCGCATCCTGGCCGGACCAATGGTCCGGCCTACGCTCGCAGACAAGTTACTTCAGCTCGTTCAGCAATCGCTGACGAGCTTGTTCCAGCGGGAACTTGTCGTAAGTGCTCAGCGACGTAACCTGCGTCGAAAGCGCAATCGTTTTCGTGGAGCTGCCAGTCACGGGGCGTCTGGCCTTCTTCTCCTCAACGCCGACTCGCTTCTCTTTTTTGCCGAGCGCGACGAGTTCCTTGTTCATGTTCTCGAGCTGTCCGCCGAAGTTGGCCTGAGCTCGCGCGGTTCGCTGAGCGAGCACTGCCCGCTGACCTTCCACGGCTTGGCCTTGCCGATTGATGAGCGCAACGTCGCCGGCCAGGCGGTTGGCGAGAAAGGCGAGCTGGTCGATATCGTTGCGGAGTTGACTGCGAATGACTGGATCGCGTTCGCGCGCCGCGCGGGCACTGAGATTGTCGATTTGAATCTGATACGAGGCCAGATCGTTTCTCACGATGTCTTTGCGGGCCTGCAACCGAGCCAGTTCCGCGACCAGCGGCTGATCGAGCTTTTCGATCGCGACAATTTCGTCGTTCCATTCCTTCTGCACGCGAGTGGCATTCGATTCGAGATCATTGGCCCGCGACTCGATCTCGCGACGCGCGGTCTCGACATCCTGCAGCGTCTGATCGGCTTCGGTCTTCCGGGTTTCGACGTTCTTCTTCTCTTCGTCGACCTTGGTATCGGTCATTTCAAAGAACTTCTGCGTCACACCGTCGCGGGCCTGTTCGAAGACTTCCTTGCGCGCGTCGCTCAAACCAATGAGGACCGTTCGCTCGAGCTGCTTGCGCTCGTTCTGATCGATCGAGTCGCCGGCGGGACCGGCCAGGTATCCGCACAGTCGGCCGAGGAAGGCGATTTGATCCTGAGCCATCGCTTCCGCGGCGGCATCTTGCGTGGTTTCCTTCGGCAAGGCGGCGCGGAGTTTCTCCGCCGTGACGATCGCGCTGCCGTAGCTCTTCATGGTCGTTGCCAGCCAAGTCTTGGCTCGCAGCGCGAGAATATTGTCGTCGTCGACGGCCAGCAATTCATCGAGCCGTTTGCCGGCTTCTTCGTAGCGGCGTTGTTGCAGGAGCACGAGCGACGAAGCCGTCAGCAGCCGCACATCGCCAGCCGAGGTCGCTTGCAATTCGATGTACTGCGCATCGGCAGCAGCGCGGGCCGTCGGCGTGACGCTCCAACCCACTTCGAGCATCTTGGTCAGGCCCGCTTTGAGTACCGCATCGTTGGCCGAGGCTGTGCTGCCGAAAGTGATGACGGCGAAAATGGCGATAGCGACAAACGACAAAAACTTGGGACTCACAGCAACCAATTGCCTGGCGTGCATGGCAACGCTCCAAATCGCTGGCGGCGATTCAATTGCAGATTCAAACGATCAGCCCCTGACCACGGCCCTCCGGGGTTCATCGTATCGGGTGGAGCCGTTGCGGGCAAGAAATTGCCGCTCAAGCAAAATCCCGCACCGCCGCAATCAATGCGTCAATCTGTCCCAGCGTCGAAAACGGTCCCCAGCTGGCCCTAACCGTGCCGGCCGGCGTCGTGCCGAGCGCTGCGTGCATGAGGGGTGCGCAGTGAAGTCCCGCGCGCAGCTCCAAGCTCGCCGCAGCATCAAGGGCAGCGGCTACTTCCTGCGGATCGAAGTCGCGAATGTTGAAACTAACCACGCCGACGCAATCTGTGCTGTCGGCTGGACCGTAGAACGTTACATGAGCCATTTCGCGGAGAGAACGAACGAGATGCTCGCGCAACTGCAGTTCGTGCTGATGGATTGCTGGCAGTCCTCGCTCCTGCAGCCAGGCAATTCCCGCACTGAGCCCCGCGATGCCAGGAACATTCAGATTGCCGGACTCGTAGCGATCGGGAAGTGACTCGGGCTGCTCCGGTTCATGGCTCTTTGTGCCGGTGCCCCCTTGGCGAATCGGTTGCAATCGGCCGGTGATGCTCGGCGCGATGTAAAGCATGCCGACACCGAGCGGACCGAGTAATCCTTTATGTCCCGGCGCCGCAAGCAACTGGCAGCCGAGATCGGCGACGTTGACGGAAATGTGGCCGAGCGACTGCGCGGCGTCGACGAGAAACGTTAGCTGGTGTTCTTTCGCGATTCGTCCAACTTCGATCAGCGGTTGAACGGCACCGGTTACATTCGATGAGTGTACGAGCGCGATGAGTTTTGTTTTGGTCGTGATCGCGCGGCGAACAGCGTTCGGATCGATCTCGCCAGCGCCGTTGCAGCCGATGGGCGTGAACTCAATGCCGATCGATTTCTTCAGTGTATGCAGCGGGCGCAGCACGCTGTTGTGCTCGCACACACTCGTGATGACGTGATCGCCGGGCTTCAAGATGCCCTGCAAGGCGAGATTCAGCGAATCCGTGCCGTTGAGCGTAAAAATTATCTGTTCCGGCGCCGGCGCACCGATCAGATCGGCGAGGCGTTTGCGACACTGCGAAACAATTCGCTCGGCTGCTTGAGCAGAGCGATAAACCCCACGACCTGCCGCCGCGCCGTTCGCACGCTGATATTCATCGACAGCGCGGTAAACAGCATCGGGCTTCGGCCAGCTGGTGGCCGCGTTGTCGAGATAAATACGCTGAGGATCGGCCATCGAACTCATCCGCCGATCTGATACATGGCCCGCTGGGGGCGGATGAAGTCAGCCGAATCGATCCCATGGCCAGGCTTCTTCGCCCGCACACAGTCGCGAATCAGTTGCGCTAGTTCTTCATCGCCGACGTTCTTGCGCAGCAGCGTGCGAGCATCCCATTCGACCGTGGAGAACAAACAGTTTCGCAGTTGTCCCTCAGCCGTCACGCGCAGGCGATTGCAGTCATGACAAAACGGCTGCGAGACAGGATTGATGAAGCCGACACTGCCACTGCCATCTTGATAGTTGAAATCCATCGCTGGCTGACTTGGATCGGGGCGCGATGCCGGTTCGAGCGGGCCGATGGCGGTTTCGATTGAACGGCGGATTTCTTCGCCGGTGAGAACCTGGTCGTGTTGCCAGTTTTCCTCGGCATCGAGCGGCATGAACTCGATGAAGCGGAGCTCCATCCCTTCGTGCTTCGCGAATTTCGCCAGCGCGGGAATCTCCGGCTCGGTGATGCCTTTAATTGCCACCGTGTTCAAACGAATCCGCGGAAATCCGACTTCTTTGGCCGCCGCAATGCCGGCCAGCACACGATCGAGACCATCGCGCCGACTGATGCGACGGAACGTTTCTTCGGTCATCGCATCGAGGCTGATGTTCACGCGAGTGAGGCCGGCGTCCTTCAGCGCGCGGGCTTGTTCGGCGAGCAAGATGCCGTTGGTCGTGAGAGCAATCTCGTCGATGCCGGGCACAGCGGCCAATTGTGAGACCAGCTTCGGCAACTCCGCGCGGACGAGTGGTTCGCCGCCGGTGAGCCGCAGTTTGTTCACGCCGAGGCCAGCCATCACGCGGGCCAGGCGGGTGATTTCTTCGAACGAGAGGAGTTCGTGTCGCGGGCGGAAGCGGACGTTTTCCTCGGGCATGCAGTAGAAGCAGCGGATGTTGCAGCGATCGGTGACGCTGATCCGCAGGCTGTTGTGCACCCTGCCGAGGTTGTCGATAAGTGGTCCGCCAGTTGTCATGTTACGTCGTGCCAGTGTCCTTGCCGGGCGTACCCGGATGGACCCATTCGCTCGATCCGTCCTGCCAGTTCTCCTGCTTCCAAATTGGCACGACTTCCTTGATCGTGTCAATGAGCCACTGCCCCGCTTCGAACGCCGCGCCACGATGCGGCGAACTAACCGCGATGGCAATGCTGGCTTCGCTGATCTCCAAATGACCGAGGCGATGAACGATGACGCACTGCAGCAACGGCCATTTCGCGCGGGCTTCGACTTCGAGTTCGACGAGTTTCTTCGTCGCCATTTCGGGATAGCATTCGTAATCGAGCGAAGCCGTTTCGCGACCGGCAGTGAGTTGGCGGGTGACACCGAGAAACAATACAACCGCGCCTGCATGCGGATGGGCGGCCGCAGCGAGGATTTGTTGCGTGTCGATTTGTTCGTTGGTTAGTTGGATCATTGTCACTTTGTTCTCTCGCCCCTGTATTCAGGGGAGAGGGAGTTTCATTATCAACCACCACTCACCGGTGGAATCACTCCAATCTCCTGCGACTCACTCAGCACCACCTCATCCCCGGCAAAATCACAGTTCACTGCAATCCGACAATGCGGCAAAAAATCGGCCAGCGTCGGATACTCCGCAGCTAGCGCCTTGCGCAAATCGGCCACGGTTGCTCCTTCGGCAAAAGCAAAATTCGTCACCTGTGCGCCGGCCCGTTGTTTGGCAGCCGCGAAGAGTTTGACCCAGATCATCATGTAACTAGCAACTCCTCGCCGCGGGCGGTCAGCAGCGCTTCGATCTCCGGCATCAAGCCGTACGCCAGCGCGAGCATCTTCAGCGGATGGATCGTCGGCTTCGTGGTCCCCTGCTCCATCTGTATTTTACATGCACTGCACTCGGTCGTCCCCAAATCAATCAGCGGATCGCGGAGGGCCGAGATAAGCCCCCAGCCGGCGCGAAGACTGGCGCGGTAGTTATCGCGCCGCAAGCCGAAGGTGCCCGCCATGCCGCTGCAACCGCGTTCGATACGGCGGACACTCAGGCCTGGAATGAGCCGCAAGAGGCTCTCGCCAGGCGAACCCACATCGAGCGCTCGCAAATGGCAGGGTTGGTGATAGCCAAGCGTGAGATTGATCGGCCGCAAGTCGAGCTCGAGTCGGCCGACCTCGTGCATCTTCCAAAGATAAGCACAGGCATCGGTCGTATGTTCCGCCACGAGGCGGGCATCGTCATCGTCGAGCAGCGACGGATATTCTTGCGTCAGGCAGAGCGCCGCCGAAGGCTCGGTGCAGACAATTTCGTAACCCTGCCGAACGGCTTCGGAAAGAATCGCGACATTTTTTGCCGCGTGTTTGCGCGCCCGCTCGACATCGCCGAGCGAGATCCGCGCCATGCCCGATTGCAGCTGGCCAGCCGGCACATACACCGCGATGCCGTGATGCTGCATGATCGCAACGAGCGATTCGGCGAGCTGCGTGTCGTACCAATTCGCATAAACATCGACGAAGTACAACACCTTGCCGCCGGTCCGGCGCGCGGGGCGCGTGAGGCGGTTGCGATCGGCGCGGCGCATGAAAGTCGTCGATTGCAGCCGCGGCAGCTTACGTCCTTGGGCGAGGCCTGTCAGTTTTTCGAGCACCCACCGAGTCCAGCGCGTGTGCAAAATCCAATTGGCAATCGGCCCGAAGCGAGCGCCCCAGCGCGAAACCGAATCCAACCGCGCGAGAAACCAATCGGTCGTGTCCAAGCCGTTCGCGACGACGTACTGACTCTTGGCTTCGATCATCAACTTCGGAATATCAACTTCGGCGGGACATTCCAATCGGCATTGATGACAGTTGACGCACAGATCGGCGATTTCTTTGAGCTGTTCGCTGGCTAGCGAACTGGCCGGCAGTTCGCCTTGCAGCACCGAACGCATCAGGTTGGCTTTCGCCCGCGGCGACGATTCTTCGGCCGGTGCATAGCGAAAGATCGGACACATCCGCATTTCGGGCGACATCGTTCGGCAGCGTCCACAGCCGTTGCAGCTGTCGGCTTCGATCTGCGGTAGCTGCCGCCAGACCAGATGCAGATCGACCTTTTCCTTCGGCGGATTGTCGGCGATCTGCGTTTCAGTCAACGGCCGATCAGTGCTTTCGGCCTCAGCCAATCGCAGGTTCTTCGTCAGCGGCTGCGGCACGTCGGCCACAACCTTGCCGGGGTTGAGCAGATTCTGCGGATCAAAAATCCGCTTCACTTCGCGCAGCACATCGTACAGCGCGCCGGTCTGTCGCTTCACGTACCACGTACGACTGAGACCGCAGCCGTGCTCGCCGCTGATGGTGCCGCCGACGGCGAGAACTTCTTCGTAGAGTTGCGTCGCCAGCTCGGGCATTTTGTTCACATCGGCCGTGCTCGTCAGATCGAGAAACGGACGAACGTGAATCTGGCCGTGCCCCGCGTGAGCAAAGAACGACGCGGTAATCTGCCAGGCCTTGAAGACGTTTTGCATCTTCACGAGGAACTCAGGGAGCACGTCCGGCGGAACGGCAACGTCTTCGATAAACGGTACGGGCCGCTCCGAGCCTTGCACGCGAAAGAGCGTGGGCGAAACGCGGCGAGTGAGTCGGCGAAACAAGTCGTATTCGTCGGGCGAGAGCGCGAGGTGAAAGCCAAACGCTAGTCGCCGGCGGCGTTGCCAGCGCATCGCCACTTGCTGCAATGTTTCGAGAACATGGCTCGATTCTTCGGCCTGTTGCTCGACAAGCAGCATGGCTTCGGCTTCGCGCGGGATGGCTTGGGCGTAGCGAGGATCCAAATCGCGAGCCAGCGACAGAATGCGCCGATCCATCAAATCGCAAGCGCTCACGCCGAGCGACTTCGCTTCGCTGGCGGCGGTGGCGGCCGATTCCAGGCGATCGAAGAACAGCAGGCACAAACCGCGCTGCTTCGGAATCGGCTCGATGGCCAGGCTCAACTGCGTGATGAGGGCCAGCGTACCTTCCGAACCGGCGATGAGCTTCGCTAGATCGAGCTGACCATCAGCCAGCACATCGTGCAGTTGGTAGCCGCAGCGATTGACCCACGATTTGGGCTGGTTCGCGCGAATGACCGATTCCTCGCGCTGAATCAATTCGGCCAGGCGGCGGACAAGCTCACGTCGCCGCGGCACCGGATCGAGATACGGATCATCCGTCACCGGATGCCGACCAGCTTCGAACGATTCGCCGTCGGCGAGCACGATTTGCAAGTTCCGCACATGTCGACGGGCAGAACCATAGCGGAGCCAATTGCTGCCGGAGGCATCGAGCGAAACGACGCTGCCGACGGTCGTCACGCCGCCGGTGGCGGGATCGGGAGCGAACTGTTTTCCAAAGCCCGCGAGATAGCGATTCAGTTGGCCGAGCACCACGCCGGGCTGCACAACGACGTGGTCGTGGTTCACACTCACGATCCGCCGCATCCCCTGCGAGAAATCCATCACCAAGCCCGGCCCGAGCGACTCGCCGGCCAGGCCGGTGCCCGCGCCGCGCGCGTGAATCGGCAGCATGTTGTCGGCGGCGTACTTCACGGCCACTTGCACGTCGTAGGCATTCCGCGGCCGCACAACGCCGAGGGGCGCGACCTGATAGATGCTGCCGTCGGTGCTATACATCTGCACGAACGCGTCGTCGCAACGAACCTGGCCGGAGATTAATCCCCGCAGGTCGGCTTGAATGCGTTCGCGCTGTGGATCCATCGGGAGAGCGCCGATTGCTGCAATGCAGTCTGTAGCTGAATTCGCCAGAATTCAGAGCGTGGCCGTGAGACGAAAGTCTGAATTCTGGCGAATTCAGCTACGGCAATCATAGCTACTCGTGCTGCCGCGGCGAACTGCCTGCCGCCACTCCCGCCCGCGCCAGTCGAATCTGTTGTTGACGGTGCTTCTCGTGCACCTCCAGATCAAAGCCCTCGTGATCCTCGAGCGCCCGCAAACCGCGATACTGCGACTGGCATTGATAACACTGCAGGACGTTGCCGACGGTGACATACAAAAGCACATCGATGGCCGCAAACGCAAACAGCGTGGCGTAGGTCCAAACCGGCATGCGATAGAGCCAGAACGCGCTGCTGATGATCATGCCGATCACCACGATGGTCACCCCCATCGTTTGCGAAAAATCCTTCCGCACATACAGTTCGCGGCAAGGGCAAATCAAGCATTGCAGCACATTGCCGTCGCGATAGTTCTCGGCCGAGAAACGGGCCTGGCACGACGAGCAGCCGAAGTCGGCAGCCCCTTCTTCAGCAATCTGCGCCTGGTTGACGGCTTCGCAATGAGGGCAACGAAAGGTGACGTTCATACGGTCGATTATAGCGGAAACGACGCGGCGACGCTGAGCATTTGAGCGCACAGCTCGCCGATGAAAACCAGAATCACGCCGGCGTACAAAATGCCCGTTGCACTCTGCGTATTCGGAATCTTCAGCGTCTGCCAGGTCAGATAAGTCAGCACGAGCGGCAGAATTAGCCCCGCGGTCCACCGCAGGCCAACGAACAGCATCCACGCCGTAGGAATTCCCTCGGCAGTCGCGCTCAGCCGGTTCCCTTCAATCACCGCGCCGATGCCGCTAATCATCATGCGAACGGCAATCGCCACGATGAGCAATACGAGCAGCCGCTTGAGCGGATCGAGTCGCATCGTCGGCGTATTCAAGTACCAGTGGCCGAGCAACATCGCTGTTGTGACGAGGCCAGAAACCGCGCCGCTGGTGATCACTTGCAAGGTGCGCACGGCAGGAGACATGCTGGCCGAATTACTCAAAAAGGCCGGCGCCAAACAAGTGACGAGCGCTGCCGCAGCAACAATGAGCAACGAGGCTTTTCCCGCCGTGCTCGCTTCATACATCCAGATCACCGCGCCAACGTAGCTCACCACGGCAGCGACGATGGCTGCCGAAATTTGCCAGGTCGCGACACTATTACCACTCGGTCCACCACTAAGCGACCAGAGCGCGAGGGCGGCGAAAGTTTGCACGCCCATCAGCACCCAGAGGTGCACGCGAAAGAAACCGCTCGTTACCCACCGCGCAGGAAGCGAAGCCATCGACGCCGCGACGCCGAACGTCAAATGACAAAGAAACTCAACCAGCGTCTGCCAGATCACGACGTTGCCTTTACTTACCGCCGCGAACCGTAAATCAGCTGCATCACTTCCGCCCGGCTCGAGACATTCGACCGGAACAAGCCCTTCATCGCCGAGGTGACGCACGAACTGCCGGGCTTCTTCACGCCGCGAATCGTCATGCAGCTGTGCGAAGCTTCGACGACCACGGCCACGCCTTTGGCGCCGAGTTCTTCGACGAGCAAATTGGCGACCTCTTCGGTCAGCCGTTCCTGCACTTGCGGCCGCCGCGCAACCATTTCGACCACGCGGGCCAGCTTGCTCAAACCGAGCACCTTGCCGTTCGGCACGTAGGCCAGGTGAGCCACACCGGTAAACGGCAGCAGGTGATGTTCGCACATGCTGCAAAAGCTGATGTCCTTCACCAGCACGACTTCGTCGTATTGCTCGGTAAAGACCTTCTGCAAATGGACACGCGGATCCTGATGCAGGCCGGCAAACATCTCGGCGTACATCCGTGAGACGCGGGCCGGGGTTTCGAGCAGTCCTTCACGATCGGGGTCTTCGCCGACCGCAGCAAGAATCTCACGCACGGCCCGTTCGATCCGCGGCAAGTCCATCGGATGCGGCGGCGCAGCCGTGACTGCGGCCCCCTTCAATTGGGCCAGGTCCGCGCTCTTGATGCACGGGTCATCGCTCGCTTCAAAATCCGGAACAGACATCCGCATTCCCCTCAGCCATATCCCCAAGAAATGGGCAATCCTGCATCCTAATTTCGCAGGGCGGAAAGGGGAAGGAGGACCAACCATTCGCCAAGTAGCTGAATTTGCCAGAATTCAGACCGGGCAGTTGAAGGTCACCATCTGAATTCTGGCGAATTCAGCTACATCATTCACGCGGTTTCAATCTCCGCGTACACAATCTCTTCGCCATACAGGCTCTTCGCCGTGGCGATCACCTGGCCGCCGGGGGCGAGGATGGTCGAGAAGCCGTAGCCTTTCCATTTGTTCTTCGGCTTTTGGTCGACGCTCCAGTTGGCGCCGATCACGTAGTGGTTGAAGGGCTTCACGCGCTCGGGCAAGCGGTGCCAGAACCAATCGGCGGGATGCTCTTCATCGACCCAAGCGATCGGATAGAGGAGCGCCCAGATTTTGTGCTTTTGATACTTCTCCAGGATCTCGTGAATGTCGTAACAAATCGCCAGGCCGACTCGGCCATACTCGGTGTCGAACGTTTGCACGCCCCGATCGCCGTCGGTGGCCCACGATTGCTCGGGATGAGGCCAGGGAGTGAGCTTGCGATAATGGGCGACGATCTCCCCTTTCGGCGAGGCCAGACAAACGGTGTTGTAGAGCTTCGGATTGTCGGGGTTGTCGTCAGCCGTTCCCTTCGGCAGTTTCTCGAGAAACGGAATGGTGAGATAAATGCCCAGCCGTTTGGCGAGCGCGGCAAAATGCTCGGTCGCCGGACCGGGAACGGTCTGCGCGAACGGCCGAGGATCTTTGCTGCCGAATTCCTTTTCGATCGGCCAACCGGGAATGTGCCAGTTGGTCTTGAGGTCTTGCGAGAGATAGCCCGTGATCGCGGTCTCGGGGAGCACGACAAATTTCGCTCCCTCGGCAGCTGCCTTCTCGACCAACTTTGTCAGCCGCCGCGTGTTTCCTTCGATGTCGCCCAGATCGCTCGGGCATTGCACCGCGGCGACCTTCACCGTCTTTTTCTTTGGCTCGGAGGCAGGTTTCGTTTCGGCTTGCGCGCCGTTGGCGACCGCCAAGCTGCCGGCCACCACGCTCGTCAAGAAAACACGTCGTTCGTTCATCGCCCTGCTCCACTTGCCCCGTTCGTTTCAAACTAGCTGGACGTGTGGGAACAAGCAATGACGATGTGTATCAACTCGGTAACGGATGGTCAGGTAGCCCGACGCGTGAGCGAGGGTTTGGGCGAGTGGACTCGAGGTTTGCCCTCGTGCGACAGCACAACCGGAAGCGGAGTTGATGCGGATTTCGACAGCGCTTCTTTTGGTGCTATCGCACGTTGGTGGTAACCACGTCGACTTGCCCAAACCCTCGCTCACGCGTCGGGCTTCCTAATTCCTATTTGAACGGGTTCCAGGGCGCGCTCGATCCCGCGAAGATGCGCGAGTATGCCGGCAAGCGGTTTTTTACGCTCGTGAAATTCGTCGCTTGGGCGGTCTTGAATAGCGATGGCATGAGTCGATAGCCGTCCGGCATGCGGCCGAAGCCTTGGTGGTCTTTACGGAGCGGACGCCCAACCAGGCTGGAGTACATGTTGCTGACCGTGACCGTGAGAAAGTCGGAGTCGTCCCACTGCAAACCGTCGGCGGGGTTGTCTTTGTAGCCGCCGAAGTTGTTTTCGAGGACGTGAATCAGTTCGTGCAGCAGCACTTCGTCGGCGCGATCTCCCGCGCCGGCCCCGTTCCATTGCTGCGGCGTGAAGGTAACGGCAGAGTTGGCGTTCTGCTCGGACGATATGAACGGCGTGATGGTGATGTCGCGCACAATGCCGCCGAGCACGGCAGCGCCGAGCGGATTGGCTTTGATCTTGGCGAGGTTGGCTTCGACGGCATCGAGCCAGGCGCTTTCCTTGACTGGCGGATGGCGCTGCTCAGCGCCATGCGGATCGAGAATGAAATTCGGCTTGTGCTTGCTGCGCGGCAGTTTGCCAGCCGCTCGCTCGGTGGCGTGCTTGTCTCCTTTTACGAACTTGACCGGCAGCCACGAAGTAAACTGCCCGCCGCTCGGCAGGAACGCGGCGATCTTGTCGCCGGCTTTCAAGCCGCGGAGATAAAAAGACCGGACCTGGTTTTGATTGCGAAACTCGGCGGCGACAAAGCTGAAATTATTTTCGGCCGCGACCGTGCTGTCGTCCGGCATGCCCCACACACCAATCGCACACGTGCCGTTGGCCGCAGGGAGGACTAATTCCGAAATGCCGGCGTCGCCGGGATTTTTGGGCGCAGGAATGTGCACGAAGTGGGCCATGAGAGCAACTCCGAAAAGAGTGAGGCGGAAGAATAGAGCGTTTGCGGTCGAGCCGTTCCCTGTGAGACACGCAGACGAATAACTAGGCGGGTGACGAGCGAATTTGTTACCGCGTGTCACGCTCTTTTTCTTTCTCTAATCAATGGCTGGCGTCGGCCTTTTCTCTCCCCTCGCCCCGTTTCGGGGAGAGGGGTCGGGGGTGAGGGGATAATGCGCGAGTTTGACTCAATTTTCTGGCGAACTGGTCGGCAATCCATAGTGCGTGCTCATTAGCACACTCTCGCTTCGGTTCACCCCTCACCCCCAGCCCCTCTCCCCGAAGCGGGGCGAGGGGAGCAGGAAAGGATGCTGCCTGCCGAGCGCTCACGATGCATGCATTGCCAGCGTGAAAACGGTTACTCGGCAAAAGAAGTGCGGACCCAAGTTGTCCACGCGGCGTGTCTATTAGATGCCGGAGGCTGGGTGACGACGTGACGCGCGAAGGGGGATGCCATGGGCCAGAGCGAGTTGAAGCGACATGTTCAGGCGATTTTAGACCCGCCCATTTTAACTAGAATACAATGCAATAGGAGAACCCCGATATTGCAGCTGATTTTCGCAGTAAATCGTTTTGGTGTATTACTTTACAGCGAATTCGAAAAGTTGTATCACCTGTTATATTCTAGGGGTATGAAAGGGGGGGTGTTCAGATTGTTCCAAATTGTTGGCTGGCAGCCGGGCCATTCCGTCGCTCGCCGTGACAGCGTCGCTGACGTGAGCGGTTGGGGTTGTTGTGGGAGAAACAATGAAAATAGCGGTTGCGGAATCGCGGGTTCCTTTAAGTGATTTTGATTTAAATGCTTATGACAAAACCAAATGGCGTAAGTGTCGTTTTGTCTGGTTTGGCAAGTGTTGTGGAAAGCCGGCTGCCTTCGAACGTAACACTATATTTTCCAAGGACCTGCGATACGTTTAGCTTCCGCAACAACTGTTGTAACGTCGGGAGCGAACGAAACTTAAGGGAAGATGCATCCGGCAACTCCGCAGTTGGAATTGAGAAATGTTTGCGTAACATTTGGCCCCGGCCAGTACATATCAATCTGTGCCTACCTGAGTCCTTTCCTCCCACCTCCAAAAGGATTTGCCCCATGTTCCAGATCAACTACGGTTCAACCGGTCGGTATTGTGATGGCATGTCGCGGCGGACTGCTTTGAAGCTGGGCTTTGCGGGGTTGGGCGGCATGACACTGGCCGGTCTCTACAGGGCTGAAGCAGCAGCGGGGATTACCTCTTCGAACAAGGCGGTCATCAACATTCACCTGGGTGGCGGGCCATCGCACCAGGACATGTTTGACCTGAAGCCCGAAGCGGCTCAGGAGTTCCGCGGCGAGTTTAACCCGATCAAGACGAACGTCCCGGGCTTTGACATTTGCGAACACTTCCCGCAGCTCGCCAAGATGACGGACAAATACGCCGTCATTCGCTCGCTGATCGGCATGGTCGACGACCACAGCAATTTCCACACGCAAACCGGCTATCCGCGCAGTGACCTGCGGAACATCGGCGGCCGCCCCGGCATTGGCAGCGTGATTGCCCGCTTGATGGGACCAACCGGCAGCGGCGCTCCGCCGTTTATTGCTTACAACGAGAATCCCGTTGGTTATCTCGGCCCCGTGTATATGGCCTATCGTCCGTCCGGCGGCGATCTGCGGCTGACTGGTTCGATGACGGCAGATCGCCTGGAATCGCGGACGAATCTGCTGTCTTCGCTCGACTCGATCAAGCGGGAAGTGGATCACTCGGGCCAAATGAAGGCCCTCGATTCGTTCACGCAGCGAGCCGTGGGTGTGGTTACCTCGGGTGATGTCGCCAACGCACTGGATCTGCAAAAGGAAGACCCAAAAGTTCGCGAACGCTACGGCAAGGACGTCGATTCGTTCCTGACTGCGCGGCGGTTGGTCGAAGCCGGCGTGCGCGTTGTGACCTTTGATTGGGGCGGCTGGGATACGCACAGCGACAACTTCAGCCAACTGAAAAAGCAACTGCCGAAGCTCGATCGGGCCATGAGTGCCCTGATCAGCGATCTGCATGAGCGAGGCATGGACAAAGACGTGAGCATCGTGATGTGGGGCGAATTTGGCCGGTCACCACGGATCAACATGACCTCGGGCCGCGATCACTGGTCGCGCGTGGCCATGTGCTTCCTCGCCGGAGGTGGCATGAAGACCGGTCAGTTCATCGGCTCGTCGACCAAGAACGCCGAAGAAGCCAAGGACCGCCCGATTCACCTGCAGGAAGTCTTCTCGACCCTGTATCACAACATGGGAATCGACTGCAACAAGACCAGCATCATCGACCCCGCCGGTCGGCCGCAGTTTTTGACCGACCACCGCGATCCGATTAAGGAATTGGTGTAGCAAGTCGTCGATCCGCTCCGCGGTCGATGAACGGACTTGGCCGCGGATTTGACTCGGGGTTTTCGTGAACCATCCATCACGATCGTGCGTATTGGGGCTGCCACCAAATACTCGGCCCTGGTGCACCGATGGATATGTATTTCTTCGACGGCAAGCCTAAAACAGCGGCAGCAATTCATCCTTGGCGGTGGCTTAAGCGTCTCACCGCTTTGGCTTTCGGTTGCGTGCTGGTGGCGCACGCCGCTTATACCGCGGCTAGGTTCCCAATCCTCAGGCATGAGCAGAGTATCGCGAAGCTGAAGATCGGCGATACGCGAGCAACAATGATTGAACTGGTTGGCGAGCCGCAATTTTCTAAGTCGAATCCGCAGTGGGGAACCGTTTGCGAATACAGGGTCTATCCGTGGTTCATGTCCCACAGCTACCAAAACAACCGCTTCCGCACTCGGTGGCGAGTTGTGCTCGACGACTCGGACCGGGTTGTCTTTAAAGCACGATTGAATCCCATCGGCTGCTGATTGGGGCGTCAACTCGCCAAAGGCCCCTCACCCCGGCCCTCTCCCCGGAGTACCGAGGAGAGGGAGTAGGAATGACTTCATCGATTCTTCACGCGAGAGCCTCTTTCGGATGAAGACGCTCCATCTTATTGTTGGAGCATGCATCCCCAATCCTGGTTCTGGCGACTCTTGGCATGGCAGGCCATTCTGTGTGTGGGCTTGGTCGTGGCCGCGGCAATGTTGGCCACGCGCAGCGCCGCGGCGGGTTGGTCGTTACCCCGAGTTTTGTTGGTGCTGCTGCTGGTTGCGTTGTGCATTAGCGCGGCCACGATTTGGTTCAGCCTGAAGCGGCTGCATCAGCCGCTCGTCGAACTGGCCCGCTTGGCTCGGCAAATTTCGGCGGGCGATGGCGACTCGGTTCCGTCGTCGCTCCCGGGTGAAGAGCTCAGCGAAATCAGCGGCGCGCTGCAACTCTTTCGCGGCCGGCTTGAGCAGCGGGGCGATCAAGTTCAACAGAACACGCAGCGGCTGCAAACCGTCATGGCGAGCATGATCGAAGGCGTGCTCGCCGTTGGGCCCGATCATACGATTCTGCTCGCCAACCAGGCGGCTCAGCGGTTGCTCGACTTTGCGACGTCACAGCCGCAGGGGCGCTCGCTCCTCGAAGTGACCCGGGCTCGCTCGGTTTATGAAGCCGTGCAACACGCGCTCGAAACGACGAAGGCCGTCGAGCGTGAGTTCGATTCGCCCGGCGTGCAACGGCGAGTGCTGTTGTTGCGAGCCACGCGTTTGCCCGGCGAACCTTGTCCCGGCGTGATGGTCGTTATTCATGATGTGTCGGAACTGCGGCGGCTCGAGAATCTCCGCCGCGAGTTCGTCGCCAATGTTTCGCACGAATTGAAAACGCCGCTCGCCGCGATTAAGGCCTATGCCGAGACGCTGCGGATGGGGGCGGTGAATGACCCGGAGAATAATCTGGCGTTTGTGCTGCGGATCGAAGAGCAAGCCGAGCGGCTGCATCAGCTGATTCTCGACATGCTGCAGATCGCGCGGATCGAATCGGGGCAGCAGACGTTCAACATCATCGACGTCGGCTTGGCCGAGTTAATCGACGAATGCCTGGCGCAATTTGCCGATCTGGCCGCGGCGAAACAGATTGATCTGGTTGGTGAACTTCCCGCCGACGAACTCACGGCTCGCGGTGACGAAGAAGGACTGCGTACGATTCTCAGCAACCTCGTCGACAACGCGATCAAATACACCACGACCGGCGGCGAGGTTTTTATTCGCTGCCAGGCGACGGAAGAGACCGTTACCATCGAAGTCAAAGACAGCGGCATCGGCATCGCTGACAAGGAGTTGGTGCGGATCTTCGAGCGGTTCTATCGTGTCGATCGCGCCCGCTCGCGCGAGATGGGGGGCACGGGCCTGGGCCTGTCGATCGTAAAGAATCTCACGCAAGCTTTCGGCGGCAGCGTGGGAGTGGTGAGCGAACCGGGCAAGGGTTCCACGTTTCGCGTCACTCTCAAACGCTGCAAGCCGGCGACGCCAGCCGTTACGGCAAGTGCTGTCTAAGCACGGCAACAAATTGGGCTGACTTCGCTGGCGCTGAGAGGAAATCGCAGGATGGCGCGGATGCGCATCCGATGAAACGGAAGACTGCCCGCAACTTCGCTGTATTCACTGCTAGCGGATTATTGGCAAGCAGTTTCAAGAAATCACACCTGCCCTCGGTTCTGCCGGCCGAAAAGGATTTCTCGTGTTCATACAACGAATTGCCGCAGCGGCGGCCCTCGTCGTTTGTTGCTGCGTCGCCACGGCAACGGCCCAGGAATATGACGACCTCGGCGAACCAAGCGTGGCCGCGACGGTCTATCAACCAACGGCTTATTGGTACAGCGGCGCCGAGTTTTTGTTCTTGAATGTCAATGCCGACTCTGGCGGTCAGATAACTGTGTCGTTTAGCGATACAACCGCGCCGGGCGTGGCGACGACGGCCTTTCGCGATGGCGAAGGCGTCGCCGATTACGCAGCCGCTCCTCGTTTTTGGCTCGGCCGGCAACTGAACGAAAATTGGGGCCTCCGCGGCAGCTACTTTTCGGCGAGTGCCAGTGAATCGCGCACGCCGCACTTGAATCCCGCGATTCCCACGACAGGCACGAACTTTGGCACTTACACCGCTTGGGGCAACGCACAACTCACCGCCGTCGATCTCGATGTGGTTCGCAGCTTTTACATGTCGGACGATTGGAAGCTCGATGCCTTTGCTGGCGCTCGCTATGGTTCGTTCGACGTCTCCTCGGGCATCGATTCGTTCGGCGTGTTTACAACCGGCAACTTCGTGAACCTGAATCTGCAGAACAACTGCCAGTTTGATGGCGCTGGCGCATCGCTGGGCTTTAGTTCTCGCAATCGATTGTGGGGGAGTAACCTGTACCTGCTGTGGAGCGGGCGGGGCTCGATGCTGTTTGGCCGGTCCGACATGGTGGCCCGCTCGGCTGGCACGGTGGCGAGTTCGCCGAGCGCTCCGCTGGTGGGAGCTGCGAACGATGATCTTGATCGAAACGTTCCCAGCACGCTTGACATCATCGAATCGCAATTGGGTTTGCAATACGAATTTCGTTTGCTGGAGATGCCCTACAACTGCTTCGTGCGCTGCGCCTTCGAATTCCAGCACTGGAATGTCAACAACCAAGAAAATCGTGGCGCCGGCTTCGGCGGCACCATCGGCGAATTGACGACGAATAGCTTTGCTAGCGGCGGCCCCGGAAACGCAACGCTACTCGGCCTGAGTCTGGCGACAGGCTTTACCTGGTAGGCGATTGCTTAAGGCAGCGGTTGTGTGCTGCGTAAGTACGCGAGCAAGTCGCGAACCTGCTGATCGCTGAATTGCTTCAGTAGGCCGGTGGGCATGAGCGAAACGGGCACGGCGCGGAGGTCCTCGATTTCTTCGCGTGGCAGCGAGAGATTCTGGCCATCCACGCCGCGGATGACGACCACCTGCGCATCTTGCTCAGCGATGAATCCACTGAGCGTGCGACCGTCGGCGGTTTGTACGAGGTAATTTTCAAAGCCCTCGCGAATCTCGGCACTGGGATTCACCACGTTCAAGAGAATGCCGCGCAGATCGTCTCGTTTGTAGCTTGTTAGGTCGGGCCCAATCGCACCGCCGTCGGCGAAAAGCTTGTGGCACTTGCCGCAGGAAGTGGCGTAGAGCTTTTTGCCGGCGTAGGGATTGCCGCTGCCGGCCGCAGCGACTTGCAGGAGCTTTTCCACTTCGGCCCGAAGAGCTTCGTTCGACGCACCGGCCAGTTCGCCCCAATGCTTCTTGCAAGCCTCGCGCACATCGGCCTGGTCGCTGAGAAGCAGTCGTCGCACGGTGCTCTCATGAATGCCGGCTGCTTCGATCTGCTTCGCGTCAACGGCAGCGACGAGCAACTTGGCCCAACTGCTGCGGCTAGCGAGAAGCGATTGAGCCACGCCGCGAACCGCTTCTGGCATGTCTTGGTAGGCAGCCACGACCTCCTGGCCGATCTCTGGATTTTTGTAGGATTGCAGCGAACCCAGCGCACTGCTGCGGAGTCCATCGTTGCGAGAATCCTTGACGATCTTCAGCAGCACGGGGACCGATGTCGGTTGCTGAATGGTGCCGAAAATCGCAATCAGCTGTTCGCGCTTGGCGGCATCGAATGACTCATTGCCGATTTGCTTGAGAGCTTCCGCAACTGCGGCGGGATCACCTTGCCGCAACCGCAACGTCGGCGAAGCCGATCCGGCGGCGGCCATTGCGGAGAGCAGTTCCGGCGGCAAGGCATTCATGCTGCGACCTTGAAAGGCTGCTTCGATGCCCGCCATTACTTTGGCTTTGGCGTCTTTGCTCGGCAGTGTGGTGAGCAGCTGCGCGCAGGCGAGCAAATCCTTACGCTGCCCCGACGTTGCAAAACGACGAGCAAGGCGTTCCACGATGTGTTGCGATGCCAGCGGCAACTCATTGTTTTTCTTCAGCCACTCGATCACAGCATCGCGGTCGGAATCGGCTTTCGCTTCGATCGCCCACCACAACAGCAGCGGCAGATGGATATCGGCAGCGTCCTCCTGATGCCCTGCCAATCCCGCGGAGATGGCTAGCGTGTGTTCGCCGCTCAACCGCCGCGAGGATGCGGCGAGTTGACTCCGCACGCGGACGTCTTTTTCCGTTTTCGCCAGTTCGACTAACTGCTGCGCAATGGCCGAACTGATTTCGCCATCGTCGCAGACGAGGCGAATCGTCCACTCTCGCACCAGCGGTTCGTGGTGTTTCAACAACAGTGCGGCCTGCTGATCGCCCAATCCGCCGCTGGCTTGCAAAGCCCACAAGCAGTTTAGCGCGTGCTCGCCTTTCTCGCCGTGGATTTCTCGAATGAGCCGTTCCTGCACACCTTCCGGCCTGCGCTGAGCGAGCACCTGCAACGCCGTTTGTCGCTGCCAGCGATTGGCTTCATATACACCGACATTCAGCAGTTCACTATCGATCTTTTTCGTGAGATCAACGGCCGCTGGCGGTTTACCACCCTTCGCCGAGATCCGCCAGATGCGACCACTCTCTTTGTGCACTCGTCCTTGATAGTGACTGGCATGATCGATTCGCTGCTCGTACATATCGACGACATACACAGCGCCGTCGGGGCCGACTTGAATATCGACCGGCCGCACCCAGGGATCGTCACTCGTCATCAAATGGCCGACGTCGGTGGTCTTGAAACTCGACCGATCGGCTTCGAGCGTGCTGAGCGTGACGTGACTCTGCAGCGGCGCAACGCCCATTAGCAAATTGTTGTACTTCTCGGGCAAGGCAGCGCCGCCGTAGATGACGAAGGCGTGTGTGAACCGCGGCACCTTGGCGTGAGCCATGGCTTCGAAATAGCCAAAGGCGAAGGGATTCGAGAGTTCACCGTGCTTGCCGAATCCCTTTTGATAGTAGCCACCCTGCACGTAATGAAAGCCACGGGTGTTGCCGCCGTTGTGGCCGCTGAAGATTCGGCCTTGATCGTCGAACTCCACTCCAAAAGCATTGCCGCCACCTTCGGCGAAGATCTCATATTTCTTTGTCGGAGGATGATAGCGCCAGATGAGTTGCCCTTGCGAGTGAATCGCCTTTTTCTCGCCAGGCCGTTTCACCGCGCCGGTGACGGTGCTCCCTTGCGCGGCATACAGCCAGCCATCGGGTCCCCAACGCAGGTTGTTCGCGACCGAATGCGAGTCTTCAATGCCGAAGCCCTCGAGATGCACTTCCGGATCACCATCGGGAACATCGTCGCCATTTTTATCGGGATAGAAGAGCAAGTACGGCGGATTGAGCACCCACACGCCACCGTCGCCGAAGGCAAACGATGAGCAGACACTCAAGCCGTCGAGAAAAGTCTTGTGCTGGTCATATTTACCGTCGCCGTCGGTGTCTTCGTGAATCGTGATCTTGTCTTCGCCGCGAAAATGATTCGGCGGGGCCGGCGGAACTTTGTCGTAGACCGTGCGAAGAAATTTATCGCGGCTGATCGCGGTCAAACCGGCGGGATGCGGATACTGCAAGTACTGCACGCACCACAGCCGGCCGCGAGCATCCCATTTGATCGACAGCGGTTGCCGTACATGCGGCTCGCCGACAGCGAGGTTGATCTGTAAGTCATCGGCGACTTTGATCTTGGCCAGCGACTGCTCCGGCGGCAGCGGCCCTTCTTCACCTTGCAGTTTTTTCAGTTCGCGATCGACCACAGCAGCGACTTCGAGTTTGGAAAAAGCCGGGACTTTCGCGAGCGACTCTTTGTCTGCATTCGCCCAGGCAACGTCATCACCCGTTCGCACTTGCCAATCGCCACTGAGGCGAATCGCCTGCTCGCCGCCGAAGAGAACAGGCGCGGCGACATTGAATCCGGATCGGCCATCGACGACGCAGACGCGAATTGCAATCAGCTGCAATTCGCCGGCTTTGATTTTTTCGGCAGGGATTTTGAATCGCTGGGTTTGGCCGATGCCACTCAAGTACTGTGGCGGAAAAGTTCCCAAGCCACCAATCTTTTCGCCGGCGAAGTAGATTTCGCGAGCGTCATCAACGGCTTCGACGGCGAGAGTTACTTCCCGCCCTTTCCACTCGGCGGGAATTTGGACGGCGGCGCGATACCACAGCCGCACGTCCTGGCCCCCGGGCGAAGTCTTCCACGCAGCGGGAACGGGTACGGTCTTCCACTCGCCATCGGCGGCGGCCGAATGCTGCGCGGCCAGAAACGCCACGGACCAAACCAACAAGAGCGTGAGCAAGCGACGCATCGGTGGGCTCCAACGGGAGGGCGGGATAGCGTGATCATACACGCCTGCTAGGCTGCAAGCGATAAAGTCGCGCGGCTCCACCCGCTGGGCAGCGGTGCCGATTTTGTTAAAACCAATGAAGACGTTTCGCCTCATTTTTACTGAGTTCGCATGCCCGAAGTCTGGTTACGCACGAACCGCCGCGCACTATTGCTCGGCCTGGCCTTGCCGGTCGTTATTGCGCTCGTCGGCAGTGGCTTGCTCATTGCTGCCTGGCTGCTGCATTGGCATTGGGGCGTGTGGGCGCTCGCCGGCGCGATGATTCTCGGCGCGCTCTATCTGACCGGCAACATCCTGTGGATGGCAGCCCAGCCGCGGCTGGCTTACGAAGCCGATTCGCTGCTGGTTTACATCGAGCCGAAGGAACCGATCCGCGTGCCGCTCGATATTGTCGAGTGCTTTTTTCTCGGCCAAGGTGGCGCGAGCGAGCTGCCGAAGATCGATGGCATGGAACCAGAGACGAGCAACGTCATCGTGCGGATTGCCGAGCGGGCCAAGGATTGGCATCATCGCGACGTGAAGCCCGCGATCGCGCATTGGTGCGAAGGGTACATCACGCTGCAGGGTGCCTGGTGCGAACCGATCAACGGCGAAGCGCTGAAGGAGCTCAACCATCGACTGGCGGCTGCTCATCGCGAACAACGAGCCCGACAGGCGGCCGGCGCATGAGCAAAAAGAAGCAAGCAAGGACAAAGCTGCTGGTAAGCGTCACGGGCGCCGTCGAAGCGATTACCGCCATGGAGAATGGCGCCGATCTGATCGACATCAAGGATCCGTCGCGCGGTTCGCTCGGCGCTGCGAGCCCCGATGTCTGGCGCGAAGTTCTCGGAGTCGTCAACAAGCAAGTTCCCGTGAGCGCCGCGCTCGGCGAGATTCGCAACATCGACCTCGAAAAACTTGCCACAGAAACTCGTGGTCTATCTTTTGCCAAGGTCGGCATGAGCGATGCCACCACCAACGGCGTGTTCGACTGGCGATATTACTGGCGGCAATGGCGATCGCTGCTGAAGCGTGGTACGCAGCCCGTCCTCGTTGTCTATGCCGACTGGCGCGACTGCGGCGCGCCATCGCCCGCCGAGCTGGTGCAATGCGTGCCGGAGTTTCGCGTGCCCGTTGTGCTCGTCGATACCTACGACAAGAGCAACGGCAACTTGCGCGAGCACTGCAGCGACGCGCAGTTGATTCGCTTCATCGGCGCCGTTCGCGATGCGAAAGCCCAGGTCGTGCTTGCTGGTTCGTTGCAACTCAGCGATTTGCCCGATCTGCTGCCACTCGCGCCAGACTATGTTGCCGTGCGCGGCGCGGTTTGTCGCGGCGCGCGCACCGGCCGACTCGATGGTGCACTCGTGCGCGAATGGGCGACGGCCTTAAGCACTTCGCGCAAGTAGTGTCAAGCGCGAGTCTGTGATTCTCTGCGCAGCGCATCTCGACTGTGAAATTTGTAACTTGACGCGCGCGGTAATTCAGTTCGATACTGCTGAGCGCTGTCCTGCTCTCATCTCAGTCACTTCTCTGCGAGCGCTCGTTTCGCCTATCACAGGAGAACTTCACGTGCCTCGTTCCGTGTTAGAAGCCATTCGCGATGGCGAGTGGAATTACGAACCCGAACTGCAGGCTTCTGAAGGAGTGGAAGCAACGCGTGCCTTGCCAGGCACCACTGAAAAATTGGATGTGCTCGCCAGTCGCCTTCGTCAAGGATTGCCGCTTTGGCATCCGCGCGATCGGATCGATTACGAAACGCCCAGCGAGCGCTAGCCGCGAAGTCGCGCGGACCTTGGCTACAAACTTCGCCCGACATCCACACGGTTGTCGAAATCGCTTTAGAATGAATGCCGGCAAATGTGAGGATGCATTTGCCGTTTTCATTCTTCGATTGCAAAAGTATTCCTATGGCATCGCTCTCCGTGCAAGTTCCCCATCAGCTTCCCGTCGCCGAAGCGGTGCAGCGACTGCAAGGTTTTCTGGAAGAAGTTCGCCGCGATCACGCCGATCGTGTGAGTAACGTGCAAGGCGAATGGCTGGGCGAAACGCTGAAGTTCGGCTTCACGGCGATGGGCATGCAGATCAAAGGTGACCTCGTCGTCGCTAACGATGAGGTCCGCGTGAGCGGCAACCTACCGTTCGCTGCCAGCCTGTTTCGCGGCACGATTGAATCGACGATTCGCACCGAGTTGGAAAAGCTGCTGCGATAGAGTTGCCTTTCCTGCGCAAAGTCGCTTTGGCACGCATAAGCGGCCCGGCGTTGAAACTTTCATCCACTCCTCATCGATTCCCCTCGCGATTTTCTTACTTAACCGGCAAGCTTTGCCGATAGAGAAATTGACTGCGCGCTGTTGGCGGGTGCTGGAGTGCTCCCGGGCGGCGAAATTGGGGCAGTTTTATTTCGCTCAACAGGTATTGAGAGGACGCTGGGGTTATGCCGCTTTTTGACGCTACTCTGGCCGAACGTGTCGGTTCGGCGATCGAGACCAATCCGTACTTGAGTGGCAGGAAGCTGCGGTTCGAGGCCCAGGAAGGGCGAGTGACGCTGAACGGCGTGGTGGCTTCTTATTTTCAGAAGCAGATGGCTCAGGAAGTCATCAAACGCGTCGAAGGCGTGAAGCAAATTGAGAATGAGCTCGAAGTGAGCTGGTGCTAAGCGGTTTGCTTGATTTGTAGGACGGACCATTGGTCCGTCTCGAACTCTGAGTTTACTCGTTCGGCGATTCTGGACGGACCAATGGTCCGTCCTACGGCCGCATTGCACTTCTTCTTTACCGCGGTTTGGGCCGATAGCCCATTACGGCGGCGCCGCGGTCGGCGTATTGCGGAAAGCGATCGTCGAGTCGCACCGTCTTCAGCACTTCGTGATTGCTGTCCGATACCCCGCACATCCGCATCAAGCCGTCGCGCGAGGTAACGCGCTTGTGCAACAGCGCTAGTTGACCGACGAGCCAGCTGCGAAGCATGGGCACCTGATCCATTTCGATCACGACGCGATGGCAGAATTGCTGCTCCATCCGCTCCCAGATCGCCTCGGCCAGTTCCACTTCCACGCCCAGTTTGTCTTTGGGCGGCACCGGGCGAATGAACAGCCAATCGGGCCCACGATCCATCTCCAATGTCCAGCCGGGAATTAAATCGACCACCATGGCGATCCTCCGCGCAAAGAGAGCCAGGCCGAATAGAAGCGACCTGGCGAATTAGAAAGTACCCCTACCCTCTAGGCGTTAATCTTAAGAGGCGTGCGGCGGGATGCAATTCGATTCTGGCGAAGTGGCGACGGATTCTGGATTTGTAATCGTGGGAGTTGCTAGCGAGGCAAGCTCAGCTTCGAGCTTTTTCAGCAAGCGGCGCAGCGAATCAAGCGCCACCTCTACGCCTGGCGTTGGGAACGATTTCAGCAATCGCTCCTTGCGGCCGATTGCTTCTCGTGTTTGGCCGATCGCAGTTCGCAAGTAATCAGACATGTGCTGTTTCCCCTCTACAATCTTAACACGACAATCCCTTGTGGTGAATTATTCCGGCTAGTCCCCCAAAGATTCTTCCAGAACAAGTAGTCGTTTAAAGTCTCTTCATGGCGCGGATCAGTCACAGAAAAGATCGTCGAAATGTACGCGTCGACTCCGTGCGTGATTTGGAGTCTATCGAACCACTTCACTGCTTCACGCTGAATCTTGTTGCCCTGTTCCAGTAGTTCGGCTTTGACGTAAAAACAGACGTCCAGATCACGTGGGTTCAATTTTGTCGTGACGAAACTTCCGTCAACCCAGAGTTCTCCGTTGACATTCGCCAACGTCATTCGCTCGGCAATCATTTCAAGTCTATTCATCCACTTGTCGCGAACAGTTGAATTGCGAAACTGCTCGGCCGTGACGCAGCGCAAACGAATTTGACCAAGATCGCAGAAGTGAAACCCTGCCGGCCAAAGTGAAGTGTAGTTTCCTGGATTTGACTCTGATTCCATCGCATTCCAATTCCATAGTCGACGAACACCCCTCTACGCCCCGCGCTTATACCGGTAGAATTCTGCTCTCGCAACCGCGCGAAATCACCCGTCGTTTCCACGAATTCAAGGATCTCACACATGTCCCGTGCCGCCGCTGTTACGTTCAAAGGCACCCCCATGACCCTCGCCGGCGAAGCCGTGAAGGTCGGCCAAGCCGCGCCTGATTTCACCATTCACTTCTTCGAAGGCGGCCTGAAGACGATCACCCTCGCCGACCTCAAGGGGAAGGCCACCATCCTGAGCGTCGTGCCGTCGCTCGACACTGGCGTGTGCAAGATTCAAACGAAGAAGTTCAACGATGAACTGTCGTCGCTGGCCGGCGGCATCAACGCCGTTGCCGTCAGCCTCGACCTGCCGTTCGCGATGAACCGTTTCTGCGGCGCCGAAGAAATCAAGAATCTGAAGGTCGGCAGCGATTATCAGAATCGCAACTTCGGCCAAGCCTATGGCGTGCTGATCGAAGAGCTGAAGCTCCTTGCTCGCAGCGTGTTCGTGATCGACAAGGACGGCAAGATCGCCTACGCCGAAGTCGTGCCAGAAGTCACCAGCGAACCGAACTACCCAGCCGCTCTCGAAGCACTGAAGAAGTCGCTGTAAGAGTTTTTCTGCAAGAATTTGCTTGATTCACAAAGGGCGAGGCCGTGGCTTCGCCCTTTGTTTTTGCGCATTTTCAAAACTTGGAAATTGCTTGCGTTCTCGTTAGACTCAACGCATCGGTTTGCCACGTTCCTCCCACTCGCAACTGCCAGATTCGTATGGTGAGGCAAATATTCTTTTTGTTTGCGCTGCTGTCGTTCCCGGTATTGAACGCCGTGAATGCCCAGCCCAAGACTGCTCCCCAGCAATCGGCACAACGGCCCGATTTGCGCCCAGGTGACAAGCTCGAAGTGATCGACATGGGCCGGCTGCGCGAAGCCGAGTTCGTCGAGTTCACGCCCGTTGGTTTGATCAAAGTGCGATTCGAAGACGATAGCCAAGTGCCGTTTCGTCCGCAGTATGTTCGCTGGGCGAAAGGGATCAATCCGCGAGATCCGGCTGCCGTGGCTGCCGCAAACAGCAAGCGTCAGAATCCCAATCCGGCCCAAACAGCAAGCAAACTCGAAGCTGCAGAAAAACCGGCCACAACTCCCGCCCCCAAACAGCCACGAAATTTCAAACGTACCTGGCAAGACACCTCGGGCAAGTTCTCCGTGGAAGCGGAATTCATAGGGCTTGCCGATGGCAAGGTGGATCTCAAGAAGGCCGACGGCAAGGTTCTTTCGATTCCACTCGATCGGCTCTCAGAGACCGACCAAGCCGCTGCCCGGGCGATGGTCGAGAGTCTCCCAAATCCGTTTGAATCCAACGTGCAGCAAGGAGTGATCGGCTCATCCTCGCCTACGGCAGTCTGGCAGGGAGTGACGGAAGCGGAGATCTCGTTCGCTAATCTCACCCCGGCGACCTACATGCGAGCAGCGGCTTATGCAGCTCCGTGGAATGTCAAAGCCGATAAGGTTACTCCCCATTTTCCGAGGCTGTCTCCGAAATTCGTCTCGTTCGAAACCGAAGGCGTACGCAGCGACGATATCTACGAGTACTTGTTCAATGAGGCGACGGAAACCATCTGGATATCGCAGGCCAATCGCCAGTGGGGCCTCACTCGAATTCAGCGGGTGGATTTGGTGCAGGGGAGATTGCTCCCCATGATCGAGTTTGCTGGATACAACCACTTACTGGCCGTCAATCCGAGCGGCAATCTCGTTCTTACCAATGGAGATCAGAATCGAATCAATGTCTGGAAGGTGGGAACTCAGGGACTAACGGCAATCAAATCTATCTCTCTAACGGGCAGGAATGACCAGGAATGGGTTGCGCATTTTGTTGACGACAATCGGGCCTTGATCTCGACTTCCCGCGGCTCAGTTTTGGTTTCGCTACTGGACTACACCGCCAGCAGTTCGCGGCCGGTAAATCCGCTTCAATTCAGCCCCAATCGCAAACATTTCCTGACCTGGTTGAACGACCAATTGATCATGGTCGATTCGCTCAGCGGAAAGGTACTTGGCACGTTTGCTCCCGGCGGCAAGACACAAACCACGGCCGCCCAGGACGGCTGCGTTTATCGAATTGCGTTCACGCCCGATGGTAGTCAGGTGGCATATGCATCCACCGACACGCTGTACTTCTTCGACGCCCAAACTGGTAAGGAATTAAAGGCCCTACCGATCCCGAATTTGCCGATGTTCGGACTTCTTTCCTTTAGTCCCCAAGGCTACGCAGTGCTCTCGGGCGAATACGCGATTGAGCCCGTTCAGGGACAAGTGGTGGCGCACGTCAATGTGGGAACTGAGATGAGAGTTCCATACGGCGGACAGCAATGGTATCTGAAACGCTCGACCGCAAACGGCAAGACAACTCTTACCCTGGAACACTGTGAACTTCCCAGCGCGGAGATGATCACTCGGCTCGCGCAGTCGCGGATCGACGACCTCCAGAAAGTTAAACCTGGCTCAACTCTGTCGTTACAAACCAGCCCTGAGTTGCCAGCCGCTGAACAACAACAAATTCGTCAAGCGATGGCGAAGAAATTGGAAGGGACCCGACTTTCGGTCGCCCCAGAAGGCGAGATGGGTGATTGTGTCCTCACCATCGAGCAGGTCAAGCAGGAGAACTTGGGGGTCGAAATCACGTTACGAATTTCCTCAGACAAAGGTGCTTCCTTGTGGACTTTCAAATGCCCCATTCGACCTGAGGAAACGCAATTGCTCACCGGAGAGTATTTTTCGCTGCTCCTGGGCAAGGTCATGCCGCGACAACTCTCCGATGCCATTTTTCAGGCGCAGATCACTCCTGAAGGGTTGAAAATTGAATAGTACTGTCCCTCGCCAATTGTTTGGAAGTTGGCGAATTCCTTTATAGAATCTGCTTCTCGATTCTCGTCGTCTTAGCCGAAGTTGGCTCGCTTTCGAGGAAGGCTCTCTCATGTTTGGTTCCCTCGTGCGTTCCTGTTTGTTGACCGCCCTGCTTTCTTTGCTCTCAGTCAGTTCGCTGTTCGCCCAGCCCGCGGGTGTGAAAGCGGGGGACAAGATCGAATACTTGGATGGCCGCGGCGTCGTGCAAAAGGGCGAATTTATCGAGATGGTCGGCGCGTCGGTAAAGGTCAAGCAAGAGGACGGTCAGACGAAGATTTTTCCGGGTACTCGGGTGCGTCTACCCGGCGGCGCTGCTGCGAACCGGCCGAGGCTCGGGCCCGCTGGCGGCGATATTCCAATTCCTAGTCGACCAGCGGCAACTGCGCCGGCCAATCCCTTTGAAGCGGCCGCCGCTGAGGTTCGCACCTGGACCGATGCCACCGGTAAATTCAAAATCGAAGCATCCTTTGTCAGTCTCGATAAGGACCAAGTCCAGCTGAAGAAGACCGACGGCAAGTTCATCACGTTGGCGATGGACAAACTGAGCGCCGAAGATCAAGTCGCCGCTCGCGAGGCCGCCGACAAGGCCAAAGCGCCGCCGATGAAGGACGAGAATCCCTTCGAAGCCAACGTTACCGACAAGCCGCAGATCGCCGGCCTGGGCGCGGAACGAAAGACGAGCTTGAACGGCGTGCCGTTGCTGACGCTCGACGCGCCGGCTGCCTGGGGTGCGGCAGCGAATCCCTCGACGGTTGCGCTGCCGAAGATCAGCAATCGTGCGGCGTCGATTCCGCCGCGCGCAATCGCTGGTCCGAATGGTCGGGTCGATGACTTCTTCGAAAAGGCCGAAGGGATGATCGTCGATCCCGCCCACGGCTGGCTGTGGATTGGCGTGAAGAACGAGCATGGCGGAAAAAACTGTCGGCTCGAGCGAGTCGAAATCGCCAGTTCTGCGGCGATGCCTCCGCTCACGATGCCGACGCTCCTCAGACCCATCAGCGTCGATCCCACCGGGCGGTTGCTGCTGACGAGTCGCGATGATGATTTTCAAACCCGCAACAAGCACCTCGATATTTGGGAGATCGATGGGAACGAAGTTCGCGCGACATCCAGCTTCAAGCCGTTCGACGATGGCGAAGGGAAGCATTTCAGCGTCAAAGCATTCAAATGGGCCGAGTTCGTCGATTCCACACATCTGCTCACGCTGGGCGACAGCGGCAAACTGGTGATGTGGGACCTCAGCACGGCGGGCGTGATTCGCGGGCTATATCAAATCGATCTCGGCAGCGGTTGGTCACTCAGCTGCGCACTCAGCCCGGGCCGCAAGCAACTCGCCGTCGCCACCAGCAGCGGTGTGTATGTGCTCGAGCCGATCAGCGGCAAGGTTCTCGGCAAATGTGAAATGAAAGACGACGGCGCATCTCGGCTCAGCATTTATCGCATTGTCTTCAGCGACGATGGCGCGCAGCTGGCTGCGGCTGGTCCGCTCAATCTGTGGGTTTGGAATGTCGCCGATGGAAAGAATACGGCGGCTGTTTCCGGCACTTCCATGCACATCAGCCACGAGACCGCCCTCTCTTTCGGCTCGCACAATCATCTCATCATCGACCATCGCTACGCCTTCGATATCGAGCGCGGCCTGATGACCTGCTCGTTCAGCGGCAGCACTAGTTCAACGGCGGTTTCGTTTGCCGGTCGTGAATGGTTCCTGAACGAGGACCGCGGCAGCGGCGGCAAGTCCCGCAGCATCATCAGCTTTGCTTTGCCGGGCGAAGAAGTTGTCCGCAAAGCTGCCACCGTGAAGGAAGAAGAACTCCTTGCCATCAAGCCGGGTTCCAAGATCGGGCTCGATCTGGCCCTGCCGTTTGACGGCGCGGAATCGGAAAAGATCCGCACGTCGATCACCACCGCCTTCGTCAACAACGGCTGGGCGATTGCCGCGCCGGGCGAAGCCAGCGATTTCGTGCTCACCGCCCGCGCGATGCCGGGCGAAACCAAGGAAATCGAATACCGCATGTTCGGCCGAGGCTTCGCCACAACCAAGGTCTCGGTCACTTATCAGCTTGGCGAAATGTCCCTCAAATCGCCAGGCTCCGATAAACCTGTCTGGCAAAACAAAGCCAGTTGGGGTCCTCCCTTCAATATTCATCTGAAGGAAGGCCAGACCATTGAGGAAGCAACCCGCACCACCCCCAACGCGGCGTTCTTCGCCAACCCCGGCATTCCCCGTCGGTTGATGAAGTATCCCAACGGCGTGTCGATTGTCACGGCGACACTGGCGCCGAGCGGTATCACGGTGCAGTGAGGCGAATGCAGAACGCAGAAGGCAGAATGAAAAATGCCAGATAAACACCTGTCTGCATTTTTCCGTTATTCTGAATATTCCTTCTGCTTTCTGCCTTCTTACTTCTGCCTTCCCCTATGCGCCAACTGACCGTTCTCAAGGATGAAGCCGCCGCGCGCAAGTTTGCGGCTTGGCTGGTGGTGCAGAATATCGAAGCTCGGGCCGACGCCGAAGCGGATGGCTGGTCGATCTGGGTCATCGACGAAGATCAGTTGCCAGCGGCCAGGCAACATCTGGCTCAGTTTCAAGCCGATCCGAATGATCCCCGTTTTCGAAATGCTCAGCAGCAGGCCGCGGCGATCGAGCGCGAGGAACAACAGAAGCGCGAGCGAGCCCAGAAGAACACCATCGAAATGAACCGCCGCTGGGGAACTGGCGGGCAGGTCGCCCGTTCTGCACCGGTTGTGCTGGCGATGATTGCCATCTCGGTGGTTGTGTTCATTCTGACTGATTGGGGCGAGCAAGCCGGGCCGGGCGTGAAGTCCTGGGTGCAGTTCTCGAGTGGCATCGCGGATTTCCAGAAAGTGGATATCGATGGCCAAAAGATGATTCGAGGAATCAAAACCGAGGCCTGGAAAGACGTGCAGGCCGGTCAGATCTGGCGGCTGGTCACCCCCATGTTCCTGCACTTCGGCGTCATGCACATCGTTTTTAACATGATGTGGCTGTATGACTTGGGTGGGCAAATCGAGAGCCGAATTAAGAGCCGCTGGTTTGTGGCCCTGGTGCTGCTGATCGCAGCGACGTCCTGTGTTTCGCAGGTCGTCGTCGACTCGTGGCTGGAGGGGACGACGCTGTTTCCCGACATTGGCAACTTCGGCGGTATGTCGGGCGTCAACTACGGCCTGTTTGGCTTTATCTTTGTGCGATCATACGTGCTGCAAGACCGTAGCTACTTCCTGCACTCCACCACGTCGCTGCTGATGTTCGGCTGGTTGCTGGTTTGCTTTGCGAGCAACTACGGCGTGATCAATCTAGGCCTGGGCTCGGTGGCCAACACCGCGCACGTCGCCGGCATGCTGGCCGGCATGGCGCTCGGCTACGTGCCGCAGCTCGTACGCAGGGCATAGCGATTTCGCAGGCAAATTCAGCGGCCAAATCAACTTGTCGCGCTGCGCTGTGTCAGCAGCTCAAACTGCTTCACGATCAGCGACCAGTGTGACTGCGAACTGTTCACGCGCGTTGATCGCAATGTCTCCAAGCTGCAGCGCTGCGCGTTCCTATCGTGTCGTTCAGCGCGATCAAGCATGTCGCGCGGCGCGATGACGGGCCCCGCGCGACCGTGAAGATGCCGTCACAAACGGCAGCGATGGTAAAGTGTGCAGCCTGCACCGGAATGTAATTCTAGAGAAGAGATGCGGACGATAGTTGTCTTTGTCAGGCGATAGCATTGCTGGTAACTACTGGAGTAGCCAGCCATGCGGCGACAAAGTTCAGCTAACCAGGCAGGTCATCTGGTAAGCGAGCCCTGACAAACGAGTTGCCGGTGAGCAAGGTCACTCACCGGGAACAGGCCGCAGCAACCATCCCATCCAATCATCCCGCAGATTCATCATTTCCGCGCCCACCGCGTGGCGTGTGTAGAGGAAGGAGCCCCCCATGTTGGTCTTGTCGAGGCACCGTGACGAAAGCATCATGATCGGCGACAACATCGTCATCACGATTGTCGATATCCGTGGCGACAAAGTACGTCTGGGCATTGAAGCCCCGTCGGACATTCCGGTTCACCGCCAGGAAGTATACGAAGCCATCCAACGCGAAAATCGCAAAGCCAGTCAACTCCGCCCAGGCGACACCAAAGACCTGGGCCGGACGAACACTGGTACGTAAGCGAGGAAACTGTCTCGCGAAGTTTCCCGGTCAGGATGTTGCTGCCAGCCAGCAATTCCTCTCCCTGGCCACAGCCGCGCTTCAGTATTGTCGGTTGGTTTGAAATTCAGGTGACCGGAGCGCCCGCCTCTCGCGCTCCCTTCGCAATCGTCACCCATCACGGAAGGTGGGGTCGGGATTCCTTCGCGCGGCAAGCGATCGTCCCGGCCCCCGTCTCGGCTTTCGACTTGAAACTCGCTTGTAACAAGTCGATCACCAACAGTTGAATCCCCTGCGAGTTCGGCTACGTTAGGTTGGCCGCAGGAATTCCGTCGCGGAAGCTCCGTTGCGGCCCTCTCCTCTCTGGGGCCAGCCGATGAACACCGCGTTTCGCTTCTGCTGTTTCATGTTGCTCGCGCTCGTTTTACTCGCGCTCGGTGCATCTGCCGCCGAATACAAGAACTTCGACGATGCCCTGCGTGAAGGGACGAAGCTCGCGCGCGACAAGCAGTTCGCCGAGGCGCAAACCGCGCTCGAGACGGCGCTCACACTCGCCAAAGATGATGAAGCGCGCTTGAAGGCTTATCAGGCGCTCGTTGTCCCTTACCGCCAGCTTCCTGAGATCGACAAGATGCTGGTCGCGCAGGACTTTATCATCGCACACAGCGATCAGCGTTCTCGGCGCTCGTTGGCCGCTCGCGATCTCGCTTCGTTCCTGCACCAGCGCGGCAAAGTCGATACCGCCGTCGAACGCTACGAAGCTCGCCTGCAAAAGGATCCGCGCGATCTGCTCGCTCTCAACGTCCTGGCCGTCATTCACAAGAACATTCGCGACGACAAATTGAAAGGGAGCGAGTTTCAGCAGCGGCTGGAATCGGTCAATCTCGAGTGGGCCGAAAAACTCGCCCTGAAACACGAAGCAGCCGCCGCGGCGGCCACGCAGTTGCAAGCCTGGCACTGGAAAGAGGCGGCCCTTGCCTGGGTCGATGCCAACGACAAAGAGAAAGCTCTCATCGCCGCGAAGAAGTCAGCCAGCGCTCCGCCGGAAATGCGATCCGACATTCTCGCGTTCTACTGGCGCGAAGGCTTGGGCCAGGCGTTTCTCAAGGCGGGCGATGCTAAGTCAGCGATCACCCATCTCGAAGCCGCGGCCACTCTCGCGCCGAGTAAGATCCATCGGGATGAAGTGGAAAAGAAGATTGCCGAGGCGAAGGGAACTCCATAGACGAGCCACGGAGCGACTCGGCTATGAATTCAGCCACAGCTCTTTGAACCACTTCAGCTCCGTCGCAATTCCGTCGGCGAGTTCCGCAGGCCGCAGTTCTTTCGGCAGCACGGTCCAGGCGTAGGTTTCCACTTCGTAGTGCCGGCAGTTGCTGTATTCCCACGCGGCTTGCAGGCATTGGCCGATTTGTTCTTGCGTCGACGACAGCCTGCCAAGCTCTTGCTGATAGATGGGAACATGGAAATGGATCCGCCATTCCCCCAGCGATCGGCCTTGCCGCAGATTTTCCTGCAGCAGTTGGCTTTCGCCGGCGAGGGCGAGATGCAGGTCTTCGTAGAAAACGTCTTCGTCGATTCCTTCTTCATTCACGCGGCGAACGGAAGTTTGGTGCAAGTACCGCGGCTCGTTAAAGCTCGATAGATCGTTCAGCGGAATACTCGCCGCCGTGGGCCGTTCGAGGGCATTGAGATCCATCCGCAGCGCGGCCGAAACCTGGATCTTGCCGACCTCGATGCCGGCATCCTGGTACCGCCGCAGCACATCGTCCTGATCTTCAAACATGACGGCTGCGTGGCAAACGTCATGACAAAGGCGGATGTGCCGGCGAACAATCTCTTCATCCTCGCCGCGAAACAGGTTCCACTGGAAGAAGTGAATCGCGTCATCGGCCAACGAGAACACGCAGCCGGGCTCAGGCTCGATGCAGATATAAATCAACCGGCCGGTCCGTTGTTCCAGATCATGCAGGTAATGTGCGACCTGCTTGAGCTGCGCCGCCGCGAGTTGATTCTGCTCGCGATCGGGGCACGGCTGCCCCCAGCCGATCGGCAGCGTCGAGATGCTTCCTTCCTCACCGGCCGGCAGCAACGCGTGCAAAATGTCGATCAGTTGCAGCGTGTAAGCGAGTCGATCGGCATCCCACCAGGTCGGATGATACACACGATGCTTGACCACCTGCTGGTGAAAGTCGCCGTACGGAAAACCGTTGAACGTATACGGCAGCAAACCTTGATCGCGCAGCCAACCGGCAAACGCATCGACTTGTTTTGTCTGCACTAGTTCTCGCGCGCTGGCAGCCGACAACCACAGGCCGATCCCCATCGGCGCGTCGGGCGAATACAGCTGCTTCACGCGAAGCGCATGCTTCTGCAAGTTCGCACGAGTCTCGTCAAGATTCGCGCCGGCGTGAACGTTGGTGCAATAACCAAGAGTGGGAAGCGGAGGCATGAGTGCGGCGCGGAGGGATGAAGGTGGAAGAGAGGAAGGGATGAAGAGAAATACAACGGAATGATTGGAGTCGCCGAATGTTGCTTCAGCTCTTCGTCTCTTCCTCTCTTCGTCCCTCTCCAGCCATCCTAACAAACTCGCAGTGACGCGCGCTACGCGGCTTTCCGCACTAACCGTTCGATCGTCTGCACCAGCGGGCCGTAATGAAACGGCTTGGCAATGAAACGATTGGAGGAAGTCGATTGATCTGGGCGAATCGTACCGAGCACAATCAAGCCGCTGTTCGGCTGGCGGGTTTCGGCGGCGAACTCGTTTTGCAAACGATCGTCGACGGCCGGTTGATCGAAGTCGAGCACAATCACATCAGGCCGTTCCTCGCGAGCTAGTTCGAGCCCCCGCTGCGGCTCGTCGGCTTCAAAAATCCGCAGGCCGCGCAGCTGCAAAATGGTCGCCAGCACTTCGCGAGTCTCTGGCGAAGGCTCGACCAACAGCACGCTGGGAGAATCGGTATTGGGAACGATATGCACGGCAGGCTCCAAGGCGGAGTAAATCAGTCGGCGGGATGTTCGGGCGGGTGGGGAGAATAGCTGCCGCCAGCCGGCGTGTCAAAGCGAGTTTTCCGGCGGAAAAATGCGGCCTGAAAGAGAAAGTGCCGCCACTGCCAGGTCAAGAAACCGAGAGCTGTCCCCTTAGTTGCCTTTAGAGAGCTACCAAGGGGACAGCAGGTTGAGTTGTTCGCCGTCGCTATCGTTCGATTTCAGTATGCTTGCCGTTTTTCGGATTTCAAATTCGGTCGACGGATTTTCGAAAATAGGCAGCGGCGGGCACCCTTGGAAGTGGCGAAATCGGCGGCCGGCGACAGCGTTCGAGCCGGGGTTGAAACAGGCAGCGAAATACGTGTCGCAAATGCCCTGATTTCAACCAGTTGCGGCGACCGCAAACTGCGATCGCCCCTTTGTGATTGCTCGCGAAATTTGCTAAAATTCGAGCCTTCTGCGAGCGCTGATTTGGGAAGCATTTTCAGGCTAATTTCGGGCGCTCCTGCCGGTGGGTTTTCTGGCTCGCCGTTGCTGCTGTTTTTGAAAGGACTCGGTCTTGGCTGACGACGATTTGCCCCCAGTGGATCCCACTGATCCGAATGCGGCTGGCGATGCTCTTCCTCCCAAGGATTTTCGCGATCGGGCCACCGACCAACCGATCGAAGACGAACTCAAGGATAGCTATCTCACGTACGCGATGAGCGTTATCGTGAGCCGCGCGCTGCCGGACGTGCGCGACGGCCTGAAGCCTTCGCAACGGCGCATTTTGGTCGCGATGAACGACCTCAATCTCGGCCCTACTGCCGGCCGTGTGAAGTGCGCCAAGATCTCGGGCGACACCAGCGGTAACTATCACCCGCACGGTGAAGCCGTCATTTATCCGACTCTCGTCCGCATGGCCCAGGAATGGAACATGCGCCATGTGCTAGTCGACAAGCAAGGAAACTTCGGCTCGATCGCCGGTCTCCCTGCAGCCGCCATGCGGTATACCGAAGCCCGGTTGTCGGCCGTCGCTTCGATGATGCTCGAGGATCTCGATCGCGACACGGTCGACTTCCTGCCGACCTACGACGAGCGCAATCTCGAGCCCACCGTGCTGCCGAGCAAGTTTCCCAACTTGCTGGTCAACGGCACGCAAGGGATCGCGGTCGGCATGGCCACCAGCATTCCGCCGCACAACCTGCGCGAAATCTGCGATGCCATGGTCCGCGTGATCGATGAGCCCGATGTCTCGATCGACGAACTGATTGAGCTCGTCCCTGGCCCCGACTTTCCCACGGGGGGCATGATCTGCGGCCGCGCGGGCATTCGCCGCGGTTACATGACGGGCCGCAGCACGATCATCGTCCGCGCTCGGGCCAAGATCGAAGAGTACAAGAAGGAGCGCTTCCGCATCGTCATCACCGAGATCCCTTACCAGGCTCTCCGCGATGTGGTGATGGAAAAAATCGCGGCCCTGGTGAACGAAGACAAGATCAAGGGCATTAGCAGCGTCACCGACTACAGCGATCTCAAGCAGCCGGTGCACATTGTCATCGAGCTGAAGACCAAGACCGATCCCGAGGTGGTCCTCGCTCAGCTGTATCAGTTCTCGCCACTGCAAGATTCGTTTTCAATCAATCTGCTCGCCCTCGTCGACGGCAAGCCGCGTCTGCTGACGCTGAAGCAGATGCTGGAAGAATTTATCCGGCATCGCGTGACGGTCATTCGCCGCCGGACGCAGTTCCTGCTCAGCAAGGCCCGCAAGCGCAAGCACACCATCGAAGGTTTGCTCCTCGCGCTGGCCAATATCGACGAAATCATCCGCATCATTCGCCAGTCGCGCACGGTGGCCGAAGCGAAGACCGGTTTGATGAACGTCGAATGCCCCGCACCAATGATGCAACGGGCCCTCGGCGACGAAGGCTTTAAGGTCTTCGCCTCCGAGCGGGGCGTCGCCGATGCTTACCGTCTGACTGCGGTGCAAGCCGATGCCATTTTGCGGATGACGCTCGGTCAGCTCGTCAATCTCGAACAAGAACGCCTCGGCGGCGAACACGCCGAGCTCTTGAAGGAGATGGGCGAGTATCTGCGGATCTTGTCCGACGAAGCCAACATCCGCGCGATCATTCGCGACGACCTGCTCGAGATTCGCAAGAAGTTCGGTGAGGAACGCCGCACCGAATTGAGTGGCGCCGAGATCGGCCACGTCGATCTTGAAGATCTGATCACCGAAGAAAACATGGTCGTGTCGCTCTCGCACAAGGGCTACATCAAGCGGACCACTTCGAGCGTCTACAAGGCGCAGCGCCGTGGCGGCAAGGGCTTGAAGGGGGCCGATGCCGAGGATGAAGATCCCATCGAGCACCTGTTTGTCGCCAGCACGCACGCTTACCTGATGTTCTTCACGAACATGGGCAAAGTATATTGGCAGAAGGTCTACGACCTGCCCGAAGCCAAGCGCGACGCGAAGGGGCGAGCGATCGTCAATCTGCTCAACCTCGCCGAAGGGGAAAAAGTAGCCGAGTGCCTCGCGGTGCGCGATTACGACTTGCCCGATCATTACCTCATCATGACCACCCGCAACGGCTTGGTGAAAAAGACGCCCCTCGCGCAATACAGCCGGCCGAAGAAGACCGGCATCATCGCCATCAACCTCAAGGAAGGTGACGAGCTCGTCAACGTCGCGATCGGCAAGCCCGGCGACGAACTGATTCTTTCGTCCGCCAAGGGACAAGCCGTTCGCTTCAAGCAATCGACGGTTCGCAGCAGCGGCCGCAACGCGCAAGGCGTAAAGGGGATCAAGCTTCGCAAGGGAGACACCTGCGTCGGCATGGTCGTCGCCGACCCCGATGCCACGCTCCTCACGGTCTGCGAAAAGGGTTACGGCAAGCGCACGCCGATCGGCCCCAACAGCAGCATTCCGGATGTTCCTGAAAGCGAGCTGCCCGAAGGCGAAGAAGCCGCCGAACCCGTTGCCGAGGTCGAAGAGCCGGAGGCCGAGGGTGATGAATCGTCGAGCAACCGCTACCCAACCAAGGGCCGCGGCACGATGGGCGTGCGCGACATCAAGACCACCGACCGCAATGGTCCCGTGGTCGCCGTCGCCGTGGTGCGCGAAACCGACGAACTGCTGATGATGACTGCCCGCGGCAAGCTCCAACGCCTCGCCGCCGGCGACATCAGCGTCATCGGCCGCAACACGCAGGGTGTGCGAATCATGTCGCTCGACGAAGGAGACTCCATCGTCGCCGCCGTCCGCGTGGCCAAGGAAGAAGAAGCGGAACCGGCAGCTGGAGAAACTCCGCCGCCAGCTCCGGCGACTTAGTGATTGTCACCGCCCGTGGTGAAATCACGCCTAAAACGATACTATGAAAACTGGCGGTTGAATTTGTTTTTGCTTCTCGAGGTTGGATCATGCCTGCAGACGATATTTTGCTCGATACCGAAGAACGCATGGAAAAAGCCATCAGCGTGCTGAAGAACGCGCTCGGTGGCATTCGTACGGGTCGCGCGAACCCGGGCCTGGTCGATTCGCTGCGGGTCGAGGTCTACGGCTCGCCCACGCCGATGAAGCAGGTCGCCTCGGTTGGCGCCCCCGAGCCGCAGCAGATCGTCATTCGCCCTTACGACGCCGGCACGATCAAGGACATCGAAAAGGCGATCATCGCCAGCGGCCTCGGGCTTGCGCCGCAGAGCGACGGGCGCGTGATCCGCCTCAACATTCCCCCGCTGACGACCGAAACCCGCCGCAAGCTGGTCGCTCGCATCAAGGAACTGACCGAGGAAAGCAAGGTCGCCATCCGCAACGTCCGTCGCGACGGCAACAAAGCCGCCGACACGGAAGAGAAGGACAAGCTGCTGAGCGAAGACGAGTGCAAGACCATCAAGGATCAGATTCAAGAGCTGACCAAGCAGTATGAAAACACCGCGACCGAAATGGCCAAGGCTCGCGAGACGGAAGTGATGGGGGAATAGCACTCCTCCGTCGGCAGTTCTGAGTTCTGAGACAAGATTGGTCGTTGGTTCGCGAATAGCTTTCAAGGTGTTTCTATTTCTTGATCGCGAGGGACCAATCCTGCGATGGAATGGCTGTTGTCGATTTGTCTCGGTGTCGGTCTTTCCGCAGCGTGCGGCTTTCGGATCTTTGTGCCGATGCTCGGCTTGAGCATCGCGGCCCAGGCCGGGCATTTGCAATTTGCCCACGGCTTTGAGTGGATCGGTTCGCCGGCCGCGCTAGTTTGCTTCGGCGTGGCCACGGTGATCGAGATCATCGCCTTCTATGTCCCCTGGCTCGACAACGTGCTCGACACCATGGCCACGCCGGCCGCCGTGGTAGCCGGCACGATTTTGACTGCCTCGGTCGTCACCGATATGTCGCCGCTCATGCAGTGGAGCGTGGCCTTGATCGCCGGCGGCGGCGCTGCGGGCGTGGTGCAGACGGGCACGGTGCTCTTGCGAGGAGCTTCGACAGCAACCACCGGTGGCACGGCGAATTTCATGGTGTCGACCGTCGAAGCCGTCGGTGCAACGGGCACGACGATTCTCGCCATCGTGCTGCCGGTCTTGGCAGCCCTCGGCGTGCTCGCGCTGATCAGCTATGTTCTGTATCGCCTCGTGAATCGTCGGCCGGCTAGCGATCCGGTCGCTGAAAAGTCTCCGCCCAAGCAACTGCTCCTCTAGAAGCGACTCCGCATGCTCAGCCGCCCGGTATTGGCCGATTGGTACGACTACCCACAGTACTACGACCTGGCCTTTCAGGACGATACGAAACCCGAAGCCGATTTTCTGGCGGCGGCGTTCGCGAAATATGCACAGCGGCCGGTCAAACGCGTGCTGGAACCCGGTTGCGGCGGTGGCCGGCTGATCGTGGAACTAGCCAAGCGCGGCTTCTCGATGGTCGGCTTCGATACGAGCGACATGTCGCTCGATTATCTGCAAAAGCAACTTGCGAAGAAGAAGCTGAAGGCCGAAATCTATCGCGACGACATGACGAGTTTCACCGTCAAGAAACCGGTCGACGCGGCGATCTGCACGTTCAACACCTTCCGCCATCTGACCACGGCGGAATCGGCCCGCAGTCATTTGCAAAGCGTGGCCGCATCACTCGCACCGGGAGGCATCTACATCCTCGGCTTGCACCTGCTGCCGCCGGATGCCGACGAGGAGAGTCTCGAACGCTGGACCGCGACAAAAGGGAAAACCAAAGTCGTCTTCACCCTCCGCGTGCTCGATTTCAACCGCCGCAAACGGCTAGAAAAACTGCGGGCCACGATGCTCGTCCGCAACGGGCACAAAGAACTGCGCCTGGCCAGTGAGTTCGAATTCCGTCTCTACACCGCAGCGCAAATCAAACAGCAATTGGCTGAAGTGCCAGAGTTCGAACTCTGCGATGTGTATGACTTCTGCTATGAGATCGATCATCCGTTGAAGCTCGATAACGAGCTTTCGGATACGGTGTTTATCTTGCGGAAGAAGGCCGACTAAGGTTGGGGCGAACGAAACGCAGCCCCTCACCCCAACCCTCTCCCCGGAGTACCGGGGCGAGGGAGCAAGACCTCTTACTTCTTATCCTTCTTCGGCGCACCTTGCGTTTCGGCGTCGATCTTCACCATCTTCAGCGCGCCGCGGGCTTTGTCGAGTTCGAACTTGAAGTTGCCGAGGAACGACATACCGAGCACCGGATTGGCCGCGATCGCGGCGGGATCGAGGACGACGACTTCGACGTCTTCCACACTGAACTTACCAACGCGGATGCTGGCTGCCTTTTTCAAGTAGCCCGGAAGTTCGCGGCCGTCGGCCATCACCAGCGAGATCCGTTCATCGGTGCTGGTCGGTTCCAGGCCCATGTCTTTGGCCATGGGGAAGGGAATGCCGATGAAGGCCGAACCAGAGCTGACGACGAAATCCTTGGTGTGCTTGCCATTGACGACGACCGAGGCCCACAACTGATTGCCGTCGTCGCGCAGCTTGATATTCTCCGAGAGAACCTTGTCCTCATACGTGGCGAGCTGTTTCTCCGCCGCAGTGTAGACCGCCGTGGGCTTGAAGTTGAGTTGCTTCTTTAGGACCTCGTTGACCTTGTTGAGCGCGGCTTGATTCTTTGGATCGGCTGACGCTTTCGACCACAATTCCTGCACCTTGTCCGCTTCGGTGCGGAGGCTGAGGAGCTTTTCGATGTAGGCCTCGCGCGATTCATTGGCTTTGGCGCGGGCATCCTTCACCTTTTCCGCCGACTTCTTTTTCTGTTGCATGCCGAGATCGCGTTGACCCGAAAGGGCATTCAGCGCGCCGACCAGGCGATTGTGATTTTCGATCGTCAAGCCGCCAGCGGCGAGGGCCGAGTTGTATTTGATCTCTTCTGTCTTCAGCTGATTGATCTGAGCATCGACTTGGTCGACTTCCGCTTCGGCGGCGGCCAGTTCTTTTTCGACGGCCAAAAATGTCTTGCGCACTGCGAAGACGTCGCGCACCATCTTGGCAAAGTCGGCTTCGGCTTGAAGAGAAATGCCGGTCACGCTCACCTTGAAGCCTGCCGCCTCGAGCGTGGCTTTGGCTTCGGCGGCGCTCAGGTCTCCGGTAGGTGCCGCTTCTTGCGCTGGCAGTTGATTGAGGAGCGCGAGGAAAGTGAGGCAAGACATGAGCAAAGCTGGCGACTTCATAACTCATCCTTCAGAGGCGGGATCACACTATCAATGACCTCACCAATCTACTTGGAATAACGGCCTGCTTCCAGGGATTTACGCTTAACACTGAAAGTGTATGGAACGCTGCTGCCAAGGAAATTTCAGTACAATAAACAGATAAATTAAATGGCTGCCTCACTCTCCTGCCGCGCCCGCCTTACACCGACTGCCCGCCGTGAACGCTTCTGCCCCTGCCTCTCCACATTTGACATCGCAGCGCTGGCTCGGGACTTTCTTCGGCCTCGCTTCAGCCGTGGTTTATACGGCGGCGAACGGCTTTTTACGGGCAGTCAGCGATTGCGATCCGATTTGGGTCTCGGCAATGAAAGCCGTTCCCACGGCGGCTTGCATGTTGCCATGGCTGATCGTTTCGCTCCGTCGCGGCGAAGGCTTGCCGAAGTTATCGATCTGGCTGGCCATTGGTGGCGCTGCGTTAGTCGGGCAACTGGGCGGGAATACTTCGTTCCAATATGCCCTCGGTCAGATCGGCTTGGCGCTAACCGTTCCGCTGTCGCTGGGCGGAATGATCGTGGGATCGACGCTGCTCAGTCGCATCTGGTTGCATGAGAAGATCAGCTTAACTGCCGCGACGGCGGTGGGCGTTCTCTTATTATCGATCGCTGTTCTATCGCTGGGCGCCGATAAAGCTCGCGAGCGCTTATTGGTCGAGGCGACGGCCAACCCCTGGCAACTGGCGCTCGGCGTGTCGGCAGCCTGCGGCTCGGGACTCGCCTATGCGGTGCTGAATGTCGTGATCCGTTTTTGCATTCAGCGCGGAGCCACATTGCCGGCGACGCTGCTCACCGTTTCGATCGTCGGCATGATTAGCCTCGGCTTGCTGTCGGTGCAAAGAGTCGGCGTGCGCGCGATGCTGGCTACCGACCAGTTCGACTTTGTGATGATGTTGCTCGCCGGCATTTGCAATGCGGTCGCGTTCGTGGCGCTAACACGTTGCTTGCAGTTGACGAGCGTCGTCTATGCGAATGCTCTTAACGCCGCTCAGGCCGCACTCGCAGCGCTCACCGGCGTCCTTATTTTTCGTGAGCCCGCATCGGCGGCGCTCACGGCGGGCGTGGGACTCACCGTTCTCGGCCTGGCGATTCTCACGCGTCAACCGCACGCCGAGATCGATGCTGCCCAGCGCCTGGCCAACAAGACCAACGACTAGGTCAGCCACTTAAGTGCTCGACCTGAGCGTTGTATAATTCCTGCGGCTAATCTGGCCAACGGGCGATTCGTGGAACGACTCGCTAGCGAAGGAGATGTTTGTGGCAGACGACGATGAATTGTTGCCGGACCCGGTGATTCCCCGGTTCAACCCCGAAGGAGCCGCCACCGGCTCCGACGACGACCGCCTGCGGCATATTGAAGACCTGATTCAAACCATCAAGGAATCGGCTGACAAGCTGGCCGCCGATGGGAGCAGTCGCGGCGACCTGAAACTCATCAGCCGCACGCTGCGAGAACTGCGCTACGCGTTCAAGGTCTTTTCGCCCTATCGCAAGCGGCGAAAAGTGACCGTCTTCGGCTCGGCTCGCACCAAGCCGGAAGAACCCTCCTATCAAGAAGCGGTGAAACTGGGCCGGGCCTTTGCCGAGCAGGAATGGCTCGTCGTCACCGGCGCCGCCGCGGGCATCATGGAAGCCGGCCATCAAGGCGCCGGCCGCGAGCACTCGATGGGGCTCAACATCATGCTCCCCTTCGAGCAGGAAGCCAACCCCGTCATTCGCGACGACCATAAGCTCGTGCACATGAAGTACTTCTTCACGCGCAAGCTGATGTTCGTGAAGGAGTGCGATGCCGTCGTCTGTTTACCCGGCGGCTTCGGCACGCTCGACGAGGGAATGGAAGTCATCACGCTGCTGCAAACCGGCAAGCGCGACATGGTGCCGGTCGTACTGCTCGATCCCCCCGGCGGGAAGTATTGGGCCGATCTCAATCAGTTCCTGATCACGCACTTGCTCGGCAATCGGCTGATCTCGCCCGAAGACCAGTACCTCTACAAAGTATGCGACAACTACGAAGTCGCGCTGCAAGAAGTACTGCAGTTCTTCAAGGTCTATCACAGCATGCGGTATGTGAAGCGCGACCTGGTGTTGCGACTGAACGAGCCGCTTGAGCCGATGCTGCTCGATGCGATCAACGCCAACTTCAAAGACATTCTCGTCGAAGGAAAATTCACGCAGCGCGACATGCTGCCAGCCGAAAAAGACGAACCCGATCTGCTGCAAAAAGCCCGCTTGGTCTTCACCTTCAACCGCCGCAACTTCGGCCGGCTGCGGTTGCTGATTGATAGCATCAACCTGGGCGAGATCGCGCCGACGCGATTTGGGAACAAATAAGCTGCTGGCTGAGCCTTCGCTAGCATGTCAACTTTCCATCTAGCTCTCCGCAACGCATCCTTCTAAACTCCGCGCGGTTCGCGGATCCTCGGAGACTGGCCATGCGTTCGATTGCGGTGATGAATCAAAAGGGTGGCGTGGGCAAAACCACGTCGACGGTCAATCTGGCGGCAGCCCTGGCTGCGGCGGGAAAGAAGGTGTGCGTGATCGATCTCGATCCGCAGGCCCATGCCTCGTTGCACCTGGGCGTATCGGTGCGGGACGGCCAGCCGTCGGTGTACGACGTGCTGACCGGCGAAGCCATGTTTCCCGAAGTGCGGCAGCAGATCGACACCAACCTCTGGCTGTTGCCGGCGCATCTCGACCTGGCGGCGGCCGAAGTGGAACTCGCTAGCGAAGTGGGCCGTGAAGTGATTCTTCGCGACAAGCTCGCTCAGGACGATCAGCAGTTCGATTACATCATCGCCGATTGCCCGCCGTCGCTGGGGGTGCTGACGATCAACGCCCTGACCATGGTCCGCGAAGTCTTCCTGCCGCTGCAGCCGCACTTTCTCGCGCTGCATGGTTTGTCGAAGCTACTGAAGACGATCGAGATCGTCAGCAAGCGACTCAATAAAAACCTGCGACTCAGCGGCGTGCTGTTTTGCATGTACGACTCCGGCACGCGGCTGGCCGCGGAAGTATCGAGCGACGTAACCGCCTTTTTCCAGGGCGATCAGGCTCTCGGAATTGCCGCCAACGCCAAGGCGTTTGAAACGCGGATCCGCCGCAATATCCGCCTCGCCGAAGCGCCGAGCTTCGGCCAATCGATCTTTCAATACGCTCCGCAATCGCCGGGCGCTGACGACTATCGCAACCTGGCCGCCGAAGTCCTCAAGATGGCAGTGGCCGAAATGCCGCAGCTCCGCCGCGCCGCGTAAAGCGTTTCAATCCCGCGCTTCAAATGCATTCTTGAAGTGCTCAATCACCGGCTGGCCTTTGCCAGCCTCGGGCCAGGTGATGGCGATCACGTCGAAGCGGGCCGCCGTTTCCATCAAGTCGTGGCGACGGCGATAAGCCGAGGCCGCGCGAGTTAAGCGGCGTTGCTTCTCAGCATCTACCGCATCAGCGGGATGACCGCCATCGTGAGCACTCCGGGTCTTCACCTCGACGAAGACCACGGTTCGGCCATCGACAGCAATCAGATCGATTTCGCCGAACTGATCTCGTTCGCCGTGAGCGATGATCGTGTAGCGCAGGCGGCGGAGATACTTGGCCGCGGCTCGTTCGCCTAGCTGACCAAAAGAGAGTGGCGCAAACCATTTGTTGCGCCACGTTTGTAGAAACTGCGTACTCGCAGCAATCAGGTCGCCCAGCCGTTGCCAGACAGACATGAGGACCTCAACGCAGGCGAGGGCACCAATGATCCTCGCTGAAGTTCGTGATCTCTACAGGCCGACTTAGGCGTCGGACTTGAGAACCTTCTTTTCACGCAGCTTGACGCCCTTGCCGACGCGATCGCGCAGGTAGTAGAGCTTCGCACGGCGGGTAACGCCCGAGCGCTTCACTTCGACCTTTTGCAGGTCGGGGCAGTGCAGCGGGAACTTGCGTTCCACACCTTCGCCGCCGACGATCTTGCGAACGGTGAACATCTCGCGGCTGCCGCTGCCGTTGCGGGCAATGACGGTGCCGGTGAACGTTTGAATCCGGTACTTCGGCTTCTTCGTCTTGGCGTCGATTTCTTCCAAGATCCGCATGTGCACGTCGACGGTGTCGCCGATCGAGAACTTCGGGGCGGCTTCCTTCAAGTAGGGTTGTTCCACAGCGGCGAGCAACGCCTGGCCCTTCAGAGGTTTGTCTTTCTTTGCTTCGTCACTCATGGTGATCCCTAGCGTTTCAAAAAATGATTTGGTTTGTTGGTTTAGGTTTCGCCAGCATCAGTTGGCGGTTGTTGTTTCGCTTTTGTCCGCAGAGTCTTCCGCGGTTGGTTGGCGTTTGGCGTTTGGGGCTGATGGGTGCTTGGTTCGATCAGGTCAGTTCGTTTTTCGGTCGTCTTTTTCAAGCTTTGTTCGGCTCGCCAGCGGGCCACTTCGTCGTGATTGCCGCCGAGGAGGACCTCGGGAACTGCGTGGCCTCGGTATTCGCGAGGCCGCGTGTACTGAGCAAAATCAAGCAACCGGTTGCCGGAGGAAAATGAGTCAAAGGCCTGGCTATCGTCGTCGCCGATCACACCGGGAATGAGCCGGCTGACCGCTTCGATGATGGCCATCGCCGCGACCTCACCGCCGTTGAGGACATAGTCCCCGAGTGACACTTCCATCGGCTGGAGAATGTCGCTCACCCGCTGATCGAATCCTTCGTACCGGCCACACAAAAACAGCAATCGCGGCTCTTGCGCCAATTCCTCCACCAACCGCTGATCCAACTTGCGGCCTTGCGGCGACAGCAGAATCAGCTTGCCCGGCGGCGTGCTCATCGTCTGCACCGCTTCGGCACATTCGACGACCGGCGCCACCCGCAGCACCATGCCCGGACCACCGCCGTAAGGGCGATCGTCCACTTTGTTATGTTTGTCGTTCGACCACTGCCGAATATCGTGCAAATGCACGCTCAGCAGTTGCCGGTCAATCGCCTTCTTCAACAAGCTCTGGCTCACAAACCCGGCGAAAATCGCGGGAAAGAGCGTCAGCACGTCGAAGCGCATTGACGCCCGTCCTTAGCTCGCGGTCTCGGCAGGAGCGGCTTCACCTTCGGCGGGGGCTTCAGCAGCCGGCGCTTCGGGTTCTGGCGGCTTCGGCGGCGGGGCCCACGGGGCCGGAGCGGTTGGACGGCTGACCTTCAACCGTTCGAGCGCGGCCTGCTGTTGGGCCAGGTGCGAGCCATTCAGGCCGTACTTCTTGATCAAAACGCGAACGTTGTCCGAAGGGAGAGCCCCCTTGGCGATCCAAGCGTTGATCCGCTCACCCTTGAGCAGGGCACGAGCGTCGGTGTCTTTGACCATCGGGTCATAGCTGCCGAGTTCTTCCAACACCTTGCCGTCACGCGGGGACCGCGAGTCGATCGCAACAATGCGGAAATAGGGACGATGCTTCCGCCCCAGTTTCTTCATACGAATCTTAACTGCCACTGCCAAAACTCCTTGAAACTCGTTGCCGGTACCCAGCTCGTTGCCAGATGTACCCGTGACATCGAGCGATGCCACGCATGGTTCCCTCGCTCGCAAGCGTGGCCGATTGGGCCGTAGGGAATCCGGTATTGTGCAGCGATTCCGCGGTTTGCGAAAGCCCTAATTAGGGCATTTTCGCGGGAATTTTCCCACGTATGGTGCCTTTGGGGTAAGACAACGGGGCGGAGTCGGTCGCTTGATTTGATAAGTGGACATCCATGCAATTTTCGTTGGCGACGACAGCCCCGAATTAATTCGCTGGCGAATCAATTGCCCGTTATACAGCGGTTATGGCGGGTTATAACGGGGTTATATTTGCCAACGAGGAGATAAGGGATGGCAGTCGTAAAAATCGCCGTAAATCACTGTCTTAAAGAGCTTTACGATCCAGGAATCAGGCACAGCACCTCAAAAACGGCGATGTTATAAAGTGTTATACAGCTTTGCGACCAAATTGACGTAAGTGACGAACCTGATTTGCTTTTCGCACGTTTGAAAAGTGCGCAAGGTGTTATAAAACTCGCGAGCGAAGGTTTTTTATGGCAAAGGCCACCGGCAGCATGCCGGTGGCGAAGACATCAATCGATCGTTCGACGCCTACGGGAACTGCAGCACCGTTGGGGCGAAGGCGAAGACGTTGAACGCGCTGTTCGTCAGCGTGTCGGTTCCCAGTCCACCGTTGACGACTACCGAACTGAAGGTGCGGACGAAGTCGTTGGCGTCGATTCCCAGCCGGATCGTATCGGCGTCGGCACCGAGGTCGATCGATACCACGCTATCGAACCGCGAACCGATACCGTCATTTTGGTTGCCGTTTTCGACGTTCACGGTATCGTTGCCGCCGGCCGTCGTAACGGTCACAGCGCCGCGGAACCGCGAGTTGTCGAGTTGAATCAGGTCGGCTCCTTCACCGGTGCTCACGTACGTCGCGCCCAGCACGTCCAGGCCAAACCCGGTGATTTCATCGGCGCCCCCCAACGTGTTGATGGTCAGGTTGGTCCGAACCGTCGTGGCTCCCTCGTTCATCAGCACTTCATTGTCGCCAGCGCCGAGGTAGAGCGTAATCGCGAGGGCATCGAAGGAGTCGGTGTCGAAGTCGAACGTGTCATTTCCCGAACCGCCGGTGATGGAAACCACCCCGCTGACATTTGCATGCTCCGAAGCAAATTCGATGAAGTTCGTGCCATCCCCCAACGAGGCTGTAATCGAGCCTAGCACGGTAAATTGTGGGTTGGGGCCAAAGTCACCTGGCTCGAAGTTGTCGGAACCAGCGCCACCAGTCACGAGCATACCGCCATTGACCGTGATGTTGCCGTCGAGAAAGAAGCTGTTGCGGCCTTCGCCGCTGTTCACCGTGATGAATCCCGTGGTGACCCGCGTGTCGCCGAGGTCGATGAAGTCCTCGCCGCTGCCGCCGGTGATCGAGGTCAGGCCCAGCACTAGTTCCACGGTGGGATCGAGATCGGTGCTGTTATTGCCGTCGCCATTGAGGGCGATGAAGGCGCTGCTCGCCACGAATCGGGCGTCATCGACGTCGATTCGGTCGTTGCCGGCGCCCATGTTGGCCGTGACTCTGCCGAAGGAGTTGGAATCGCCGTTGTCTTCGCCAAAGCGGAGCTGGTCGTCGCCATTGCCGCCGGTAAAGCTGAGCGCGCCAGCAATTTCCGTTAGGACAAAGGTCGTGGTGTCGTCGCCATCCCCCAGGTCGATGAAGATGTTCTGAATGCCCGCGGCAGTGAGTTGGCCGTTGGCCGTGCCATTGAGCGAGGTGCCAACGCCCGCCACCTCGACCGTGCCGGCGAGAACGCCTTCGATCCGCAACTCATTGGCGAGGGCATCGCCGGTGATGTAGAGGTTGGGGCCTATGACCGAGGCCACGACATTTCCGGCCATGTTCAGCCGGCTTTCGAGCGATTCCAGAACAGGGCGAAAATTCGAACGGGGCGCAGCCTTCTTCGAGCGGAGAATCATCAGTCACTACTTTCTAAATAACGGGTGTGCAGATACCCAGCAAGTGACCAAAAGCGTAGACTCGCCCTAAAGCTGACACAAGCGGCAAACTAGGCGATTTGCACAGATTTCAAATTGGCTCCCGGTGACACCGGGGTCTCAGAATTCGACAGCCTTCGATAACCGGCTATCAGGCCGTCCGCGGCTCGACCAAATCGAAGCAAACGGATCCTCAGAAATCACTTGCGGACTACTCGTCGCCGCTCTCGCCCGGCTTGCGATCTTTCTTATCCCGCTTCAGCTTTCGCAGCATCTTTTCCCGCTTCTTGGCTTCATCCTTGCGCTGCTGTGGGGTCATCCGCTTGCCGGTATCGCCCTTGGCTTTTTGCAGCTGGGCGCCGGGGTTAAAGGCGCCGCCGCTTTGCATTTGCTGCATCATCTTCAAGGCGTTTCCCATGCCGCCGCCGGCCATCCCTTTTACCAGCGGGCCCATGATGTCGAACATCTTGATCACTTCATTGACCATCGGCACCTGCACGCCGGCCCCCTTGGCGATGCGGTTGCGGCGGCTGGGGTCGATGAGCTTCGGATTGCGGCGCTCGGCTTTGGTCATCGCGTCGATGATGCCAATCTGCTGGCCGATTCCCTTCTCAGCGTTCGAATCCTTCATCATTTTGCTGATTTCGCCCATGCCGGGCATCATCATCATCATCTTCTGAATCAAGCCCGGCGACCGGGCCATCATCAGCTGCTTGCGAACGTCGTCGAGCGTGAACTGCCCGGCTTGCAGCCGTTCTTGCAGCTTTTTCTGCTCTTCCTCGTTGACCTGATCCTTGATGACATTGATCAGGCCGACCATGTCACCGAGGCCGAGGATGCGGTCGACCATCCCTTCGGGCCGAAAGGCTTCGAGGGCGTCGAGCTGTTCGCCGGTGCCGAGAAATTTGATCGGCACGCCGGTGACGTGCTTCACTGAGAGGAGCGCACCGCCGCGAGTGTCGCCATCGAGCTTCGTCATGATGACGCCGTCGAGCTCGAGCGCTTCGTTAAACGCCTTCGCCGAGTTCACCGCGTCCTGACCGGTCATGCCGTCGACCACCAGATAGGCCTGGTCGGGCTGCACGCGGTTGTCGATGCGAACGAGTTGCTCCATCAACTCTTGGTCGATGGCCAAACGGCCGGCCGTATCGAGAATGACCACATTGCAGCCGGCTTCCTTGGCTTTTTTCACGCCGTCCTGGCAAACCTTGACGGGGTCTTGCGCGCCGAGCTCCGAATAAACGGGCACTCCCAGTTGCCGGCCGATGACGTGCAATTGCTCGATGGCCGCCGGACGTTGCAAGTCGGCCGCGACGAGAAATGGCTTTTGCTTTTCATTGAGCAACAAGCGCGAGAGCTTGCCGCAGGTGGTCGTCTTGCCCGAACCCTGCAAACCGCAGAGCATGAGAACGGTCGGGCCATTGGCCTTCAAATGCAGGGCCGAATCGACGGGCCCGAGAATCTTCGTCAGCTCATCGCGAAAGATGCTGATGAACTGCTGCGTGGGATTAAGGGCCAGCAGCACTTTTTCGCCGAGAGCCCGTTCGCTGACGCTGCCGACGAAATCCTTCACCACATCGAAGCCGACGTCCGCTTCGAGCAGCGACTGCTCGACCATGGCCAGGCCTTCGCGCATGTTCGCTTCGGAGAGCTTCCCCCGGCCTGCCAGATTTTTGAGAGCTGACGACAGGCCGTTTTGCAGAGATTCGAACATGAGGATCAGTCTTTGCCGGGAGAAAGCCGCAATGTGCGTTGGTCGAAACCACCGATTTTAGACGAAGAGCCCCGCACATCGTAAGGGGAACGGAGCTGGAATGGCTTGAGAGGGCGAGGCAGGCGAAGTTCCCGCTTGCCCTCCCGGCATAATCACTTCTCGAGCACAAAGCACTCGTGCTGCAACCATTGAGGTTGTCCGATATCGCAGCGGAGACTGAGGAACTGCGTTGGCGGCGTCATATCGATCCCTTGGGTTGGCAGCGGGCCGAGGGGCAGAAGGGCGCCCCCTTCGTCGGGCAACGTGATGAACCGCGTTAAGAACGGCTCGATCGTGACTTGGTCGACGGGGCCGGCAGCACTTTCGAAAATGCCGAGCCGTGCGGTGGCGAGCGAGGTGGCTGCATCGAGCGACAACGGGGGCTGTTGGGGAGTGGCCAATAGCTGCTGCTCGAGTTGATCACCGGCCGACTTCAATGCTGCATCGGGTGCAGTGCCGATGAGAGCGAACACGCGCTGTTGATAGCGGGCCACGCGGCGCTGATTGCCAGGACTGATCGGCACGATATCGGTCACGACAATCGTGGGCGCCGGACCGGCAGGGAGAATTGCAGGTAGCACCTGATCGACAGAGTTGACCAGTTGCGCACGGGAAATGTGCTTCGACCGTTCCGGCAGAATCGTCTGCGGATTGGCCGGTGGGCCGGCAACTTTCGTCAGCCAGTCGTGCACAGGCTCGGCTTTGGTCGCAAGTGCTTTGGCCTGCGAGCGAGCAAGGAATCGCTTCCAGCCGAGAAGCGGTTCCATGGCAGTGCGATAAGCGGCGACTTCTTTGTCGAGGCCGGCTTTGGTCGCGAGCGCAGTGAGCGCTGGAGTGAACGCAGTATCGAGCTCTTGGCGTGAGCCAATCGCGCACAAGCCGGCCGCTGCGGCTACGTATTGCGGATAGAGTGTGCTGGCGTCGGGTGCAGCGGCGCGCAATGCATCACTGCTAACAATGGCTGCCAGCAAACCGGGGAGTGATTTGGCGAATTGCTCCTGCGCGGCGGCAAGCGTCTGATATTGATTCGGGTTGGAATCGCGAATGAAGTCGCTGGTCCAAGTCGCCATGGCGGCTCGCTGGAGACCGGCTTGCACCTTGGGCCATTTCAATTGCCAGGCGGCGAGAAACTCCGGACCGCTCAACATCTTCCCATCGGCAGAGACCTGACCGGTGGCGCCGATTTGGGTGGCAGCTTGAGTCAGTTCGTTTTTCAGATCAGCCACCTTGGGCGCTTTGTCGATAATGTCCTGCAGATCGGCGAGGGCCTGATCGCGGCGCTGCTGACGAGGCTGAGGAAAGTCGCGCAGGAACGGCTTGAACATTAAATGGAGATCGGCCCCCGGAAACCAAACGGCGCTTGACGACATTTCGTCGAGGATCTCGAACAACTCCCCTTCAGCTTGCACGAACTTTTGCTGATTGACGAGCGCTTCGATGCGTGGCAACTGCTTCAGGCCCGCCGCATGCGACTTCTCAAGTTGAGCCTGAGGAGACTTGGTGCTCATTCCCGGCAGCGTGAGAATTTTGGCAACGACACTTTCGATCAACCTGTTGTAAGTGGAGACCCGCAAGGCCAGGTCGTGGCCGGAAGCCTCGCCACGCAACGCGAGATAATCGGCATCGCGTTTCAACTTCGCCGTGAGTAAATACAGCGGCGCGATTTGCTTGGCATCGCCGAGAGTCAGTTTGTCGGCAGCGAGTTTGCCGGCAAGTTCATCGGCGATTTTCCTGGCCCGAGCATAGCGTTCGGAGATCACCTTGTAGTCAAGCGTAAGGTAGTCGTTCGCGACTTCTTTGCCGGGATAGATTTTTAACAGCGTTTCAGGAGTTTTGGTGGCTGGGTTGGCGGACAAATTCGCCAAGCCCACCACAAAGCACAGGGCGACGAGCGCAACACAAGAGTATCGATTCATGAATGGTTCTCCAGGTTAAGTGAAATGGCGGAACTAGGGCTGCACCGCGCCGACGAGCGTTCCCGCGACCGGCACGGTCAGTGCCTGGCCAGTGGGAGACGGATCGAGGCTGGTGAGTTCCGCGGCCTGGAGCTGACAGGTCACGATGTTGTTTTCGAGCTTCATGATTTGCAATTGAACCGGCTTGTCTGCCGTCGATTGAAAATGTCCTTGCGATTCACTCTTCGCCACGAAGACTTGCGCGGGAATCGTTTGACCCACGAGTCCTTGCAGACTGGCCGCAGTGGTCGGCGCGTGAATGAACACGGCGGGGAAGCTCTTCGGTCCCGAGGTTACACTGGTGCCGATTTGAAAGACGCCCGGACGACCATTGGCGGGTGCGAGGAAGCGCGCGGCGCAGGTGGTGGCGTTGAGCGGAGTATCGAGTGTCAGTTTGATATCGCCCGCAGTTACGGCAGCGACTGCCCCCGGCAGCTTTTGCATCTCTTGAGCGCCCTTCTGGACACTCTGCGAAACATCGTTCGCTTGTTTCTTGGCTCCTTCGATGCCTTGCTTCGCTTTCGCGGCCAGGTCTTCGAGTTGTTTGTTGCCACAGCCGCTGTTGCCGATCAGCAACAGCAGGAGCAGGGCAATGATGCACCGCCACCGCTCCCAAATCTCATGAGTCATAAAAGCTCCTCGGGTTCGTCAGGCGAACCCCCGCATGCGGGCAGAAAAATAAAAATGATAAATGCAGTGCCCACCCGTGCTGCTACTGCGAATACGCAGACTGCATTACTTTTATAAGCTGCTTCACGGAATGGCTCTATCTTTGCTGGCAGGAAGTCGCCACATTTTTGCCGAGAAAAAGTTTGACTCGATGCAGTCACAGGTCTAGATTTGCGCTTGGCTGATCGTGCTCTCGATTAGTCACTTCGGTCGCTGCTGCTTCGGCAACGGCGGCTCGAAATCCCAGGCGGAAGCAAACGTATTACGGGCTGTTCAGCCCATTAGTTTGAGGGTTGGGCCGGGTTCCGCGGCTTGCCTCCTTGTCTCGCTGGCACATCGCAATTGGCTGGCACAAGGCGTTGCTGCTCTCGGTCCTTTTGTCGCTGCGTGTTCGTTCTGAGCCGCTGCGAGAAGGAGGTTCCCATGAGCAGCGTTGTGATGACCCGCACCGTCACCGTGAATGCGGCGTTTCTGCAGGAGATCAAGGAAGTCAACACCGAGCTCTGGCACCGGCTGGAAGAACTCCGCCATCGTTGCCAACGGCCGATTTCTCCGGCCAACTGTCGAATGTTGGTCGATCGCCTCTCGCAAATGCGCGATCAACTGGCCCTGCACTTTGCCCTGGAAGAAGCCTACGGCTATTTCGACGATCCAGTCGATGTCGCGCCGCGGCTGAGCTATGCGGCTGAAAATTTGCGGAGCGAGCACCGCACCTTGTATCTAGAACTCACCAACATCGTCGATCGGGCCGAACGGCTGATCCACTGCGAACAACTCGCCACGCTGGCCCTTTGGTTCGGACCTGAGTTCTTGGAATTTGATCAAGCGCTGCGCGACCACGAATCGCGTGAGAACGAATTGATCTATGAAGCTTACGAAACCGACATCGGCACCGGCGATTAGCCGGAGCGAAGAAGAAAGTTCTGAGTTCTGAGTTTTGAGTTTTGAGACAGGAAGTTGCGAGCAAGGTTTCTCTTGTCTCAGAACTCAGAACTTCATCCCCGCTTCCAATCGGACCAATGGTCCGGCCTACGTAGGAAGGCGGGCTTCTTCTTGTGCGGGCAGTTCTGTGTCTCAGAACTACAATCTCAAAACTCAAAACTTCTCCCACCGCTGGCAGTTGGCGAACCGCCGATTCCTGGGCATAATGGCGGATTCCCCAGACAGCTGTCTAATTTTTCCGTTCGTGTCGTCCCTGGCTCACGCCATGGCCCATGACGAGTGCGAACGCGTCCGTGAGGAGCCTCTCCCCTGAGTACTTATCGCGTTACTGTTGGTTGGTGGGTGGTCGCGGCGATCGTCGCCCTCCGCGTCGGCGTGGGCATCCACTTCTACATGGAAGGGACCACCAAGCTAAAGGACAAAAAGCCGTTCTCGGGTCCATTCTTTGCCAATGCCAAAGGCCCGCTGGCCGAAGCCTTTCGCGGCCGAGTCTGGGATATCGATGGCACGTGGCGGATGAACTCCAAAGCCACCGAAGCTCATTGGAAAAACTACGAGGAAAAAGCTGCCAGCCACTTCGGCTTCGATGATAAGCAGAAGAAGAAAGCCGAGACGCTCGTCAAGAATTACAGCAAGCGGATGAACTCCTACCTGGGTTCGAAGCGCGACGAGATCGACGAATATTACAAGCAGCTCGATCGCCGCGACGCCGATCGCAATGTCGCTTATCGCCAGGCCATGACTTCGATGCAGGCGCACGACGCCCGTATCGAATCGGATCGCAACGCCCTGAAGATGCCGATCCTCACCTTTGTCGACAAAGTCTGGATCGATCTCCAGAACGACATGAACGCAATCGCCACCGACAAGCAAATGCTGCGGCATGGCGTGCTGAAGATTGGCAAGGTCGGCCAACGCTTCGGCGATACCGAATTCATGGACGCCGTGGTCCCGTACTTCGATCTCATCATCGGGCTGTGCCTCATCACCGGCCTGTTCACTCGCGTGGCCGCGATCGCTGGAGCGATCTTTCTCGCTGGCGTGTGTGCCTCGCAGTGGCCCGGTTACGGCGGAGCGCCGATCTTCAATCAGTTTGTCGAAATGCTCACGCTGCTGGCCCTCGCGGCCCTCGGCGCTGGTCAGTTCTGTGGTTTGGATTACGTGATCACCGGCTTGCGACGCATGACTCGCAAACCTGCAGCCAATACGCCCGCCAAAAATTCAGCAGCCTCTCGACCAGCGCCCGCGCTGGCTTCAGCCAAAGGAGCCTAAGGTATGAATCTCACTCCCGAAGAACGTGCAGTTGGTCAGGATAACTATCACGCCGCGATGGACGCTTACGACCGCAGCCCAGCGGCCGAGCCGTTCAATCGGCGCGACTTCCTCAAGGGCGTGGTCGGCGCAGGGATTGTCTCCGGTGCAGGCCTCGGCGCGACCTATTTCTGGAAGCAGAAAGAAAAGCTCGCCAGCCCCGTTCGCATCGCCGTGATCGGCGCTGGCGACGAAGGCCAGGTGCTAATCAACGCTTGCAATCCGGAATATGTCGACGTCATTCAGATCTGCGACATCCGGCCGTACAACGTCCATCGCGCCTTCCACGGCGACTGGGCTGGCGACGTGGCGCTAGCCAATCGTCAAGGCTTGATCAAGCGGTTTGGCTTTGCGGATGAAGCGGCAGCCAAGGAACACATCAAGGTTACGGAAGACTACAAGGAAGTCCTGAAGAACCCCGAAGTCGAAGCGATCATCATCGCCCTGCCGCTGCACTTGCATGCGATCGTCGCCATCGAAGCCATGCAAGCCGGCAAGCACGTGCTCACCGAAAAGCTGATGGCCCACAACGTGGCCCAGTGCAAACTGATGGGCCGCGTGGCCGAAAAGACCGGCAAGATCCTTTGCGTCGGCCATCAACGCCACTACAGCGTGCTCTATGACAACGCGGTGAACCTGCTCCGCTGGGGCGTCCTCGGCGAATTGCATCACATTCGCGCTCAATGGCACCGCGGCAACTTGCCTGGAAACGACAGCTGGCAACAGCCCCTGCCCTGGGAAGTCGATGCGGTCACTAAGGACGGCAAGGAGACGAAGATCAACTTCGTGCTCAAGAAGCTGAAGGAACTCGAAGCCGAATTGGGGAGCAACCCATCCGACGGTTCGAAGGTTGCCAAGCAAGTGGCTCAGTGGAAGGCCTGGCTGCTCGACGCCGAAGTCGACGCCAAGAAGTACGGCTATCAGGATTTCCACATTGGCAAGGGCAAGCTCCGTGAAGCTCGCGAAGAGCTGGCCCGTTGGCGGTTGTTTGCACGCACGGGCGGCGGCTTGATGGCCGAGCTCGGCAGCCATCAGCTCGATGCCTCGACCATCTTCTGCACCGCCCTCCGCAAGGACGGCAAGAAGGCCCACCCGCTGAGCGTCCACGCAGTCGGTGGCCGGCATACCTTCCCGCTTGATCGCGATGCCGAAGATCACGTCTATTGCATGTATGAGTTCCCGGGCCCGGGTTACGAAGCGGGCTTCGACGTGGGCTATTACGATCCGGCCATGAGCTATCCGAAGGGTGGCATCCCGGCCTACGACGCCGTGCAAAACCCTGAGAAGAAGATCGTCGTCACTTACTCGTCGATCAACGGCAACGGCTGGGGCGGCTACGGCGAAACCGTGATGGGAACGAAGGGAACGCTGCTGCTCGAACGCGAGCAAGAAGTGCTGCTGTTCAAGAACAGCGACACCTCGACCAAGATCGGCGTGAAGGACGACAAGGGTGGCCCGACGCTCGACACGCAAGCCAGCGGCAAGGGGCCAAGTCTCGCTAAGGCCGCAGCCACTTCGGGGCCTGTCAGCCGCGGTTACACCGAAGAAATCGAGCACTTCGCCTGGTGCATCCGCAATCCTGCTCCGGAAAATCAGCCCCGCTGTAATCCGAAGGTCGCCCTCGGCGACGCCGTGATCGCGCTCGCCACCAACGTCGCCATCGACAACGCCAACAAGGGCAAGGGCGGCTACCTGGCGTTCAGCGAAGATTGGTACGACATCCACAACGACGCCACGCCCGACGGCAGCAACATCAAGGAAGAAGCGGGCAAGATGGGCGCCGAAATGGCGTGAGGGGAAATGCAGAAGTGAGAACGCAGAATGCAGAAGTGAATTCCGAATTCAGAAGGCAAGAAGAGGAATTCGCTTTTGCGAATGTTTTGCTCCCTCGCCCCGGTACTCCGGGGAGAGGGTTGGGGTGAGGGCTGAAGCGGAGCGAAACTCACCATCTTCGAGCGACTCCGAAACTGGTGGCGTCGCCTCGCCGGTTGTTGCTCAAGACGTTCGTCGCGATATGATCAAATGGCAAGTCATCCACGGCGATCTGCTTGATATCTCCGCCGATGGCTTGATCTGTTCCGCCAACCCCAACTTGAATCTCTCCGGCGGCGTTGGCGGCGCGTTCTCCATGCGTTACGGCGGCGAGATGCAAGAGTTCTTGCACGCGCATCTGCGGGAACAAAAGCTGCGCGTCGTTCCGCCGGGAACCGTCGTTATTTCGCCCGGCTTCAGTTCGCCTTTTCCTCACGTCGCCCACGCAGTCGCCATTGATGTCTTCTATGACACGAATGCCGAATTGATTCTGCAAACCTATTTCACTGCGATTCAGCAGCTGGCCGCGGCTGGCTGTCGTTCCATCGCCGCCGCTTGTCTCGGCTGCGGCTATGGCCGATGCCCCGAAGCGGAATTTCTAAAATCCATCGAGCGCTTGATCGCCACACTGATTGCCACGCCGCTGGAAAATGTCGACCATATCACTCTTGCTACCACGAACGAAGCGCTCGCCGATTCGCTGCGGCAACTTCCCGCCTTTCATTCTGCATTCTGACTTCTTCATTCTGCCTTTCCGGAATCTCCCATGCCCCGCGCTCTCATCACTCCCGCCGTTTACGCGAACGGCCAAGGTCCTTGGCGTGAAGTTCTCGATGCGGCGGGCGTGGAGGTGGTGATTCCTCCGGTCGATTGCACGACGCTGACCGAAGCCGAGTTCATCGCGCAACTGCAGGGAATCGATTTCACGCTGGCCAGCATGGAGCGCTACACCGAGAACGTGTTCGCCGGTAGCAAACTGCGCGCGGTCGCTCGCGTGGGAGTCGGCTACGACGCCGTGGATGTGGCCGCAGCGACCAGGCATGGCGCCGCGGTTTGCATTACTCCCGGAACGAATGAGCACTCGGTCGCCGAGCAGGCCATCGCGCTCATCACTGCCGTCTTTCGCGACACCTGTCGGCGCGATCGCGAAATCCGCGGCGGCAAGTGGCGTCGCGATTGCCCGCGGCGTCTGGCGGGCAACACCATCGGTCTGGTCGGCCTCGGTCGCATCGGCCGGGCGATGACTCCGCGCTGCCAGGGGCTCGGCTTGAAGGTAATCGCCTACGATCCCTACGCCGATGCTGCCTTCGCGGCCCAGCGCGGCATCGAGCTCGTGTCGTTTCACGAACTGCTCGCCCAAGCCGACATCGTCAGCCTGCACATGCCTTGCACGCCCGAGACGACCGACATCATCAATGCCAAAACGCTCGCCCTGATGAAGCCCAACAGCACACTGATCAACACGTCGCGCGGCGGCCTCGTCGATGAAGATGCGCTTTGCGATGCGCTCGCCAGCGGCCATTTGTTTGGCGCGGGTCTCGACGTTTGCAAGACCGAACCGCTCCCAGCCCTGAGCCGGCTGCGGCAGTTCGACAATCTCGTCTTTGCGCCGCATCTCGGCGGCATCGATCAAGACGCCCTCGATGCCATGGGCCGCCTCGCCGCGCAGTGTCTCGTTGATCTCTCGCAGAACCGTTGGCCGACGGGCTGCGTCGTGAATGAAACGCTGCGGGCCGGCTGGTCTTGGTAAAACACACGTCGGGCGTTTACGACTCATCCGCAGTGGGAGGACCGCCCGCACCCACCAGCACTTTCACCTTCCAGCGATCTCCGCGGCTGGGGGTGAGCACGGCAAACAGCCTGCCGTCCGGCGCGATTCCGGCGACCTCGGCGTCGCTGGCAAATTGGGTGGCCTCCAGCGGTAGATCAAACAGCACACCCGTCGCAGTAAGTTCTGCGACCTGTTGTTCACTCAGCGGCGTGCGCTGCATCGCTCCCACGGCCAGCAGCGACGGCAGCAGATGTTCCAGCAGATTGTCCTTGTTGATTTGCTCGGGCGCAACGGCCTGCGAAAGCAGAAACGGCCCGATGACGGTGCGCGAGAGTACCGACATGGCTGCTTCGCTGCCGACCGCGCGGGCCAGATCGCGCCCCAGCGACCGAATGTACGTGCCGCTGCTGCATTCGATTTCGGCTTGCAGCTCCGGATATTCGTAGCGTGTGATTTCCAGCCGATGAACATCCACCGGCCGAGCATTCAACTCCACCTTCTTCCCTTTGCGGGCCAGTTTATAAGCTCGCTTGCCGGCAACTTTCAACGCGGAAAAAGCCGGCGGTTGCTGCTGAATGGTTCCCAAAAACATCGGAACTGCCGCATCGAGTTCCGCGCGCGACGGAGCTCGCGCGTCCGTCAGCATCGTGACGTTGCCCGTGATGTCTTCGGTATCGCTCGACCGCCCCAGCAGAAATGACGCCCGGTACGTTTTCGGAAAACGATGTAGATAGTCGATCAGTTTCGTTCCGCGACCCACGCCCACTACCAGCACGCCCGTCGCCATGGGATCGAGCGTTCCCGCATGACCGACGGCAAGTGGTTTGAGCGCGTGTTCGAGTTGCGTCACGACATGCCGCGAAGAAACACCGGCTGGCTTGGCGATATTCAGCAGGCCGTGGGTACGGGACGAGTTCTGAGTTCTGAGTTCTGAGTTCTGAGACAAGAGTTGGTCGTTCATCGCAAATTCTCCTTCCTGTCTTCAAACTCAAAACTCAGAACTACTTCCCCACCAACTCCGGCTCGATCACTCGCATCTTCCGCCAGCCGCCGTGCAGGAAGCGCAGCAGATAAACGACCGCCATCGCAAAGATCCAAGCCGTCATCACGTACCACCAACCCATCACGCCGAAGTGTAGGTACATTTCCGCGACGCGGCCGCCGACGATGAACACCGCCGTGAGGGCCACCGCAGCATACAGCACAAACCGTGTGTCGCCCGCGCCCTTCAGGGCGCTGACGAACGTCATTTGCGTAGCATCGAATAAGCAGTAGACGGCCACGAACCGCAGCAGCACGATGGTCAGGTCGCGGACCTTGCCGAATTCGCTGGCGCTCGCCCCTCGCTCGTGAAAATAGATGAACCAATCGGGAACGAACCAATATGCCGCGGCAAACAGCGCGCTAAATCCGAGCGCGAACTGCAACCCGGTCCACGTCGAGCGCGCAGCCAGCTCTTCTTTGTTTT